>JANPLQ010000046.1:0-32850 GCA_031422395.1 Ilumatobacteraceae bacterium | reverse complement strand
AAAAGACCAGCTCAGACTACTCAGAGGCCCCGCTCGGCGGGGCCTTCGTAGGGCGACATCTACTTTGAGAACACCCTGCTCAGATCGCCTTTACATCCGGGACCGTTGCCGGGCGGCGCGTGGCCAACAGCGATTCGTTGCCACGGCATTCTGTTCTGTTCGATCCAGCGATAGTGGTCGCCGAGACGGAGTTGAGCGGAGGCTGCCTCGTCGATGACGAGCGTGGCGCGAGGGTGGAGTTGCAACGCTGAAGCCGGGCAGATCGCCGCCACCGGGCCCTCAACGGCGTCGGCGACGGCGCTGGCCTTGGCTTCGCCGAATGCCAGCAGCACCGTGTGGCGCGTGTCGAGGATCGTGCCGATCCCCATCGTGATCGCATGCCGCGGGATGGATTCGAGATCGCCGAAAACGGCGCTGTTGTCGACCAAGGTTTGCTCGGCGAGGATTTTGATCCACGTTCGCGAACCGAGCGAACCGGTGGGTTCGTTGAACCCGATGTGACCATTGCGTCCGATCCCGAGCACCTGCAGATCGATGCCACCGGCGGCGGCGATCGCGGCTTCATAGCGTCGGCATTCCGCGAGCAGGTCGTCGGCGACCCCGTTCGGCACGTGTGTGTGTTCGCGATCGATGTCGATGTGGTCGAACAAGTGCTCGTTCATGAAGCGTCGATAGGACTGCGGGTGTGCGGCGTCGAGCCCGACGTACTCGTCGAGGTTGAACGTTGTCACGTCCGCCAGCGACAGACCGTCCTCGCGATGGAGCCTGATCAGTTCGGCGTAGAGCCGCATCGGCGTGCGGCCGGTGGAAAGCCCGAGTACCGCCGATGGCTGGCGGCGGACCAGTTCGGCGACGATGTGAGCTGCCAGCACGCACCCTGACTCGGCGTCGGGTTGGATCAAGATCTCCACGCCGGCCCACGGTACTCGCGGCGGGACCCAACCTCGGAGTGTCAGGCGACTCCGCCCGAATCGGAGATGGCTAGGGCGTACATCAACCACGCTGCGTGCGGCATCCATTGCTCGCCCCACCGCCAATTCTGCAACGGATCGTCGGCCCAGGGAGTGGGTGCGAACTCGATCTCGCGTTCGTTGTCGAACCCGGCCGTGATCCCGTTGGCGACACCGCCGGGTGCATTGTCGAACGGCGGACAGTAGGTCGGGTTGTTGCGCCCGCGACCTTGCAGCATGCACACGTCGAATGGGTTGGCACCCAGGATCCAATCGACCCACCGCCACGCCGCGTCACGATCGTCGGTGCTTCCGCCGGCATTGCCGACTCCGAACGCCGCCGCCGCCAATGACGCGAGGCGGGCGTTCTCGCCCTGCCACCAGTACCCCGACGGATTGCGATGCGGGAAAAACCACCTCGGGTGCCCGGCAGTGTCGGAAGTCATCACCCAATGCGGTGGGTACCCGAATGGGTTGTCGAGCAGGCCCCCGAGCGCCAGTTGGGCGTCGACCAGTTCGGCTGCGACCAAGCCCGCCTGCTCGGCCAGTTCGTGACCGGGAAGCGCGTCAGCGACACGTGAGAGCGCCACGATTGGCAAGCCGGCGTCGCTTGCATGAAAGAACGATCGTTGCTCCTGACGATCGGCAACCAGCCAGGTCACGTCGCCGCTGCTGCGCACGCGGCTGGTCAGCGATGCCACTCGACGCGCCAACTCGGTCGACACGACCGGGTCGGTGTCGACGAGCGCCAACTCGCACGCCGCGAGCGCGGCACATGTGTCGTCGAGCACGGTCTCGTCGGGGTCGTCGTCGGTGCCATGGGTCCGGTATCGGTCACCGTGCTCGACCAGGTGATGGAACCCTGAGCGGGCCGCGCCCACGTAGCGGTCGTTGTCGAACTCGCCACCTTGGTCGAGGGTGGATGCGAGCGCCAAGGCCGCTACCGCCATCCCACCGCCCTGCCTCCAACCGCAGCGGTACCCGTCGTAGAGGTCGCCTGCCTGAGTGCGGTACGTGCAGAGTCGACGTTGCCCTGGGTCTTTCGACCAGCCGTCAAATACGGTCATGTGCCACCAACCGGCCTCGTCCTGCATCCGCACCAACCAGTCGGCACCGTGGGCGGCCTCGTCGCGCAGCCGTTCGAGGAAGTACGGATGGGCACCGGCCGCCCGATACAGGTGCCAACAGCGAGCAAGCGTCCAGACCACCAGCGGCGTCTGTTGCGGGTTCATCCCCGCCGCGTACGACAGGTGCGACAGGTACTTGCTCGTGTCGCCCGAGGCGTCGTACCAACCGCCGTGTGCGTCGCGGCGGGTGCCATCATCGATGCGGGGTGCGTTGGCGTCGGCCGCGTCGTAGACGCCGGTGCAACGCTGGCCCTTGAAGTAGTACACGATGTCAGAGATCATCGATCGCTGGTCACGATCGACCCGGATCGTGATCGTCTCAGTATGACCACTACCGCCGTCGGCGGTTCGCCAGCGCAGTACGTACCGGCCAGCTTGAACGAGCGCGTCGAGATCGACGCGCCACCATGGCCCTGGCGACCACCCGTCAACGCCACCGACGAACCTCGGAGCGACCGCCGCGACACACGTTCCGGTGGCGACGTCGACCAGTTCGAAGTCGACCCACCCCACATCGGCCTGTGCCTCGACCAACACCGACTTGGGTCCAGTGCCGGCGTAGCCAACATGGTTGAACAGCGCTCGAATCGGCAAGTTGATTGGTATTGACAACCGAGCCCTCCAGCTTCGACCGACCGATGGTCGTGGGTGCCGCACTGCACACTGTGACCGAATCGACATTATCGCCCAGCTGGTAGCAACCAGAGCCGCCACGGTGGTGATGCCCAACACGTCGACGACCTGCTCCAATGCCCTGCTCAGCGCAGTGGGCGCCAGCTCACCACGTTGGCGGCCTTGGCCCGATTCAGCAACCACTCAGGTTCGGAGAGGCACGATGGCACAATCAGATCGAGTAGGAGAGACATCATGCATCGAAGTTGGATCAGGCCGGCGGTAGCCGCGCTTACGGCCGCGACAGCGCTCAGCGCGTGCGGCGGGGGAGATGACAGCGCCAACAACCCTGCGTCCGCGCTACCGCAAGGCAGCGAGGAGGTCAACCTGGACCCGGCGGATTTCACCACCAACATCGACAACCCGTATTGGCCGATGAGCCCGGGTAGCAAGTGGGTCTACATCGAGGGCGAGCCTGAGGGCGCACGAGAGGACGTCGTGGTCGAGGTCACCAACGAGACGAAGATGATCGCCAACGGAATCGAGGCCCGCGTGATCCTGGACACGGTCAGCGAGGACGGTGTGCCAGTCGAGATCACCGAGGACTGGTACGCGCAGGACAAGGACGGCAATATTTGGTATCTCGGCGAGTACGTAACCAACTACGAAGACGGCGAGGTCGTCGACCACAAGGGCTCATTTGAGGCCGGCGTCGACGGGGCCCAGGCCGGAATCGCGATGCCAGCGAGCCCGAAGCCCGGGATGTCGTATCGCCAGGAGTTTTATGAGGGCGAGGCCGAGGACAGGGCTGCGGTGATCACCGTTGGCGAGGAACGCGTGGAGGTGCCGTTCGGATATTTCGACAAGGACGTCCTGATGACGCGCGACCTCGTGCCGACCGAACCCAAGGTGCAGGAAATAAAATTCTACGCTCCCGGCGTAGGCCCGCTATTGAGCATCCACACCGACGGCCCCGGTGGACGGGCGGCGCTGGTCAGCTACACCGCTGGCAAGTAGCGATCGTCGACGAGGGGTTCGATTCCCCTCGCTTCCTCCGGACACAGACCAGCTCAGATTCCGGGTTACCTCGAGATTGTCGCGATCACCACCGGCCTTCGATCTACGATTCGTCTGACGGGAGTGCAGCGGAGACCGCCACTCCGCGCCTCCCGTCACACACGTGACCAGAGCGAGGCAATCCCTTGTCCGACACCGATACACATCGTGGCCAAAGCCGTGCTGCCCCCGCGGCGATTCATCTCGAGCACTGCTGTGCCGACAAGGCGAGCGCCGGAGGCGCCAGTGGGGTGACCGAGGGCGATCGCGCCACCATTGGGGTTGACGTGTTCTGCAGCGTCGGCGAGGCCGAAACTGCGTAGACAGGCGAGTGCCTGACTGGCGAATGCCTCGTTGAGTTCGATCACGTCGACGTCGGCGATCGTGATCCCTTTGGCGGCGAGCAACTTGGCGACGGCGGGCACCGGGCCGATCCCCATCACCCGCGGTGCAACCCCGGCAGAGGCGGCACCGCTGTAACGTGCGATCGGGGTCAAGCCGTACCGGTCGATCGCTCGTTGTGAGGCGACCAATAGGGCCGCTGCGCCGTCGTTGATCCCGCTCGAGTTGCCGGCCGTCACGGTGCCATCGGCTCGAAATGCGGGCCGTAGCTTCGCTAGGGACTCGATGGTCGTGTCGGCCCGCGGGTGCTCATCGGTGTCGACCACGGTCGGACCCTTGCGCCCCTCGATCGTGACCGCTGCGATCTCCCGAGCGAACACACCGACGGCGTGCGCCGCGGCGGCCCGTTGTTGTGACCGAAGTGCGAACGTGTCCTGATCGTCGCGGGCGACGGAGTGTTCCTCGGCGACGTTCTCGGCGGTAATCCCGAGAGCCTCGGTGTGACCCAGGGCGGCCATCTTGGGATTCACGAGTCGCCAACCGAGCGTGGTGCTGGCGATCTCGGCGGTGGTCGGGTAGGCGGTGTCGGCCTTGGGGATCACGAACGGCGCACGCGACATCGATTCGACCCCTCCTGCGATCACCAGATCCGCCTCTCCGAGGGCAATCTGACGCGCAGCCTGCACGACCGATTCCATCCCTGAACCGCACAATCGGTTGAGTGTCACACCCGGTACCGAATCGGGGAGGCCTGCAAGCAATAGGGCCATCCGGGCGACGTTGCGATTGTCCTCACCGGCCTGGTTTGTCGACCCGTAGTACACGTCGTCGAGTGTGCCCCAATCGATGGCGGGGTTGCGGGCGATCAACGCCGAGATCGGCACTGCTGCAAGGTCGTCGGTTCGCACCGAGGCAAGCGCACCCCCGTAACGACCGAAAGGAGTCCTGACGTAGTCGACAATGAAGGCGTCACTCATTACCGATCACTGTCGCACACGGCGAGCACACGTCACGATCCCGGAAGGGCAATCGAATTCCCCGGTGGCTTTGCCACTGTCTGCGTTAGGTTTGCGGCGATGGCGACAATCCGTCACCGAATTGCTGGACGGGATCGCGAGATGTTCGTTGCCCGGCAACAGGAACTTGCCTACTTCGACGCGGTGCTCACCGAACAGTCGCCTCACCGAGTCGTCCACGTGGTCGGGACGGGCGGGATCGGCAAGAGCGCGTTGCTCCGTGAAGTGTCACGTCGAGCCAAGGCCAAGGGCTTTGACACGATCTGGCTTGATGGCCGTGACCTGCCGCCTTTCCCGACCGAAGTTGACGCGATTCTTGCTCAGGTGACCGAGGCGTCGCCCGCCCTGGTTGTGTTCGACTCGTACGAACTGATCTCCTCGCTCGACAGTCATCTGCGCGAGCAGGTGATACCTGATCTGCCTGATACCACCGTGGTGGTGTTCGCTTCCCGCCAGCATCCGTCGCGAGGTTGGTACGAGGCGGGATGGGATGCTGTCGTTCATACGATTGAACTCGGTGCGCTGACACCGGTCGATGCGTTCGCGCTCGCTCGAAGTCACGGGGTAGTCGACGACCACGACGCCTCCGAGCTGGTCGGACGTAGCCACGGCTCGCCGCTCGCCCTCGTCGTCGGCGCTGAAGCCGGACCAAGTTCCTCCGTCGCGGAACTTGCCGAACGGCTGCTCGGCAACGAAGTCGATGCCAGCCGATATCGGATCCTGAGCGTCGCCGCGATCGCCCGGGTCACGACGCCAGAGCTGCTCGCGGATGTACTTGGCGACGGCGACCCTCACGACAGCTACAAGTGGCTTGGTGACCGCTCGTTCAGCGAACCGCTCATGGATGGGCTGACCCTGCATGCGTTGGTCGCCGAAGCCGTGCGCCAACAACTGCGTGCCCGCGATCCAAACGGTGACGCTGCACTCCGCCGGCGGATCGCCGACCATTTGCACCGGCGTGCCGTCGCCGGGCAGCACGGCTTGTCGACCGACCTTCAACACCTCGTGGTCGATCCGACGGTGAGGTGGGGATTGTCATCAGATGTCGGCAATCGCTATCGGATCGATTCGGTGAGACCCGGTGACGCTGACACGATCGGGGCGATCTTGAGCAGCGTCGGGGTCGAGGAGTGGTGGAATGTCACCCGGGTGTTCTTCGATATGCACCCTGAGTGCGCAGGAGTTGCGAGAGAAGCCAACGGCAAGATCGGCGGCTACTACGTCGCCGTGTCGTCGGGCAACCCGCCGGCGGCGGCGGCAAGCGACCCGCTGCTAGGCCCTTGGATCCGACATGCCAGGGAAGAACTGTCGACCGCCAGCGCTGTTCTGTGGCGCGACGCGGTCGACCTGACCGGAGAGATGGGCGAGGTCACGTCTCTGCTCGGAACCGGCGGCCTACTGTCAACTGGTGTCGCCAATCCGCGCTACGGCTATCTCCCGATCTCGCCGCTGATTCCGGCCGCCAGGGCGTTTGTCGAAACGCTGGGCGCTACACACCACCCTGAACTCGACTTCGCCGCGCTCGGTATGGAGTTGGCGTGTTACATCGTCGACTTCGGACCCGGTGGGTTGCTTGGAAGTCAACGCGACTGGATCTATCGCGAGAGCGGTGCCACGCCACCTGCGCACGCCATCGACGTGGAACCCGAGCGACTGTTGAAGCTGCTTCGAGAGCCTGCGGAGCTACTCAACGGTCCTGCGTGGCTCGGCGGCTCTCCATCCGAGCGTTTGCGGGCTCTGCGATCGCTGGTCGAACGGTCGCTGTCGGTCTTTAGCGATCATCGCGATGACCAGGTCGCCCGGTCGATTATCGAAGCCGCGTACTTGGGGGAAGCCGCTCCGCACGAGGCGATCGCTCGCAACCTGCACCTCAGCCGGTCGGCGTACTTTCGCCGCCTGCAAGCGGCAACGGATCGAGTGGCCGAGGAACTCGCCGCGCAGGTGCGGCGACGTCGCTGATCACGGCCGGATTGGGACTAATTCGGGATTGCGTGACGCTCGACAAAGTGATTTGATCGGAGTACTGGATCTGGGGGTGGCGGAGCCTCCAGATCCGGTTGTCGGACTCACGGATCTGGGCCATCAACGCGCAAGTTCAAGGGATAGCAACCATGGGACTTTTCAAGCAGGTCAAGGACATGAAGAATGTCATCGCGGCGGCGCCCGGCCTAATTGATCAGGCCAACCAGATGGGTGACAACGCGCAGGCGATGCAGGCTCAGGGCCTGGCCCAGCAGCAAGCATTGATGGGGAGGATCAGCGACCATCAGGCCGCTGCCGCCGGAAACCTCGCACCGCAGTCCGGCGGGCTCGATCCGATCGCGGGGGTCGGACTCGAGACGTACGTCGAGATCGTAAAGGCGATCGCCCCGCTCGGATACGACCAATCGCTGTTGCCCGGCATCGCCGCTTCGCACGGGATTGGCGGATCCTCGTGGCAACAGGCGCACGACGGCTGGAACGCTCGGATCCAGTCGGACCCAGCGGTCGCACGCGCCTTCAGCGACATCCACCGCCGCTGACGGCGAACGCCATGGGGATCTTCAAGGACACGAAACGGTTGATGCACCAGGCCAAAGAGACGGACGCCAAGTATCCGGTCGCCGACCGGTTGGCAATGGCGCAAGCGTCGTTCACCCAGGCCAACGAGATGTTGGCCGTCATGGCTCAGGGTGCGACGGGAGCGACCGAAGCGATCAAGAACGGCGTCGATGCCGTCGCCACGATCACCGCCGCTCGCCACACAGGGGCCGTCGTGAGCTTCAATCCCGTAATCGAGCTGGATCTGCTCGTCATGATGCCGGGAGGTATCCCGATGCCGGTGACACGCCGCGAGGTCGTCGCCCAACTCGACCTGATCCGCGCCCAGGTCGGGACCCGGTTGCGGGTCAAGGTCGACCCGGCCGACGCCAGCAACCTGTGGATCAACTGGGCCGCTCCAACATGAGGCTCTGACCTTTACGGATTGTCAAGTGCTGACTACAGTCCGACTATGGCGAACATCGTGAAGGCTGCGCTCCTGCAAACCGACTGGACCGGCGACAAAGAATCCATGATCGACAAACATGAGGCGGCGGCCCGTCAGGCGGCCGCTCAAGGCGCGCAGGTGATGTGCTTCCAGGAGCTGTTCTACGGCCCATATTTCTGTCAAGTCCAAGACACCGCGTACTACGAGTACACGGAGGCGATTCCCGATGGGGCGACCACGAAGCGATTCCAATCGGTCGCCGCAGAACTCGGATTGGTGATGGTGCTGCCGATGTACGAACGGGCGATCACCGGGCTGTATTACAACACCGCTGCGATCATCGATGCCGACGGCACGTATCTCGGCAAGTACCAGAAGCAGCACATCCCACAGGTCAAAGGTTTCTGGGAGAAGTTCTATTTCACGCCCGGCACAGGTGGCTACCCGGTGTTCGACACGGCTGTTGGCAAAGTCGGGATCTACATCTGTTACGACCGCCATTTCCCCGAGGGGTGGCGATGCCTCGGGCTGAACGGCGCTGAGATCGTGTTCAATCCGTCTGCGACACACCGTGGTTTGTCGGAGTACTTGTGGCGGCTCGAGCAGACGGCCGCTGCGGCCAACAACATGTACTACGTCGGGGCGATCAATCGGGTTGGGATCGAGCCGCTCGGCGACAATGACTTCTATGGGCAGAGCTACTTTGCTGATCCGAGGGGTCAGTTCGTCGGCGAGGTTGGTGACGCCTACAAACCAGAACTGATCGTGCGTGACCTCGACCTCGACAAGATTCGTGAGGTCAGAAACGGTTGGCAGTTCTACAGAGATCGTCGGCCTGACGCCTATCACGAGATCGTGGCCCGCTGATCATGCCCCGCCTCTTGATCATCAACGGGACGATCGTCTCGCCAACCGGTCGCACGTCGGGCGATGTGCTGATCGACGGCGAAACCGTCGCCGCAATCCTGGCACCCGGCCAAGCCGCCGGCCTTGGCATCACCGCCGATCGCACGATCGATGCAACCGGCAAGTACGTGATCCCTGGCGGGGTTGATGTACACACCCACATGGAGTTGCCATTCGGCGGAACGAACGCATCCGATACGTTCGAAACCGGCACGACGGCAGCTGCGTGGGGCGGCGTCACCACGATTGTCGACTTCGCCGTCCAGAAGACTGGTGAGAGTGTCCACGACGGGCTCGCTGCCTGGCACGAGAAAGCGGCAGGCAACTGCGCAATCGACTACGGGTTCCATCAGATCATCGGCGGTGTCGACGACGAGTCGCTAAAAGCGATGACGTACCTCGTCGACACCGAAGGAATCACCAGCTTCAAACTGTTCATGGCGTACCCAGGTGTGTTCTACTCCGACGACGGCCAGATCCTGCGAGCGATGCAGAACGCCGGCGAGTCCGGTGCTGTGATCATGATGCACGCCGAGAACGGGATCGCTATCGATGTGCTGATTGCACAGGCGCTTGCACGCGGCGAGACCGCTCCGATGTACCACTCCCTGACCCGCCCGGCCGAACTCGAAGGCGAGGCGACCAATCGGGCGATCCAACTCGCCAAGGTTGCCGGCAACGTGCCGCTCTACATTGTCCACATGTCGGCGTCGGAAGCCTTGGAGGAAGTCGCCGAAGCGCAACACAAGGGCCAGAACGTGTTCGCCGAAACATGCCCGCAGTACCTGTATCTGTCACTTGAAGACCAGCTCATGCAACCCGGTTTCGAGGGCGCCAAGTGGGTCTGCTCGACACCGTTACGGACCAAGCACGAGCACCACCAGAAAGACCTCTGGAAGGGCCTCCGGATGAACCAGCTTTCGGTCGTCTCGACCGACCATTGCCCCTTCTGCATGAAAGATCAAAAAGAACTCGGCATCGGCAACTTCTCGGCGATCCCCAACGGGATCGGCAGCGTCGAGCACCGGATGGAACTGTTGTACCAGGGTGTCGTGAACGGCGAACTGACCTTGGAACGATGGGTCGAGACATGCTGCACGACGCCCGCCCGAATGTTTGGGCTGTACCCACGCAAGGGCGAGATCGTCCCAGGTGGTGATGCCGACATCGTCGTCTGGGATCCGAACGCGACGACCAAACTCGGGATCAACGACAAGCATCACATGAACATGGATCACTCGGCGTGGGAGGGTTTCGAGATCGACGGCAAGGTTGACACCGTGATCAGCCGAGGCACGGTCGTGATGGAGAACGACCAGTTCACCGGGCGAAAGGGCCACGGCAAATACGTCAAACGCGGCCTCTCGAAGTACCTGGTGTGATGGTCGCGACTGGTCTTCACTTCGATACGACGGCCCAGGAGGACTTCACATGGACATAGGTGTAGTGCTGCAGACAACTCCACCCGCACTGCGGGTGATCGAGTTGGCGAGGAGGGCGGAGTCACTCGGGTTCTCGCATGTCTGGACCTTCGATTCCCACATCCTGTGGGAGGAGCCGTATGTGATCTACAGCCAGATCCTCGCCGAAACCCGCAACATCGTGGTCGGCCCGATGGTCACCAATCCGGCGACTCGCGACTGGACCGTCACGGCGTCGACGTTCGCCACGCTCAATGAGATGTACGGCAACCGAACGATCTGCGGGATCGGTCGCGGCGACTCGGCAGTGCGCGTCACAAACGGGAAGCCGACGACCCTGCAAACGATGTCCGAAGCCACCTACGTGATTCGCGAACTCGCCAACGGTCGCTCGGTCGAGTACAAGGGCTCCACGATCACGCTGCCGTGGGCCACGAAGTCGAGGCTCGAAGTGTGGGGCGCCGGGTACGGCCCGAAGGCGCTCAAGACGATCGGAGAAACCTGTGATGGGTTCATCCTCCAACTTGCCGACACCCAGATCGCGGCATGGACGATCAAGGCCGTGCGTACCGCCGCCGAGCAGGCGGGGCGCAATCCCGACGAGATCACGATCTGCGTGGCCGCGCCCGCATACGTCGGTGATGATCTCGCCTACATGCGTGACCAGTGCCGATGGTTCGGTGGCATGGTCGGCAACCACGTCGCCGACATCGTGATGCGTTACGGCGACCGATCCGACGACATCCCGCAGGTACTGACCGACTACATCAAGGGCCGCCAGGGTTACGACTACAACCAGCACGGTCAGACAGGCAACACGCACACCGAGTTCGTCCCCGACGAAATCGTCGACCGGTTCTGCATCCTCGGCTCGGCTGACGAACATCTCCGTCGCCTGAACGAGCTACGCGCCCTCGGCGTCGATCAGTTCGCGATCTACCTTCAGCACGACGACAAGGATCACACCCTGCTGGCCTACGGTGAACACATCATTCCCCAGTTGAACGATCACACACTTGCCAAGAGTTGAAATCGGCTCATGATCAAACGCGCCGCCGGTCGAACAGCGATGTTTTGCGTCGCCCTGTTGCTAGTCGGATGTGCCTGGGAACTCGTCAAGGCCGTGTGTCCGGAGGGCGGAGGCACTTTGCTTGGGATGAGCATCATTCCGAAAACGTCCGATCGGGCGATGCCGCACACATGGGACATGTTGGACCGGCTCGGCGAGCCAGAGAGCACCGCCGGTGGCCAGGCGATTTGGCGGTCGGTCGCTGGGTACAGCTGGTACACGTTGCGGCTGGCACTCGTCGGATTGACGATGGGAACGGTGTTCGGCATCGGGCTGGCGGTCGTGATGGCGAGGTTTCGGTTCGCCGAGCGCGGACTGCTGCCGTGGGTAATCATGTCGCAAACCGTGCCGCTGATCGCCCTCGCCCCGCAAGTCGTGAGCTGGAGCGGCCGGGTGGATGTGTTCGGTTGGGAATGGCCACGCTGGTTGTCGGTCTGCGTGCTGGCCGCATTTCTGGCGTTTTTCCCGATCACCGTCGGGGCGTTGAAGGGTTTGAACTCGGCTCCGGCCGCGGCGATCGAGTTGATGGACAGCTACGCCGCTTCGTGGTGGAGGACGCTCGTCAAGCTTCGGTTTCCGGCGGCGATCCCATTCCTCGTGCCGGCGCTCAAACTTGGAGCGACGCTCTCGGTGGTCGGCGTGATCGTGTCGGAACTATCGACCGGCGTGACCGGCGGTATCGGTCGTGCCGTGTTGTCGTACGGGTCGGCGGCAACTGGTGACCCCACCAAGGTGTACGCGGCGATCGTCGGTGCCGCGCTGCTCGGTCTTGCGATGTTCGGGTTGATTGTCGGACTTGAGGTCGTTCTGATGCGCAATCGTCCTCAGGAGGTCGAATCGTGAGCGCCGTCGTGGTGAACAACGTGGGCAAGGTATTCAACCCGGGCCGGGCGAATCAGGTCGATGCTCTGATCGACATCGAGCTCGCTGTCGAGCCAGGCGAATTCGTATCACTGATCGGCCCATCTGGTTGTGGCAAGTCGACGCTGCTCCGACTGATCGCCAACCTGATCGATCCGACAACCGGCGACGTGCTGGTCAACGGCCGATCCGCTGCTCAGGCGCGGCTCGATCAGGACTACGGGATGGCGTTCCAGCAGGCAGGTCTGTTCGATTGGCGAACGGTCGAGAAGAACATCGAACTGCCGCTGGAATTGAAGGGCTGGGCCAAGGCCAAGCGCCGGGCACGCGCGCACGAAATGCTCGAACTTGTAAAGCTCTCGGAATTTGCTCGTCATATGCCGTGGCAACTCTCTGGAGGTATGCAGCAACGCGTCGCCATCGCTCGGGCGCTGGCTGCCCATCCGCCACTGCTGCTGATGGACGAACCGTTTGGTGCGCTGGACGAGATGACCCGCGAACACATGCAGGCCGAGCTACTTCGGATCTGCCGAGCGACCGAGACGACCGTCGTGTTCGTCACCCATTCGATTCCCGAGGCCGTCTACCTTTCGGATCGGGTAGTGGTGATGTCACCGCGTCCAGGGCGGATCACCGAGATCATCGATGTCGACCTGGGGTTGACTCGCGATGAATCGACGCGGGAGCACGATGGATTCTTCAGCGCCGTCACGGCAGTTCGCGGCGCGCTGCGCGGCGTAGGTTCGGCTGCCCTTGGTGGGGTCGACGACCGATGATCCTTCGCCGCCTGGTCAATGTGATCTGGCCACCTGCCCTGTTTGGCGTCTTGTTCGTCGTCGCCTGGGAGCTAGTCGTCAAGGGATTCGACCTCAAACCCTACTTCCTGCCATCGCCAAGTTCGATCGGCGAAGCGTTCGTCGACAACATCCGGCTGGTCAAGAGTGCTGCCGTCGTATCGGGTGGCAACGCGTTGGTCGGGTTGATCGCTGGGACACTGCTCGGGATCGCTATGAGTTTCTTGTTGATGCGGTTCCGTGTGCTGAATGAACTGGCGACACCGTTGGCGATCGCACTCAACGCAGTCCCGATCATCGTGCTGGTGTCAATCTTCAACAACATGTTTTCAAGCGGTACCGAAATCCCGCGGAGACTGATGGTGACCCTGACCGTGTTCTTCATCGTGTTGGTCAACGTCGCCAAAGGTCTCCGCCAGGTTCACGGCACCCACCTCGAGTTGCTGCGGTCGTACGCCGCCACACCTCGTGAAGTACTCATCAAGGCGCGGATCCCGAACGCCTTGCCGTACCTCTTCACCTCGCTCAAGATCGCTGCTCCCGCATCGGTGATTACCGCCTTCGTTGCGGAGTACTTTGGAGGCAGCCAAAACGGCCTCGGGAGCCGTATCACTTCGAATGTCGCCAACTCCAGGAATGCGGTCGCGTGGGCCTATGTGCTCGGTGCCTGTGTGTTGGGGCTGACGTTCTACATGATCTCCATTGCACTGGAGAGAGTTTCCACACATAACCGGGGCATCGCCCCAGGGGGAGCAAGACAATGAGAACAACCAGGATCCGAACAAGCAGGGTCAGAGGTGTCATAGCGGTTGCGGCGGCACTGTCGTTCGTGGCCGCGGCGTGCGGTGACGACGACGAAGCAGCGTCTGCCGATGACGCCACTGTTACCGCTGAGACTGAATCGGCAACCGAGCCCGCAACGGCCGAATCGGCAATGAGTGACATGACAGGAATGGCTGAGTGCGCGACGCCCGAGCCGATCAAGTTGCAGTTGCAATGGTTCACTCAGGCCCAGTTCGCCGGCTATTACGCAGCTGTTGATCAGGGTTTCTATGAGCACCAATGCCTCGATGTCGAGATCGTTCAAGGTGCCGTCGAGATTGTGCCGCAGACGCAACTCGCCAACGGCGACGTCGACTTCGCCCTCGCCTGGGTGCCGAAAGCACTCGCAAGCCGGGAGGCGGGCGCCGATATCGTGAACATCGCCCAGATCTTCCAGCGATCAGGCACGTTGCAGGTTTCGTTCAAGGACAAAGGCATTGCCGCGCCGGCTGATTTCGCCGGCAAGAAGATCGGTAACTGGGGCTTCGGTAACGAATACGAGGTCTTTGCGGCGCTCGGTGCTGAGGGTCTCGATCCGGCGACTGACGTCGAGCTGCTCGGTCAGAACTTCGATATGGTCGCTCTGCTCGACGGCACAATCGACGCTGCTGAGGCGATGACCTACAACGAATACGCCCAGGTGTTGGAGGCAGTCAACCCGGCCACCGGTGAGCTCTATACGGCCGCCGACTTCAATGTCATCAGCTACGAAGACGTCGGCGTCGGGATGCTGCAGGACGCGATTTGGGCTGACGCCGGCAAGCTTGCCGACGACGCTGCCTACCGCGACCAGGCGGTTCGGTTCGTAGCCGCCTCGCTCGAAGGTTGGGCGTATTGCCGCGACAACGTCGAATCGTGCCGTGACATCGTGTTGGCGGCCGGTCCGACGCTCGGTGCCAGCCATCAGCTGTGGCAGATGAACGAGATCAACAAGCTGATCTGGCCGTCGCCGGCTGGGATCGGCTTCATCGATCAGGCGGCCTGGGATCGCACGGTCACGATCGCCCAGGGCACGCCCAACCTTGAAGGTGCCACGGTGTTGACGGCACCGCCGACCGACGGTGCGTTCACCAACGACATCGTCACCGAGGCGTGGGCGCTACTTGCGAGCGCTGGCCTCGATCTCAAGGGCGAAGGTTTTGCCCCGATCGAGGTCACCCTTGTAGAGGGCGGCGCCTAGTCGATCGGTGAATCAGCTTTCGATGACGTTGAGCTCGACGGAGTAGTGGGCGGCGTCGTAACGGTGGTCACCCAACTCGACGACACGCCCCGTGTCGTCTTGCATGACTCGTCGCATCGTCACCAACGGCGCGCCGACCGATAATCCAAGGATTGTCGCGTCGGCCGCCGTTGCTGCCACCGCACCGAGACGTTGGGTCGCCGAATGAGGTCGGATACCTCGCTCGCGCATCAACGCATACAAGCCGCTCGCCGCCAACTGCTCGGTCGAGAACTGACCGGCGGCCTCGACGGTCAGCCAATTGCGCAAAATTGCCAGGCGATGCGTGCCGGCAGCGCGGCAACGTTCGATGTGGACGACGCCGGTGCCGATCGGCACCGATAGCGCTTCGGCCACAGACGTATCGGCGGCAATCCGTTCGTGGGTGAGCACGGTCGTCAACGGCGCACGCCCTGATGCCGCAAGATCATCGAACAGACTGGTCAGCTTGAAGGGCCGCCGGACCTGATCGTTGACCACCTGCGTCCCGACGCCTCGGCGGCGAACCAGTAGTCCGTTGTCGACCAGGTCCTGAATCGCCCGCCGCACAGTCGGTCGTGATACTTGCCACTTGTCAGCGAGGTCTAGCTCGTTCTCGAGGAACGCGCCTTTGGCGAGTACACCTGACTGCACGGCAGCCTCGAGTTGTCGAGCGAGCTGGTGATACAGCGGGATCGGGCTGACACGATTCAAGCTGATGGTGAGGCCTGCCACCGGAAGTACGATAGTTGACATGATTGTCGACTTGTCGCATTGTCACGACATTTGTACTGCTGGCCTGAGCAGGTAGTTAGTAGATCGTTTGGCGAATTCGCTCGGGATACGCGGCGTCGAAAGCGGCACCGCCGAACGCTCCGTCGGTAATTTCGTCGTTGATCTGGCCAACGGTTGGAATCCCGTCCTCGTGCGACCGGAAGCGGGCAGGGTCCCACAGGCTCGATCGGATCAGGGCCTTCGGGCATTGCGTGTAAACGGAATCGACGGCAATCTCGATCACCGTCGCCGGGAGCTTGTCGCCCATTGCAAAGCTGGAGCGGAGTGCTTCGTCGGTGCGTAGCAGCGCTCGCCCGTTGATTCGCAGCGTGACGCCGATTCCTGGGATCAGGAATAGCAGGCCGACACAAGGGTTGCCGACGATGTTGCGGAGCGAGTCGAGTCGGTTGTTACCGCGGCGGTCCGGCATCTGAATCGTGCGCTCGTCGACGACCCGCACGAATCCAGCGGGGTCACCGCGAGGCGAACAGTCGAGCCCTTCGTCGCCTGATGTCGCCAGGACCACGAATGGTGCCGCATCGATGAATGCGCGATGGCCGGCCGTGAGGTAGCCGACTTCCTTTGTCAACGCTGACGGCATGGGCGCGCCATACAGCGCTTCCAGCTGTTCGATCGACGTGACAACCTCTGAGATCCCGCTCACCGGACAGACGCTAGTGACTCGCGCCGGCTCCGCGACGGTTCGGGTGGCGCGCGTTCAGCTCAGGCCTTTGAGAACCTCTTGGAGGGATTTCAGGCCGGCCGCCAACGAGTCAGTGAGGGCCGCCAGCTCGGTGTCGCGGACGTTGATCTCGATCGGGACGTCAAGCTTGACCGGGAACGCGTCCTTGATCGGGACGGTCTCGTTGATCGGGATATCAACCACTAGGTCGACCGGCACGTCTACGTCGACCGGAACGGTGATGTCGAGTGGAATTTTACCGAACGGGGTGTCGATCTGGATCGTCGTGTCAAATGATTGCTTGATCGGAATCGTGGTCTTGATCGGGACTTCAACAACTCGGTCGATCACGACTTCGGTGTCGATCGGGATCGTCTCGTCGATCGCCACATCGAACGAGATCGTCGAATTCCCGAACTCGGTCAGCCCGGCAATCGCCTCTTCCACACCAGCCGACACTTGCGGTTCGAGCGCCACGAGCTGTTCCTGAAAGCCGGTGATCTGCGACGCGTACAACGCCGCGCCCGCCTCGACGCGTTGCATGTCGGCCTGGTTGCTGATCAGTGCGCGCTGTGTCGCGGCCAAGTCGTCCTGTGTCGACGAGAGTCGTGAGAACAGCATGCCGATCAGTACGAAGGCACCAATCAGTGTTACCGCCAGCAACCCGATGATGATGTTCAATCGTCTGGCGACAGGTTCCGCAAGTGAGGTAACAGGCTCGAACTCCGGCGACGGTTCACCTGGTCGGTCGATCTCGGACGGCGTTGATTCGGGGGTGTCCATGATGTCTCCGTTGGAGTTGATTCGCTTCATTGCGAAGGTGGCGAGCAGGCCGGCGCCGACGACGACCGCTGCGGCGGTGAACGTTTCGGCGATCGCCTGAGCGGTCAGGTTTTCTTGGGCTTCGGTCAATGCTGCTTCGAAGCCGGGGTCGGTGATCGAGGGGAGATCGATGGTGGAGCGCAGGGCGTTGAATCGGGCTAAGCCCCATGCCGTGAGCGCCGAAAGTCCTACGCTGAGACCGAGCAGCCGCACGACCATCACGAGTGCTGCGGCTGTGCCGCGTTGGTCTGCCGGCGCGGCATCGACGACGGCGCTGGTCGTGGGCGCGACGGTCAGTCCGAAGCCAGCTCCGAGCAGTGCCAACTGAAGTGCGAACACGGTGTACGAGGTGTCGGCGTTCCAAGTCGCCCCCATCCACACGTAGGCGCTGGTCGACATCACCAAACCGGCGAGAACCGGCGGCTTGAACCATGTGCGTTCGGTGACTCGTCCACCCGTGTACGAAGCGATCGCCATCGCGGCCGTGAGAGCCGACAGGATCCAGCCAGCCACAACGGCCGAGCGCTCAAGGTCGAGTTCGATCGAGTTGATGAACAGCGGCACGTCGACCATCGCGATCACGAGCCCGGCACCGACCACGAAGTTGACGAACAGCGCTGCCATGAGGTTTCGGCCCCTGAACAGACGTCGGTCGATCAGCGGATCGGTCGAGTTGCGCTGTTGCCAGCCGAACAGACCGCCAGCTACGAGCGCCACGAGGTACAGCCAGCGGAGGTCTGGGCCCGATCCCGTCAGTTCGTCGAGGCCTTTGACACTTTGAATCTCAGCCGAGCCGAGCAAGGCAATGTTGAGAGACACCAACGTGATCGTCAGTAGCGTTGCCCCGGTCCAGTCGATCCGCTTTCGTTCGTCAGGTCGGTCGTGACCTTCGAGCGCCCACCACGAGGCAGTCAAACCGATGACGGCCAAGGGAATGTTGAGCCAGAACTGCCACTGCCACGACAGGAACCGGACGAGCATTGCACCGTATAGCGGACCCCAAACCCAACCCATCGTTTCGATAGCGCCGAGTGTCCCGAGGGCGCGTGCCCGCCTGCCTTCCGGGTAGACATCGCCGACAACCGCCAGGGCGACCGGTACCATCGCGCCTCCGCCGAGGGCGGTCAGCACGCGTCCGAGCAGGAACCAGGTGAACGAGGAGTCGAGCGACGTCGACAGAGGAATCACGATGGTGCCGACCATGAACAACAGATACGCCCCGACGAACGTTCGTCGCCGGCCGATCACGTCACTGATCCGACCGGCGATCGGCATGATCGCCACGAAGGCGATCAGGTAGGCGTTGACGATCCAGGCAGCGTCATCGAGACCGTCAGGTAGGACGAGTCCGAGGTCACCGATGATCGGCCGCAACATCGTCGAGACAACGGTGAGGTCGTCGGCGGCCACGAACACGCTGAAGCCGACGACGGCGAGAATCGCCGCTGGAGTCGGCCGACGCTTGATCGGTGTGGTGATCGTTGTTTTGTCGTTCATGACTTGTCGTTCATGACTTGACGTTCTCCGGTGGATTGATCGTGAACGTCTCGCCGTAGTTCGCCAGCGTCAGCGCCCAGTTCGATTCGGCGTCGCCGACCACGGTGCTGAACTCGGCCGCGGTGACCAACTCCGACTGGGGATGAATCCATAGGTCGACCGGCACGTCCTGACTTCTGACCAGCCCGACGGTGATGTTGCGGACTTGGTCGGCGGGTGCCGTGCCGCGAATGTGATAGCGGTCGCCGCCGCGATCTTCGATACCGATCAGTTCGACGTTCTGCAGGTTGGCGAGTAGCGGATTCCACCCGTTGGTCGGGTCGAAGAAGCGTGAAGGATCGATGTCGTATCCGTCTGGCAATGTTTCGAAGTCGCCGGTGACAGGGTTCGAGATCCACACCTCCTCGTCGATCGCCACCGCGCCGAGCTTTGTGGTCAGGTTGTCGTTGATCTTGACTGTCAACTCGGCTTGAGCTTGGTTCGGCACGGTGAACCGACCGAGCAGGCTTTCGAGGGCGATCCGTTCGAACTGGTCGATGAAGATTGGCGCACCCGTCCGGGTCAGGGTGAACTGCACACTGGTGACTCCGGCCATCGCTACCGACGATGCGGTAACGATCGCCTGACCATCGGCGGCGGGGTCGGCGACCGCATCATCCGATTCCTCGTCGTCGAGGTTCCCGGATATCTCGGTCTCTGTCGCGCCGCCAAGCTTCCCGCCGTCGCCCTCGCGATCGCGGGTACCGGAGTTGACAGCCACAGCGATCGTGACGAGAAGCGCGAAAACAGCCAAAGCGACCGCGCCGATCGCAAAAGCAGCAGATCCATCGACTTGCCGTCGGTCTGTCATTGAGTTGTCTCCTGCCATGCCCACGGTGATCCGCGGTACAGCATGACACTGCTCCAACGCGCCGAGCATCGGCGCTATTCCAGGTCAGGCGGTGACGGTGATCGTGCCCTGCATCGAGGCGTGGATGTTGCAGTGGTAGGCGAACGTCCCAGCGGTAACGAATGTGAACTCGAACGACTCGCCTGGGGCGATCGAACCCGAGTCAAAGGTTCCATCCTCCGAGGTCCAGGTGTGGGCGGTGCTGTCGTCGTTGGTGACGGTTACGGTTGTTCCAGCGGCGACTTCGGTTGCACCGCTGAACGCGAAACCGGCGATCGTGATCGCAGCCCCGTCAGTGGCTGCCGCCGAGGGAACCGATTCAGACGACTCACTTGCGGCAGTTTCGGTAGCAGCGGTTTCGGCTTCGCTGGAGGCGTCATCCCCTCCGCCGCAAGCGGCGAGGGTGAGGAGGAGTCCGGCGCTGATGGCGAGGACCGTACGGCGGTTGGTTCGTTGTGTGTTCACGTCGATCATTACGCCAAATACCCGGATTTGGTTCGCGTAAACCTCAGCGGCCGAGTCCGAAGAACTCGTCGTTGGGTCGGATTCCGGCGAAGTTGGCATAGCGGTTCGACAGAGCGAACAGCGAAGTGATCGCACCGATGTCCCAGATCTCCTCGTCGGTGAAACCTCGAACTCGCATGTGATCGAGTTCGTCGTCGGTCACCGATGCCGAATTCTGCGAGACCAGCAAGGCGAACTTGACGATTGCCCGTTCGCGCTCCGACAGGTCGGCCTTGAGCGGGTTGACGGCGACCTGGTCGGCGATCAGCGGATTCTTCATCCGAATCCGGAGGATCGCGCCGTGGGCGACGACGCAGTAGAGGCAGTTGTTGATCGCCGATGTGGCGACGACGATCAGTTCGCGCTCGGCCTTGGTCAGGCCGTCCGACTTGTCCATCAACGCGTCGTGAAACGCGAAGAACGCCCGGAATTCGTCGGGTCGATGGGCGAAGGCAAGCAACACATTTGGGACGAACCCCGACTTCTCGGACACGGCGAGAATCCGCTCGCGTATGTCGTCCGGCAACGAATCGAGTTCGGGTACCGGAAACCGAGAGATCGGGTGCTCGCTCATCAGTCGATCTTCGCGCACAGACGCCTGAGCGCGATGATCAAGTCCAGGAACGCAGCCCTCGGTTTACCAGACCGATGAGCGTTGTGCGGTGCCCAGCCCCTCACCGCTCATTGCGGTGGCGGGCTGGGGTCTGGCTATCGCGGCGAAGGTAACCGCTGCTGCCGCTCCGACGTTGAGCGAATCGACATCGCTGCGGATCGGGAGTCGAACGCGGCGCGTGGCGGTCTGGAGGACACGAGCACTGAGTCCTGGACCTTCTGCACCGAGCATCACCGCCAACCGCGGGGGCGAGTCGAGCGTCCAGATGTCGACGCTGTCTCGGGCTGGTGTCATCGCCCATGTTTCGAACCCGGCACTGTGCAGTTCGGTGACTGAGCGCCACAGATCGTCGACTCGACAGGTCGGCAGGAACAGGATCTCGCCCATGCTGACCCGAACGGTTCGGCGTGTGTACGGGTCGATGCAGGTGGGGTCGAGCACGAGTGCATCGATGCCCAATGCCCGAGCGGATCGGGCGATCGCTCCGAGGTTCTCAGGATCGTTGAGCCCCTCCAGAACCGCGATTCGACGCGCAGTTGTGAGGATTTCGGCGAGCGACGGGCTCGGCTGGCGGTTGGCCGAGGCGATCGCTCCGCGGTGCAGATTGAAGCCGGCGATGTCGCGCAGCAGTGCCTTGTCGACGACGAAGACCGGTACGTCGAGCGGGTCGAGCAACTCGGTCAATCGGTCGTACTTCTGTTCAGAGACAAGCACGGATCGCAACCGATGGCCCGAGACAAGCAGTCGCTCAATCGCCAGCGGACCTTCAGCGATGAAGAACTCGTCACCCTCGATTTGGCGGCGAGCGACCTGGTTTGTGAGGTCCCGATAGTCGCTGAGCCGTGGGTCGGAGGTGTCGTCGATTCGCTCGATCACGTGACTCAGTGTGCTCGATGCCATGAACGAACCGCCGAGTTGCGCGAGAATCGAACAGATGTTCTGTCAACGATCACTCTTCGGGACGCTCACTCCCGAGTACGACGTCTCGTTCAGAGAGCTGCGTCGGCACAACCTTGACGCCGCGTCGTGGGTCGATCATGTGCCTGGTTGGCTGAAGGGATCTGACCAGATCTATGACGAACTCGTCGACACGCTGCCGCTCCGACAACGAACCGGCGTGAAGATGTACGACCAAGTTCTTGACGAGCCGCGACTCTCCGCATGGTGGAGCGCCGATGCTGGTCGGTCGGAACCACTCTCGATCCTGCGTGAGATCCGGTTGCTCTTGGCCGATCGATATACCGAACCGTTCGATTCGATGGGCTTCAACCTCTACCGCGACGGCAACGATTCAGTCGCCTGGCACGGCGATCGTCACGCTCACATCGTGACCAACCCCGTGATCGCGATTCTGAGCGTCGGTGCGCCGCGAGTCTTCCGAATCCGCCCACGACCCGGTGGTAGCTCATTTGCATGGGAGCTCGGCAACGGCGACCTGTTCGTCATGGGCGGGGCCTGCCAACACGACTGGCAACATACGGTCCCCAAGGTCAGAGTGACAACCGGCCCGAGGCTCTCGATCACCTTCCGCTCGGTCTAACCAAAGTGGTTAGGGATCTGAGTAATTCGAGTCAGGGGAGGGCGAACATTTGGCGGCCTCGTGGGTTGAGGTCGGCTGTCGAGGCTCGATTAGTGAACTGCATTTCGACGCCTTCGTTGGGGAAGTCTTTGGGGCTCTCACCGGAGTTGAAAAGTTCGACCATGCCGTTCGCATACTCGTCGTTGCGGGGGCAACTGGGTGTAGCGGCGATGTACATCACGTTGCCCGAGCGGGTTTCGTTCGAGGCGGCCCCGACCGAATGGATCACGTCGCCGTGCCACCACACCGTGTCGCCGGGATGGACGGTCGAAATCGGCGAAAGGGCTGGCATCAGAACGTCGTCAGCTTTGATACGGCGCGGTGACTCGGGTTCGTCGGGGAGTAAACCACAGTCGGCGGCGAGTCCCTTGAGCACGAGATAGCTGGCCGCGGCGGGAATCGGAATCGTGTGCAGCACACCGTCGGTCGGCCACATCTCTGAGAGCGCAGTCCAGCCCTGGAACGTCCGGAAGACGTCGGACGGTAGCCGGATTGGACCGAGCGGGTCAGTGCGGTAGGCGGCGTCATACGGGTCGTAGCCGACCACATTGCCGGCTAACACGTGCCGGTTGGCCAGCAGGTTCTCAGGTAGCCGCCACCCTGCCGCCGAAGCGGAATCCGTGTGAGGGTTGAGCCCTCTCGAGCTGGCACCTGGCTCTCGTCGTCGAATCCGATCGGGGTATCCGATGTCGTGAGTTGGATCGAACCAGGCGCGGCCCTCCGATTCGTGCGTCCAGAATCCGTTGAGGAACTGCCGGACCGTCGCCATGTTGTCGTGTTGGCGCGCTTCGATCTGCGGTCGTGACCAGTAGACACCGGCAATCCGACTCCCTGTTGATGCGCCGACCGGGTCGCGTTCTGCGTACCGATTCCAGAACTGATTGGTGTCGAGGTACTCACCGAGCTGACGATCCCAATCCTCGGCAAGTGCTCGATCGAACGTACCCCGGACGATCACGCATCCACGCTGTCGAATCGTCGCTCGCAGAGCGTCGTCGACGGTGCCGGATGCTACGTCACCAAACGGCACAACAGGGATCACAACGCCGCCGCCATCGCGTTGATCGACGATCGAAGCAACCTGCGCGGACATCAGCGAACGGTACGCGTCGAGCAAGTTTCCGAGGTCGGCAGCCGTCAATCGGAACTGGTCGAGAACTGCTTGAGTTTCAGTGTCGAGCATGGCTAAGGATCTATCGGCTACTTGGCGAAGATCATGTCGTCGTCGGCAAACGCTTTGAATTCGAGTGCATTTCCGGCCGGGTCGAGCAGGAACATCGTCGACTGTTCACCTGGCTCACCGACGAAGCGAACATGAGGCTCGATCACGAACCGAGTCCCGGCGGCCGTCAATCGATCGGACAGCAGCTTCCATTCGTCCGGCCGGAGAAGTAGCCCAAAGTGCGGAACGGGAACGTCGTCGCCATCGACTGGATTCGTGGTCGTTCGGTTCGGTCGCGACGCAACGAGGTGGGTAACGACCTGGTGACCGAACAGATTGAAGTCGACCCAGTGATCGTCTGATCGACCCTCGGGACACCCCAGCACCACGCCGTAGAAATGGCGTGCGGCGGCCAGATCATCAACCGGAAACGCAATATGAAACCGGGGTCGTTCGTCCATGAGTACCACCGTACGAACCAGACCTGCTACGAATCGAACCATGATGCAAGACGTGGTCGTGGTCGGCGGCTCGCTCGCCGGCCTGCGTGCCGTCGAATCACTGCGTTCCGGAGGATACGAAGGTCTGATCACGGTGATTGGTTCCGAACCGCGCCTGCCATACGACCGACCGCCATTGTCGAAGCGGTTGCTGTCCGGCGAATGGGAACCTGACCGGATCGAACTCCGCAAACCCGACGAACTCAAGTCGCTCGATGCCAAGTGGCGTACCGGCATCTCGGCGGTCGGTCTCGACACAGCGAGATCAGTCGTCCGGCTCTCGGAGCGCAGCGAGTTGTCGTTCGACGGTGCGATCCTTGCTACCGGGGCGGCTCCCCGGCGCTTGCCGGGTCAGGATGAACTGGCTCGCGTGTTCGTGCTGCGGTCGCTCGACGACGCCCTCGACTTACGCTCGCGGCTGGTTGGCGGCGACAAACGCGTCGTGGTGATCGGTGCCGGATTTATCGGACTTGAAGTCGCCGCTACTGCGCGTCAACTTGGCAACGACGTGTTGGTTGTGGAGGGTGCGCCCGCCCCGCTGATCCGCGGACTCGGAGCCGAGATGGGTGCTGCGGTGGCCGCTGTTCACGGTGATCACGGCGTCGAGATCCGATGTGACGTCGGCGTACAGGCACTCACCGATCAGGGCGTGGTGCTTGCTGACGGAACGCTCGAGCGGGCCGACGCGATCGTGGTCGGAATCGGCGTCAGCCCGGTGACCGAATGGCTTGCCGACTCAGGTCTCGAACTTCGCGACGGCGTGGTGTGTGCCCCGACGCTCAACGTCGGAGTCCCGATGATCTTCGCCGCTGGCGACATGGTTCGCTGGCATAACGACCTGTTCGACGAGGAGATGCGCGTCGAACATTGGACGAACGCCGCCGAGCAGGGAGCGATCGCCGCTGAAAACTTGATCGCCGAATCAACCGGGCAGCCCTTGAAGTCATACTCCCCGGTGCCGTTCTTCTGGAGTGAGCAATACGACCGCCGGATTCAGTTCCTCGGCCGAGCAGGCGCCGATGACGAGGTGCGGGTGGTTGCCGGCTCCGTCGACGACCGGCAGTTCGCCGCGTTGTACGGCCGTGCGGGTCGCTTGCGGGGCGTGCTCGGAGTCAACATGCCAAAGGTCGTGATGCCGTTCCGCAAATTGCTGCAGGAACGGATCTCGTGGCAAGACGCCCTGGATTCGACCCGATGAGCAATCTGCGGCGCCAGACCCCTCATCGCTCATCGCGGCTGGGCTTAGGTCACCCCGTTCGATCGACGCTCGCACGGCCATCTCGACGTAATTCCAGCCGCCAACATCGCGCACGGTGGTAATCCCACCCAGCACAGTTCGCTCGGCTGAGCGCACGGGGAACAGTGTCGCCTCGGCATCGGTGCGGTCTGTGAACGCAAGTGGATCGGCGACGTCGGTCGGCATCGTGAGGTGAACGTGGCAATCGATCAGACCGGGGATCACCCAGGCATCGGCAAGTTCGATGACCGTGTCGGAAACCTCACGTTTCGGCGCTGCCCGCGTGTCGACGATCGTCGTGTCATCGATGGCGAGGTCGCGCCGCTCGAACCGCCCCGACACGACGTCAAGCACGTTCGCACCCACGATCCACTGCCTGCCCATCACCCAAGTGTTACAGCCGAAGTGTTACAGATCGTGTCAGACACCATCTGTAACAGGTCTACGCTTGTGACTATGTCGCATCTTTCGAATGTTTGGTTCAAGGTGACGGATCTTCAGGTCGCCTCGGGGCACGGGTGTCGGGTCACCACAACCGACGGTGACGAATACCTCGATTTCGCCGCCGGGATCGCCGTCAATTCGACCGGTCACAGCCACCCCGTCGTTGCCGCCGCGATCGCCGCCCAGTCGCAACGCTTCATCCACGCCCAGACCAACGTGTTCACCCACGATCTGTTGGAACCGCTCGCCGACAGGCTGAACGCGATCACCCCTGATGGGATCGACACATTCTTCTTCGCCAACTCCGGTGCCGAGATCACCGAGGCCGCCGTCAAGCTCGCCAAGCAGGCGACGGGCCGCCCGCACATCGTGGTGTTCTCCGGCTCGTTCCACGGCCGTACCCACATGGCGATGGCGATGACCACCTCGAAGACCGGTTACCGGGCCGGCCATGCGCCACTGCCGGGTGGTGTGTTCGTCGCCCCGTTCCCGGATCCGCTGGCGGTAGATCAAGACGCCGAAGTCGCCGCTGCGTTACGCCAGTTCGACCATCTGTTGCTGTCGCAGACGGCCCCGTCCGAGACTGCGGCCGTGATCATGGAACCGGTGCTCGGCGAGGGCGGATATATCCAGGCTCCAAAGTCGTTCATCGAGGGGATCGCAGCGCGCTGCAAGCAGCACGGAATCCTGTTCATCGCCGACGAGGTGCAATCAGGTTTTGGCCGCACCGGTGAGTGGTTCGCCGTCAATCATTACGACCTGCAACCCGACATCATTTGCATGGCGAAAGGGATCGCCTCGGGCTTCCCGTTCTCGGCGCTGGGCACGAGTCGCGCCTTGGATGACAAGTGGCCGAAAGGCAGCCACGGTGGAACCTACGGCGGCAACCCGATCGGCTGCGCTGCGGCGCTGGCGACGATCGAGGTGATGAGTGACCCGGCGTTCCTGGAGAACGTGCGGGCGCGTGGCGAGCAGCTGCGCGAAGCCGTCTCGGCGTTACAGGCTGACCATCCGGTGATCACGCAAGTGCGTGGACCCGGCCTGATGGTTGGCACGAGTTTCGCCGATCCGTCGCGGGTCCCGAAAGTGATCTCCCACTGCTTACACGAGGGCCGCGTGATCTTGATGAACGCCGGGACCTACGGCGACGTGATCCGCTGGATGCCGCCCCTCGTGGTGACGGCCACCGAGATCGACGAGGCCGTGCAGGCCTTTGGCTCGGCGCTCAAGGCAACCGCGTAGCGGTCTCGTCGGGCGGCTTGGAACGTGCCTCGACTTGACGCCACGCGGGTTGCTGCGTGGCGTGACTTGCAATCGATCACGGTCGAGATCACGAGGAGAGTTGACGAGGACCTTCGCAACGAATGGGCCGTTCCTCTCGGCTGGTTCGATGTGTTGGCCGCGTTGCGTCAACTTGGTGGGCGGGCACGCCCGCAAGATGTTGCGGCGGCGATGCGGATTCCGGCGTCGAGCCTGAGTAGGCGTCTCGATCGCTTGGAGGAAGAAGGCTGGGTCAGGCGCCATCGCGGTAAGGAACAGGATGGACGCGCCGTCGAAGTCGAGTTGACCAAACGCGGCCGCGCCTTGTGGCGCGAGATGAACGTCAGCTACCGACGAGCGATCCAAGCACGATTTGCCGGCATGCTCGGCGACGATCAGATCGAAACGATCGCGGAAGTCAACGGCCTCCTCGACGACTCCTTCACAGATTCCGGTTGACCGACGGATGACTTCGTCTCCGCCGCAGTGACCGACTCTGTCAGTCGTACATGGACTCGATTTCGGCTTTGTATTTGGCGTGGATGCCTCGTCGCTTCAACTTGCTCGTCGGTGTGAGCACGTCGCTGTCGGGGAGCCACTCTTCGCCTAACAACACGAACTTCTTGATCTGTTCGACTTTGGCGAACTGTTCGTTGATCTCATCGACTCCGGCTTGGACGGCGGCGATCACGGCTTCGTCGTTGGCTAGATCGGCGAGCGACATGCTCTCCTTGCCGTTCTGGCGAGCCCACACCACCGCTGCCTCCGAATCAAGCACGAGCAACGCCGAACAAAACTTCCTGGCATCACCAATCGCGCATGCCTGACCAACCAGCGGGATCATCTTCAACGACGCCTCCAGATTGGCGGGGCTGATGTTCTTGCCGCCACTGGTGATGATCAGTTCTTTCTTGCGGTCGATGATCCTGAGGTAGCCGTCGTCGTCGAGTACACCGATGTCACCCGAGTGGAACCATCCGTCGACGATCGCTTCAGCGGTCTTGTCTGGCTGATTCAGGTATCCCTGATACACGTTGCCGCCGCGGCAGATCACCTCACCGTCGTCGGCCAACTTGACCTCGCACCCGGGGATTGCCTGACCGACGTAACCCGGCCTGTTGGCGTTCGGCGAGAACGTCATCGGACCGGTGGTTTCCGATAGCCCGTACACCTCCGAAAGTGGCACACCGATCGCCCCGAACCACTCCAGGATCTGTGAGGGAATCGGTGCCGCCCCGGTGATCGCCGCTTTGACCTCGTCGAGGCCAACCAGTCCCCGCACCGTCGAAAACGCGATCGCGTCCAGGAACTTCCAGGTCTCGATCTGCTCCGGCGTCACCGTACCCGCTCGCTCGGCGCGCTTGATCTCGATCCCAGCCGCCACGCCATCGTCGAACTGCTGCTTCTTGGTCGGATCGGCGGACAGCGCTGCATTCACCCCGGCATAGATCTTCTCCCACACCCGAGGTACACCGAACACGATCTGCGGGTGGACCTCCTTGAGATATCCCGTGAGCAGTCCGGGTTCAGGGCAGCAGTAGACCTCGAGCCCGGCGATCAATGTCTGGTAATGGCTGGTGGTCCGCTCGGCGATATGGGCCATGGGCAGGTACGACACGACGCGCCACCCCGAGAAGTTCTTGTCGTCGATGCACTCCTGCAAAATGTCGACCGTATAGACCACATTGCGCTGGCTGATCATCACACCCTTCGGCGGCCCTGTCGTGCCAGACGTGTAAATCAACGTCGCCAGGTCGTCGGGGCTGGTGTCGGCAGCCAACGCGTCGAGATCAGCCAAGCCGTGACTCATCAATGCACTCACCGGGTACACGCCATCGGGCAGATCGCCTTCTGGTGGGTCGATCACGAAGATTTGTTTGAGCAATGGCAACTCGCCTCGCACCTTCAGAATCCGATCGAGAAATCCGCCGTCCTCGACGATCGCAATCTCGGCCTCTGCGTGATGGGCAAGGTACTGAATCTCCTCGGGCGACGATGAGTTGTAGATCGAAACTGGCGTCGCCCGAACGAACTGTGCGGCCAGGTCGAGCCAGTGGAAATCGGGCCGATTGCGCATCATCAGCAGCACCCTTTCCCCAGGTGTCACGTCGTTCGCCAGCAGCCCAGCGGCGGCGCCGGCCGTGAGGTCACGGACGTCGCCAGCCGTGAAAGTCGTCCAGCCTCCGTTCTCGTTCATCGAGTTCAGCAGCTTGATCACTGGGCTCGTCGCCGACAACTCGACGAACTTCTTCGGCACCGTCGCTCCAGCGACGCGTGCATCAACCTCGGCAATGGACGAACGGCCTGTCATGGGATGAAGTCTCGCGCAGATCGCGGGGGTATTGGTCAGCGGCATTCTTGCTCCGGTTTCGCCTTGCGGACGGCGGACGTGCAGACTGCCTGAATGAAGACCGCAGTCATCGTCGATGCCATTCGAACACCGGGCGGCAAACGCAACGGGAAGTTGAAGGATTGGCATCCGGTCGACCTCGCCGCCGACGTCCTCAATGCGCTTCAGCAACGTAACGACCTCGACCCGGCACTCGTTGATGACGTCGTACTCGGTTGCGTGATGCAGGTCGGCGAGCAGGCTGTCAACGTTGCCCGCAACGCCGTGTTAGCCGCAGGTTGGCCAGAGAGCGTGCCCGGAACCACGATCGATCGCCAGTGCGGGTCGAGTCAGCAAGCCGCCCATTTCGGCGCGCAAGGCGTGGTCGCCGGTGCCTACGACATTGTCGTCGCTGGCGGGGTCGAAGTGATGACCCGCGTGCCGATGGGATCGTCGATGGCCGATGGGAAGTTCGGTTACCCGTTCGGCCCGTTGATCGGTGCCCGCTACGCCGACCAGGGCGGGCTGGTGCCGCAGGGCATCTCTGCCGAACTGATCTGCGACAAGTGGGGCCTGACCCGCGATGACCTCGATAGGTTCGCTGCCCAAAGCCAACAGCGTGCAGCCGTCGCCACCAGCGAAGGACGCTTCGAACGCGAGATCTTCCCGGTGCTCGGTGCGGACGGGGCGCTCGTCACGCGCGACGAGGGCCTGCGGGAGACCACGATGGAAACGCTCGCCAAACTCAAGCCGGCCTTCAAGTCAGAAGATGAGGGTGGTCGGGTGACGGCAGGCAACTCTTCACAGATCACCGACGGTGCATCCGCCGTGTTGATCATGAGTGACGAGAGGGCGGCCGCACTCGGCCTGACACCGCGCGCCCGTTTTGTCGACTTCGCGGTCGCCGGCGCCGACCCGCGCCTGATGCTGACTGCCCCGATTCCGGCCACTGCCAAAGTGTTGGCACGGGCAGGGATGACGCTTGACGAGATCGACCTGATCGAAATCAATGAGGCGTTTGCGTCGGTCGTGCTGGCGTGGGAGCAGGAGTTCCACCCCGACATGAGCAAAGTCAACGTCAATGGCGGCGCGATCGCCCTCGGCCACCCGTTGGGTGCCTCCGGCACCCGGCTCATGACGACACTGCTCAATGAACTCGAACGCACCGGGGGTCGATACGGCCTGCAGGTGATGTGCGAAGGCGGCGGGATGGCGAATGCCACGATCATCGAACGCCTCGGCTAGTCGTCCGACTAGTTCCCGGCTCACGGCTTTTCGACTTCCACAGGGCTGGGGATAACTGGGCGGTAAGGTGGGTCGGTGATCGCTGTTTCCGTTGGTGGGGTTGTGTGGATCGCCTGCGGCATCCTGCTCGGTGTGGTGATCTGGCGAGTCGGTATGGGGATGATGGGCTCGATGGCACGACCGATTTCGCCGCCTCCACCGGCCGGAGAGATGCGCAAAGTGAACGTGAGGTATCGCTGTGATGTCTGCGGGGTGGAGTTGAAGTTGACACTTGCACCCGATCAAGATCCGCCGCCGCCGAGGCACTGTCTCGAAGACATGATCGTCGTCGCTCCACTCTTCGACTGAGTTTCCACAGATCTGTGGATAAGCCTGGGGTAAACCACATCGATGTGATTTACACGGGTGTGGACAGCGATACGCTGTTATCGCCTGTCGATATCGGTCAACGCCATTTGGTGGCGGTGAACAGCCCACCAAGAATGAAACCGAGACCGACCAGCGTGAGCCAGTTGTTACCGCTCCAGACCAGGTTGCGAAGCATGATCACGATCGCGCCGGTCACCAGCAGGCCAACCATCAGGTATGGCACCCATGGCTTACCGAGCTTCATTTCGATCGGCACCGGTGGCGTATAACGCGACGACGAATGTACGCCCGCCTTGTTTGACTCTGGGTTGGCGAACTTCTGCTCGCCAGGCCGAGTGCCCTTCGGGGTCGTACGACCGCCACCAGTCTTGTGCTTCGGAGGTGCCACGATCCGCGAGTCTAGACGTTCGATCATGCTGACTGACCGACAACACGGCGCGTGATCGCGTCTCCGCGCCCGATATCGACGACAGATCTCAAGATCGCCCGCCTGACGGGTTGGAGCGGATGGGTGAGGATTCTCCGTGCCGGGGTTTCATTTCGCCTGCTGCGCAGTCGAAACAGCGCGCCGCAACAATTGGTCGCCTCGCCTGTCGGCTCGTCTCCTTAAACTGAAGTGTGGCTCGCATCCTGGTGATCGATAGTTACGACAGTTTTGTCTACAACCTTGTTCAGTACCTGGGTGAGCTGGGGGCTGAACCGATCGTGCATCGCAACGACGCGATCACGGTCGCCGAGGCCTTGGCGCTGGCACCCGATGGTGTGTTGCTGTCACCTGGGCCGGGTCGACCGGAGACATCGGGGATCATCTGTGACGTCATTCCGGCCTTTGCCGCAGCAGGAATTCCACTGCTCGGAGTGTGTTTGGGACACCAGGCGATCGGCCATGTGTATGGCGGCGACGTGGTGCGCGCTCCGCAATTGATGCACGGCAAGACCTCGCCGATCGAGCACGCCGGGTTGGGTGTCTTCGCCGGTCTGCCGTCGCCGCTGACCGGCACTCGATACCACTCGCTGGTGATCGACCCGGATTCGATGCCGGATTGTCTCGAGGTCACCGCTCGAACGGTCGACGGGATCGTGATGGGTGTCCGCCACCGTGAACTCGATGTCGAAGGTGTTCAGTTCCACCCCGAGAGCATCCTGACAGCCTGCGGACACGATCTACTGAGGAACTTCCTAGCCAGAACAGGCTGAGATCACACTTCCCGGGGTTCAGTTGGTCAGTGTCCTCACCGCTTGGCCTCGTTGTGCTTGGGTGAGGCGGATCGAGTCGCCGTTGCTGATGGCGACGTGGGCGTGGCAGGCCGGGTGTCGGAGTCGGTTGTCGGACGCGCCGAAGCGCCCGCGATCGCGGGGTAGTCGCTCGCTGGTGTTGGCGGCATCGCTAGCAGAGTGTTGGTTGGTGTTGTTCGACTGGTTCGGTTTGCTGACTGGGTTGCCGGCTGGGTTGCCGGTCGATGGTTGGTTTGGTGTGCCAGATCGTGCCGTCTGGTCGTCGCCAGGTCGCTATCCGACCTGCGGTCATGGTCAGTTTCCAGCCGCCTTCGTGGACGAGGTGGTGGTGCTTCTCGCATAGCGCGGCAACATGTTGTTGACGGATGTTTTGCCGCCGTTACGGAAGAACTCGATGTGATGCATCCGACAGTCATCGATCACGGTTCGACATCCTGGGTGGGCGCAGGTGCGATGCATTGCCCGTAACGCTTTGCGTTGCGCAGGGGTGGCTGTTCGTACGGTTTGTCCGACGTCGAGGACTTCGCCGTCACCGGAGAGCACGACCGGGAACACGTTGGCGTCAC
>JANPLQ010000045.1:0-14226 GCA_031422395.1 Ilumatobacteraceae bacterium | reverse complement strand
CGATATTGAGTCCCTCGATCATTCCCTTGTCGATTCAGTGTGGTCGGGTCGTGGTTCTCCCAGAACGCCTTTAACAGCAAACCGAGCGACACCTTCGCCGGGTCATAGGCGACCAGCACCGCTTCGGTGTGGCCAGTGCGCGCCGTGCATGTTTCCTCGTAGGTTGGGTTCGTCGTCCAGCCACCCATGTAACCAACAGCCGTTACGTAGACCCCCGGGATCTTCCAGAAGATCCGCTCGGAACCCCAGAAGCAGCCCATCCCAAAGTAGATCGTCTCGACACCGTCGGGGAACGGCCCGACCAGAGGCGTACCGAGCACCACGTGCTGGTTCACAATCGGCATCATTTCATCGCCGCCAGGCAGTGCTTCGTCCGGCCCAACCATCTCTGTCTTACTCCGAAACAACATCGCTCCTCCTTCGCATCCCTCACTCGCTCAACACCAATCGCTCGACATCAATCGCTCGACATCAGCCCGTTCATTCTGCGGCAGGAATCATGACATTCGACGTCGTCATTCCTGCCACAAAATGACACCTACCATTTTGCGGCAGGAAACATGCTCGTTCAGGTCGTCATTCCTGCCACAAAATTCTAGGTGAGCGCGACTCGGGTTGTCGAGACCACGTAGTCAGTCTCGCTGACGATCTGACCATATGTGAACTGATACGGCCTAAATCCCTTCTCGAGGAGCGCGTTCATTCGTGTGGTGTCTCGCTCCATCTGCGTGCGCGTTCGGTGGAATCGATAGCCAAGCAGTTCGACGACGACGTTGGTGCCCGGGAAACAACAGTCGACTCGAATCAATCTGCCGCCCGACTTCGCCAGCACCGGCTGCATCGTCGGAGCGGGAAGACCGGCACTGGCGAGCAACTTCAGATACCGGCGCTCAAGCCAGGAATGTCCACCGCGTGTGACCTCGTGACCGGCGAGCACCTCGGCCAACAACGGCAAGCCAAATCGGCCTTGAGTTCGCAGGCGGACGATTCGTTCGTGCAACAGGTCCTCAGAGATCTTGCCGTCACGCAGAGCACTATCAATCGAGGAAGCCAACCGTTCCGCTGGCAAACCGCGCGCCAGATCGATCAACGTACGCACGGCGCTGGTGACCGGAAGCCCGCCAATATCGCACCGATCGATGGGATCAATGCAGTCGGTTCGATGGACACGTACGTTCCACCGATTGACGCTTCTTGCGCGTGGAACAAGGAGATGAAACGGGCGTTGGAGCGCGAACCCGTCGAATCCGTGGAGCGCCGCGGCGGTGGTGTTGGCGACCCACACTGGATCACCGATATCGAGCACCAGTTCACGCAACGACGACACCGTCGTGGTGGGTGCCCCCGCCGACCGGAACGCGTTCGGCCCGACCTGCACGAGAAATCCACTGAGGACCCGACTGCCGAGTTGACGATCAGTCAGACCGACGTCGTGGGCTTGCGCCCGCGTGAACGCCCCGAGTTGACGGGTTGCGATCGATGCGATCTTGTGATCTGCCTGTGTCATAGGACGAGTCAAGCGAACGATCACAGATCCGTCGAGGGGGACAAGTCCCCTTCGATCCGCCCCGCCTCCAGGAATTTTGCGGCAGGGATCACGACATCAACCGTCGTGATCCCTGCCGCAGAAGTTGGAGGTGGTGTTTGGGGCAGGCGACTGGACGGAACGTGTCGTGATTCCTGCCGCAAAGTGAACAGGGCTTCGGCGGCAGTTACTTGAGGAGGAGGTGTTCGATCCGCTTGGCGGCGATCGACACCCCGACGAAGGCCATCGCCAGCAGCACACCGAGGTGACCGAGATGAGCCCAACTCCAGTCGCCGAAGCTGGCGGCGCGCACCAGGGCGACGCCGTGGTAGAGCGGGCTGAGTTGCGCCACCCAGGCCCAATCGCCGTAGCTCGATAGCGGATAGAACGTGGCAGAGAACAGGAACAACGGGAGCGTCAACGACGGGACGTACTCGAAATCTGCCCACGTTCGCATGTACGTCGTCAGCGCCATCCCGACGGCGCTGAACGCCGCCGCGATCAACACACAAATCGGCACCGAAAGCACAATCCATGCGGTCGGGGCCATTCCGAGAACGACCATCGACAACAGGAACGCCGACGAATACAGCGCCCCACGGATCGTGGCGTACATGATCTCCCCGAGGGCGACATCGCCGACAGTCAGCGGCGTCGCCAACGCCGCGTCGTAGATGTGTTCGTACTTGAGCCGGAAGAACACGTTCATCGTCGACTCGAAGATTGCCCCGTTCATCGCCGACGCCGCCATCAGCGCAGGCGCAACGAAGTCGGCATAAGGGATTAGCCGCGAACCATCTTGCACATCCCCCACCAGCGCCGAAAATCCGACACGAATCGACAACAGATAGAACAACGGCTCGAAGAAGCCGCTCAACAGAATCATCCATCCGCCGCCGGCGCGATTGATGATCCAATGCCGCTCGAGCAACCGGTGCGGGCGACGCGCAGCCAGCACCTGGGGCGGAAGGATTCGCAGCGGCAGATCGGCAAGCGAGATCACCGTGAGCTCACCCGCCCAACTTGCCTGCGAAGGCGCGGCGCGAGAAGAACCAGCCGACGGCAGCGAAACCGAGCAGCACAGCGACGTGAACAACTGCGTCGACGAAACCGAGCGTCGAGTGCACCGCGCCGCGACACAACTCGACCCCATGCCACAGCGGCGTCAGCTTGGCGATCGGTTCCATCCAATCAGGCAGCTGATCGATTGGATAAAAGGCGCCGCCGAACAGAAACAGCGGCGTGATCCCGAACCGCATGATCGCCGGGAACGAATCTTCCCGATCACGCGTCGCCGACCAGGCAGTCAACGGCGCCCCGAACGCAACCCCTGTCAGGCCGCCAAACGGAATCGCCAGCAGCAGACCCCACGAACGGGTGCCCTCGAACAGCGCCAACACACCGGCAACACCCGCAACCGAAATCACCGCACGGGTCGTCTGCCAAAGCGCCAAACCAGCTGTGATCTCGCCCGGAGACAACGGCGTCGCCGCCTGAGCATGAAACGTGCGTTGCCACTTGAAGCCGCCCATCACCGGCCATAATGACTCACCAGACGAAATCATCATCCCCGTCGTCGCCAGCAAACCGGGTGCCAGGAACTGGAAGTACGTCAACCCGTCGAGCAGGCGGCTGGCGTCGACACCGCGATCGACCAGAGCACCGACCCCAAGCCCCATCCCGAGCAGATACAGGAACGGTTGCACGAACCCACCGAGCACGTTCGACTTCCAGATCGTGCGATACAGCGTGAAATGGCTCTCCCACACTCGCACGGCGGCCGGCGTCGACACTGCTGATCTACTCCGCCAACGAACGGCCGGTGAGTCGGAGGAACACGTCTTCCAACGAACTGCGGCGCACGAGAGCCGATTCGGGGTCGCTGCCACGGGCGTGAACGGCCGCCAGCGCGGCCTCGCCATCGTTGGCGTAGATCAGCACACGGTCTGGCAACACCTCCGCCCGATCGCCGATCCCTTGAACATCGAGGGCGCGTTGTTCGTTGGTTCCTGCCGAGTACCTGAGCTCCAGCACCTCGCGGGTGGAGTGCCGTTCGATCAACGAACGCGGCGACCCCTCAGCCACGATCCGGCCCGCGTCCATCACCACCAACCGATCGCACAACTGCTCGGCTTCATCCATGTAGTGCGTCGTCAGCACGAGCGTGACACCACGCTGCTTGAGCCGATACAACCGATCCCACAGCACGTGACGAGCCTGCGGATCGAGGCCGGTAGTCGGCTCGTCGAGCAGCAACAACTCCGGTTCGTTGATCAACGATCGGGCGATCGTGACACGGCGTTTCATACCGCCCGACAGCGGCTCGATCCGACTCTTGGCGCGATCTTCGAGCTGCACGAACTCGAGCAGCTGCTTCGTACGTGCACGACACTCGGCACGCGGAATGTCGAAGTAGCGGCCGTACAGAATCAGGTTGTCTTCGACCGTCAACTGCTCGTCGAGCTGATCCTGCTGTGGGACGACGCCCATCCGAGCACGGATCTGCTTGCCATCCGTCGCCGGGTCGAGACCGAAGATCCGCAGTTCACCAGCGGTCACCGGCGACACGCAACCGATCATCCGCATCGTCGACGACTTGCCTGCACCGTTCGGCCCGAGGAAACCGAACGATTCGCCGCGCTGCACCTCGACATCGATCCCATCGACAGCCGTGAACTCGCCGAACCGCTTGACGACCTTGCGAGCGGAAATCAACGCATCAGCCATACGGGCTGTGACGCTACTGCTCCCTCACAGCCGAACGAGCGGAGGTATATGTCACATCACCAATCCGTTCGATGATCTCGTCGGTGTGACCGAGCCCGACGAACAACGCCTCGTACGCACCTGGTGCCATCGCCACACCGTTACCCAACATGGCGTGGAAGAACCGGGCATAGGCGGCCTCATCAGTGTGCTTGGCGGTTTCGAAGTCGTGTGGTGGCTCGACGTTCCCACAAACGATCCCGACCAAGGTGCCGACCACCGGGAACTGAGCCGGGAAACCAGCCGCCGCACAGGCATCACGCATCAGGGCTGACAGGTGCCGGGCCCGCGCCATCAACTCGATATAGACGTCACCCTCGAGCAGGTCGAGCACCGCCAGCCCGGCGGCAGTCGCGATCGGATTCCCAGCCAGGGTGCCGGCGTGGAAGACCGGACCGAGTGGCGACAGCGTTTCCATGATCTCGCGACTGCCCCCGACGGCACCGATCGGAACGCCTCCGCCGATCACCTTGCCAAATGTGGTCAGGTCGGGCAGAACGTCGTACTTGGCCTGGGCTCCACCAGTACCGATCCGGAACCCGGTGATCACCTCATCGAAAATCAGGATCGCACCGACTCGGTTGCATTCCGCACGCAACCCCGAGAGAAAGTCGGGTGCCGGGGCGATGACACCCATGTTGGCGGCGATCGGTTCGACGATCACGCACGCCACCGTGTCGTCAAGCGTGGGCACGACGTTGTACGGCACGACCATCGTTTCCGCCACCGCACCGGCCGGCACGCCTGCCGTACCGGGGATTCCAAGTGTGGCGATCCCGCTACCGCCGGCCGCCAGAAGGGCGTCGGTTGCACCGTGGAAGTTGCCGTGAAAGATGACGACCCGGTCACGCCCGGTGTAACCCCGCGCCAGCCGGACCGCCGTGCTCGTGGCCTCGGTGCCGGAATTCATGAAACGCACCTGCTCGCACGAAGCGACGCGTCCAACAATCGCTTCGGCAAGCTTCATTTCACGCGGCGTCGGAGCGCCATATGACGTTCCGTCTATCGCTGCCGTCGTGATCGCCGCCGTGATCGCAGGATGGGCGTGACCGAGGATCACGGCGCCGTAGCTCTGCACGAGATCGATGTATTCGTTGCCTTCGACATCCCACAGCCGCGCACCCTCGGCGCGGGCGACCGCATACGGTCGACCGCCAACCGACTTGAACGCCCGGATCGACGAGTTGACGCCACCCGGAATCGCAGCGGTTGAGCGAGCGAATACCTCATCGTTCGACGCAAGCCCGGCCCCGGTACACACAGTCGCCGTACAGCCCGCAGCAGCGCAGCGATCCGAATCGCACAGCGCAATCATGATCGAGTCCTGCCGGTCGCCCGTTCCGCGAACCAACGCGTCAGATATGTGAGGATCACATCGGCCCCCGCCCGCTTGATTGCCGTGAGGTGCTCGAGCGCCACAACATCGTGATCGATCCAACCATTGGCGGCCGCCGCCTTGATCATCGAATACTCGCCACTCACGTGATACGCCGCCAACGGCACATCGAATCGGGCCCGCACAGCGGCAATCACATCGAGATAGGCGAGCGCCGGCTTGACCATCACCATGTCGGCACCCTGAGCGATGTCGGCAGCAACCTCACGCAACGCCTCGCGGGAATTGCGCCAGTCCTGCTGATACGTCTTGCGGTCGCCGCCATCGGCAATCGACACGTCGACCGCATCACGAAACGGCCCGTACAACCCGCTCGCATACTTGGCGGAGTAGCCGAGGATCCCGACATCGTGAAAGCCGGCCCCATCAAGGGCTGCCCGAATCACGCCGACCTGACCGTCCATCATCCCGCTCGGAGCGACCATGTCGGCCCCGGCATTCGCCTGGGCGAGAGCGATCTTGGCGTAGATCGCCAGCGTGGCATCGTTGTCGACCGATCCATTTGTACCGACAATCCCACAATGGCCATGCGACGTGTACTCATCGACGCACAAGTCGGCGATCAGCACGACCGCATCGCCAACCTCGGCGCGAAGGTCGGCGAGCGCAAGTTGCACGATGCCTTGCGGATCGAACGCCCCCGACCCGATCTCATCCTTGCTGACCGGCACCCCGAACAGCATGACCGCCTTGACACCCATCTCTGCAAGATCGGCGACCCCACGCCGAAGGCTCTCACGGGTGTCTTGCACCACGCCAGGTAGCGAGCGGATCTCGACCGGCTGGTCGATTCCTTCACGAACGAACAGCGGGGCGATCAGATCGGTGACAGCGACGTTGGTTTCGGCGACCAGCTCACGGATTGCTGGAGTGCGTCGCAGCCGACGCGGCCGGGCAGTCAGACCGGCAGGGAATCCATCGACGGGGCGATCTGGCATGTCCAAATCGTAGGGGTCGCGAGCCGATCAGGAGCATGCCCGACTGGCAAACCCGTCTGGCAAACCCGTCTGGCGGTAGCCTCTGGCGCGTGTCAGTGCAAGTGTGGTTCGCCAACGACGAGATCACGATGCACCCAGGCGAGTCGACGTCGCTATCGCTCGCCGTCGAAAACGTCGGCGACCGAACCGAGAGCTACACGATCATCGCTGCCGGATTGACGGCGGCGTGGACCAACGTGACCCGGCCAAACATCACATTGTTCGGAGGTTCGCGCGACATCATCGAAGTCGTCGTCAAGCCGCCGGCGATCCACTCCACCTCCGCAGGGCCGACGGCGCTTGCCGTGCGGGTCGTGCCTCAGGGCGCGTCCGACGAAGCTATGACGGCCGAGACGATCGTGACGGTTGCCTCGTTCGACGACCGTCGAATCGTGGTGCTACAGCCGCTCCAGCGAGGGCGGCGGCGAGCGCTGTATGAATTCATGGTCGAAAACCATGGCAACAGTCTCGCCAACTGCCGCCTCCACCTGATCGACGCCAGCGAGCGTGTCGACGGTTCGTTCAGCCCTCCCGCCGTGGGCGTCGCGCCCGGAGGCACGAACCTTGTCCGTCTCAAGCTGACCGCTCAACGCAGACTTTTCCGACGAGCCGAACGTCAGCTCGATTTCGACGTCGAGGCAACCGAGCCGGATCACACTCCCGTACTCGGGCGAGCGACGTTGATCCAGCCCCCCACCATTCCGGCGAGGGCGATTGGGCGTCTCGTCGCCGCAGCAGCGGCAATCGGAGCCCTGGCGATTGCCTGGACCAGCGTCGTTCGGCCGGAACTACGTGACGCCGCGGAACGTGCCGTCGACGACCGACTCGCCGAAATCGCGGCACCGATCGACGAACCCACCGACTCGATCGTTCCGACCAGTCCCGTTGCAACATCGCTACCACCGATCGAAAACGTGGCGGCCGACGAGGGCGAACCGGTCGACTATCGAATCGCCGTCGACGCCGGAATCACGCAAGAACGCAGCGAGTCGATCTCTGTACCCCCCGACTCTCGATTCTTGATGACGGACCTACTCGTCCAGAATCCGAACGGCGATTTCGGGTCAGCGCAACTGCTCCGAAACGGCGACGTCCTGTATCAGTTCGATCTCGGACGGATGAACAGCGACAACGAGTTCCAACCACGGATCACCCCACTGGCGTTCGATCCGACCGACAACATCGTGCTCTCGGTGCAATGCGAAGCCGCCGGTCAAACGGCCGGGACGGGCTGCCAGATCGCCGTCCTGATCGGTGGTCGACTGGTCCCTGCCGAACCTGTCGGTTAACCCAGCCCGAATCCGGGGAGCGCAGTAGCTGTCCGGTTTGGCCTTCCCTCGATCGTGAACACGATCGTCGCCGTCACTCCCCCAGGGGCCGTGGCAACGAGACGACGTTCGCCGATTCGCGTTCGTGTCGGCAAGACGATCTCGTTCAGGAACGCACCGTTGGCAGTCGACTGAACGGTCGCGAACGGGGTCGCACCGTCGTCGAAGCCGATCGAGACCGGCACGTTGCCGGGGAAACCGCCACCGTGCACTCCGATCGTGGCCCCGGGACGAGCGTTCGCGGTCGTCGCCTCGAACGTCGGCTCATATAGTCCGAGTCCACCGATCACGGCGCTCGTGTACTCGGCACCAGTGGACTCGGTCGCAATCGTGGTCACCAGCAGCAACGCCGACCGATATCCGGCGGTCTTGGGGCGGAACTCGACCTCGATCGCACAACTCGCATCAGGATTCAGCGCTCTTCGCGTACAACTTTGGGTCACCACCACAAAGTCACCCGGGTGCGCCCCGCCGAGTTGAACTCGGGCAATCTCGGTCGGCACGAAGGCGATGTTGGTGATGTCAATCGCCACCCGGCCGCCACTCCCGCCGACGACCTCAGGGTCGAGCTGGACACCTCCAGGATTGGCCTCGAGCGTGGGAAGCCCCGCTGCGCCACGCACCGTCGTCGAGATTGTCGGTGCCACGAATCCCGTGCCGGTGACCGAGATCGTCGCCGAGAACGCACGCGGTTCGGTCGGGTTGAATGTCAACTTGACCGAGCACGAGGCCCCGGCGGCGACGATCACACCCTTGGCGCACGTCCCGCCGGTGATCTTGAAGTTGGCTGACGACGACAGCACCGCCGCCGGCTCGAACGCCGCCGGCCCCGCGTTGAGCACCGTCGCAAACAGCTCACCACTCTCGAAGCCGAGCACCGTTGAACCGAAATCCAGCTCGGACAGCGAGAGTTGCGGAGTGACGGCAACCGTTGCGACCGCCCGCGATCCGCTGTTGGTCGCCCAGTCGGTGCCGGGGATTCGGGCACCGGCCATCGTGTCGAATGCAATCACCTGACCGGTCTTCGACAGCACCGGGTTGCCGTGCGCTCCCGGCACAGCGGTGGCGTCGGCCCCGTCGATCACTCGCCGAAGCTTGCCGAGCTGGACCTCGGCCACGAGCAGATCACCATCGCTGACGGTTCCTCCCCCGGTGCGGCGACTCGCCAGCAGGTTGGTGGCATCGGTGACAAACGCCACTTGGCTTCCCTCGGCATTCAGTGCGGGAGCCCAGGAGGATCCGTTCCCGGCGATCGGAAGTCCACGACCGGCACCGACCACACCGGCGTCGACCGCAGAGACGATCGCCAGTTGGGTTCGCCGGCCTGGCTCGTCGAAGATCCCGTTGCGGTCGGCGTCGCGATCGAAGCGGTAGATCTGCGAAGGGCATGCCGTCGTACATCGCTCGAATTCGGCAGGGACCAGCGTGCGATCGGCTGACGCGAAAGCCACGAACCGTCCGTCTTCCGACACGTCAGCCTGATCTGCACCGGCCGTACTGGGAAACCCATCACGACCAGAAATCAAACGAACGGCTCGCCTCTGATCCACGGCCGCGCGATCCCAGACATACACCTGCGACGTGGCGTACTCGCCGAGCACCGGCCCTTCACCCCAACCAGGGAGCGCTTCGGAGGCGGTCGAGTCGGACCGGAACGCCAGGTGCCGGCCGTTCTGCGAGATCGCCGGCTGCGTGGCACCGTGATACAGGAACGCACGGTTCGGCGCCTCGACCGGGATCCCCGCCACCTGTTGGACCCGACCTGGCTCGTTGGGCGGAATCGTGATATCAACGACGCTGATCGTCGAGACACCGTCCGGTGCATCAGCCAACGGGTGCGAGAAGGCGATCACTGCCCCTGACCCGGAAACGGTCGGGGCGACATCGGCAAACACCACATCGCTCGCAGTCCCAGTGGCGGTCGAGATCGACACCAACTCCCAAGCATTGGCGTTGCCACCACACTCTTGGACGACAAGCCGGTACACATCCCATCGCTCGCCTTTGTCGTCGTCACGGAACAGGTCGAACGGAACTTGAGTCACCGCCACGACCACGCATCCGTCGGCCGACAACCGGCCATGGATGATGTCACCCGTTCGCACACCAGGCGGCAGCGGGGATATCTCGATCGTGTCGCCGGTGACCCGGTCGGTTCGAAACAGCGAACGTCGTTGTCCGCTCGTCCCGCCGAACACCACGAATCGCCCATCAGCAGAAATCGACGGATCGCCGGCGTCGACCACATCGCCAGAGGACAGCGATACCGACGTCATGGCCACGGCATATGTCAGCGGTGCCTGCGCCGAGGCGAGCGCGACACAACCGACGAGCGCGCAGGTGACGATGATCGTCGTCGCCCGACGACACACCCAACCCGAACTACCCATGATCCCCTTGTGCCTCAATAGTCATCAACGGCCACAATTCTAGAAGTCAGCGGCGAGCGCAGCCGTGACAGCATCGAACAATCCTTCAATGCTGTGATCGGACGCCACGTGAGTGACCTTGAGCCCAGCAGCCTCGGCGGTGTCCGCAGTCGAAGGACCGATGGCGATCACCAGTTTCGGTGTTGTGGTACCGATTGCACTCGACCAAGCCTTCGCCGCCGAGCCGCTGGCGAATGCGACGGCATCTGCGGAGAGCGCCGCCTGTCGTTCGTCTGGACCTGGCACACGAAGGTTGGTCGTGTATGCCGTCGTGACATCAACCCGGTAACCCTTCGCCCGTAGTCCATCAGCGAGCGTCAGTTCGGCGCGGTCGGCTTGCGCCAGACATACCCGCTCACCGGATCGGGGTGTCGGCATCGCCGAACACAGGTCGGCCGCTGTACTGCGAGCCGGGACCACGTCAACCGATCGCCCAGCCAGGTCACCGAGCTCCGCCGCAGTTCGAGTGCCGACAGCAGCGAGCCGGAGTTGGGGATACCGCGCCGCAGCAGAGCCAACTCGTCGCGCCCCATGTACCGAGGTGACGATCAACCAGTCGGCATCGACCAACGCGCCCAGTGCCGATGCGAGCGCCGCACCGTCGTCGACATCGGCGATCTCGATCAGCGGAACATGGACCACCGTGACCCCAGCCTCGCCGAGCAGCGCGTCGAGCCGACCAGGCTCAGGACGAGTGGTCACCACGGTCCGACCGAGCAGCGATGGGACGCTCATGCCCGCGTGACGGCGGCCTGGGCTGCGGCGGCCGCCTCGCGTGCCGTAGCGACATCGGCGACGAGCGCGCCGCTCAACTCGATCGTTTCCGACGACGTGATGTTGGTGCCAGCGTCGAACAGGTACGTGTAGAGCCTGTGACGATCGACGTAAGCACCGACAGGCAACGAACATCCTGATCCGAGTTCAGCCAGATACGCCCGCTCGATGGTGACCGCCCTGTGTGTCGCCGGGTCGTCGATCGCCGATAACGCCTCCTGCATTCGGCTGTCACCGTCACGGCACTCGACAGCGACGCAGCCTTGCCCGACCGCGGGAACGAACTCCGCCGGATCGAGCACCTCGGCAATCACGTCCGTGAGTCCGAGGACTTCGAGCGCGGCGACGGCGATCACGATCGCACCGCCTTCGGGAACTTTGGTGAGGCGCGTCTCGATGTTGCCGCGTAACTCGACGAACCGCAGATCGTGACGCGCCCGATGGAGTTGGGCCTGTCGACGCACCGAGCCAGTCGCCACGGTCGCTCCGAGTGGCAGTTCATCGAGTGTGCATCCGACCAGCGCGTCGCATACCGATCGCCGTTCGGTGAACGCTGCGATCGTCAATCCGTCGTGAGGTCCCGACGGAAGGTCCTTGGCCGAATGCACAGCGATGTCAGCGACATCATCGAGCACGGCTCGCTGCACCTCCTTCACGAACACCCCTTGCCCACCGATGCTATGGATCGGCACGTTGTCGGCTTGGGTACGGTCACCGACGGTCTCGATCAGCACCAGTTCGGTTTCGAACCCCGCCTCACCGAGTCGATCGGCAACCCACTGAGACTGGGCGACCGCCTGAGCGCTCCCCCGAGTGGCGATACGAATCGCCACAATCATCCAATTCGATTCGGAGTCACGACTAGCTCAGGTCGAACAGGTCGGCAACGCTGGCGGCGTTGCGCTCACCCTGCGGCGTTCCCGCCTGATTGCGCAACCGAACCGACGGCTCGTGGAGCAACTTGGCGACGACGCCGCGTGTGATTGCTTCGATCAACTGACGTTGCTCGTCGTCGAGCCGGGCCAGCCGCTTGGCATGACGATCGATCTCAGCCATCCGCAACAGCTCAGCCCGGTCACGCAACGCGGTGACGAGCGGAGCGGCCTGCAACGCCGCCGCCTGGGCACCAAACCGTTCGACTTCTTCGGCGACAATCACGCGCACCTGATCGACTTCGGCAAGACGCTGGAGTCGACCACGATCAGCCCACCTAGCGAGATCATCGAGGTCGAACACCGTGACGTCAGCAATCTCGGCGACAGTCGACGAGACATCGCGAGGTACCGAGACATCGACGATCAGCAGCGGGCGACCGAGGCGAGGTGAGGCCTCGAGAACTTCGGGCGTCACGAGCGGCGAGCCGGAACCCGTGCAGGTCAACACGAGATCGGCGGCACCGATAGCGACCGCCAGCTGGTCGAAACCGACAGCGACTCCCTCGATCCGTTCCGCCAGGGCAACGGCCCGCTCAGCCGACCGGTTGACGACCACAACCTCACCGACACCGGCACCTCGGAGGGCGACGGTGATGCCCTCACCCATCGTCCCGGCTCCGACAACGGCCACCCGTCGACCTTCGATGCTGCCGTAATGTTCAACCGCCATTTCGACAGCCGCATGACTCACCGATGCGGTCCCGCGGGCGATACCCGTCTCGGAGCGTGCTCGCTTGCCAACGCCAAGGGCGTGCCGGAACAACAAATTCATCGTCGTTCGAGCGCCAGCCTCACGCTGGGCAACCTCCCACGCCTGACGGATCTGACCCAGAATCTCGGCCTCGCCAACCACTGCAGAATCGAGCCCGGCAGCAACTTCGAACAGGTGCGTGACAGCGGCGTCATCGTGCTGGGAATACAGATGCGGCAGCAACTCGTCAGGCGAGATACTGCCGAGATCACACAGGAAGTCGCGTATGTCGGCGTAGGCACCATGAAAGCGTTCGGTGACGGCGTAGATCTCGGTGCGGTTGCAGGTGCTCAGGACCACAACTTCACGAATGTTGTCGCGGCTGACCAGGTTCTCGACGGCCTTCGGAATCTCGTCAGCACCCATCGCCACGCGCTCGAGCACGCTCAACGGTCCACTGCGATGGTTGACTCCGATGACGACAATCGACATGACACTTCCAGCCTAGGCGCTGGCACCCCGGCCACGGTCAACGGCTACGGCGTGAAGTTGGGCACTTTGCTGAACGTTCGCTCGACGCTGCTCGTGATAGCTCAGGATCTGGAGTTCGACGGCGAGATCGACTTTGCGGACAGCGACGCCGATCGGGACCGACAGGATCGTCGGGGCAAAGTTGAGAATGCTCGTGACGCCAGCCTTCACCAACCGATCGCAGGCTGCCTGCGCGGCCGATGGCGGCGTGGCGATGACGCCGATCGAGACTCCCTTGGAAGCCACGATCTGGGGAAGATCATCGAGCGAACGGACTCGGGCACCGCCAACGACCGTATCGACTTTCGATGGGTCGATGTCGACGATCCCGGCAACCGGAAACCCACGCTCGTGGAATCCACCGTATCCGGCAAGTGCTTGACCGAGGTTGCCGGCACCCACGATCACGACGGGCCAATCATGGTCGAGACCGAGTTCGCGGCGGATCTGATACACGAGATAGTCAACCTCGTAGCCGACACCGCGGGTGCCGTAGCTCCCGAGGTATGAGAGGTCCTTGCGGACCTTGGCGGCGTTGACCCCGGCCAGTTCGGCGAGACCTTCAGACGAGATGCTGTCGATGCCGAGATCGGCCTGCTCGATGAGCATCTGAAGGTAGACCGGAAGTCGGGCAACGGTGGCCTCGGGAATCCGGCGGCGGGTGCGATGGGGAGGCATCGAGATCCATGCTAGATCCCATGTGCATGTTTTCACAAAGCGCCTTGGCGCCGACGCTGGTGTTGGGGGCTGGTGTTGGGGGATGGTGTTGAAGGCGACACACTGGCGCGCTATGGGTCGGACGGTTGATTGGGGAGACGACGAACGCCGATTGACACCGGACGTCAGTGTCCTCGTTGGTGACAGCGGCGGCCGG
>JANPLQ010000044.1:0-33518 GCA_031422395.1 Ilumatobacteraceae bacterium | reverse complement strand
AACCAGACCCAGATCTGCGCGACAACTTGATCATTTGTCAACAAATCGGGATCCGCTGCTGGATCACACCGGCATTATTCGAAGGCTGTGTGAACCGATCCGCCATGTCGCCGCTGCTCAACACCCACGCTGATACGTGTGTGGGTTCGTGAACACGCCGACGAGATTTGAATCTGTTCACGCGTTCCTTGCCCACGCTGCCCGAACCTTCGCATGCTTGAGAGCTGACAACGGCTGGCCATCACAATCAGGATCGGGCTTGTGCTTGGCCGCGCCATGGTCCTGAGTATTGTCGCCCAATGCGCATCAAGCCGACCACAGGCGTGCTCTAGCGGAATGATGCCCAGATTGGCTCCTATGGAACCGGGCGACGTCGCGAGGTTGCTGCGGCTGCGCTACGCGATTGTGGCCTTCGTGGCTGGTTGTGGTGGAGTCCTTGCCGGTGGTCGAGGTGACTGGAACTATTTCGTCGAACTCGGCCGGACCATGTTGGCATCGGACGGGCTGAGCATCTATGTCACACACGGTGACGCCCAGACCGGACCGCTGACGCTCTTGATCGCGGCAGCCCTGTCGGTCACACCCCGGTCTGGGTTCGTTGCATGCGTCATTATCTGCGCTGTGGTGGGAATCGCATGCCTCCGCCTGCTGGACCTTCGAAGTAACCCGAATCGTCCAGCAGATGCCCAAGCCACAGCGGTGCTCATCGGGGGCGTGATACTCGCCTCCTGGTGGTCGCTTCTCGGAGGATTCGGCCATCTTGACGACGCGTTGGTGCTTCTTGGGGCGGTCCTCGCACTCCGTGGCTACCTGGGTGGTCGGACGATCGTTGCGGCTCTAGCCATCGGTCTGGGTGTCGCGATAAAACCCTGGGCCGTGATCTTCCTACCACTGACCATGTCAAGAACCTCGATGGAGCCCGCCGGTTGCCAAGCCGTCGCCAGGGCCGCGACTGCTGGGGATCGGCTGGCGCGCTCGATGCACGCTCTGCGCGGACCGCTCGCTGCCGCGGTAATTGCTTCCATCTTCTGGCTCCCGTTTCTGATTGCGCACCCAGCGACCTTGCGAACGCTCCGACCAACGGTACATATCGCACCCGACTCGGTACTTGCCGCTCTACGCCTTGGTGATGTGCCCGACAATCCTGGGTTTCGGATTGCCCAACTCGTAATCGCGATACTTGCCGGATTCGTCGCCGTAAGGCGTGGCCAGCCGGAGTGGGCGATCCTCGCGCCGGTAGCAGTCCGTGTAGTCAGCGATCCCGGAACCTGGACCTATTACAGCGCCGGGGCCGTTCTGGGTGCACTCGCGTGGGACCTGAGCGGATCGACCCTTGCAATACCACGATGGACGATCGTGACATCATTGCTGCTCGCACCCAGTTGGGCGATCCCATACGAAACGGCCCGCGGCCTGCTCCGATTGACGCTCTGCCTCGTCGCCATTGCAATAATGTTCCTCCGGGAGCCTAGGCGCGCTCACGCATCAGTCAGCGGTTAAAAACGTACGCGGTGAATGTGAAAGGCGCGTTGGTCATCCCGACGCATCATCGCACCCCGCGCTGCCGATGGAACACAATCGCGCTTCTATCTCCTCCGCCAGCGAGTCATCGCCCGTCCGCTGCGCGACAATCTGCACGATCTGCAGCGAGTTGGGATGATTCGGTTGCAGTTCCAGCCCACGCTGCGCTGCCCGCTTCGCTCCTGCAAGATCACCGGCTTGCAGACGGCGCAGACCGAGCAGACCCCACCAGACCGCCACATCGGGCTCTCGTTCAGCGGCGCGGTTCGCCCAGACCAAAGCGGTGCCTGTGCCGTCTCCAGCCAGGCGACCACCCGACGCTGTAGAGAGCATGTTGGCCGCAACCGGGTCGTAGCGATAGATCGCGAGCAATCCGGAGAACTCCTCCGTGCTGCTCCGGTCAGCCCGACCGCCGAGAGCGTCGTCGGCCAGGAGAAACCCTGCCGCGAGTCCGAAACCTACACCAAGCAGCCCAAACATCGCCCCGGATCGGAACGCCTTGGACTTTGGAACTTGACCTGGCAGAGTCGGAGCGGAAGCACCTAGTAACAGCGCTGCGAGCCCGTAGGTCTGGATCCCTGCAGGTTCCACCAACCAACCGATCGCAATGGCACCTGCCATCCACACCAACGGTCCTCCAGCGCACCTCACCGTAAGAACCAGGAACAGGGTGACAAGAGCAAGCCCGATTACCCCAAGCCCGACCATAGTCTCGACGACATAGTTGTGAGCATCCCACCAGCCGCCATCGCTCGGATTCTTCGTCACCCATTCGTCGGAATACCAACGTTGCGATGCGCTCCTGAAGTTGCCGAGTCCCCGACCGGTTAACGGCTTCTCCGCCCATGCCCGCAACCCGAAGCTCCAGAGTTCCAAGCGATCGCCTACTCCCCCAGCTGCCAGTCTCTCCGACGCACTCTGGCCCGTAGCGCTCAGACGGTGGACTAGCCCAGCGAAGAACGCGCTGGCAACTGCTAGCGGGGGCAACGCGAGTAGCGCTAGGCAATGGTGCCACGCGATAATCAAAATCGTCACCAGCAGAGCCGAAAGCAGCGCGATCCTCGACCCGCTCAACGCGCAAAAGAACACGCTCACGAAGTAACCCGCAAACGAGACAAAACACCGCCGCTGAGCTGCCCGATGCGCAAAGAACGCAGCCACCGCCGAAGCGTGTGCACCGAAGTAGATCGGCGTGCCCGCGAGCCCCGTCGGGCGACCATAGTCAAGCCCACCGAGAGGGCTGGTCGACTTCGCAAACAATTGAATGAGCGCCAAGCTGGCGCTCATTACAACTGCGCATGCAATCGCCCACCCGAGGACGATCCGCGCTTCGGGCGACATGACACGACCGACAGACCATGCTGCGATCACGCCCAAAAGGATAAGAGCGCTGCTGTGTCTCCCCAGGGCGCCTATTAGTGCGACGACAGGTGCCCCTGATAGCAGTGCGACGATGGTTGCCCAGATCACCAGAGCGGCCGCTGCAATCGCCGCCCGATCGCGCCGCCACACCAAGTGTCCCAGCACCACCACGCCAACCGGGATAGTCATCAACATCGCCGCCATACGCGGCACCCACCAGGGATTGTTCGCATCAGGTAGGAACGCAACCACGAGCGCGACCGCCAGTCCGAATCCTGCCAGGTCGTGAGGTCTGAGGAGGACGTCTCGACAGTTGGCCGAAACTGATCCAACCACATCAAGTTCCGGTGCCTTGATCATGAGTCACAGTCCAAGAGTTTGAGGCGGCACAGCTTCGACCGAACCTGAGACGAGAGTCCCACATCATCGGCTCGGTTTGCCAGCGCGAAACTGAGTGTCAACGTACGGACATTCCAAGGTTGGAGATTGCGGGCGATCTCTAACTCGGCCGCTGCGCCTTCTAGGTCTCCAACGGTCAACTGCAACTCTGCCAAGCGATTGCGAAAGTACGGGCGGTCAGGTTCTCGCTCGGTCGCCTGTCGCGCCCACTCCAACGCGCCCCGTTGTGTGGAATCACGTGGCTCGTAGAGCCGAAATGCCTGGGACGCCGTGTCGGCCGCCACCGGGTCCCACGGCACCCACCGGATCGCGTTGACGACACGGTCGGCAGATCGAGATTGCACCGCGCGCTCTAGCTGCAGGTCGAACGCGATCACCGAGCCGGCACCGATCAGACCAAGAACAAGCACGAAGATGCGAGTCATGGAGAATGACCGCCTCCCCAACTGCTCCGAATCCCTCAAGCCTGTTAGTGGCGTTGTGGCACCGAGACAAATCATCGCCAATGGGAAAGTCGCCAACGCGGCAGGCTGCAACATCCAGGTGATCACGACCACAGCAGCGAAACCCGCAAGCGGTCCACGGCAGTTCCGTAGCAGAAAGCCCGCCAATACTAACGCTATAAAAAGTCCAACAAACCCAAGCGATACAGCGATGTTGACCACAATGTTGTGCGGGTCGAACCAGATTTCGCGGGTCTCATCCAGCGCATGAGCAGCCGTGAACTCGGGACTATACCAACCCTGTGCAGCGACTCGATAGCGGCCGAAGCCCCAACCGGTGACAGGTCTTTGGAGCAGCCCTCGCAAGCCATACCACCACGCTTGAGTTCTGCCTGCGCCGGCAGCGGTTCCGACGCGTGCTGTCGCCGTTTCATCACCAGCCCGAAACACCCAGATCAAGAGTGACGTCGCGATGACCGAGCCAATGAATGTTGCTAAGAGCGCCGCCGTCCGCTTCGTTCCGACCGAACGCAGACCAGCGATCCCGACACCCACCAGACCAACTACCACGGCGAACCTCGAACCCGAAAGATTCGTCGCCGAAGCGAAACAGGCCAGAGCAGCGACAGCACGCCAACTTGTGGGCTTCTCCACGCTCGAGACAAGCAATACGCATGCGCCGGCCATGCAAGCCCCGAAGTAGACGTGCCCGGCGAGGAGGCCTGTGGCTCGGCCGTCGTAGAGCGTCAACCAGCCGGATCTGGTGTTGAACAACGACTGTGCGATGCCAATTACTGCGTTCAGTCCGAGCACCGCCAGGACAATGCGAAGCAACAAGAACCGACCTTGTTGGGTCAATCCGCTAGAGGCGAAGAACGAGAGAATCGTCGCGCTCACGATGAGCCCGCTCGACTCCCTCGACAGAGCGCCGAAAAAACGCAACAAGGGCCGATCGTCGAGCAGACACCCTACGACGAGCCAGAAAAGCAGGAGCCCGCTAGCGATAGCACAGCCGTCGAGTCGCTTGGCTCGCACGGCTAGGTTCCTTGCACCTAACGGCATCAGGACAATGATCATCGCGAGTCGGGGCGTGTAAGTCGGCAGGAAGAAGATCGGTAGGTACGCGAGGCCGAGGCCGACGACTACCGCAATCACTGCGAAGTCGTTCAATGTTGCCGAGTTCACAGCCGATCGAGTTGACCAGTTGAGTGAGGTGTGAATAGCCGTGCCGCTTCGCTCGACGTGCATCGACATCAACAAGGGGTGCCGGATTGGGGTGACAAGCTCCCGTCAGCAGCAACATCCCAATTCACCGAAACGTCGCGGATAAGCCCGCTAGCTTCGAGCGTCAGTTCGAACTGGTCGGTTCCCGTGCCGCCAGAGGGTAATGCGTTCGTATCGTGTTGGCCGAAGTACGCCTCAACAGCGGTTACGAGAGTGCGCTCGTCGGTTGCACATGCGCTCGCCTCGCCCTTGTTAACGACACCTGAAACAGAAAACACAACAACGGTGGCAACGATTCCGAGGATCACGATCACGATCAGGAGCTCAATGAGCGTGAAGCCTTCACCAGGAACTCGGAGTTTCGCATCTGGGTCCTCGATTGACATAGATCCCACCTCGTATCTTCAGCAGCTTTGGCCAGAACAACATCTGTACGCGCGACGAGGCCCCACCTGAGCAGGGCCCCGCGCGACGTACATTGTTGCCCTAGATCAGGGCGTCACGCCGGAGCACTGTGTCGTGTTCTGGATGGTGATTGCGCCAGTATTGGCCGTCACGTTGTACAGGTCGGACTCGTCACGCATGAATCCGGGCGTGAGGTTCGCCTCGGTAGCGGGATACGCACCGTTCTGAGCGTAATAAGCCTCAACCGCCACTTCGACAGTCGCAAGATCAGCCTTGCAAGCCGAGGTACCGCCACGATCGGTGATGCCGCCGACGGCGAAGACGACAACAGTCGCCAGGATGCCGAGGATGACGATCACGATCAGGAGTTCGATGAGGGTGAAGCCCTCGTCATTCTTCTTCATGGGTTTTGTTTCCTTCCGTAGTTGCCCGGGTTGGGCTGCCAAATTCTCACGTTGTGTGATACGCACCGTGAGACTGGCTCCCGGCTGCACAGTGGTCATCGGCGGTGCGGTAGCAAGACTTTAGCGGAACTTGTGATGTTTATCTAGAGCACTTTTAAAATTCAAGAAAAGTACCCCACGTTCCGATAACGCGAACAGGCCACGTACCGCATGCGGACCGCCGCGCATCGTGAAGGAGAGTCGATGGTTGTCAAGCGCACCAAAACTGCCAACACGCAGGGAGAACACGGAATCTTCGGTGACGAGGAAGCCGCCAACCTTCGGCTTGATCTTGATGAACTGCGGACACAGGTATCCGGATTGATGGTCCAAGTTCACTCGCAATTCACTACGATCGCAGCACACGCCGAAATCGCCCGCGAGCAGGCCGAGTTCGCCCGCCAGGAAGCACGAGCAGATCTCGATCGCACACGCGACATGTTGATCGGATTGATCGAACAAGTGCGTGCTAGCCATCGTGAGCCTGGCACCCCGCCGGGACTGTCGATCGCAGGGCTGAACGAACGACTCGGCGAAATCGAACAGCAGTTCCAAAGCCTTACGGCTGGTGCAGAGCAGAGCTTCAATCGGCAGCGCGAACTTGCCGACACGATGGCAGCGTTGCTCGACAACGTGCTGGCCGAGCGCCAGGGCGAACCCGTTGCCGGCCTGGCGCTGATCTGACCGGCTCAGTTAACGGACGAGCTCCATCCGGATGCCGGTGTTGTCCCATTCCGGGTCGAGGGGTAGGCGGCTGATTGCACGACCGGAGGCGCGACGTGCGGTCCACAACATGGCGGCCGCCTCGTACATGTGGATCTGGCCGGCACCTAGAGGGGGCACACGGGTAATCACTTCCTCGACACCGGGCAGCTTGGCCCGAATCAGTTCAAGCCGTTCGAGCCGCCCCTCGCGGTGGTACGGCGACGACGTCATCGGAACATCGCCGTTCATGTGACAGAACGAGAGCGCTGCGTTGCCGCTGTAAAACGACCGACTATGGAACGGTTGAATTTCGATCGCCGCTTCCTTCAACCACCGAAAGTGCCGGAAATCGTTGTGAGTCAACCACGGCTCGATCGCCAGCGCCTCTTTGCGGGTCTTGGCGAAGAGGGCCGCCCGCGACGGAAGCGGGCGAATATTCACCATGCGCGGCCAGCGAACCAAATCGCGGGCTTCGTTGTCGCAGATACGGAACTGTTGGCCGGGATGCTCGGGAAACCCGAATTGAACGTTGATCGCGCCGAACTCAAACTTCGGGCGATAATCGAGCACCTCCATCAAGGTGCGCACCGAAAACGCCTCCTCGGCGACCGTTGTGACACCAGCCAGGCGGGCCGGTAAGACAAGCCAGCCACCAGGGCAGGGCGTGACTCCAGCAATTGCCTTGAACGGGTTGTTCTGCGGTTTCATCCCAGTCAGCCGGCCGCAACCGGTTCGGGAGTCATTGGGCTGTCGGATCCATCGGAGCGGACCCCGGAACCGGATGTGGCACCTTGGCCAGAAGCCTGCGTTGCGGCGGCCTGTGCCTGCGCACGCAGGGTCGACACCTGCGCCTGGATCTCGCCTGGGTAGGCGGAGACCGACTGTGCCATTTCCATCGAGATCAGACCAGACGTCACCAGTCGGGCAAAGTCCATCTCGATCGTCTGCATACCATCAGGTGCCCCGGTCGCCACGACGTTGCGAAGCTGTCTTGACTTACCTTCACGGACCAGGTTGCGAACCGCCTCGTTGCCGATCAGCACTTCGTAGGCGGCCACCCGGCCACCGGAAATAGCAGGAACGAGTCGTTGCGAGATGACACCCTGCAACGAGCCTGCAAGCATCGTCTGGATCTGATCGCGCTTCTCGGCGGGGAACACGTCGACAATACGGTCGAGCGCCTGCGAGGCATCGTTGGTGTGCAACGTGGCGAACACCAGGTGGCCGGTCTCGGCCAGGCTGAGCGCAATTTGGATCGACTCGAGGTCACGCATTTCGCCGAGCAGCACCACGTCAGGGTCTTCACGCAGCGCACTTCGCAGACCCTGCTCGAACGAGACCACATCGGTACCAACCTCGCGCTGGTTGACCATCGCCATCTTGTGATGGTGGAGATACTCGACAGGGTCCTCAATGGTGAGAATGTGGACCGGCTTGGTTTCGTTGATCCGGTCGATCATCGCTGCCAACGTCGTCGACTTACCTGAACCAGTCGGGCCCACGACGAGCACGATCCCGTAGGGCTTGTTGAGCAGCGTGGTGCACGAACGCGGCGCACCCAGTTCCTCGAGTGAGCGAACACGGAACGGCACGACGCGGAGGGCGAGTGCCATCGAGTTGCGCTGGTTGAACGCATTCGCTCGGAACCGGCCGAGACCTTGAACACCGAACGAGAAGTCGACCTGCTTACGGTCGATCAGCTCCTGATGCTGATGGTCATCGAGCAGCGAATGCACCATTCGTGTGGTGTCATCGTTGTCGAGCACCTTGACGTTCTCGAAGCTCACCAACGTGCCATCGCGTCGAGCAGTTGGTGCCCGCCCGACCGTGAGATGGAGGTCGGAGGCACCGGAGTTGACCGTTGCCTGCAACAAGGTCACGAGTACCGGATCTGGATCAAACATCACATTTCCCTTCCGCGAGTGCCTGCGAGGCCTAGCGTGCTGACGACATGGAGACGACACTGGTATTGCTGGCCTGCGCCGTGATGGGTTTGTTGATCGGCTCGTTCCTGACCGTGGTGGTCGATCGCGTGCCTCGGGGTGGATCGGTGGTTGAGCCGCCGAGCGCCTGCGGTGCTTGCGGCAACCGTTTGGGCCCGCTTGACCTGGTGCCGATCGCCAGCTGGTTGGTGCTGCGCGGCAAATGCCGGCACTGTGGCAACCCGATCGGCAACGAGCCGTTGATCATCGAAACCGCAACCGCAACGATCTTCGTGCTGTTCGGAATCAAGTTCGGTGCCGACGCCGTGTTGCCGGCGTTCTGCATTCTTGGTGCCGCACTGGTGGCGCTGGTGTGGATCGACCTGCGTGAGCAGCGGCTGCCGCGTGAGATCACCTACACCGCCTTCGGCCTGAGCTCGATCGTGATCGTTGCAGCGGCGCTGTACAACGACGAGCCGGAACGGATCTGGCAATCGGCGCTCGGAGCCGGGGTCGCGTTGGCGATCATGGGACTGATCTACGTGGCGAGCCGCGGCGGGATGGGTGATGGCGATGTGCGGCTGGCACCCCTGCTCGGGCTGCACCTCGGCTACCTGAACCCAGGGATTGTGCCTGTCGGCCTGTTCTGGGGTTTCCTGCTGGGTGCCGTGGTTGGCGTGGCGATGATGGCCACTAGCAAGGCAGGTCGCAAGACGGCGCTGCCGTTCGGACCGTTCCTGGCGGCCGGCACCGTGATCGCCGTGTTCGCCGGCCAACAGTTCGTCGATCTGATCTGGCATCGCTGATCACGTATTGGCTTCCTGCACGCCACCGAGCACGCCGTACATGGCGGACACGAGAGCGATTGCGACGAAGCCGACGATGACACCGACGAACAGGATCATGATCGGCTCGAACAGGGTCGTGAAGGTCTTGATCCGGTATTCGAGCTCGCGGTTGAAATACTCGGCCGCCACCTCGAGCTGTTGATCGAGCGTTCCTGTCTCCTCGCCAACCTTGAACATCTGTCGGGCGGCACCAGGGAACAGTTCGGTTTCGATCAGGGGCACAGCGAACCCGGCACCTTCCAACATCTGTTGGCGGGCGATATCGAGCTGCTCTCGATAGACGACGTTCGACACAGCCTCGATCGTGGTCTCCATCGCAGAGGGCACGGCAACACCCGCTCTGAGCATCGTGTGCAGCACGCTGCAGAATCGTTCCAGAATCGCATACTCGACGATCCCGCCGATGATCGGGATCTTGAGCGACATCCGCTGCCAAATTTCCTTACCGGTGGGGTGCATCGTGAGGAATGCCATCGTGGCGAAGAACAACAGAAACGCTATCGCCGTGATGTACCACAGGTCGGTGAAGAACCGCGAGACAAACAACATCATTCGGGTCGGAAGCGGCAGCTCGGCACCGAGTTCCTCGAACAGCGGTTTGAACTGCGGGAGTACATACCCGGCGAGGATCATAACCGTCCCGATCGCTAGGGCCATGACGACCATGGGGTAGGCCAACGCTCCGACCACCTTGGCGCGAGTCTCTATTTCGCGTTCCAGGTAACCCGCCAGCGAATCGAGCGACGAGTCGAGCCGACCGGTCAGTTCGGCGGCTTGCAGGATACCGATGTAGTAGTTCGGGAAGACCTGCGGATACTGGGCCGCCGAGGCAGAAAACAGGCCACCATTGCGCAGGTCATCAACCATGTTGGTCAAAGCCCGCCGCAATGCCACGTCGGTCGTCTCGTCGCCGATCACGGTCAACGCGTCAGTAATCGGAATACCCGCCTTGACGAACACCGCCAACTGGCGGGTGAAGTTCATCAAGTTCTTCTTCTTGGCCTTTTCCTTCGTGAGTTCGAAATCGAACATCCCGCGGGACTCTTCGATCTTGATCGGGAACAGGTTCTGCTCGACCAGGAATGTGCGCGCCGTACCGATCGTGTCAGCCTTGGTGACACCCTCGATCTCGGCGCCGGTTGCGTCGATCGCAGAGTAAGCGAATTTGGCCATGAAAATGCTCCGAACGTTCTACGTCAGCTAGCGAACAAAGTCTTGACGACTTCAGGAATGGTGGTTACGTCGTCCTCGACGAGCTGCATGGCTTCACGCAACATCGTGCGCATGCCTTGTGCAACAGCCAGACGGCGAAGTTCTTCGGTGGTGGCCCAGCCGACAATCAAGCGGCGCAGCTCAGGGGTGATCCGCAGCAACTCGTAGACACCGATCCGCCCGTAGTACCCGGTGTCGGAGCAGTAGCTGCAGCCCTTGCCTTTGAAGAAGTGGAGTTTGTCAGAGCCACCGCTGTGTTGGCGGTACACCGCCAACTCGTCAGCCGTCGGCTGATACTCCTCTTTGCAGTTGTCGCAGATTCGGCGCAGCAGACGCTGCGACACGACAGCCACAACAGCGGATGCGACGAGGAACGCCTCAATCCCCATGTCGAGCAGCCGGTGAACGGCGGCCACGCTGTCGTTACCGTGCAGCGACGAGAGCACGAAGTGACCCGTCAGCGCCGACTGGACAGCAATACGGGCGGTGTCGGCATCTCGAACCTCACCGACGAGAATCACGTCAGGGTCCTGCCGCAGCAGAGCCTTGAGGCCAGTCGCAAAGGTCAGCCCGGCCCGCTCGTTGGTCTGAACCTGGTTGATCCCCGGAAAGATGTACTCGACAGGATCTTCGATCGTGGTGACGTTCTTGCCGGTCTCGTTGATCTCCTGCAGGGTGGCGTACAGGGTCGTGGTCTTACCGGCACCAGTTGGGCCTGCACAGATCACCATCCCGAACGGGGCATGCACGATCTTGGAGTACTGGTTGTACGTCTCGCGCGGCATCCCGAGCTCGTTGAGGCCGACCATCGACTTACTCTTGTCGAGCAGTCGCATCACGACCTTCTCACCGAACACGGTGGCCACGGTCGACACACGCACGTCGAGTGGGCGACCGTCAACGGTCGTCGAGAACTGGCCGTCCTGAGGTGCGCGCTTCTCGACGATGTTCATCGACGACATGATCTTCAGACGAGACACGAGCGGGTTATGTGCCGTGCTCGGCAGCATCACCGCCTGCACCAACTGACCGTCGATGCGGTACCTGACGCGAACACCCTTGTCGAGCGGCTCGATGTGAATGTCGGATGCACGGTCACGCAGCGCCTGCCCGACGATCCGCGACACGAGCTGGACGACCGGTGCCTGGTCGTCGAGGCTGACCTCGTTGGCAGCCTCCTCGCCGGCATTCAGGACGAGTTCGCTCTCCTGGAAGGTGGCAACAATCCGGCCGATATCGGCATCGGAGCGCCACATCTGCTCGGTGTACGACGACACCGTCTTCGGGTCGGTCGCAAACCAGTCGAACTTCCTGCCTGCATCGGCCTCGGCCGCATCGCGCCGCTTCTTCGAACAGTCGGCACCCCAGACGATGATCCGCCCGCCCTCTTCCGCGACCGGGATGAACTTGTACTTTCGGGCGACCTTCTCGGCGACCTGTGCGGCTATTTCCTTGTTGACGTCGATCGATTTCGGATCGGCAATCGGCAGGCCACAGGCCCGACCCAACGCCTGGGCATACTCGACGCGCCCGGCTCCGTACTTCGTCAGGGCCATCTGCCCGTATTCCCACAAATCGCCATTGGCGTCGTTCAGCGAGGCAACCAACAGCTCAGGGTTGAGCTGCCCGGCCTCGATCAACAGTTGCGCAAGCGCGACACACTCCTCGACGCTCTCGCCAATCCGGTCGGCAACCGGAACATACGGTTGCGAACTCTCGTGCGACCGCTTGTCGTCTTTGCCCTTACGAAGCGCCATGGCTCAACACCTAGATTCCTTCTCCGAGATTGCCCGTCGCTTCAGCACCACTATTGACATCGGCACGAAGACGCGGTTCCTTCAGTACGAACTTTTCGGGGTCGAGTTCGATCAACGCCCGTTCGATCTCCTCGAGACGGTCGAGCTGCACCGCAGTCGACACATCCATCGTGGCGTCAGCCAATTGGGCCTCGACCTCAGTGATACGCACCGCCACCTGATCCGACCGGTCGTTGACCAGTTTCTCGAACCGTTCCATCTCGATCCGGACCAACATCGCCTCACCGGCGGCGGTCGACATCTTGGCCTTGAGTTCCTCGAGCGCATCTTGATCGACGCCCTTGACCTTGTCCTCGACAACCTCCATCCGGCGTTCAGACTCGAGCAATCGGTCATCTTGCGAGGCAATCCGGTCGTTGAGCACGATCATCGTCTCGTCGATCCCTGCACTCATCCGGCCGACGTGAACATCGATATCGGCGATCTTCTGCCCGGCCTCTTCCTTCATTCGGCTCTCGGCAGCCAGCAACCGATTGTTGAATCGATCCTCTGAATCATTGACCCGCTGCGACACCGACTGCGACATCTCATTCTGGAAACGACGTGACGACGAGTCATTCTCCTCGACGAGCTTCTTGACGACCTCGATCTGAGCCGCCACATCAGTCTTGAGCAGCGCGCCCTGCTCCTCCTGACGCGCCTCAATCGTTTGAGAGACGTCATTGAAGTAGGTCACCATTCGGGCGGCCTGCTCGTCGAACTTACGCAAGTTGGAATCAAGCCCCGCGACACGTAGTGACAACGCGTCCTGATCTTCCTTGATATCGATGAGGATCGGTCGGATCGCCCCCTGCACAAGACCTTCCAAGCCTGACGTCATATCATCAAGTCGGCGACTCTGGCGCGACTCGGACTCGACGAGCCGTTGTTCAAACGCCGCCCGCGCCAGCTGCACCTGTAGATCTGATCGCGTCGTCGACTGCTCGTCGGCCACACTCAGGAGGCGGATCTGTTCGGCGAACTCGGTGCGCATCAGAGAGCGCTCACGGAGACTTTCCGCACGAAGACGATCGACCTCGGCCACGACCGCAGACGCGTGCCGTTCAAGCTCGGCCTGCACAGCAGCAACCAAACTCTGGCGGAACTCGTCAATCTCCGAAGTCATATTCCTACGATCCTCCCGATGGACCGCCACGGGGGTCGTGGCGGCGAACCCCAAGGGTTACCTGCCACGTATCGGCTAAAGCTCCGGGAAGCTTGAGGATTCGCAGACACTTCCGCAGTGCAGCCAGTCCTCCGACGTGTGAACACGTAACGATGCTCGCACTCTTGTGATGTGAGTGTTCGCTTTTTCTCAAGATAGTCGATCCGCGCCCCGATACAGGGTTGTCACGCTCACGTGGCAGACGGAATCCAGACGGGTTTCACACCGCCGTAACAGGCAGCCTATGAGCAGCAAGAACCAAGTCGGAGGAAACACCCACATGCGACGTTTATCACTGTCGACGAAACTCTTCGCAGCCGCACTACCGCTCCTGATCGCGGTAGGGGCACTGCTCGCCCTCACTGTGCGCAGCGACCTCAACGATGTCAGCCGGGCGCAACGCGGAGCCGACCTGGGGGCCGTGTGGGATCCACTGATCACCGCCCTCGTATCGATCGAGGCGGAACTCGCCGACGTCAACACCGCAGCTGATCCGTCGGTGATCACAGCCGACACAACTATCGACGCAGAGCGCGCAGCCCGCGTCGTCGCCAACCGTCGGGCCACCGACCAGGCACTCAACGACGTCGCCGAATCACTGACCAACCTTGGTGCAGCCACAGCCGCTGGCGAACACATCACGGCAAGTCGTTCACAACTATCGGCAGCTCGTGGATCGATCGACATGTCACAAATGTCGACCGCCGTCGCCGACACCCACCCAATCACCTCATACGACTTGGCGCTCAGAGAGCTTGTCTCGATCGGCCAACTGCTGCCCGCCGAATCAGACGACTCGACGCTCGGTCGTGAGCTACTCGCCGTAGTCAAGCTCGCCGAAGCACGCGTCGCTTCCGATGCAGTCATCACCAACATCAACACCTGGCTCGCCAACCCACTCGACACAACGCCACTCGCAACCGCTCAGGTGCGCTTCACCGAACTCGAGTCGGTGATGGGCGAGTTCGCTGCCGTCGCACCCGACGAATGGTCGACGCAATATCGTCAAGCGGGATTCGTGACGTCACTGTCGAGGTTCCGATCCGAACTCAACCGAGCCTTCCGGTCGTCCGCCAACCAACAGCCCGCCACCTTCGACGTCGCCGGTTTCGAAACGGTCGCCAACCAAGGCCTCACGCTCCAGAGCGAGATCAGCCAATCAATCGTCGACCGCGCCGATGCGCAGGTCAGCTCGACCCAGAAGGCGGCGCTGGTTCGAATCGGCATCATTCTCGGAGCCGTGCTGTTGGCATTGCTGATCGCATGGATGCTGACTCGGTCGATCACCCGTCGGGTCAAGGCCGTATCACGCAGCGCCAACCAGGTTGCCAGCGTGCAGCTGCCGGCGCTCGTCGAAGCACTCCGTGACCCACGCGGTCGCTCTGCAATCCCCGATATCGAACCGGTCAATGCACGCGGCAGCGACGAGCTGGCCGAACTCGCCCAGGCCTTCAACTCGATGCAGGAAACGCTGGTCGAAGTCGCCCAACAACAGGTCGAAGTACTGCGTCGCGGTGTCTCGGAGATCTTCGTCACGATGGCTCGCCGCAACCGCTCGCTAATCGACCGCCAGCTCGCCATGCTCGACGAGTACGAGGCCAGCGTCGACGACCCGGAAGTGCTCGGCAACTACTACCAACTCGACCATCTCGCCACCCGCATGCGCCGCAACTCCGAATCGCTGCTCGTGCTCGCCAACGCCGAGCCGAAGCGACGCCGAGTCAAGGCCACCGAAATCGACGATGTGGTGCGGGCCTCGATCGGCGAAGTCGAGGACTACCGGCGAGTCGAAGTCGAATCGCTGGAGAGCCTGCAGGTACGCGGCGGCGTGGTCGCCGATGTGTCACACATGCTCGCCGAATTGCTCGACAATGCCACCTCATTCAGCCCACCGGAGAGCATCGTCCGTGTTGGCGGCCGGCGAGCCGGCGAGTCGTACATGATCCGAATCGTCGACAATGGCGTCGGCATCGCCACCGAGCGGTTGAAGGAACTCAACGAGCTCCTGCGAGACCCTCCGATCGTCGGTCTATCCGTCGAACCGACGCTCGGCATTTCAGTGGTGTCGTTGCTCGCCAACAAACACGGGATCGAAGTCACGCTCTCTGCCGGGAGCCCAGGGCTCACCGTCGACGTGCTGCTCCCATCAGCACTGTTCGGCCCGATCGACGTTCCGCACTCTGGCAACGCCAGTGGCTCGAAGGCGAACCACTCGGTTCCGACGGTCGCTGAAATCGAACAGATCGTCGCCTGGAACGACACCGAATCGGATCCGTCGTTCGAATCGATCATCGCCGACGAGTCGTTCGAACAGGCCACCGAGTACGACCCATACGACCGGAGCAACGATTACGTCGCTCCACAGCCGGCAGCGTCAGATGAGCCGACCGCCTTCTCCGACTGGACCTCGACAGTTCACGACGCCTCACCGTTCCCGTCAGGACAGCACACGACGACGCAACACACCGCGACGCAACACACCGACGAGTACGAGTACGACCACGCACCAGTTGCGTACGGCGCCGACCTCAGCGAGCCGGAAATCCGTCAGGCTGAGGTTCGCCGACAAGAGGTTCTCCAGGCGGAGATTCGTCAGGCGGAGATTCGTCAGGCGGAGATCGAAGTCGCAGTCGCCGCGCCGGTCGCGCTGGCGGTTCCCAGCCTTCCGCCGCCGGCCGCTGTTGCCAGAGTCAGCGGTGAGTTCGCTCGGCCTCCTGCGCCGCCAATCATGGCCAGCAGCCCCTCAAGCCATCCCGTCACTCCTGACCACGCCCGCCCGGTGCCGACACCTCGAACGCTTGAGCCAGTAGCCGGGTTGGGTTTGAACCTCCCGGTGCGAAGCCCGAGCGCCGGCCCGGAAGGTCCAGATCGTCTCGCCGAAGTCGATTCCTCTACGGACGAGTCACGGGTCGGTCAGACCTCGACCCCGAGTGCCCTGCAAGCCGCTCTCGCCGCATTCGACAGCGGTCGCAACGGCAACGGGAACGGAGCGCTGCCGACACGCGCCAGAGTCACCGACCCGGTCGCTGCAGGACAGTTCGAGGAACAGACGAGCGTCGCCCAGTCACGGCTCGACCCGGAAGCGCTCCGTGAGCGTCTGCGAGCATTCCAAAGCGAGTTCCGCACCGGTGCCAGCCACCCGAACGATTCCGACTCGAACACTCAATCGCACGGCAGCCAAACGAGCAGCCACACGACAAGCCAAACGACAGGCCAAACCACAGGCCATTCGAACAACGATCTCGGAGGGGATCACCGATGAACGCAGCAGCAGACAACCTCAACTGGCTCGTAGCACGATTCGTACAACAGGTCGCAGCCGTTCGCCAGGCAGTCGTGGTTTCATCCGACGGATTGCCACTGGCCTCGTCCGACGGCGTCGATCGTGAAATGGCTGAGCGGCTCTCCGCCGTCGCCTCCGGAATGATCGGCCTGGCCTACGGGTCGGCCGGCCGGTTCGGTGCCGGCGCCGTCTCGAACGTAATCGTCGAGATGGAGAACGGCTGGATGTTCGTGACCGGCATCCGCGATGGTTCGCTGATGTGTGTCGTCACGACCAAGGCCGCCGACATCGGAACGATCGGGTACGAAATCGCCGTCTTCGCCGACCGCGCAGGCGACGTGCTGACACCCGAGCTCCGCGAAGAACTCAAATGCATGATGCTCTCAAGGGGGTGAGGACATGATCGAAGAAGCAGACGTGGGTACCGACGCCGATGAAAGCGTCGATGCCACAGGACGGCTGATTCGTCCCTACGCGATGACGGGAGGACGTACCGAAATCGACTCGATCATCAGTCTCGAAACGCAGATCCAGGCAAGCACGCGTGCGTCGCAGCATCTCGGTGCCTACCGTTGGGAAGCCGCCAAAGTCGTCGAGATAGTTCAGACGCCGATGGCATTGATCGAGATCGCCGCTCGCCTGGAAATTCCGATCGGGGTCGCACGAGTGCTCGTCGCCGACCTCGTTGCCGACGGTGCCGTGGTGCTCCACGTGCCCGCCAAAACCCAATCGTTTGCAAGTCTCTTGGAAAGGGTGCTCGACGGTGTCCGCAATCTCTGAAACCACACCCGCACGCGGGAGAATCCCAGTCAAGATCGTCGTCGCCGGCGGATTCGGCGTCGGCAAGTCGACGTTCGTCAACTCGATCTCCGAGATCGAGCCACTCCGTTCCGAAGCGCAGATGACGACCGCATCGGCTCAACTCGACGACCTCTCGCAAATCTCGACCAAGCAGACAACCACGGTCGCCATGGACTTCGGCCGGATCTCACTCACCGAGGAGATCGTGTTGTACCTCTTCGGGACGCCAGGTCAGGAACGCTTCCACTTCATGTGGAACGAATTGTCACGTGGGGCGATCGGTGCGGTCATCTTGGCTGACACACGGCGGCTGGGTGACTGCTTCGCCGCGATCGACTACTTCGAAGCCCGCAGCATGCCGTTCGTGATCGCCGTCAACCCGTTTGACGGCAAGCGCACACACGCCATCGAGTCGGTGCGCGAAGCAGTTCAAGTCGGCGGTCATGTCCCAATGCTGTACTGCGATGCCCGCCACCGAGGCGACGTCAAGAACGGCCTGATCTCCCTCGTCGAACTCGCCCTCCGCAGAGAACGCACCAAAACCCCCGCCCAATAACCCGTTCATGTCGCGATCAACCCGTCATACGGGGGTTGAGCGCGACTTGAATGCGCGGTGGAGGGTCTTGATCACGTAGCTCGGCCGATCCATCACGTCCTCGAACGTGAATTCGAGAACGAGTCGACCCATGTCCTGCAGCTCGTTGCGTCGCTTGGCATCCTTGGCCCGATCCGCGGCCGACGAGTGACCGCGCCCACCCGAGACCTCGACGACGATTCCATGCTCGACGAACAGGAAGTCGACGCGGGCGATATGTCGACCGTCGCGACGATGAACGACCTGCGGCACGGGGACCGGGAGCCCATAGTCGTGGACCAATTTGAGAAACTCGCGCTCCAGTTTGGAATGGCCACCCGATGTGATCAGCAGTCGATCAAGCCGGCGAACACCGGCGCGGCCAGAACCACGCAGTTGACCCAAGCGCCCGACGATCTCATCCAGGGTTGCCAGTCCGAGCCGGATGCTGGAATCAATCGCTGCCTCCAACCGAACGTCTTTGATCCGGAGCGCCGCCAAATCAATGATCGTTCGGGCCGGCGTCGTGACCTTCAACCCATCCACTTCGGTGATGTCGACTTCGGACAGCACCTGAGTTGTGTGCACGCGCCCGGCGACAACATCCCCGCCACGTCGTTTCCGCCGGACCGTGAATTCCAACACTTCACGGTTGAAGCGGTCGAATTCGTGCAACTTGGCAGCGGCCTCGTGGCTCACGACGGCAGTTGGACCGAGCGAGAACAGTCCCGCCATCAAGTCACTCCGCCAAGACTGCGGCACACCGGGAAGCCGATACGCCTGCTGGGCGAGCCGATCAACCAGACCACGGTCAGCGAGTTGGCTCAGCTGACGGGGAGTCACCCCAATCGAGTCGAGTTGGTCGAATCCGATGACGCCATGTTGACCCTCAGCCGCCAGTGCAAGTCGATGGTGAGCGATCAGTGTTGTTGGCGCGTTGTCCATACTCGAATTGGGGGCAGCGATATCCGAAAAGCGGAAAACCCCCCGTTCAAGTCGCGCTCAACCCCCGTATGCCGTGTCCATCGCGACATGAACGCGGGTTGTTCTGGTGGATAGGGCGGGGACTCCTAGTTTTTCGCAGACTTGCGGAAAGCGGTCGGTAGGGCCTCGCCAGCGCCAGTCGTCGACCGTGCCGACGGGGACGTCCCGATCAACCGTGGCGACGATCCGGAACAGCACGGCGAGCTCCATGTTCTCCTGAAGCGTGGCCGACAGCTTGGCGGCACCGCGCAGACCATCGACTTCCCACAGGCTTGCCTGCGGAGGGATGTTCTCGAGGTGGCCGTAACGGGCGAGCACAAGCGAAGCCGACTTGGCACCCCAGCCGGGAAGGCCAGGAAAGCCATCGGCTGCGTCCCCAACGAGACCGAGATAGTCGGGGATCGACGCCGGCCCGACACCGAACTTCTCACGCACGCCGTCCTCGTCGATAATTTCACGCTTTCGTCGGTCGTACTGCACCACCCGCTTGCCGACGACGCACTGACCAAGATCCTTGTCGGGGGTGACGATCAACACCTGCTCGACACGTTCGTCGCGCTCGGCAACCGCAGCTGCCGCACCCAATGCATCGTCGGCCTCCCACTCGACCATCGCCCACGTCGTGATACCCATCGCCATCAGGGCATCCTCCATGATTGGGATCTGGTGCAACAGCTCGGGAAGCATCCCCTCGCTGGTCTTGTACCCCGCCCACAACTCGTTGCGAAAACTCTCGATCACGTGATCGCTGGCAACCCCGACGTGCGTCGCGCCGTCCTCGATCAGCTGCAATGTCGAGGTGAGCACGCCAATCGTGGCGTCGTATGGACCCGCCTCACGGTCAGACTCACCGCGCCGATTCGCACTCCCGAAATGCTGCCGGAACAGCTCGTACGTCCCATCGACCAAGTGCACCTTCACGGCCGGAACCGTACCTGTTCCCGGTGAGTGAGGTGGCGGCCAGGCGATCTGCGGCACACAGACGATGCCGATGAAGGCTGCTCCATTCCTGGCCTGACCTGGTTCACGGGCGTCCGTTGCACAGGACCCGACCGCCACCTCACTCACCGGGAATCTGGCGAGTGGCTCAAGGTTACCGGCCGGATAGCGTGTCGAGCGCAAACCGGGAGGAGTGCGAGAGCGGCCGAATCGGCACGCTTGGAAAGCGTGTGAAGGGCAACCTTCCGTGGGTTCAAATCCCACCTCCTCCGCCATGTCAGCCAACGCGCTGGAGTTCGACCCGAACGTCATCGTGACGGAGCAGGCGATGCGTGCCGCGCTCGACGAGGCTCGCGCCGCCCTCCTACACGACGACGTTCCTGTCGGTGCGGTCGTGATTCGAGGCGGCCAGATCATCGCCGCACGCCACAACGAACGTGAACTGAGCGGCGATCCGACGGCACATGCAGAAGTACTCGCGCTTCGCGATGCCGCTGCCGCAGTCGGTCACTGGCGGCTTGACGACTGCACGCTGGTCGTCACGCTCGAACCGTGCGTGATGTGCGCCGGCGCGCTCGTCAACAGCCGGCTCGGGCATCTCGTCTACGGGGCCAGCGATCCGAAAGCCGGAGCGGCCGGCAGCTGTTTCGATCTGATCGACACTGACGTGCTGAACCATCGGGTCCCGAGAACGACCGGTGTACTCGCCGAAGAGTGCGGACGGTTATTGGTCGACTTCTTCGCCGCCAAACGGACTCGGAAATAGCCAAATCCGCCGTTCATGTCGCGCTCAACCCCTGTATGCCGTTTCTATCGCGACATGAACGGGTTAGCGGCGGCGGAGGGTGCCGATCAGGCGGCGGAGGGCCGTGGTTCGATCGGCGGAATCGTCGAGCCTGGTGATCGTTACGCCAGAGGCGGCGGCAACCTCGACCGTGGGACCGCCAGCGATCGAGGCGGTCACGGTTTCGAAAACAGACCGCGTGGGTGTGACGGGCGACGGCGCCCATTCGCTGTGCTCCGAACGGACGGCGACACGACCGGGCGGCACGAGGTGCGCCAGTTCACTCGCCGGGTCCTCGACCAGTCGACGACGTGCCGCCAAGGAACTCGGCTCGACTGAGGCGACGGCGCGGCGAACGGCAAGCACGAGTTCGTCGGTTGGCTCCGGGAGCGAATCGCGAAGCGACTCGTCAGTCACGCCAGGCCGCGAAACCCTCGCCGACAGACCGCCGCGATCTTGATCTCGAACCTCGTCAGTGATCTGATCGACAACTGAACTCGTGACACCGAACTGCTCGTCGATCTCACCGCTCGGCCAAATCACTTCGAACCGGTCGACCGGATCAACGGAGCGGTGCGGCAATCGCGCGGGAATCGATGCGAGTGGATCGGCTCCCGGCTGCGGCAGTCCATCCGCTGCCAAACGGTCGATCCAATCACTGGCGAACGGGTCAGACGGTTGCCCGCTGCGTTCGGACCGGGGAGCCGGGAAACGCTCCGGTAAACGTTCCGGGAGACGCTCCTCGAGCCACGAAGGCTGTTCCCACTGAATCATGTCGTCAGCATCGATCCCGTCGATCGGCGAGAACAATCGCTCGGGCGAATCCGCGAGCACCGGCTGCTCGGTCGGTGCTGGCGCCGGCAATGGATCGCCAGGGGTCAGGTCGAACGCTCCGACCGGCCGATCCCACCGATGCAATCCAGAACTGTGATGCCGATACGGCGTGGCGTCAACCGAGCTGACTCGCTGCGAGGCCAGCCAACCGAGGCACTCGTCGGTCAGCATTTCGAGCGTGACGAGCACGGCGTGCCGATTGACCGAGGGTGCACGCTCGAACAGCCGGCCGAGGTGTTCGACGGCGCCGATTCGAATAGAACCGTGATCGAGCTGAATCGCTGTCAGCGCGTCGGCATCGATGAGACGGGCACCAATCGACGCGTCGCCGTCGCGCTCGGCGAGATAGATCCGTCCGCGGTCCATGTAAACCCGAACCTCAGGCGACGTATCAAAGTCGAGTTGGCCCGTGAATCGGTGATCCCTGGCAGCGTCGAGTACGACCCAGCCGGGCCTCGGGAAGGTCGTCGCCAGTCCGAACAGGTCAGCAGTGATGGCATCGCGTTCGAGTGTCATGCAGCACCAGCCATGGCGATCACTCGTTCGAGCGCACCGCGATCATCGACGGCACCTCGCTCCATCCGATCAAGCACAGCGAGCAACGCCTCGATCACGACCTCGCGACCGGACTCGTGATGGATCAATTGACAGGCAACGACCGACTCACTGGCGAGCGCGCCCAACTGGCGAGCGAGCAGTTGTGCCACGTCGTGCTCGTCACACCGGTTGACGGCGACGACCAGCGGCACTCGAAGGTCTTGCAGTAGGGCGCGCATGGCGTCACCGGCATCGGCGTGCGTTTCGGTCGCCGAGGCGTCGATCACGTAGACGACCGCATCGACATCGCCCTTCATCACATCGGTCATGAACCAGAATCGACGCTGGCCAGGCGTACCGAACAGCAGCAGTTGAACCTCGCCGTCGTCGAGCGTGTACGAGCCGAAATCCATCGCCACGGTTGTGCGCTGTTTGATCGCCGCCTCATCGCCGCTGGTATCGACATCAGTGTCGACGACCGAGGTCTGCGATACCGCCTGGATCAACGACGTCTTACCTGCCGCAAATGGCCCGGTGACGAGCAGCTTGAACACGTGCTCGGTGCGCGTGCTTGCATCGATCATCATGTTCCCTCCTTCGTCGTTCCGCAGTTGGCGTGTCGTGGTCGCCCCAGCCTCGTCATGGTTTCCTTGATTTGATATCGGTCGAATTCACCGAAACTTGAGGATCCGCCCCAGATCAGACCCAGTCGCTACCGCTTGGAATGCACGCTAGCCTCGAACCCGGAAGGGTGCCCGAGCGGCCAAAGGGACACGCCTCGAAAGCGTGCGAGGTGCAAGCCTCCGTGGGTTCAAATCCCACCCCTTCCGCCAACAGTCTTGGGTCTACGAGCCGCATTCGAGGCCGTCTTCGGGCGGTTCGAGGTCGATGAGGTAGTCGTTGACAGCCTCGATAACGCAGCGATTGACGCCGTAGCCGGTGTGTTCGTCGGCCTCGACGATGATCAACCGGCCGTCCTCCAACGCATCTGACATCCGCACCGTCGAATCGAACGGCGTGGCAGGATCGCCGGTCGTCCCGATCACCACGACCGGTCCCGCACCAGCACCGGTGATCGTCACCCGCGGGTCGGCCGTTTCCGGGAAGAACGTGCAGAAGTAGCCACCCGACGAGTCGTCGGGGATCAGCGTCGGGGCGACCTCGTGGTAGCGCGCCGCTTCGGCGTCGACCTCGTCGACGGTCGGTCGATCCGACGTATCGGCGCACGAGATCACCTGGAACGCCTCGAGGAAGTTGGCGTACGTGCCGTCGAACGAGCGTTGATAGTAGGTGTCGTGTAACTCCAGCAGCCCGCTGCCGTCGCCTGTTTGAGCGGCGGCCAGCGCGTTTTCGAGCGCCGGCCAATAGGCCTGTGTGTACATCGCCTGCACGACAGCAACGACTGCCACGTCACGATTGACTTTGGGACGATCCGGGGCACCCTCGATCGGATGCTCGTCGAGATCGTCCATCAGCCTCATGAACGCCGATTTGGGATCGCCGTCGTTGTAAAACACACACGTGTCATCGGCACTGCATTCGACGAGGAACGTCGTGACCGAGTTCTCGAAACCCTTCATCTGTTGAAGGCTCGATTCGATCGGTTCGGCATTCGGATCGGCAGCACCATCGAGCACGGCAGCCCTCACAGTCTCAGGAAACATTGTCGCCCAGGCGGCACCGAGTTCGCTGCCGTAGCTGAACCCGAAGTAGCTGATCGTCGCCTCACCGAGGGCGCGGCGAATCACGTCCATATCGCGGGCGCTGTTGTTTGTGCCGACGAACTGGATGATCTCGCTGTTCTTGGCGACACATTCGCGGGCGAAGCTCTCGGCCGTATCGACGAGGATCTCGTGTTCGGCGTCGGTCTTCGGGGTCGTGTCGATCTCGGTGAAGTAGCGGTCGTAGTCGTCGATGCAGTCGATCGACGGGTCGCTCTCGCCGGTGCCGCGTGGGTCCCATCCGATGATGTCGAATCGTTCGAGAATCTCCTGGTCGTAGATCTGGGCGGCGAGGATCGCAAGGTCGCTGCCACCGCTCCCTGGGCCGCCGGGGTTGACGAGTAGCGACCCGATCCGCTTGTCCTGATCGAGCGCTCGAAATCGGGTAACAAACAGTTCGAAGCGATCACCATCAGGCTTGGAGTAGTCGACCGGCACCTCGATCGTGGCAACGTCGACCTGGTCATCGTAGGCCTCCCACTCGAACGGTTCCGGTTCGAACTGAGGTAGCTCGGGCGCTGACTCGGCGACCACCGCTGGCGTGCTTTCCGACGTTTCAGATTGTTCGGTCGAGGGAACAGTCGCAACTTGCGTCGTCACCCGGCTTGACCCGCTCGTTACCCCGTTGTCACCTGTACAGGCCGTGAGGCCGAGCGCCGCCGTGATCAGAATCATCGCTGTCGCTCGCCCGCGCATGAACCAAGCGTAGGGCGGTCGCCGCTCGAAGTTCGGCCACGCTGCCGTAGCCTGCCCGCATGCGTATGGGCCCGCACCACATGATGCCGCGTGACACCGATGCGGTCAAGGGCACCAAACTCGGCCGCGACACCGCACGTCGAGTGTGGATCTTTGCCCGCCCGTACAGGGGCACGATCTCGGTGTTTCTCGGAGCAATCCTCGTCGCCGCGCTGCTCGGTGTCGTGCCTCCTCTCGTCGTCCGCCACATCCTCGACGATTCCATCCCTGACGGTGATCGATCGGCGATCGTGTGGCTGGCCGGGCTCGCAGTTGGAGCGGCGCTGCTCGACGCGTCGCTGGCGATCGTGCAGCGCTGGTGCAGCGCGCGGGTCGGCGAAGGGCTGATTGCCGACCTGCGGCGGACGCTGTTCGCCAAGGTGCAGCGACTACCCCTCGCGTTCTTCACACGCACGCCGACAGGCGCCATCACCAGCCGGCTCAACGGTGACGTCGTGGGTGCCCAAACCGCCGTCACGAGCACACTCGGCAGCGTCGTCAGCAACGTCGTCGTACTCGTGATCACGCTTGCGACGATGATCACCCTCGAGTGGAGGATCACGCTCCTGTCACTGGTCGTGCTGCCGCTGTTCATCATTCCGGCACGTCGAATCGGGCGACGCCTGCAAGACATCTCGCGTGAACAGATGCAACACAACGCGGCGATGAACACACAGATGACCGAACGTTTCAACGTGTCAGGTGCGGCGCTCGTCAAACTATTCGGATCGCAAGACCGTGAGAACATGATGTTCGGTCGCCGGGCGAATGCCGTGCGCGATGCCGGGATCAAGTCGGCGATGCTCGGTCGAGTGTTCTTTGTCGCGCTCGGACTTGTAGCGGCGGTTGGCACGGCGGCGATCTACGGGATCGGCGCCCTGCTCGTAGTCGACGGCGATATCACGAGCGGCACGCTCGTGGCGATGGCTGCACTGGTCAACCGGATCTACCAACCGCTGACTGGCCTGACGAATGCTCGCGTCGATCTGATGACATCGATGGTTTCGTTCGAGCGAGTCTTCGAAGTGCTCGACGCAGCGGAACCGATCAGCGATCGACCGGGCGCATTCGACCTGATCGAGCCGACCGGCCGGGTCGAGTTCCGTGACGTCACGTTCCGCTATCCGCCGGCCAACGAGTCATCGATCGCCTCGATGGAAACACAGTCGATCCCCGGAGCCGATCCTGATCGCGACATCCTCGCCGGGTTGAATCTGTCACTCGAGCCCGGCGAGACCGTGGCGCTGGTCGGTGCCTCCGGAGCCGGCAAGAGCACGCTCGCCTCATTGATCCCGCGGCTCTACGACGTGACCACCGGTGCCGTGTTGATCGACGGCAACGACGTACGCGACCTCACGCTCGACTCGCTGCGAGGTGCCGTCGGGGTCGTGTCGCAGGACCCACACCTGTTTCACGAATCGATCGGCGACAACCTCCGATACGCACGGCCATCGGCGACCGACGACGAACTGGTCGCAGCGGCGCGGGCGGCCCGCATCCACGACACGATCAGGGCACTTCCCGATGGCTACGACACCGTCGTCGGCGAGCGCGGCTACCGCCTGAGTGGTGGCGAGAAGCAGCGTGTGGCGATCGCTCGGCTCCTACTCAAGAACCCGGCGATCATGATCCTCGACGAGGCAACCAGCCACCTCGACAACGACAACGAAGCCCACGTGCAAGCCTCGATCGAGGTCGCCCTGTCAGGCCGCACTGCGTTGGTGATCGCCCATCGCCTGTCAACCGTTCGCAGCGCCGACCGCATCGCCGTGCTCGATCAGGGCCGGATCGTCGAGTTGGGCACCCACGATCAACTCGTCGAGCAAAACGGCCTCTACGCCAGCCAATTACGAGCCGGCGAACTGCTCACCACAACCTGAAATCCAGCGTTCAAGTCGCGCTCGACCCCTCCATACCGTGCCCATGTCGACATGAACGGGTTTTTGTTATTGGACGAACCAGGAGTTGATCCCGACGGATCCGGATTTGTTGATCTGCACGACGCCGACGCCGCGGGCGGTGTAGTCGCCCGATGTGGTCGACGTGATCTTCACGGTCTTCTGTGCGATCGGATTCTCGAAGTCGACTTGGAAGCTGTCGGGCAATGTTCCGACGACGATCTGGGCGGCGACGAGCCCACCCGACATCGTGACCGCCTTGTTGGCCGTCGTCGTCGTGCCGGCGTCGATCGACACTCGACCCTGCGGCACCGCGATGTACCCGGGGATCGTGATCTCGGCAGCGCCCGCCGCGAGGGCGATCTCGAGGATTGGCTGTGGCACACGCACCGTCGCCACGGAGTCCGCGACCCCAGGTGCCAGACCGGCCGCTCCAGGGTTGTACTGGTGCGGGCCACTCCACGCCGAATACGTCCCGTTGCCGACGAGGTTGACGGCGCGCATCTGGACGAAATAGTTCGTCCCGGCGGTGAGGTTCGTCAGCCGGCATCCGGTCTCGTTCCACCAACCCTTGCATGACGAGACGACCGCACCACCTGATGTGAGCGACGCAACGACTTCGAAGTAGTTGATCGGCGTGTACCCGTGTGTGGTGTTATGCGGAGATGTCGGTGGAGCAGTCCATTGCACGACCATTCCGTCGGAGTACTGGATCGGGGCGCCATCGAACGCCGGTACTGCCGGTGCCGTCAACACGATCGATCGAAGAGGGGTCGATCGTGGTGTCACGGTCTCTGCTGACCAACCAGAGTTGGGCGATGAGCCGATCGCATTGACAGCGACGACCCTGAAGCGGTACGACGTGCTCCCGCCGCTGCTCAAACCCAGCACGGTGCACGCCCGTCGAATCGCCGTCAACGGTGTCGTCGGGGTCGGAATCGGAACTGATGGACTCGATGCCGACGTCGTGCACGTCTGCGACGTCGTATCGCTGCTCACGACGTAGCTCGTGATGAGCGATCCGTTGTTGTTCGGTTCGTCCCACGTAATTGTGGCGCGACCGTTGGTCGCACTCGATCCGCCGGTGAGGCGGTACGCCGTTGCGTGGACATTCGTCGGTGCGGCGGGCTGAGTCGGCTTCGGGGTGAGTACCGAAGGGGTATACCCCGAAGCGACGGCGTAGGCGTCGTCGTCGGCGTGTCCTGCCGCCGCATTGTCATCGTTGGGGTCGTCGACTCGTGATCGTGGAACCTGAATCACGCCGGCCACGTCGAGGTCAGCGGCCAGATCGCCGTTGACGGAGATGATCGACACACCTTCACTGGCGGCGATGCTCTGTTCGTCCGCTCCGACATAGCGCTGATTGATCACCAACCGGATGTCACCGCCGGAGTTGCCATCGACCACGAGGCGGCCATTCCCGCCGAAGATCAGCGTCCCTCCCAACCCTGACCGATTGATCGGGTCGGGGATGTCTGCGACGTTGGCGGATGCTTCGAAGTCGGTCGTGCAACCACCTGCGGCGCCGTCGCCGACGACGACATCGGCTCCACCCGTGACGGTCACCGGCTCCTTGAAGTAGTAGACACCTGACACGAAGTATGTCGGGCCATCGAGAATGACCGGCTGGTCGTAGGTCCCCGGAAACAGCACGTCGCACTCGGTGTACAACTGATCCATCGTTCCAGGCTGCATCACGGTCCGGGTCGAGTCGCCGTCGGTGATCACGACGGTCGGCAACTCGGGAAGCCAGATCTTGTTGGCTTGCGGATCGTACGAATAGTCGGGTGTCGCGAGCCAGGCATCGGGCTGCGCTGTCGTGTTGGGATTCGCGTACGGGTCGGACGTCACGAGCGCCGACGGAACCTGCGCGTCTGCCTGGACAACGGCGACCGTGTACGGGACCTCCGACGCGGGGTGCATCGCCGCAGTCGCGACAACTTCGCACGTCACGGTGACGTCGGGCAGCAGACTCGGGATCACAGCGGTGCCGCATCCTTCGTACAACGCCTGAGAATCGCCGATCGCGACGCGAAAGCCGCCCTCGGCTGACTCGATTCCCTGTGCCTTGTCGATTTCGACATCGCCGGCGCGGATCACGGTCATCGTGTAGGACATGATCGGCAACACGATCAGCGCCGAAATAACGGTCAGCACGAGGACAAGGATCAGTGCCGATCCGCGATCTTGTCGACCGTCTCGGGACAACGATTCGTTCACGATGTGCGCTCAACAGTCAGGACGCACGAAACGGCCTCGTTGGGAGCGACATCGACCGTGATTCCGCTCAGTGTCAGCCCATCCAGCGTGATCAGTGTCGGCGTCTTGGCGGTCGAGCCGGCACGGCAGATCCAGCCGCCGGTTCCGACGTTGGCCGGGTTGAATCCGGACAACGTTTCGAGTCCCTGCAGATTCACATCGACCGACAGGTAGGCGGCGTTCTCGTGCTCGAAGTCGAATGTGCCGGTCCGGAATCCCGCCGATGTCGTCACAGTTCGATCCTCGATATCGACCACCTCACCATCTGGCTTGCGGTACATGGTGTTCTCGAAGACGATCTCATCGGGGACCGACGACCCGTCAGCGAATCGGGTTTGGAACGTCAGCGTGCCGCCGCAATCCTTGAGTGCGGTGGCTTTCATGGCGGCGCTGAAGGCCGTCGCATCGAACGTCGACTGTAGGTACAAGTTGGCCGTGTCGGCATTCGTGTATTCGCCGCCAGAGTAGGTCGCTTCGACTTCGTCGTCCGCCCCGTCGGTGAGTAACCAGGACAGGACGTCGCGGTTCGACTTGATGGTGGCCGTGACCGGAGGAACCGACACATCGGTGTAGACGCCGGGAGTGTGCCTCCAGATCGGGGTCGTCGAGGTCAGCGTGATGTCACCGACACCGACGAAGATCAGCGGGAGTTCGTCGCCGAGATCGGCACGGTGCTCGTCAAGAATCACGTCGGCACGATCGAACGATTCTTGATGAAAGCCTCCACCGGACGGGTTGTTCCACGGCGGCTTGTTGTACGGCCCGGCGTTGTAGTGCATGAGTGTTCCGGTTCGTGTCGAACTGGCGATCCGATTGCGGTTCGGGATGCCGTCGGTGAAGAACACGACCCGCTCGGGAATCGTGTCGGCACGGCTTCCATCAGAATTCTTGAACGTATGGAAGAAGGCTTCCTCCCAGTTCGTCCAAGACACCTGACCGGTGAGTTCGGCGTCGATTTGTTGAAGCAGCAGGTCGATCGCCGCGTCGTCACTCATATCGACGTAGTTGTGCCATTCCGAGCCGGCCCCGACGGCGTGACCCGTGCCACCGAACTGGATGACCTGGACATCGGTCGGCGTGCCTCGGAAGGCCTCGACGAACGCAGCAACACCTGGCGCCACGACGTTGTCCATGACGGTCGCCCCAATCGAGCCCGAGTTGTCGACGATCAACGTGACCGGCCCACCACAACGCGACGACGAACGAATGAACGACGGATCGTTGAACTCATCGGCGTCGATTTCCCTGGTCGCGACCCCGCCGGCTGTCAGGCTGATCACGTTCTGGCCGCCACCGGAACCATAGGCGTCGCCACCGCCGTGAATCGTGACGATGATCTTCTTGGCGGTTGCCGCCGCCGTCAGATCCGGATCCGGATCGGGCTCTGCGACCGTGAAGATCCATGTCGGAGATGTGGTGTCCGGATTCCAGGTTCCGATGTCCGGCGGCGCGGCGAGGTCGTGGAGTACAACCGCCGTTCCGCACGTCATCGATCCCGACTCGTCGGAACACTCGATTCGTTGGAGCTGCCACTCGGCGCCGACTTGGATGTACTGATACTGCACTCGAGTCGTGAACGCGGAACCGTCCGATCGACGCGACTTCCACGCAAGTTGAAGGGCGTTCGCTCCCGAGAGATCGAGGCCCGACGGGCAACTCGAACCGCACGGGCTGGCCGCCGGGTCGGTGTCGACTGACGGCAAGGTCGTGTTCGTCGTGTCGATCGACGCCAGATCGGCAGGCAACCAGAGATCGAGGTTCTGCTCGGAACGGGCGAGGTTGGCGCGACCCTGCGTCGAACTCGCCTGACGCATCGTCACCATGATCGAGGCGCCCAGCACCGTCATGATCAACCCGAGGATCGAGACCGTGATCAGCAGCTCGGGAAGCGTGAGGCCTCGATCGCGGTGGGTGATCGGACCGCTCGCAATTTGGCGTTCAGCCGACATTACTTTTCACCACCATCAAACTTCTCGTGATACCCCGATCGGGGCTCGTGACCGAGATCGTCACGCGCTGTACATCTGCAGTCGAAACGTTGTTGCAATCGGGCTCCCATGTGGCACTGCCGCGATTCAGGAGTTCCGAACTCGATGCGGCCAGACTGGGTTCCCAATCCGCCGCCTCTGCGGCGGCCTCGACGTACTCGTCGTAGTCGCACATCTGTTCGGCACGCTGGACCCAATCGGCGGCGTTCTTCAGGACGGTCTCGGTCTGTGCCGACTCGAAGGCGACGGACGAGGCTTGGACCGACGTACGAACGGCGGTCAGGATTCCCAGAATGACGGTGCCCATCAACACGATTGCAACCACGGTCTCCACGAAGGAGTACCCGGCATCGCTCGAACCGGCGTCGTGGCCCTGCGGTCCCGGCCAAAGCCTCGGATTCATCTCGGATCTCCTGACATACTTCGTCACAGTAAGGGTTAAATCAAGTCAATTTCAAGCAAGGAACAGTCAAGTTTATGTCAGGTGGCTGGCCTCGGGATCGAGCGGGCAATCACGCTGTCCGTCCAGGTTTGACCGCATCAACGTCGGTTTCGGCAACGTGACATTCTGGGTTCCAGCGTTCCGGCATTTCAGGGGTGGGCTTGCTACTGCACGGCCCATGAGTTGACCTCGTTGGCCCCGGTCTGATTGATCTGCACGACGGCTGCGTCAGCACGGCCGCCTGCACATACACCGTGTAGTCGCATTTCTTTGGTGCGCGATTTACTCGGTCGGTGGCGTTGACGAGGACGGTTCCGACCTCGGCCGAGGAGCGGCTCGTGGTCGATGCAGTCGTGGTCGAAATGACCGCGCTGAGAATGGCCACCACGACAGTTCCGATCAGAACGACGGCAATTGCGATCTCGATGGATCGAGCTGCCGTGATCACCGCCCCGCGGCGGCGTCGATGTGCTATCGATGGAGTTCGTCATCGGCTCCAGCCTTGACTGAGCGCCGAGATTTCCTTCGACGTTCCTGGGTCTGTGAGTCCGCGGTTCTCGGACTCTGATTCTCCTATCGGGCCGGAACTTGACAAACTTGAACTGTTGATGCGTCAAGCGATCGAACGGATCGAACGGATCGAAAACGAGAACGAGCCACCCCTTGCGGGGTGGCTCGTTCAGCGGGATTCAAAGAATCACTGTGGTGCGGGCACCTCGGCAGTTGCGCCTTCGCCTCCGTCGCGGTCGCCAGGAATGACGCTCTCGACCTTGTCGGAGACCTTCTCGTAGGCGTCCTTGACCCTGTCGGGGACTTTCTCGCCGACCTTGTCGACCAATTCGTCGACCTTGTCTTTGATGTCGCCAGCCTTCTCCTTCACGACATCCATCTTGCTGGTGCCTGCACCGTCGCCGGCCTTTGATTTGGCACCGCCGAACATGGCCTTGATCTTGTCCAAAATTCCGGCCATGAAGGCCTCCTCAGTATCGGGTTGAGTCGTTTACGCGGTCGGCCGACCGCGGCGGCGACAGCATAGTCAATCATTCGCTGGGGAGTGCGGCCTTGGCTGCACCTTGACCGTGGGCGGCGAGGTCGTAGCCGATCTGGCAGAATCCGTGATTGCAATACCCACCGGGGTTCTTGTGCAGGTATCCCTGGTGATAGTTCTCGGCGTAATAGAACACGCCATCGCCGGCCTGGTCGATTGTGGCGATCTGCGTCGTGATCTCCCCAAACCCGGCACCGATTAACGCCGTTTGGTAGCGAGCACGAGATGTCTCGGCCTCGGCGAGTTGGGCGGGCGTGGTGGCGAAGATCGCCGACCGATATTGAGTCCCTCGATCATTCCCTTGTCGATTCAGTGTGGTCGGGTCGTGGTTCTCCCAGAACGCCTTCAACAGCACACCGAGCGCCACCTTCGACGGGTCATAGGCAACCAGCACGGCTTCGGTGTGGCCAGTGCGAGCGGTGCAGGTTTCCTCGTACGTCGGGTTCGTGGTCCAGCCGCCCATGTAGCCCGCAGCGGTGACATAGACGCCAGGAATCTTCCAGAAGATCCGCTCGGAACCCCAGAAGCAGCCCATCCCGAAGTAGATCGTCTCGACGCCTTCGGGGACCGGCCCGGCCAACGGCGTACCGAGCACCACGTGTTGATTGACGATCTGCATAGCCGCACCACGGCCCGGCAGCGCATCGTCAGGGCCGACCATCTCCGTCTTGTTCCGAAACAACATGGACCAAGATTACGTGGGTCAGCATCTACTTGAGCAGCAGGAGTTCGATTCGTTTGGCGGTGATCGAGATCCCGACGAAGGCCATCGCCGCCAGCACGCCGATGTGACCGAGATGGGCCCAGCTCCACTCGCCGAAGCTGGCCGCCCGCACGAGAGCGACACCGTGGTACAACGGGCTGAGTTGCGCCACCCAGGCCCAATCGCCGTAGCTCGACAGCGGAAAGAACGTGGCCGAGAACAAGAACAGCGGGAGTGTCAGAGATGGCACGTATTCGAAGTCGGCCCACGTTCGCATGTAGGTCGTCATCGCCATCCCGACGGCGGAAAACGCGACCGCGATCAACACACAGATCGGCACCGACAACACGATCCACGCGGTTGGGGCCATCCCGAGCACGACCGTCGACAACAAGAACGCGGTCGAATACATCGCCCCTCTGATCGTGGCGTACATGATCTCACCGAGGGCAACATCGCCGACGGTGAGCGGCGTCGCCAATGCCGAGTCGTAGGTGTGGTCGTACTTGAGTCGGAAGAAAACATTCATCGTCGACTCGAAGA
>JANPLQ010000043.1:0-1553 GCA_031422395.1 Ilumatobacteraceae bacterium | reverse complement strand
TATTGGTCGAGGAACGTCACATCCTCATCAGGCAGGCTGACACTCAGCTTCATACTGAGATACTACTACAGGTAGGACCACTGGCATACCCAGCGCCAACGATTGTCGCGCGATCAGCAGAAAATACTGTCGCAGCCGTCGTACGGCTGCGGGTCGAACGTCGATGCCGCTTCCCAGGTGGCCTGATCGACCTCGGTCACCGATTGGGCAATCTGGAGTAACACGTCGATCGGCCCGTGCGAGCCGAGCACGACAACGATGCCCTCTGAAGGCGACCACTTGACAGCGCTCTTGGTGCCGTTCGCGAGCAGCAGCGCCGGGCGATTGGCGACCTGTGCGAGCGATAGCTGCCATCCAGACATTCCTGTGCCCATCATTGCGAATGGCACACCACTCGAGATCGACATTTCCAGCGCGGTGTGCCCTTCGGGTGCGACCTGGCGGAGCGTCCGCACCGCGGCACCGCTGTACCACGATTGATCGAGCAGCGTCCAAGCCCTCGGATCGGGCAGGGTGTCGGCGCGCCAACCCGCTCCACCCGAGTTGGTGCGCAGGCTGGTGGCCACGGCTACGACTTCGTCGAGGCTGAGACCGGTCGTCCAGACCGTGACCGAGCCGCTTGCAGCACCGAGCTCGAGCATCTTGACGTCGGCATTGTCGAGCGCCACCGAGGCGGCAGACCAGCCCGGAATCTCGATCGTGCGTCCTAGCAGACTGGCGTCGATGGTCGAGTTACCAACGCGTGTCGTCAGTTCGACCACGGCATCGACGGTGTTGTCGTCGCGTGTGCGAACCCAGACCTGGGAATGCTGTTTGACCGCGGCGGGATCGTCGGCGTACTCCCTACGGGTCTCCGTCGTCACAGCGGCCCCGGATAGCGTCGGTAACAGGCGAGGCACCTGTTCCAGATCTGGAACCGGGAATTCCGGAATCAACAACCCGGCGATCGGGTCGGATTCGACTCGTTGAGGGAGTTCGTACCGGGCGACCTCGATCGAGTCGACGGCCGGTGTTTCGAGTTGAACGAGGCCGACCGAGCCGAGCTGCACAGCACCATTCGTTGTGGCGTTCGATCCGCTGATCGTCCCTGTTGCGTACGAGCCGTCCAGCCACAGTCGGATCAATACGACTGTCGCCGAGCCGCCGTCGTCACTCGCTACGTACGCCCGCGCCACCACGGACCCCTCGCCAGCAGGAGCGATCGTGCGACCTTCGATTTGCCAACCATTGGGAAGTCGGAATACCCGCTCGACGCCGCTCAACGCGATCGTGATGGTCCCGGTGGGTCGGTCGAAGATAATCGTGGGGGTGCCGAGCGGGACTTCAAATCTAGTGATCTCGGCGTCTCCGAGATACAGCACTCCGTTGAACAGTTCGAGGTGGTCGTACGGTGTCGTAGCGACGTCGTAGGCGACGACTTCGACGAACGTAAACGGCTCGTAGCCGACGACGCGCCGTGGATCCTTCTGTTGGAACGAAGCAGCGACCAGCGCATAGATCAATCCGTCGGGTCCGACAACCGGTGATCCGACCGCCAACTGGTCGTCCGGGAA
>JANPLQ010000042.1:0-1870 GCA_031422395.1 Ilumatobacteraceae bacterium | reverse complement strand
GTGCTGTGACCGCGCTGATGGTGGACCCGCCAGTCGTCCTCGACGACGGTTCTTGTTCCGGCGGCGTTTGCCCTGAGGCACAGATCGATGTCTTCGTAGAACATGAAATACCGTTCGTCGAACCCGCCGATCGAGCGAAACACCTCAGCCGGGATCAGCAACGCCGCGCCGCTCACGAAACCTTGACCGTTGGGCCGGCGGCCCCGAGCACGCAGCCAGCTCCGTCGAACCTCATCGGCGACGCCGTATTTCGTTCCGTAGTGGTCTCCCGGCGGACCGGATTCGGTCATCATCGGTCCGATGATCGCCCGTGGGGGTTCACTGGCAGGCGTGCTCCAGGGCCAGGTCACGAGTTCGGCGTCCGGGTTGAGGAAAAGCAACCACTCGGCCTTCGAGTTCTTGGCGAGTGCGTTGCACCCGGCACCGAAACCAGGGTTGGTTGGGTCATGATCGACATGTATCGGTGGGTCGTACCGTGACGCCGCCACGCTCAGCCGATCGAGCGACCCTAGATCATCGCCGTGCTCCCGGACTGACACGCGTGCGCCGGGCAGTAACTCGGCGATACTCCGCAGACATGAGTCCATGACGGTCGCGCTGTTGTAGGAAACGATCAGCACTTCGACGTCCAACGGCACTGCGGGAGAGTAGCTTTTCGCAAGTGACGAGCCGATGTCTTGACCTGCCGTGCGGTCAGGGCACCTACATGCCGGGCACCTACATGCCGGGCACCCACATCGTCGAGCGCCAACATGGCTGAGCGGCATGTCGTCGTGCCGTACGACGAATCAAACAGCACCGTGCGTACGCGGGCGCTGCATTGGATCGAACGATTCGAGCACTCGAACCGCGACTCGCAGCAATCGGTGGTCGTACACGGACCAGGATTCGACGGGCGCCCGATTCCGAAGGGATCGGACGTGCTGCTGATTCGCAACATCAGGCGTTTGACGCGAGGGCGAGGTGAGCAACGTTTGTTCAACGACGCCCGACTGGCGGTCTATGACCTCGACGACGGATTGCCATGGGATGACGGTCGGCTTCCCGGACTGGGTCGATGGTGGAAGCGGCCCTTCCCAATGTCGCTGGTCGCCCGCCGCGCCGCTTCGGCGGCGGACCGATTGATTGTGGGAAACGAGGTGCTTGCCGAATGGGGCTCGCAGTGCTGCGACGACGTTCGGATCGTGCCGACGTGCATCGAACCGACCGAGTACCAGACCAGATCATCGTGGGATCTCGAGGGTCGTGTCCCCGTGATTGGATGGATTGGGTCGCCCGCCACCGAGCCGTACCTCGACGAGGTTGCCGCGGCACTCGCAATCGTTCATCGTCGAACCGGGGCGCGTGTCCACATGATCAGCGGCGATGGTCCGATTCCTGACTCGCTGGCGGCCTTCACCCAAAAGACGCGATGGCATCCCGAATCGGTCAAGACGATCGCCGAATGGGATGTTGGGATCATGCCGCTCCGAGATGGTGTCTACGAACGGGCCAAGTGTGGATACAAACTCTTGCAGTACGCCGCCTCGGGCGTGCCGGCAGTTGGGTCACCAGTCGGGGTCAACCGACAACTCCTGACCGAGATGGACGGAGTCGCGGCGGCCTCGCATGACGACTGGGTCGAGGCACTCTGCGGGTTGATTTCCGAAGCTCCGGAGCGACGCAGTCAACGGGCGACGAGCGGGTTGGTCGTCGCAAACCGATACTCGTACGACACTTGGGAAAGCGTTTGGCTCGAGGCGGTCGGATGGTGACTGACCTGCGAGTTCTGCACGTGATCACCAAAGGCGATGTTGGCGGTGCTCAGACGCATGTGGTCGAACTGTGTCGCGCCCAGTTGAAGTCAGGTGTCGTCCCGACGGTGATTGCC
>JANPLQ010000041.1:0-2009 GCA_031422395.1 Ilumatobacteraceae bacterium | reverse complement strand
CCGGAGCAAGGCCGAGCAGAGGGGACGGGCGGCTCGTCCGTCCGTGGCAACACGGACTCCCCTCGGGTAGGCCGCATAGATGGATGGCCACCGGCACGCAAGTGTCACAAAATCCCGCTTACAGCCCGACTCACCACCGCACCATCATCCAGTAGGGGTTATGTCTGATAGACGTCGTAGCGACACATTCGCAACACATCACGCGAGATGACCGCAGCCAGCACGCTTGCACCCGAGCGCCAGAACAGGCATTACGAGCGCTCGCGCCAGCAAGTGCTCGCGGCCGACGCCTGGCCGGGGAGCACGTAACAACGCGCGTTCTGAGCGGGACGCGTGCGGTGGGCCGCGTCGCAATGCCGGTTCTGCTCGGCTGGCGGTCGCGGGCTGAGCGTCTCAGTATGTGCGGCTTGCGGTTCGGCGTGAGGCCGGGGGCGTAGGCTTGGCGTTCGACAGGTCCAATGCCTGGTCTGAGCAACTCCGATGAATGACGTCGCTACCAGTTCCGAACCTGCAGTTGGCGGGTCGCAGCCGATCTTGACCCGTCGTGTCATTCGACTCGTCGTGGTGATCGTCACCCTCGCTGTCGCAGTGCTTTCGGTGTCCGGACTGAACGTCTTTCTCGCGATGGGTGTCGAGAACCGGCTCGAACGTGCTTGCTCGGGCCCCAACGCATTCCGCTACGAGCGCGTTTCGTGGACTCCGCTTCGCTGGACGTGTGTGATCGAGCATCCGGATGGAACCGAAGAGGCGATCAGACCATGGACGGATGCACCATGAGTTGACCTCGGTCGCGGACGAAGGCGCACAGACCGCCGACCTCGGGCCGTGCTGGCGGCGAACAGCTCGGCACTTCCGGACGATCGGCGAGGAGGCAAAGACACAGTCGGGCTTCGCGGACCTGGACTCGGCATACGTCCCATGCATCGAGGCACTTGGTTTCGACTTCACGGATCCGTCGGACATCCTCTCGGAGGAGATCATGGGTGCGGAGTTCATGGATTCCGAGGCCAGGATCGCCGACATCGAATGTCGTGCACCGTTGTACGAAGCGTTCATCGAGCTGAGCACACCGATTTGGGCAGAGTGGCTCGACCGGCGCGACGGCGACATCGCGGTAGTCGAGGCGATCTTTGCGCAGTGGGAATCCGTAGCACTCGATGCATGGTCTGCTGGCCAAGCATCATCATCAGACACGCCCCCGACCACAGCGCCCTGACAACGAGCGCGCCAGACCCAATCGCGCCCTAGCTGCCGATCGGTACGTAACAAGTTGCTCGGGATCGGGCATCAGGTGTGAGGTGAGGTTCGTGCTGGCAGCAACGCATTGGGATACCACAAGCGCGGACAGCCTGGGCTGTGCGATCTGACTCGGATTCCTAGATTCGGGTGCAGCGAGGCGGTCCAGTGTGGAGCCGGTCGCTGGCTGCTGGTTGTGAGTCGCGGTCGTCTTGGGCGCCGTCGGCCGGGACGTTGTCAACCGCTTTTGCGGCTGGTGGTGTGGGATCGGCGGTCGCTGACATTGGTTATGTTCCACGCAGCCAGACTGGAGTGACGGCGATCCCACCCGGTCGCGTGTCGCGGTTTCCAATGGTGGTGATGACTGCGAGTCGGAAGGGTGTGGCCTTGCCGGTGTGTGCATGCGAGGTCGCCGAACTTGAGTGGCGAGCGGGTGCCTCGTTGGTTTGTTACAACTCCGGACATCCTGAATCGCCAGTTTGTCTGCGCCCTTTGACTTCCGAAAACTTTGCATACTCCTAACGTACGCATGTTGCGAACTGTTCAAATGTTCGATATGGTTCGGTTCAACGAACAACTCTTGGGGAGGTGCACAATGGATGACAACGGAGTTCGCAACACACTCGATGTGTTGTTGGCTGGTGATCCTGATGTGATGGACCGCGATCAACTGGCCGGGTTCGTATCCCAACTTGGTCGGGTCAGGGGTTGGTGCGCGGCGGCTGAGGTTCGGGTCAGTCGCCGAACCCGTCAACTCGCCGCCGAAGGCCACT
>JANPLQ010000040.1:0-2622 GCA_031422395.1 Ilumatobacteraceae bacterium | reverse complement strand
CCGTGATCTGCTCGCCGAGCAGCAACCGGAACTCGCCGATCTGCCGATGAGGTTCGTGGGCCACGGTTGGGACAACGTCGTCGTTCAACTCGGCCCGGATCTGACGGTGCGACTCCCCCGTCGTGCTGCGGCTGCACAACTGGTACTGAACGAACAGCGATGCCTACCGGAATTGGCACCGATGCTGCCGCTTCCCACGCCCTCGCCCATCTTCAACGGCGTTCCGCACGGGCGATACCCATGGTCGTGGAGCATCTGCCCGTGGCTGCCAGGCGACTCGGCTGCCGTCGCTCCTCCCGCCGACCATCACGATGCCGCACTCACACTCGCTGCATTTGTCGTCGCCCTTCATCAGCCTGCGCCGGCTGACGCGCCTGTGAATCCGTTCCGCGGCGTCCGCCTCCGACAACGCGCTGAGGCAGTCGAGCACCGAGCACACTCGTTGCGTGAGGTCGCCCCGACCGAACACGTACTGAGGGCGTGGAACGACCTCAGCGCGACGCCGCACTGGTCCGAGCCGCCAGTGTGGTTGCACGGCGATCTGCATCCTTCCAACATGCTGACCAACGATGGACGACTGTCGGCGATCATCGACTTCGGCGACATCACCAGTGGCGATCCCGCCACCGATCTGGCGATGGCGTGGATGATGTTCGAACCCCGCGAGCGCGCGGACTTCCGTAAGGCCGCAGCAGTCGACGACAACACCTGGCGTCGGGCGGCGGGATGGGCGCTCAACCTGTCACTTGCGTACATGACCGGCGACGACACCACGTCGATGCCCTCGATCGGTCGCCGCACACTCAGTGCAGTGCTGGCCGAGTTCGGCTGACCGTCATGTTCCGTAGCCTCAAATTGCCACCAACTGTAGTGCCCATGTATCTCAAACTGTAGTCTATACTTTCCTCGGAGTGTAGTCTGACTCCGGTGGCAACACAGATCTTGGGAGCAACTGTGGCATATCGAAAGCGCGTGATGGATGAACTGCTCAGTGAGCGATTGACGGCCGCCGGGGCCGTTCTCATCGAGGGTCCAAAGGCGTGTGGAAAAACTCGCACTGCTCGGCAGATCGCTCGGAGCGAGGTCCTGTTCGACATCGACGCGAACGCACGCGCGGCGATGGACGTCGATCCAAACCTTGTCTTGGTTGGCGAAACGCCGCGCCTGCTGGACGAGTGGCAGGTTGCCGCCGGAACGGTATGGAACCGCGTGCGGCGACTGGTCGACGAACGTCAACAGCCAGGTCAGTTCATCCTCACAGGGTCAGCGGTGCCAAACGAAGACGTCAACCGGCACACCGGCGCAGGCCGGTTTGCTGTCCTACAAATGCGCCCCATGAGCCTTTTCGAGAGCGGCCATTCGACCAACCAAATCTCGCTTCGGGGCCTCTTACTCGAGGGAGATCAGGCCAACTGTGGAAACCCTGGCATGAGCGTCGCGCAGGCCGCTGAGTTGGTGACCATTGGTGGATGGCCCGGCAATCTCGACAAGTCGGTGCAGGCCGCGATGCAGGCAAATCGTGACTATCTAGCGCAAGTGCGCGAGGTCGACGTTGGTCGAGTGGGAAGTGCACGCCGAGATCCAATGCGGATCAACCGATTCCTGCAATCAGTGGCACGTCACACGGCGACGGAGGCAAAGATCGCCGTGCTGTCTCAGGATGCAGCGGACCCCGACGAAGGTCCACTAGCACGCTCGACGGCCTACGAGTATCTCGATGCCCTCGAACGCTTGCGGCTCGTAGAGGATCAGCCTGCGTGGTCGGTGCATCTACGATCCAAAGCAATACTGCGGAAGGCGCCGAAACGGCACTTTGTGGATCCGTCGCTCGCCGTCGCCGCGCTCGCGGCGAGCCCGCAACGGTTGCTGCAAGATCTCAACACCTTCGGCTACCTCTTCGAGTCGCTGGTTGTGCGAGATCTGCGAATACTGTCGCAGCCTCTCGACGGCACCGTGTACCACTACCGCGACAGTGCCGGCCTCGAGGTCGATGCGGTCGTCCAACTGCCAACCGGCGAATGGGGAGCGTTTGAGATCAAACTCGGGAGCCGCCAGACCGACCTCGCGGCCGAACGACTTCTGCGCTTTGCTTCGCAAGTGGACACCACTCAGTGCGGAGCGCCCACAACGCTCGGCGTGATCACCATCGACAGCTATGGATTGATGCGTCCCGATGGAGTCTCGGTCATCCCGATCGGCGCACTCGCGCCCTAGCGTCGGGCCAGTGGACACCGCGTTCAGACCTTGCTGGCGCGACCAGCCCAGAACGGCGCGCGGAGGTCTCGCTTCAGAACCTTGCCGCTGCCGGTCTTCGGCAGTTCGGGGCACCACGTGACCGAACGGGGGATCTTGTATCCAGCCAAGTGCTCGCGGGCGTGGCTGATCACCTGGGCTTCGGCCATCGTCGCACCTTCACGCACCACCACGACGGCATGCACCGATTCGCCCCATTCATCGCTGGGAACACCGAACACGGCGACCTCGAGGACGTCGGGATGGATCTCGAGCGCGGCCTCGATCTCGGCCGGGTAGATGTTCATGCCACCCGAGATGATCATGTCCTTCTTGCGGTCGCAGATGTAGAAGTAACCCTCGTCGTCGCAGTAGGCGATGTCGCCAACT
>JANPLQ010000039.1:0-29371 GCA_031422395.1 Ilumatobacteraceae bacterium | reverse complement strand
GCTATGCGCCAGGCACCATCACTTGATCCACCGTCCGGGCTGGCATTTGAAACTGCTCCCCGACGGCACCCTCGAAGTCACCAACCCCAACGGCCACACCCAAACCAGCACACCCAGACCACCACTCGCGACAATCCGCCTCCAAACCTGAACACCAGACAGACCACCAGGCAACCCTGACACCAGCGCGCCCTACCGCGAGCGGCACACGACGCTCAGCCGAACTGACCCCGATTCGGCGACGCGATTTCCAGGCGTAAGCCACTCGTCGTGCGATGGCTACCGGCAACGTGATCCGGCGGCGTACCGCACCAGCCTGATTGCTGTTTGACGATTCAGTAACAGTCGCCGCAGGTCTCACCTCGCCACGCTTGGCGACCTTCGTTGACGGCGAGAGCCGCGATCGCAAGCGCCGCGAGCGGGTCGGCCCACCACCATCCGACGGTGGCGTTGAGGATCAGACCGCCGAGCAGGATCGCCGACAAATAGGCGCACAGCTTCGTCTGATTGCTATCAGCCAGTGCCGTGGCGCTTCCCATCGACATCGCGTTGTGACGCTTGGCTCGGGCGAGAACCGGCATCACGACGAGCGACGCGATGGCGAGACCGATGCCGACCGTCGACCCGCTCGCCTCTGACGCTCCGACGAGATCGATGATCGCCTGCACCGAGACGTAAACGCCGAGGGCAAAGAAGCTGACCGCGATCAGTTTCAACGCTCGGCGTTCGCGATTCTCGCTGAGCCCTCGGAATTGCCACACGATCACGATCGCAGACATCACTTCGACCGTCGAATCGAGACCGAAGCCAACCAGCGCGATCGAACTCGCAGCCGTGCCCGCCATGATGGCGACGATTGCTTCGACGACATTCCACGCGATCGTGACCCACGCCAGCCGAACGGCACGGTGTTCGAACGCCGGCGCGGCGAGGGTGTTCACCATGTCATCTCGTCGCAGCCATGGTGGTCGTCGGGTTCGACCTGCAACGTGGCGTGAGTGATGCCGTGTTGGCCGGCGAGCAGCGCTCTGGCTTGGTCGAGCACGGCGTGCGAATCGGTTCCGGCAGCGACCATCAGATGCGCGGTTGCCACCTCCATGTCCGATGTCAGTGTCCACACGTGGAGGTCATGGACATCGACGACACCGCCGATGCCGGCCAACTCCACCTGAAGGGCGGTGAGGTCGATTCGTGCTGGAGCGGCCTGCACCAACACGCGCAACGCCTCGCGGCCGAGCTTCCACGCCCGCGGCAGGATGAACACGCCGATCGCGGCGCCGATCACGGGGTCGACCCATGCCCAGCCGGTGAAGCCCCAGACGATCGCGGCGCCGATCACGCCGACCGAACCGAGCATGTCGGACAGCACTTCGAGGTAGGCACCCTCCAGGTTGAGGCTCTCCTTCGACCCTGTGCGGAGCAGCCGGAACGCGACGACGTTGACAACAAGACCGAGGACCCCGACGATCAACACAGGTGTGGACGAGACGTCGGGCGCGTCGCTGAGGCGTCTGATCGCTTCGTAGAGCACGTAGCCCGCAACACCGAACAGCAACACCGCGTTGACCAGCGCCGCCAAGATCTCCAATCGGTACAAACCGAACGTTCGTTGCGGATGGGCCCGCGCCTTGGAGGCGGCCTGGATCGCGGCGAGTGCCATGCCGAGCCCCAACGCGTCGGTCGCCATGTGCCCGGCATCGGACAACAGTGCAAGCGAGCCCGTCATGATGCCTGTGACGACCTGAACCACCAAGAAAGCGACGATCAAACCGAAGGAGATCAACAGCGGACGGATGTGGCGGGCACCGGCTCTCAGTGCACCAGCACCGTGATCGTGACCATGTTCGCCGCTCAAGATCGACCGTCCAGATCGGCATGCCCGGGTTCTACGACCAGATTGATCTCGCCGAGCAACGTCAGTGCTCGCGCCAGCTTGCGGTCGGCCAGGTCGTATCGCATCTGACGGCCTTCGCGTGTTGCCCGTACCAGACCGCAGCCGCGAAGGCAGGCGAGATGGTTCGAGATGTTCGCACGACTCTCACCCATCTCGTCAGCAAGCTCAGCCGGATAGGCCGATCCATCAATCAGCCGAACAAGGATCTGTCGACGAACACCGTCGGCCATCGCTGTGCCGACACGCCCAAGCGCGTCAAGCCGAGAATCGAAGCAAAGATCGGGTGCCATAGAGGCGATGATAGTACAGCCGTTACTGTAATACATGATCTGCTGTATCTTTCGGATGTGCCCGCAATGTCAGAGAACTCCAGACATGTCGGCGTCCGCTTCTTCGACAACACAGAACGGCCGACACTGAGATGAGCAGTTCGAGGATTCTGTTCACCTGCCGGCCTCTGTCGGGCCATTTCGACCCGCTCGTTCCGCTGGCCGCCGCGGCTCGCGCAGCAGGGCACACCGTCGCATTCGCATCCGGGGATCCGGTAGTCGATCGTGCACGCGACGCCGGGTTCCTGGCATTCGAGGCCGGGCCGCCGGACACCTTCCGCGCCGAATGGTCGCCTCGGTTCTCACACTTCACGACGCTGGTCGGTGACGCCCAGCGCGAGTTTTTCTTCACTGAAATCTTCGCCAATTTAGAATTGGAACCGCGAGCTGTCGATCTTGAGTCGATCATGTCGAAGTGGCAACCACGTCTGGTAGTCCATGAGGTGGCCGAACTTGCCGCGCCGATGGTGAGCACATCGCTGGGCATCCCCTACGTCGATGTCGGCTACGGCTCGCTGATCCCTCGAACGTTGCTCATGGCGGCCGGCGCCTCAGCCGCCCGACATTGGCGAGCTCGCCAGCTCGAACCGCATCCGCTCGCCGGCTTGTTCAGGCACCTCTACGTCGACCCCTGTCCGCCCGCACTACAACACCCCGAGATCACCGAGCTCGCGTTCGTGCAACAGATGCGGCCAACGCTCACGAACGAGCATGCCGCCCAGCGACCGCCATGGCTGAGTGCGCTCCCCCACGACCACACGGTATACGTCACGTTAGGCACCATCTGGAACACCGACATCGGACTCTTCCAGCTCGTGATCGACGCCCTGCGCGATCAAGTCAACCTGATCGTGACCGTCGGCCGACAGAACCGGCCGGAGGTGTTTGGGCCGCAGCCGGCGGGAGTGATCATCCGCAGTTACATCCCGCAAGACGAACTCCTGCCCTGGTGCGACGCCGCTGTGGTCCACGGCGGGTCGGGAACGATGCTCGGCGCGCTCGCCCACGGTGTGCCCCTGCTCGTTCTCCCACAAGGAGCCGATCAATGGAACAATGCTGAACGAGTCGCCGCCACCGGTGCAGGTCGACGCCTCCTCCGCGACGAAGTCACCGTCGACGCCATCCGAGACGGCATCACCACGATGCTCGGCGAACCGACATATCGACACGCCGCCACGAACGTTCAGGACGAGATCAGGGCGATGCCATCCGCAAGCGAGGCAATCAATCGGATCGAAGCGCTACTCGAATAGCCAACGCGTCTCATGACAGCTCCGACCGGGGCGAGATCGGGGCGAGACCGCTGGCAACGCTCAAGCGTCGCACGAGAACCAGTTGACGCACGCCGAACGCGGCGACCATGACTGCGACCGCGACGATGACGACCACGCCGAGCTTCGAGTACCAGGCCGCGGCGATGGTGGCGATACTGCCGCCGACCCAGATCGCATCACCCACGCTGACGGCAATGCCGAATCGGGTAAGGCGGCGAATATTGCTCGTGCTGAGCAGCATCACATCGATCGCGAACACGACCAGCGCCGCCCCGACCACGCGCACCCACTCCGACGAGGCAACACCCAGCATCCGGCTGATCGGACCACCCGCAACCACAGCGGTCAATCCGCCCAGGACTGACGTCGTTGCATTCAACCGCAGCGTGTTTCGAAGATGTTGGGCGGCGCAACGAGCCGGCGCATCGTGGTCGACGACGACGGCACTCGATGTCGTAAGAGGTGATCGCATAGTCGACATGCTGCGCCTTTCGGTGAGGTCAGTTCCATGACCCAAGAGGTCATGGCTGCGGCACGGGTTGGTCGATAGTGTCGGCTGCATGGTCCCAGCCGTTCATGCCGGCCCGTTGTTACGGGAGTGGCGTGAACGCCGCCGGTTGAGTCAGCTCGATCTGTCGTCGCGTACGGGTGTGTCGACGCGGCACCTGTCATGTGTCGAGACTGGGCGGGCCCGGCCGAGCCGCGACCTGCTGCTGTACCTGGCGGATGAGTTGGATGTTCCGAAGCGGGCAACGAACGACCTTCTGCTCGCCGCCGGGTTCGCTCCGGTCTACACCCAGTTCTCGCTCGACGACGCGGCGATGGCCAGCGTCGCGTCGGTGATGCGGCTCGTACTCGACGGGAACGATCCGAACCCGACGACGGTGATCGATACCCGCTGGAACCTGATCGATGCCAACGCCGCCGCGTTCTGGTTCACGACCGGCGTCGACCCCGAACTGCTCAGCCCGCCGATCAACGTCGCCCGACTCAGCCTGCACCCCGACGGGCTCGCCCCACGTGTCGCCAACTTCGATCAGTACGCCACTCAACTGATGCGTCACATGCGTCACACGCTGACCTTGACCCACGATCCGGATCTCGCAGAATTGATCGACGAACTCGAGGTCTACGCCCCATCCACATCCACTAGTCGAGGTTCGAGCGAGCACCCCGACGTCGTGATACCCCTTGATATCGAGATCGACGGGATCGAGCTGTCGTTCATGTCGACGATCACGACGTTCGGCTCCGCTCGTGACGTGACGCTGTCTGAGTTGTCGATCGAAACCCTGTACCCGGCCGACGACGCGACAGCCGTAGCGTTGGCCTCCCGCCCATGGCTGACCTCTTTGACCTGAGACGCTTGACCTGAGACGCTTGACCTGACACGTCATCGACATCGGCACGGTTGATCGGGACAATAGGAATCATGAACGACACAACTACCGCAACGGATACCGAGCTGATCACCGGGTACTTGGCCTGCTGGAACACCACCGACCCGACCGAACGACATATCGCCGTTGAAGCCGTGTGGGCAGCCGGCGCCCGCTCGATCGATCCTCTCACCGACGCCACGGGCCACGCGGAACTGGAAGCAATGTTCGCCGGGTTCCATGAGATGTATCCCGGGCATTCATTCCGACAGGTCGGCGGCTCGGACCGCCACCACCAACTGCTCCGTTGGGGATGGGAGATGCTCACCCCGGACGGGACCAAGGTGCTCGACGGGCTCGATGTCGCCCTGCTCGATGACGACGGCAAGATCGGCTATCTCGCCGGGTTCTTCGGACTGCCATTACCAGCCGCCGCATGAGGGCCGGGTGATGATTTTCGCTGCCGGTTAGACCGTGACGACTTGCGGCTGACACGACGCGATAATTCTGGCGTCATCACCCGAACCGCCCGAACCGCCCGCCTGGTCACTCAGGTCCTACTCGTTCGACCAAGTGGGCCCGTCCGACAGACCAGGCACCGGTTACCACATGTCGCTGAACTCGACCGGCACCGCCACCGGCGACTCGGCGGGCGCACACGCAAGGGTACGGCGGCGGCGCATGATCACGAACACTGTGACTACGGCTCCGACGAGCACTGCGAAGATGCCGAACAGCGCCAACCCGGCGGCGGTGCCCAGCCCGATCGCGGCGAGCACCGCAAGGATCGGGCCTGCGCAACACACGACGCATGCCGCCGCTCCGACACCGACGATCGTTGCGTTCTCCTTGTTGGCGCTCATGACGGCGACCCGAACAGTGACTCGACGATCGAACGTGCGTCGTCGGGTGCCCGCACCTCAAGGGCGACACCGCGGGTATCGACGGTGATCGCGAACCGGAAGAACTGGCAGCAGTCCTGCTCGCCGGCGACCAGCCGGATCAGTTCGTCGGTGGGCACCGACGGAGCGAATACGCATCGCACTCCACTATCGACTGATTCGCGCCGTTCGACATGGGCGAGCAGCTGTTGCCATTCCGCGATCCGGCAGTTGATCGACGCTGCCGACAAGGTGCAGGCGATCGTCGGCTCACCGGTCGCCGCCGGTTTGGTCGACAAACTGATGGCCTCGATCGTGGTGGCAACCGATCGTGCCTCGTCGGGACGCTGACACAGCCGCAGTGCGTGTCGCAGGCACCCTCAGGTCGGTGACGTTCCAGTGCCGTGGCCGCCTGCTGCAGTTCGGTGGCGAATATCGCAAGCTCTTCGAGCTGGTGCTGGGCGGTGGCGATTTTGCCCGCCACGAGCTGGCGTAGCTGATCCTGGATCGGCCCGCACTGCCCGCCGTCCCAGGCTGTGGTCAATCCAGTGATCTCGTCCAGGCTGCAACCGAGCTGCTTGGCGCGTGCGATGAAAGCAAGCCGGTCCAGCGTGCGCTGATCGTAGATCCGATAGCCGGCAGGTGTGCGCGACACCTCCGGCAGCAGTCCGATCTGCTCGTAGTAACGCAAGGTCGCCGACGTGAATCCGCTTGCGTCAGCGACCTCTTTGATCTTCAGTCCGATGCTCATTGCGGCCCACAATAAACCTTCTTCTGAACTTGAAGGTCAAGAAGAACCTTGCTCGTTGGCGCGGGTCTCCTGCAGCTACGTCATGCCTCGGCACCACAGATCGAGCACCGCCGGGCCAGCTGGCCGGTCGAGCGTATTGCTATATCACGCGGACGATTCCGGTTTTGGCGTCAACTTCGACGACGGTGCCATCGATGATGTGAACGGTTGCGCCCCTGGTGCCGATCACGGCCGGTAGCCCAAACTCGCGTGCAACGATCGCGGCGTGACACAGCGGCCCGCCTTCCTCGACGACCAGCGCGCCAAGCATGGGAAGGATCGAGTTGAACGACGGGCCGATAAAGGCGGCGACGAGCACGTCACCAGGTTCGAGCCGTTCGAGAGCATCCGTGGCACCCGTGACGATGCGCGCTCGGCCGCGGTAGGTCTGGTCGCCGACGCCAACACCATGCAGAATCTCGGATTCAGGCGCGGTTGCGTCGGCGACCAGGTTGGTCATCAACGCCGCCGTGACGCGTGCCATCGCGGGAGGCAGGGCATCGAGCGGCGGTGGATCCTCCGGCGTGCCCAGGATTCGTGGCGGCGGCATGGCTTCGATTCGGTTTCGCGTCATGGCCCGTTCCGCGAGCTGACCTGCGGTTGGTCCGGGCAGATCGGCGAGCAGTCCGGCGAGTTCGGCCGGAAACAGTTCGGCAGCGTGTTCCGCGTCGATCAGCGAGCCGTTGGCGACGAGCCGTCGGCCGGCTTCGAGTAACGCCCGCCGCAGCAATCCTCCCGGCCAATTCCAACAGATTCCTCGGATGTCTTCGCGTTGACGATTGCCGTATCGGGCTTCTACCAGAAGGTCGTCGAACAAGGCCCGTTTGTCGGCCGGGACCCGAGATCGCACCGCCGCTGTATCGGGAGCGAGTGTGTCGACGATGTCGCGATTACCGGCTGCCAGGAGGGCGGCGAATTGTAGAGCGGGGATCTCGGCGAGGGTCGGGCGGTCGATGTCGTCGCTTGTCACCGTTCGCCAGGCGTGCAGCTCGAGCCAGGAGTCAACGGCGAGGCTCGCTTCGGCGCTCAGTAGGCGCACGCCCTCGACCGATGTGGGCGGCGTCTCGCACTGACCCAACGCGGCAACCACCGGGCTCAGCAGATGGGCAGTCTCGACGGTTGCGGGCGAGCTGCCCCGTAGAAGAACGGCGGCCTCGGTGGCCTCGATACCCCATTCCGCACAGTGGGCCAGGAGGTCGCCAACCGGTATCAGGTCCCCACCATGAGTCTCCAGGTTTCGTCGCGCCTGTACCTCGAAGTGAGCGAGCAGCTCGATCAAATATGACGCCAGCTGACTGTTGTCGAGCGCCGAGGAGTCGACGGTCTGGTATGCCAGGTTCTGTGCGACGACCTCGGCGCGGTCCCGATCGAACCACTGGTCGACCTCAATTCGCCACCGCCGCTCCTGAAACGCTTGCGCCGCGGTGCGGGTGCGGCGACGCATCTCGGGATGCAGCTGAGCAAACATCTTCATGACGAATTTTGGCGGCATCGGCTTCGGCTTCGCCCCCTCACCGATGCCGGTGGGTCGGACATATATACATCCGTTCACCAGTTCCGCTCGAACGCCGGCCAGTGGCAGCCCCCAGCGCTCGACCAGCACGATCGTGCCCGCCTCGAACGCCCGCTTATACGCGTCTTGCAGGAAAGGTGAGAGAGGCCGCAACCCGTGGTGGGTGGTCTCCAACTCCCACATCCCATGTGAAGGTGGGGCAAACGCCACAGTTGCGGTCGATCGAGTCATGTTCCTCACGGATTTGAACATAATCATGTCAGTCAACTGCTGTCAATACGTAATGCTGACATTTCGGCGAACATGTGACACAATGGAGGCTGTGACTTCTCGCCAGTACTCCTCACCACTGCGGGAGCGACACACACAACAGACGCGCGACCTGATCCTCGATGCCGTCACGGAACTGCTCGAGTCACATCGGATCGACGAGGTCACGACTCGTGAGATCGCACAGTCTGCCGGCGTCTCCGAGCGGACCGTCTACCGCCACTTCCCCGACCGCGACGCGATGCTCGCCGGACTGACCGGCAGGCTCATGGATTCCCTCGAGCAGCGCCAGCGTCCGCTGATCACTCCGATCGAGACCATCGATGGTCTCAAGAGTGTTGCCGTTCAGCTGATGGCCGGGCTGGAGGAGTTCCACATCGCCGCCCGAGCAGAAGCCCTCTTCAACTCCGATCCGCGCCGCTTCTCACCAGACACACGGGCAACCTCTGACAGGTTCCCCCTCGTGATCGCCGCCATCCTGCCAGAACTCGCGGCACGCGACCATCTTCGCCTGGCGGCGGTGATCCGCTGTCTCTTGTCGGCGCAAGCCTGGCTCCGCATGCGCGAGGAGTTCGGCATAGCAGGCGAGGAATCAGGCCCGATGGTTGCCTGGGTGCTCGACGCGATCGTCAACGAGATCCACCGGGGACATCCCCCACCGTAGAATCCCGCCGACCAGATCTCGTTCCGCGCATGTGCATCGAGGTGACGAACTCAGTGAGACCTGCGTCGCCGCTCGCGGCGGCGCGACGCTGCAGTGCTGCTCCGACCTCGTCGACCAGCAGCGACGAAGCCGACCGGGCTGCCAACACTCTGGCGCGTCGGCCGAGTCGGGCCAGTTCGTCGCGGTCACCGCCATTCCACAGCTGATCGACGAACACGGTGGCGAGCTGTTCGGCTTGGATGCGCGCACCATGGCGCATTGCTGCTGCGGCTTGCAGTGCAGCCTGATGAGATGCGCCGGCGGTGATTGCCTCGGCGATCAACGTCAAGAGCGACGGTGCCCGCACATGCCAGTCGCCGTCACTTCCGCTGTGGATCAAACCTGACGCAACTGCGGCGGCTAGAGCCCGCGGATCGGCGAGTGCCGGCACCCGACGGATCAACACTTCTTCGGTCAAGGTTTGGGTCGCCTCGTCGAACCCTGAGTCACCGATCACGTCATCCAAGGATTCGCCGGAACTCCAGGCGTCGAGTAGGTCGCGGATCCCCGCCAGGGAATAGCCGCGGGCCTGCATTCGCCCGATCAACGCCAAACGACGCCGGTGTTCGTCGACATACACGCCGACTCGGCCGACCTTGCGCGGCGGTGCCAGCAGCCCGATCGTGCGGTACTCGCGGATGGTGCGTGACGGCACCCCCGCCAGTTGCGCCAACTCATCGATCGACCATGTTGCTGTATCCCTTGTTGCTGCATCCGGTGACATATTGACAGTATTTACCGTTACAGTCATAGATGTGAGTATTGCAACAACGATCGCCGACAGCAACCCCGCCGAACTGGAGCACGCCCTCGCCGCGCTCCGCAAACTCGAGGCGCCGAACCTCCAGCTCGCGGCAACACCCAAACGACTCGGAGGCGGGTTCTGGGCCGAGATGTGGACGCTCCAACTCGACCAACCTGGCCCGTACGTCCCGAACCGCGTCGTACTTCGGCTGGCGCCCGACGCCCAACTGGCGGCATGGGAAACCACGACTCAGGCCGCGGTCGCCGACCAGGGATACCCGACACCAGTCATCCGCGCCTCTGACCACGAGCCACACGGCAGCGAGCGGGCTTGGAGTGTGATGGATCATGCCACCGGGACACCGCTACTCGGCGGGCTCAGCGGCCTGCGGGCGATCGGCTCGTTGCCTCGACTCGCCACCAGGCTCCCCGACACACTTGCCCGAGCCGCAGCTGACCTCCACCGCCTCGACCCCGAACCCATAGAGACCGCCATCCAACGCGCCACGGACCGGACGATCGGTGTCGATGGTCTCATCGATCACTACGTCGGTCGCGCCCGTCAGCTCTCCGATGCGCCGCTGCAGCGCGCGCTCGAACGACTCGCTGGGAATCGTCCAGACGCTCGGCTCCGGGTCGTGTGCCACGGTGACCTCCACCCGTTCAATGTTCTCGCCGACGGAGATCAGCACGTGGTGCTCGACTGGACCGCAAGTCAGATCGCCCACCCCGCATACGATCTCGCGTTCACGCAATTGCTGCTCACGAACCCGCCACTGGCGGCTCCCAAACCGTTGCGGCCGATCATCAACGCTGCCGCTCGCCGGATTGCCGACCGTTTCCTCGCCACGTACCGCAAAATCGGCCCGCACCCGATCGACGCCGACACGCTGGATTGGTACCGCACCCTTCAGGGCTGCAGGATCATGACCGATCTCGCCTCGTGGCGCGCCGACGGCACGACCGAAACCCACCATGGACACCCATGGTTCGCGATCGAACCCGCATTGCGACCCCTACTGGTCTGACGGTCGCTGGATGGCTGACCTGCCCGGTTTGTTGCCCGAATGTCCTAGCGGACCGCAATCCGATCGTTCAAGATCGCCGCTATGACGACATGGAATCAGTCAGGTGGGGATATCGCCGAGCTGTGGGGCGACACCCTCCAGGAGTTGTATGACGAGATGAACGGCTGGAGCCTCGACGAGGTCGGCCGATGCACGTGGCACCCGGCGCTGAGCCTCGACTGGGACAACAACGAGTTGGTGACACGCGGGACGCTGGCAGTCGACCTCGAGGTGCTCGTGCCAGCGTGGGCCAAGCACAGCGAGGCCAACGACGCTGTGCGCGCCGAGTGGGACCGTTGGTCGGACGCGTTGATGACGCACGAGCGAGGCCACGTCGACCTGGCGTACAGCTACCTCGACAACTTCGAGGACACCCTTGTGGGCATGACCAGGGACGACGCCTGGGCGGCCTTCGAGCAGGTCAAGCACGACCTACAGACAGCCAGCGACGGCTACGACACATCCACCAACCACGGCATCAGCCAAGGCACGACGCTCGACACCAGCATTACCTGACCGTCAGGACGAGCAGTGCTGGTTCCTCGAGCAGCGTCTTCAGTCGTTGGACAAATCTGGCCGCATCCCAGCCGTCGACGATGCGATGGTCGAAGCTCGATGACAGGTTCATCATTGAGCGGGGCACGAATGAGGTGCCGTTCCAGAGTGGACGGGTTTGCATCTTGTTGATGCCGACGATCGCGACTTCGGGATGGTTGATGATCGGCGTGGTGACGAGCCCTCCGAACGCGCCGAGTGACGTGATCGTGATCGTGGAACCGGACAGCTCGGCGCGTTGCGCCGTCCCGTCGCGAGCAGCTTCGGCAATCCGCCCCAGTTCGACAGCGCTCTGCCACAAATCCATCGCGTGAGCGTTGCCAACGACAGGCACCATCAGTCCGTTGGCGGTCTGTGTGGCGATCCCGATGTGGACCGCCGAGTATGTCGTGAGGACCCCTGACTCGTCGTCGAATGTGGCGTTGAGTTGTGGCCAGTCGGCGACCGCCAGGACGATTGCCCGCATCACGAACGGCAGCAGGGTCAGGTGCGGCCGATCGGGATACTCCGTCGCCAATGAGCGACGAAGCTGCTCGACCTGGGTCATATCGATCTCGTCGACGTATGTGATGTGGGGAATCCGTGAACTCGACAACGTCACGCGATCGGCGATCTTGCGACGCAGGCCGATCAACGGAATCTGTGTCGTCGCTGGAATCTGGTTCGCCAGCGCAGCCACTTGAAGACGTCGATCGAGGTCGTGATGGGTGATCCGTCCGTCGGGGCCGGAACCGTCGATGTCGTCCAGATCGACGCCGAGGGCTCGTGCCCGCTCACGCACTGCAGGCGCAGCGATCGCTTGCTGTCGCGATGACGGCTCGGTCGCGTCAACTGGCTCGGTCGCGTCAACTGGCTCGATCGGCGTCTCCGCGTCCGTCGTCGTGTCCGTCGTCGTTGGCGTGGTCGTGTCCGTCGTCGTTGGCGTGGTCGTTGTGGCCTCGCCGGTTTCGATTGCGATCAAATCGCTTCCAACGGCCAGCACGTCGCCTGCCTCGCCGTGGATCTCAGCAACCAGACCGGCAACGGGTGAGTAGATCTCGACCGTCGCTTTGTCAGTGAGCACCTCTGCGACGACGGTGTCGGAGGTGACCGTGTCGCCAACAGCAACGTGCCAGGCGACCAGTTCGGCTTCGGCTATCCCCTCTCCGACGTCGGGGAGGCGGACGACATGGATGCTCATCGCGCTTCCATTGTCGCCCGCATCGCAGCGCCCAGGCGTGCCGGCCCTGGGAAGTAGTTCCACTCGTGGGCGTGCGGGTAGGGCGTGTCCCACCCCGCCACTCGGGCGATCGGAGCTTCGAGCGACCAGAGCACCTGCTCTTGAACCACGGCGCAAAGTTCAGCGCCGAAGCCCGAGGTAAGCGTTGCCTCGTGGGCGACGACGCATCGGCCGGTCTTGCGCACCGATTCGACGATCGTGTCCAGATCGAGTGGAATCAGGCTGCGCAGATCGATGATTTCGGCATCGATCCCGGTCTCTGCTGCTGCTACCTCGGCCACATGGACCATCGTGCCATAGGTCAGCACGGTCAGCTCGTCGCCGGCTCGGTGGATGCGGGCGGTGCCGAGCGGCACGGTGTAGTGGCCCTCGGGAACCTCGCCGAGCGGATGGGCCGACCAAGGCACGATCGGCCGTTCGTGGTGCCCATCGAATGGCCCGTTGTAGAGCCGCTTGGGTTCGAGGAAGATCACCGGGTCATCGTCTTCGATCGCAGCGATCAGCAAACCCTTGGCATCGTATGGATTCGACGGGATAACGGTCTTCAGCCCAGCCACGTGAGTGAAGATCGCCTCTGGACTCTGCGAATGTGTTTGGCCACCAAAGATCCCTCCACCCGTCGGCATCCGGATCGTGATCGGCGCGGTGAAGTCGCCCGCCGAGCGGTGCCGGAGCCGCGCTGCCTCCGAGACGATCTGGTCGTAGGCCGGGTAGACGTAGTCGGCGAATTGGATCTCGACACATGGCCGAAGTCCGTATGCGCCCATCCCGATGGCGGCGCCGACGATCGCGCTCTCGTTGATCGGCGTGTCGAAGCAACGGTGCTTCCCGAAGCGCTGTTGTAGGCCGTGTGTGCAACGGAACACGCCACCGAAATAGCCGACGTCCTGGCCGAAGACCACGACCCGTTCGTCTCGCTCCATCGCCACCGCGTGTGCATCTCGGATCGCCTCGACGATTGTCATCCGCGGCATGTCAGAAACCTGCCTGCTGGCGTTGACGGCGGAGATGCTCGGGCATCGATGCGAACACGTCGTCGAACATCGAAGCCGGTGCCGAGTGCTCGCTGCGCAGTGTGCCAAAGCGCTCGGCCTCCGCAGCCGCACCACGTACCGCCGACTCCACGTCGGCGACGCATTCTTGATGCCGCTCCTCGCTCCATTCGCCGATTCGGACGAGATGATTCTTCAGCCTGTCGATTGGATCACCGAGCGGCCATGTGTACGGCTCCTCCTTCGGACGGTAGGCGGTTGGGTCATCTGACGTCGAGTGGGCCCCCACCCGATAGGTGACCCATTCGATCAACGTCGGCCCATGGTTGGCGCGTGCCCGCTGAGCAGCCCACGACGACACGGCATGCACGGCGAGATAGTCGTTGCCGTCGACCCGCAGCGAGGCGATGCCGAACCCGTGACCACGAGTCGCGAATGTCGAGGAGTCGCCGCGGGCGAAACCCTGGAACGTGGAAATCGCCCATTGATTGTTGACGATGTTGAGGATCACCGGCGCGTGATAGGTCGATGCGAACACCATTGCCGAGTGGAAATCGGCTTCGGCCGTCGCTCCGTCGCCGATCCACCCGGATGCGATCCTCGTGTCGCCCGACAGTGCGGACGCCATTGCCCACCCGACGGCCTGGATGAACTGCGTGCCGAGGTTGCCGGAGATCGAGAAGAACCCGTTGTCTCGCGACGAATACATCACCGGTAACTGACGCCCTTTCAGCGGGTCGTGACTGTTGGAATAGATCTGATTGATCATGTCGACCAACGGATAGCCGGCGGTGATCAGCAGTCCCTGCTGACGATACGTCGGGAAGCACATGTCGTCGGGAAGCAGTGCACGCCGGTGGGCGCACGACACCGCCTCCTCACCAAGCGATTGCATATAGAACGAGGTGTTGCCCTGGCGATGAGCTTGCAACATCCGGGCGTCGAAGACCCTCACGGTCAACATGTCGCGTAGCCCGCACCTGAGTTGCTCGGCGTCGAGACTGCCAGACCACGGGCCGACCGCGTCACCATGGATGTCGAGCACCCGGATCATCTCAGCACCGAGATCGACCATGTCAGCGGGCGCGACGTCGATCGGTGGGCAACGCACCTCCCCGGCCCTGTCGATCAGGAGATCGGGAAACGCAGGCTTGTCGCCCGGGCGCGCAATCGGTTCAGGAATTCGCAACCGCAGCGGTTCAGGCATAGCTGCCTCACGATCCACGGCACCTCTCTCCATTCTCCCGACGACGGCGTTCGAGACCAGCATCATCGCGCGATGCCCGAGCGAGGAGTTACCTGGTGGGTTAGCCAGCGCAGCCGGCCACTGCGTACCCGACCGCGGCGTCGAAAAGTGCCCACCCGCTGGCCGTCAGCGCCGTCGATGTGTTGGCGCCTGCAGGGAAGCCGATGCGGCAACCGGTGGCGGCAGGGCCGCTGAACAGCGCCGCGCCGTCCTGGTACACGAACAGGCCATCACCTCCAGCGATGGTGGCCACGACCGTCGCCGAAGCAGCGGGATCGCCGAAGGCGACCAAGCGCGGCGCAGAGTAGATCGCGGAAGTGCCGGCGAGGGCGGCCGCTAGCGGGTGGCCGGGGGCGACGATCGTGGCAGTCGTGGTCGATGCGCTGCCGTACGACACGTTCTCGGTCGTACCGGTGAGCCCCATGTCGTCGTAAATCCACGGCTTCCACACCACGACCGACACCTCGGAATTGCGCAACCGCGCGCCCAACGTGCTCGACACCGTGGCGGAGATCAGCACAGCCGAGTTCCCGGTGGTCGCAGCCAACGTGACTGTGTCGTCGTCGGCGAGCGTGACGGTATATCCGGCTGCGATCAGCCGACTGCGTACGGCGGCGTCACCGGCACCCGAGGCGGTGCCGTCGCCGACGACGAACAGCACAGCGGAGCCTGACGGAGGTGGCGTCGTTGTCGTCGTTGTCGTCGTTGTCGTTGTCGTCGTTGTCGTTGTCGAAGGTGGCTCGGATGAGCCACCGTAGAACGGGTCCTGGGCGAACGCGGCGTAGGCGGTCAGCGATTCCGGCGAGGAATCGACGTACCAGGTGCAGTTCTGCGTACCTGGGTAGTTGAAGTACACCAGGCCTGCGAACTGCTCCCACCCCGGTTTCTTGAACAACGCCTGGGCATCAACGAACCACTGTCCTTTGCGACCCGGCTGGGCCGGATCTTCGGTTGATGCGAACTCGGCGAGCCACAGTTCCTTGTCGGGATGTTGGAGCCCGAACACGCGCATCGGGTCGATGATCGTCTGCAACGACTTCCATGTTTCGGTGCGACCGCGGCAGGTGTACCAGTTGTAGGCATCCTGGGCGATGGCGTCGACGTAGGCGTCGCCCGGGTACCACTTCACGGCTTGGCGGGCGTCAGAAGCCCCGACCTGGAAACTATAGTCGGTCATGATCCACATGAACTTGACGTTGGTCACGTTCTCGTTGCGCAGGATGGTGACGAAGTTGATCCACGCCGCCTTGAACTGCGTGGCGTTGCCCATCTGGCTGCTTGCTGACGCCTCGGGCTCGTGGTTGAAGGCGAAGTTCACCTGGCCGTTGAAAGCCTTGAGCTTGTTGGCCCAGCCCACCATCTCGTTGTAGAGCGCGCTGCCGGGTTGGGCGTTGGCGATGTCGTTCCACAGGACCGGCTCGCCGTTCGTGCGTAGCGACTTCACCGAGAGCGTCACCGTATGATTGGTGCTCGCCAGCCAGTTGGCGTGGGCATTGGGCCATTGGTCGTTCCACAGCCTGAACACGCGGACGTTGTCGTAGGGTCGCCCGATCGCCGTCTCCATACTGGTCACTGCCTGGTTTTCGCTCTGCGTTCCTCGCGTGCCGACCCGCGACCCGAAGATTACGTCGCCAACGGCTGACACCGGGCGTTGAACGACCGCCAGCGACGACAAGAGCACGGCACCGACGCACACCCACCGCGCGACGCGACGTCGACCAAGTGCGGTGCCATCGATCGCCTGGTGACTCCGCCGCCGGAATCGCTGAAACTTGCCCACGTCGAATTCTCCGTCCGTGTAGAAGGATGATCCTCGACGCCACACAACCGCCGCCATCACGCAGAGTAGCGGAAAACCGCTCCGAGCGCAACGACCATTGCCCAAAAGAATTGTTCGTGTCTTCACCGTCTTCACCAAGTTCTTAGATTGCGCGAATTTTGTTGTTCCTGGCGTTGTGCTCCACCTCGGCGAGTCCAAGCACTTCGAGCACGGGTGGAACATAGTTACCGAACCGACCGCGCAATCCTTTTTTGAATCCGTACCAACCACCGACCGGGTTGTCGGCCGATCGGCCCCAAGCTTCGACCGTTCCGTCTGCGGCGGGTTTCTGTTCATCGGCATTCCCGAGCGGCATCCAGTCGCCGTGTTCGGTCAACATCGTGTGGAGATCCTTGATACATGCTCATCGACTGGGGCTCGGTGCACCGACACTCACAGTGGTCAACAAGCTGCTGAACGCTAACGCCGCAAACTTGGCGACTGAGGCTCAGCGCCTGTCCGATTGGTTCCTGCACGACCCTGACCCATCGAACGGCAAACCGGTTACCGCACGGCGAACTGCGGAGACTGACCCGCAGCATCAACCAACGACGCAAGCTCGAACTGACCATCGCCGGTCGACCTCCGATCGTCGTCGCACCGATCGGCCTGCGCCGATGTTCTCAATTCGAAACATGATTCGTTTGGTGACAGCCGACACCGTACCAAGTATGGTGGGAGCTATGACTCAGCCACGCGAGTACCTCGTTTCGACGTCCGGACAGATGTCGCTGCCTGCCGCCGTTCGACACCGCTGGAACCTCGAACGCGGGGGGAAGGTTGACGTTCTCGATCTTGGATTCGGCGTGCTCACCGTTCCGAAGGGCGACGCTCGTCGGTTGCTCAATGACCTGCTCAGCGCCGATGATCATGCAACGTTCGTCGACTCCTTGCACGACGACCCCGACCTAGCGACAACGTGACGTCGGTCCTGATCGACGATCATCTTCTGCGCGACGTACTCGCCGGCGATGGCGACGACGAGACCCGCGAGTTGTTGAACAGCGCACAACTGGGCACCACGAACATGTACTACGTGCGCCTGAGCCGAAGCGTCGTGGCTGCCAGGGGCGGTCAACTCACCGGCGGCTGGCCCGCAAGTCGGAGGGCAGCGTTGGGTCGATCGCTGCTCGTGCTACCCGAAATGATCTCGGTCGTTCCGATCCGAACGTTGGCGTATCGCATGGCGGAACTTGCCGCCGGGCATCGACTCTCGACACTCGGCGCAGAGGCGGTGGCAGCCGCAGAACTGACCGGTGCGGCGCTCTGGGTACGCGAGTCTGACGATGGTCCAGGAATCCGGGCAGCCTGCGTCGCAGTTGGCGTCGACTACCACACGCGATCCGTCACGTCAGGTTGAACTCGAGCCAGGCTCGATGGTCCAAGCGTCGGCTCGCATGAACTAGGGTCCGCCTATGGCAGTAACTTCTCTTCTTCGGACACGCTGGGCTGCAATCGGGGCGGTCGTCGCAATCACGCTCGGGGCAGGCGGGATCAACATCGCACGCGCCACCATCGGATCAGGTGAACGCACATCGTTCGTCGCGATCACACCGTGCCGACTCGCCGACACACGGCCCGGCATCACCGAAAACGTCGGAACACGGAACACGCCGATCGGGGCCGATGGCACGTTCACGTTGACTGCTCACGGTGCCAACGGGCTATGCACCACGCCGATCCCAACCGGAGCCACCGCGCTCTCGCTCAACGTCACCGCCGTCGGCCCGACCGCCGCGACCTATCTGACGATCTTCCCGACAGGGGCGAGCCTGCCGACCACCTCCAACCTCAACCCGACACCAGGACAGCCGCCTGTCCCGAACGCCGTCACGGTCGACATCAACGCCTCAGGGCAGTTCAGCATCTTCAACAAGTTTGGCTCGGTCGACGTGATCGTTGACATCGTCGGCTACTACGAAGACCACAACCATGACGACCGGTACTACCAAAAGACCGAAACCGACGCATTGTTGGCGTCGAAAGGTTCGCTACTGAGCGCAGTCGTCGCAGCGGATGGGACCCTCGTACGCGGTGTCAACGCCGTCTCAGCTTCGAACACGTTCGTCGGTAACTACAGCGTGATCTTTAACCGCGACGTCACGTCGTGCACGTTCGTGGCAACTCCTGGCCAAACGGGCAACTCTGGCTCGGTCACCGGCCGCATCGCGTCGGTCTCCGGGTTGTCTGGTAACACGTCAGGGGTGTTTCTCCGGACCGAAGACTTGACGCCGAACAACACGAACGTCTCGTTCCATCTGTTGGTGTTCTGCCCATAGTGCTCAGGCCTTTTCGGCACGCCTGAAACGCTGCACCTCCCTCAGTTCGGTCTCCGGGACAACGATCGCGAGCTGAGCCCCGGTCTGAACTCCCCCGGCTAACCTCCCGGCGACCAACGCCAATCGTTCGAGCGGTCTGACACGACCCATCCCGTAGCCTGACGTCCTTATGGCGAACATTCCGGACAGGGTTGCACTTGAGGGAATCGAGGCTCGCTGGGCTGACCGGTGGGAACTCGATGGGATCTATCGGTTCGATTTCGACGCCGTACGTGCCGACGTGTTCTCGATCGACACGCCACCACCGACAGTCTCCGGCTCGCTGCACATGGGGCACGTGTTCTCGTACACGCACACTGACGCCATCGCCCGCTACCAGCGCATGACCGGCAAGACGGTCTTCTACCCGATGGGGTGGGACGACAACGGGCTGCCGACGGAACGCCGAGTTCAGAACTACTACGGGGTCCGGTGCGATCCGACCCAGCCGTACGTCGAGGGTTTCGAGCCGCCGTTCCGTGGCGACCCGCCGAAGGATCATCACGCGATCCCGATTTCGCGCCCCAACTTCCTCGAGTTGTGCGACGAGTTGGTCGAGATCGACGAGAAGATATTCGAGAACCTGTTCCGTCGGCTCGGCCTCAGCGTCGACTGGAACCTGCTGTACGCCACGATCGACGAGCGCAGCCGACGAATCAGCCAGCGGGCATTCCTCCGCAACCTCGCCCGCGGTGAGGCATACAGCCAGGAAGCGCCGACGATGTGGGATGTCGACTTCCAGACCGCCGTCGCCCAAGCCGAAATGGAAGATCGCGATCGTCCCGCCGCCTACCACAAGCTGGCGTTTCATCACACCGATGGCACCGGCGAGATCATGATCGACACGACGCGACCGGAACTGCTGGCCGCCTGTGTCGCTCTGGTCGCCCATCCCGACGACGAGCGGTATCAACCGCTGTTCGGCACGACCGTGCGAACGCCGCTCTACGGGGTCGAAGTGCCGATCCTCGCTCACGAACTCGCCCAACCCGACAAGGGCACAGGGATCGCCATGATCTGCACCTTCGGTGACACCACCGACGTCACGTGGTGGCGTGAACTGGCGCTTCCGACCCGCCCGATCATTGGCCGCAACGGTCGCATCCTGGCCGAAGCACCGGACGGTGTCGACTCCGCGGCGTACGCCGCGATTGCGGGACAAACCGTCAAGCAAGCCCAGCGCATCATCGTCGAACAGCTCCGGGTATCCGGTGAAATGATCGGTGAGACGAAGCCGATCCAGCACCCTGTCAAGTTCTACGAGAAGGGCGATCGCCCGCTCGAAATCGTCACCAGTCGTCAGTGGTACATCCGTAACGGTGGACGAAACGCCGATCTGCGGGCGGCGCTCGTCAAGCGCGGCACCGAGATCACCTGGCACCCCGGACACATGCAGCACCGTTACGACAATTGGGTCGAGGGACTGAATGGCGACTGGCTCGTCAGCCGCCAGCGCTTCTTCGGCGTTCCGATCCCGGTCTGGTATCCGCTCGACGAGGACGGTGAGCCCGATCACGATCGCCCGCTGCTCCCCGCCGAAGCGGACCTGCCGATCGACCCGTCGACCGATGTTCCGACGGGATACACAGCCGATCAGCGCAACCAGCCCGGCGGCTTCATGGGTGATCCGGACATCTTCGATACGTGGGCGACCTCATCGCTGACACCGCACATCGCGGGGCGCTGGGAGGAACCCGGTGCTGACCTGTTCGAGCGAATGTTTCCGATGGACATGCGCCCCCAGAGTCACGACATCATCCGTACGTGGCTTTTCGCAACGACGGTTCGCAGCCATCACGAGCACGGATGCGTTCCCTGGTCGAATGCTGCTCTCTCCGGATGGATTCTCGACGCCGACCGCAAGAAGATGTCGAAATCGAAAGGCAACGTGGTCACGCCGATCGACCTATTCGATACGTACGGCACCGACGCCGTTCGGTACTGGGCCGCATCAGCTCGGCCCGGAATCGACACGGCGTACAGCGAAGATCAGATGAAGGTGGGCCGCAAGCTGGCCAACAAGTTGCTCAACGTGTCGAAGTTCGTGTTGCAGGCTGGCGAGGTCGCGGACGGCACGCTCGCGACCGACCCCGTCGACCTGTCGATGCTTGCCAAGCTCGGTGCCGTGATCGAGGAGGCGACGTCCGGTTTCGAGAGCTTCGACTATGCCCGCGCCCTTGAGCGCACCGAGTCGTTCTTCTGGTGGTTCTGCGATGACTACGTCGAGTTGGTCAAGACCCGCGCCTACGGTTCGCGAGGCGACGATCTCGCCAACTCGGCCAGGGCCGCGCTGCGTGCGGCGCTCGACTCGATGCAGCGCCTGTTCGCCCCGATTCTGCCGTTCGCCGCCGAGGAGGCGTGGAGCTGGTGGCATGACAACAGCGTCCACACGCAGCCATGGCCAACGTCAGCTTCCGCCGCCTTCGACGCGGGCCTGATCGACGCCCCGCTCGAAGTGCTCGGGCTGGTCCGACGGGCAAAGACCGAGGCCAAGGTCAGTCAACGTCACCCTGTCGACGACCTGACGATCCACGCCCCGGCAAGTCTTCACGCGGCGCTCGAGCTTGGTCAGGCCGACCTGCTCGAGGCAGGTTCAGTTCTCCGTTGTACCGTGCTCGCTGCCGACCAACTCAGTTGTGAAGTTGTGCTCGGTGCCTCGACATCACGCTGATCGCCGACTAGCGTTGGATCCCATGCGGACGATGTTGGGACGTATTGCCGCGCTGTGCTTGGCTGGTACCGCGCTCTTCGTGGGTACGTCGAGCGCGATCGAAGTGTTGGCCGCCGGCGGCGAGCCGACAACGACCACATCGACAACGACCACTACTTCGACGACCACTACGACCACCACCACCACCACGCCCACCACGTTCCCGCCGCCACTCGTGATCGACGTGCCGTCACCGCCGGCACCGGTGCTCGCTAGTCCGTCTCGGGGCACACAGGTTCAGGTCACCGAAACACTGCCGCCACCTCCGACGACGACTCTGCCACCGGAGGATCAGCTGCCGGCCGACTCGGGTGAAGGTCGCAGGGTCGTGTACTCGAAGTCGTTGATGCGTGTCTGGACCGTTGAAAGCAGCGGCGAAGTCTCGAAGACGCACAGAGTTTCCGGTCGGCGGACCTACAACCAACCGTCACCAGGTACCTACAGCGTATTTTCACGGTCGGCGTTCACGTGCAATATCAAGAATCCGGCGATCTGCTGGCGATTCATGGTGCGCTTCACAGTCGGTCCCGATGGCGACAACATCGGCCTTCATGAGATCCCGAAGAGAGATGGCGTCCCGGTCCAATCCGAGTCGCAACTCGGTCAGGCTCTGTCGGGAGGGTGCGTGCGCCAGGCGACCGCCGATGCGATCTACATGTGGGACTGGGCGCCGGTCGGCACCAAAGTCGTTGTACTGCCCTAACCAGGCGGGCCTGCTGCCACTACGCTGGCAGGGCTTATGACCACCAAGAAGGCTCGCCGCACCTGGCCGCAACGCGTCACCCTCGTGGCAGTCATCTGCTCTGCGATCGTGTGTTTCAGTGCCGCCGGAGCGCTAGGTGTCGGCCAGTGGGTCGTCTCGCAGCGTCAGTTGGTGGCGATCGGCCAGCCAGATTCGAGACTCGTCGATGATCCAATCGTGATCCTGCCAGGTGCGTCGACCACGCTGCCTGGCCAGTCAGCCAATGATGGGGTCACGACCACAACAATCGCACTAGCCGAGCCGGACGCTGCCAACTTCCTGATTACCGGCGCAGACAACAACGACTGCCCAGGTGCTGGAGGATCGACTGGAGATCGATCCGCGCTCGGCGAAAGCGAACGCAGCGACACGATCATGATCTGGCGCGCCAACCCAGATGCGAACCAGTTGGCCGTGCTGTCGCTCCCCCGTGACCTGTACGTCAAGGGACCGGGAGGCGGCCGAACGAAGATCAACAGTCAATACCGGCGAGACGACCCAGACCGGCTGATCAACACGATTTACGGCAACTTCGGAATCTCGATCGACCACTACATTCAGATCGACTTCTGCGCATTCAAGAAGCTGGTCAACGCGGTCGGCGGTGTCAAGGTACCGTTCGAGTTTCCGGCACGCGACCGGAAGTCGAACCTCAATATTCCGACCGCTGGCTGCGTCACCCTCGATGGCGACATGGCCCTGGCATACGTGCGGTCACGGGCCTACCAATTCGAGGACCCTCCAGGCAGCGGCGACTGGCAATCGGATGGCACGTCCGACTTTGGGCGGATCAAACGCCAACAGGACTTTCTTCGTCGCGTCGTGGCCGAAATTATTCGCGCCGGGTTGTACAAGCCCGACGTTGCGTCAGCGCTGATCACGACCAACCGCGATTACCTCGTCACCGACAACGAACTGTCGATCGGCACGATGATCGAGTTCGGGAATACGCTGCGTTCGCTCAACCCTGCCGACATCGCCACCTACGTCATCGAGTCGTCCAGCGAGAACCTCGGTGGCCAGTCGGTGCAAGTCCCACGAATCGGTGGCGACAATATGAAAGCGATCCTGGCCGTGTTCCGGGGTGAGGCGGCACTTGCTCAAGCGCCAACCCAGGAGTTCGACACCAGCACGACTACCAGTGCCGCGACCAGCACCACGACCACGACCACGACCAGCACCACGACCAGCATCGTCGATGACGAATCCGAATCGACCGACGAAGCAACGACGACGCTGCCGACCGTGGAAGCCGAGCAGAACGTCACCGGCGTGGCTCCCGATCCCGCTGCTGTGTGCAACTAGTCAAATCGGACACCAGGAAGGAACGCCGCGTTTGGGGCTTCCGACGTACTAGACGGTAACGTTGCCGCCGCTTAGCCCAGCCGGGTTGTACACACGGCGCGGGCCACAGCACACCCACGACATCTCTCCCGGTGGTGACCGGGAACGGAAGCAGGAGACACTGTGAACACCTCGATCCTCATCGCTGAGGGTGGCTACCAGTCGTTCGAGCTCGGCACCGCCGAGTGGACGATCTTGTACCTCTCGGCGGCGGCAGCGCTGATCGCCATTGCGGTCGGCTTCTACCTCGCCAAATCGGTGATGGCTTACGACCAGGGCACGCCCAAGATGCAAGAGATCGCCCAGGCGATCCAAGAGGGTGCGGCGGCCTATCTGAAGCGCCAGTTCCGCACGATTGGATACATCCTGGTTCCGGTTGCGGCGATCGTCTTCTTGACGTCGACCGAGATCGTCAAGCCCGAAGAAGCGTTCGGTGGATCTGGTGGGCTCGGCTTTGTTTCGTCGGGAATCTTCCGCACGCTCGCCTTCCTGCTTGGCTGTTTCGCCTCGGGTTTCACCGGATACATCGGCATGACACTGGCGACACGTGGAAACGTCCGCACCGCTGCCGCCGCCAAGACCGGTTCGATGGCCGATGCATTGACCGTCGCGTTCCGCACGGGCGGCGTTGCCGGCATGTTTACGGTTGGACTCGGTTTGCTCGGCGCAACCTTGATCATCATGGCGTTCCAGAACACGTCGTCGGTGATCCTGATTGGTTTCGGTTTTGGTGGCTCGCTGCTGGCGCTCTTCCTCCGAGTCGGCGGTGGCATCTTCACCAAGGCCGCCGACGTCGGCGCCGACCTTGTCGGCAAGATCGAAGCTGGAATCCCCGAGGACGACCCGCGCAACCCGGCCACGATCGCTGACAACGTCGGTGACAACGTCGGCGACTGTGCCGGCATGGCAGCCGACCTGTTCGAGAGCTACGAAGTCACACTCGTTGCCTCGATCATCCTCGGCGTCACGGCCTTCAACTCGATCGGGATGAACCCGGCGCTCGGGTTGGTCTTCCCGCTCGCCGCTCGCGCAATCGGCGTGGTTGCCTCGATCGTCGGGATCTTCTTCGTCAGGGCCAAGCCGGGCGAGACCAATGCGCTCAAGCCGATCAACCGCGGGTTCCTGGTCGCCGGCGTGCTCACCCTGATTGGGACATTGATCGTTGCACTGACGTACGTCGGCAACGAGAAAGCCAACGCTGGTTGGAAGTGTTTCGGTGCAGTCGCTATTGGTCTCGTGCTGGCGCAGGGCGTGAGCCGGCTCACTGAGTACTACACAGCCACCCACCATGCCCCGGTCAAGGAAATCGCTGCTTCGGCTGAAACCGGGCCGGCGACGGTCGTGCTCTCGGGCACATCAGCTGGACTCGAATCGTCGGTATACGCAGTCCTCGCGATCGCGGTGGCAATCGGCGTGTCGTTGGCACTCGGCGATGGCAATCTGCAGTTCTCGCTCTACCTGATCGCATTGTGCGGTATGGGCATGCTTGCGACCACCGGAGTAATCGTGTCGGAAGACACGTTCGGCCCGGTGTCTGACAACGCCGCCGGAATCGCCGAGATGTCCGGTGAGTTCCACGGTGAGGCGCAAAAGATCATGGTCAGCCTCGACGCCGTCGGCAACACGACCAAGGCCGTCACCAAGGGCTTCGCAATCGGCTCAGCTGTGATCGCTGCTGTCGCCCTGTTCGCCAGCTTCATCGAGACCGCCGGCAAGGAGATCCTCGACGCGGCGACGTTCGCCGGGCTCGAGAAGACCGCCCGTGGCATCTTCGACCGGCCGGAACTCCAGATCAACGTCGCCGATCCGAAGATCTTCATCGGTCTCCTGATCGGCGGTGCCGTGCCATTCCTGTTCTCATCGCTCGCGATCCGGGCGGTGAGCCGCACCGCCGGTGTGGTCGTGCAGGAAGTCCGCAAGCAGTTCGCCGATGGCAAGATCATGTCGGGCGAGAAGCTGCCCGAATACGGCCCTGTGATCGACATTTGCACCGAAGCGTCGCTGCGTGAACTCACGACTCCCGCACTGCTCGCTGTATTGACGCCAGTCGTCGTCGGTTTCGGCATCGGCTGGCAGGCACTCGGTGGATTCCTTGCAGCCGTGATCCTGGTCGGCCAGTTGATGGCCAACTACCTGTCGAACGCCGGTGGCGCGTGGGACAATGCCAAGAAGTACATCGAGGACGGCCACCACGGAGGCAAGGGCTCCGACGCCTACCGGGCAGCCGTGATCGGCGACACCGTTGGCGACCCGTTCAAAGACACCGCCGGCCCGGCGCTCAACCCGCTGATCAAGGTGATGAACCTGGTCTCGTTGTTGACCCTCCCGGCAATCATCTCGCTGCAGGACAACGATGGTCAGCGGCTCGCAGTCGCCGGTGGCGCCCTTGTCGTGCTGGTCGCTTCGATTGTCGTGACGGCCCGCCGTAAGACGACGCTCACACTTTCGTGATCGGACTGCTGCCCGGCTGGCTCGACCCGGAACAACTCCTCGACAAGGGCGGAATCTACGCCCTGGCGGCGATTGTCTTCGCCGAGTCGGGTCTGCTGGTCGGGTTCTTCCTGCCGGGCGACAGCCTCCTGTTCTTCGCCGGTTTTCTATCTTCGGACGCCGGCGGAAACCTGCTCCCTAACATCGTCGTGACGGCAGTTGTGGCAATGGTCGCGGCAATCCTCGGTGATCAGGTCGGTTACCTGTTCGGCGTGCGCGTCGGACCAAGCCTGTTCGATCGCCCGAAGAGTCGGTTTTTCAACCCCAACCACGTCATCAAGGCGCACGAGTTCTTCGAGAAGCACGGCCCGCGCACGATTGTGTTGGCCCGCTTCGTACCGATCGTGCGTACCTTCGCCCCGATTCTGGCGGGCGTCGGCACGATGCCGTACAAGACGTTCGTCAAGTACAACGTCGTCGGCGGCATCTTGTGGGGCGGCGGCGTGACCGCCCTCGGCTATTTCCTCGGCGAGATCGAGTTCATCAAGAACAACATCGAAGTCGCCGCCCTGGCAATCGTCGCCGTGTCAGTACTTCCGATGGCGATCGAAATCATCCGCCACCGCCGCGCCAAACACACCTGACCACCGGCACCTCCGGCCTGGATATCGCTGTGGCCCTCGGTACGCCGCCCCTGCGGCTCGGTTTCGAGTCCGTGACCGACATCACTGTCCGTGGGGTGCCTGCGTTCATCCGAACACTTGACGATCAACCCGATTATCGCGGCGTCGTCTGGCACGAGAACGGCATCACCTTCCAAGTCGGAAGCCAACGTCTGAGCGAGTCCGAACTGCTCGACCTCGTCGAACAGATGCGCCCTGCGACGCAATCCGAATGGGTCGCGAGCGTCGCCGCCATACCCGCCCCGGAGACGATGACAGACGAATCCCCCGCAACCACGATCACTGTGGCGATCACCGTGGTCGATTAACCCTCGAAGAACCCCGGGCGTCCAGCTTTCTGACCGGAGCGTCCAGAAACGCCGGTTGGTGCCGCGTGATGTTGGTGCTTCAAACCGTTTCCATCTCGATTCCCACTATGTGGGCGACCCGGTCGAGGTCTGAGTCGGCGGATAGCAGGCTGGCACGATGACGTAAGGCGACCGCGGCGATCATGCAGTCGACCATGCCTCGTGGGGTCACACCGGAACGTCGGCACGTCCGGTAGATCAACGTTGCTCCGTCAAAGTCCACGGCTGCGTCGAACCGCATCAACGGGAAGCGGTCCATGAGCCGACGCAGGTCGTGCACTCGGCGATCATCGTGCGCTCCCGCCAGGACCTCCATGATCACAGGCTCGCTCACGGCGACGTCGTCCGTGGTGGCGATTAGCTCCGTCAAACGGGTGTCGACCGAGCTCCCGGTTGCTCGATCGAACTCGACCCAAGCCGAGGTGTCGACCAGGATCACGCCGAGGCCCGAGGCCCGACGTCGGCAGGAATCGCCCCGATGGCGCGGCTCCCGCGCATCGCCAATGCTTCCTCGCGGGTCATCGGCTGTCCCGCCAGATGTCGAAGCGCGAGGTCGACCGCATCGGTCTTCGTGCGAAGCCCGAAGCGGTCCATGATCGTCTCGACGTACTGATCGTCGATCTCGATGTTGGTTCGAGTTCTGGCCATACACTAACTATACACGTCACGTGTATACGAGGTGTACTACGTCCAGCCTCTGACGGAACCTCCGACCGCACCGGCATCGCCCAGAACCTGGCGGGGCTACGTGACGGGCACTGGGGAAGCAGACACTCGGAGTCCAACACGCCGAGCGTTCAGCGTTACGAAGGATTTGTTGCGGACAGATTGATTTGACCGCGGACACACGCCCTCGGAACCGGCCATGAGCGCGACCTTGACCGGACCCGAGGGCCTGTCGCTCTCGAGGGGCTGTCCGAACGGAACCGTTCACGTGGGCCTGCACGCTCGAGGCCGTCAAGCGAACCCCCAAACGGAAATTCGGGATTGTTCAAAATAATCTTCGCGTCGTGTTGCATCACGTACGTACGTCGGATAGTGTGATCGTATGTCACGGCCGGCCGATCCACAAGCGATGTTCACATCGCTGATCCACGCCGACCCCGCCACGCTCACGATGCCCGAGGTCGTCGCAACACTCCAGACGTTCCGTGTCGTGCAAGGCTGGATGGACCACTTCCAAGCACGCCTGCTGTCACGCTCGAATCAACTTGATGTCTCCGCCGCAGAAGTCCTGATCCGCAACGCCGGAATCTCCGCTGCTGAAGCGAAAACCAAGAATCGACGCTCCAAAGCGTTGGAAGATGCTCCGTCGTTCAGTGACGCACTCGCCGAAGGTGCTGTCTCTGCCGGTCACACCGACGCCCTCGCCAACGCCACAGCGCGTCTTGACGATGCCACGAAAGACTTGTTCCTCGGACACGAAGCGGCGTTGTTGGATCAGGCGACGCATTCGACACCAGAAGAGTTCGCACGTCACTGCCGCCACTTGAAAGACCGAATCTCTAAAGATCAAGGCATCGAACGATCCGAACGACAAAAGCGTGACACGACATTGCGGCGTTCGATCTGCCCGCGCACCGGGATGTACCGCTTGAGTGGCGAGTTCGACCCCGAACTCGGTCACCAAGTGTTCAGCTCGCTCGACGCCGAAATCGCAGCCATGACCACCAGCAACACCGAACTGATCGGCGTCGACCGGAACCACCTCGCAGCACACGCCCTCAGCAACCTGATATCAGGCGGACACCAAGCCGTCCGACCAACAGTTGTTGAAATGACGATCATTGTCGATCTCGACACGCTCGTCGACGGCTTACATGAACATTCGGTGTGTGAGTTCGGTGACGGAACCCCAATCCCTGTCGGAATGGCACGCCGCCTGGCATGCAACGCATCAATCCTCCCCGTCGTCTTAAACGGAGACGGGATCCCGCTCGACATCGGACGCACACAACGACTCGCCAACCGGGCCCAACGACGTGCCTTACGGGCGATCTATCGGACATGTGCGTTTCATGGCTGCGATATCAGTTTCGACCGCTGCGAAATCCATCACCTCCACGAATGGGCCAAAGGCGGCAAAACCGACCTAAAACACCTCGTACCGACCTGCAAACAC
>JANPLQ010000038.1:0-4847 GCA_031422395.1 Ilumatobacteraceae bacterium | reverse complement strand
GCCGGGATTCAGGCCGCTGATCTGATCGGGGCGGTTCGTGATCGGGCGGAGGAGTTGATCGAGGTCCCGGTACCTGATGTGAATCCGAGTGCTGCGGTTGGTGGGATCGTGAATCTTGGGTTGTGGTTGGCGGTCACGCCGGTGACGATCGATCCGATCACGGCTGAGGCCGGTCCGGCGTGGATCACGGTCACCCCGCGGCATATCTCGACGTCGTTTGATTTCGGCAATGGTGACGCCGTGACGTGTGTCGGTGCGGGTACACCGATTGTTGATCTGAGCACGGTCGAGCAGGGTCCGTGCGGATACACCTATCTGCGGCGTTCGGCTGATGACGATCCGTATCAGTTGTCGATCACCTCGACGTGGGAGTTGGCCTACACGTCATCCGGTGGCGCTGGCGTGTTGGCACCGTTGTTACGCACGATGACGGTCGACTATGACGTCGACGAAATCCAAACCGTCGGCACCAGCGGCTGACCAGTCAAACCACCACCCGGTTGCGAGTCGCGCTAAGGGGCGGCTGTCGGCGGGGGTGTCGTGGCCGGTGCCAAGGTGGTCGTGGTCGTCGTGGTCGTCGTGGTTGTCGTAGTCGTGGTTTCGGCGACTCTTGCCTGGCCGACGACGATCGTGATCGTGGTTCCCTTGTCGACCAACTGACCGGTCGCGATGCTTTGTTCGAGCACGGTGCCGTCTTTCGGATCGCCGGGTGGCAGCTCCTTGAACTGGACACTGACCTTGAAACCGAGCTCGTCGAGCAGGTTTCTTGCCGTGCCTTCGTCGACACCGACGAGCGTTGGGACGATCTTCTGGCCGGGACCGGAACTGACGAACAGGATCACCGTCGAACCGCGGTCGACCAGGGTGTTCGGCGGCGGTTCGGTCCGGATCACGACACCGGCCAGGATCACCTCGTCGACCTGGTCGCGAACTTCGACGACGAGGCCATATTCGGCTGATTCGAGCAACTCGCGAGCAACCCCGACCTCGTCGTTGATGACAGTCGGTGGCACCGAGACCCGGTTTGGTCCACCTGACACGGTCACTACGACCGGGGTTTCCTGTGCCACGAGCGTCTCAGCCGGTGGGTTCGTTCGGATGACGCGACCCTCAGGCACACTGCTGGTGAGTTCAGATTCCTCGGTGAACGTGAACCCGGCGGCACCGAGAATGTTGCGGGCGTCCTCGATCGTGACTCCCGCCACGTTCGGGATCGGAACCAGCGATTTCGTGGGGTTGAAATACAGTTCGATCACGGTCCCCTCGGCGACGACCGTGCCGGCGCCAGGGACAGTGCGATGTACGAACTCCTCGTTGACGAGCGGATTCTCCTCAGGGATCGATCGAAATGGCAGTTTGAGCGCCGTGAGCGCTCCGGTCACCGATTCGAGCGGCTGATTGACGTAGTCGGCGAGAATCCGCGAGCTCGACTCCTCGGTCTTCTTCGTCAGCCCCTGATACAGCAACACGCCGCCGGCGACGAGGGCGATCAGAGCGATGAACGCCGCCAACGCATACCAGCCGGTTCTCGAGTTGTGGTCCTGGTAGTACCGCGCATCGGATGAGGCACCCGGAGGGTACTGATCAAGATTCGGACCCTGCCTTGCGGGCATTGCCGTGGTTGGCGCGCCGGCGATCGGGGGATGGGCGCGTGCCACCTGTTGTGTCGGCTGAACGATCGTCGGGGTGGTGCCGACTGGCTGGGTTGGGCCGAACGGCCGCTGGATTCCCGCCGCCGGAGTGCCAGGACGAGCGGCCGCCGCGACCAACGCCTGGACCTGCTCGCCGTTGCGGAACCGACGAAGGTCGTCGCGCAGGGCATGAGCACTGGGGTAACGCAGCTTTGGGTCTTTCGCCAACAATTTGGCGACGATCGCCTCGAACGGACGTGGCATCCCTTCGACCAGTTTGTTGAGCGGCGTCGGTTGATCGTGGACCTGCTTGTAGGCGATGCTGACCGGGTTGTCACCACCGAACGGCGGTTTGCCTGCCACCATTTCGTACATCACGATCCCGAGCGAGTAAAGATCGCTGCGCGGGTCGGGTTGAGCGCCCTGAGCCTGTTCGGGCGAGAAATACGAGGCGGTACCCATCACCGAGCCGGCCTGTGTGAGATTCGATTCGGTGGCGCTGTTCATGGCCCGGGCGATACCGAAGTCGGCGACCTTGACCTGCCCGTTGGATCCGATCAGGATGTTGGCCGGCTTGATGTCGCGGTGCGCCAATCCGGCCTCGTGGGCGAACCCGAGCGCGGCGGCAACTTCGGAGGCGATTTCGGCTGCCTGCTTCGGCGTCAGCCGCTTGTTGGTCTTGAGGATCTCGGCGAGTGTGCGGCCCTGTACGTACTCCATCGCAATGAAATAGGTGCCCTCGTACTTGCCCCAATCGAACACGTTGACGATGTTCGGGTGGCTCAAGTTGGCGGCGGCTTGGGCCTCGCGTCGGAACCGTTCGACGAAGTTGGGGTCGATGGCGAACTCGGGGAACAGCACTTTGATTGCCACTTGACGATCGAGCAGCCGGTCGCGCGCCAGGAAAACGTCGGCCATGCCGCCGCGTCCAACGCGCTTATGAATCTCGTAGCGGTCATTGATGACCGTGGCGTCGCCGCTGTTGCTCATGCTTGAGGCCTCTGTTCGACGGCCCATACGGTGGGTCGAAGAACGTTGCCCGAGGTTATCGACCCAACGGTCAAGTCCACGGTCATGGCGTCACCGGAGCATTGGTTGCGGGCATCTCTGGCGTGGCGGGTGCTGTGGTCGGTGCTGTGGCGGGTGTTGTAGCGGGGACGGGTGGGTCGATCTTGAAGATCTCGTCGAGCATTGCTTTGGCGATCGGGCCGGCGAGCCGGCCACCGGTGCCTGCGGAGATCTCGGCGTCGGTGCCTTTGAGCATCACGACGACGGCGTATTTCGGTGCTTCGACGGGTGCGAAGGCGACGATCCAGGCGTGCGATCGTTCCGGTTCTCCAGGGCCGTTGAGCTGGGCAGTTCCCGTCTTTGCGGCGACCGATATTCCATTTGCCAACCCGATACAGCAGCTCGCCGTGCCGGTTTCGGCGACGCCGACCATCAGGTTTTTCAGGATTTCGGCGGTGTCAGGCGTGATCGGGCGCCGCCATACTTCCGGCTGTGTTCGGTTGATGACGCGTAGCGAGTGGTCGAGTTGGGCGTCGACTACGAACGGTTTCATCATGTCGCCACCATTGGCTACGGCTGCGGCAACCATCAGCATGTGGAGCGGGACCATCTGGACGTCGTTCTGACCGAAACCTCGAATCGCCAGCAGCGGGAGGTTCTGATCGATGTTGTCGAAGCTCCCGACGGTGCTGGCGGCGGCGCGGGGAAGGTCGATCGGCACCTCCTCGCCGACTCCCCATCGCGCCATCCCTGCCTCGAATCGGTCGGGTCCGAGCTCGAGTGCCGTGCGGGCGAACGGGATGTTGCACGACCGCGCGAACACGGTCGCCATGTCGCCACCGCAGAGCGAGCCGTTGTAGTTCTGGATCGGGTCGTCGGTTTGTGGCGGAAGGAACTCGCGCTCGTCTGGCCAGACGCTTTCAAGACTGATGACACCGTCGTCGAGGGCGACACCCGTCGTGAGCACCTTGAACGTGGAGCCGGGCATGTAGCGCTGCTGGTAGGCATTCGCCAACAGCGGATCTCGGTCGTCGTTCTGTAGCTCGGTCAGGTACTCGAAGGCGGCGTCGTAGTCGCTGCTGGCAACTAGATTCGGGTCGTAACTCGGTGCGCTCCACATCGCCACAATCGCACCCGTTTCGACCTCGACCATGGCGATCGATCCCTCCCGGTTGCCGAGCAGGTACTTGGCGACGGTCTGCATGTCGTTGCGCAACGTGAGACGGACTTCGCCGGAAGAGTCGATATTCGGATTGAAGATGTCGTCGATCGCGCGTACCTGTTGGGTGAACGTGTCGCCGGTCAGGACGCCGGTCTCGGTTCGTTCCAACTGTGTCGAACCGAGCCCGAACGTGTGGTAGCCGGTGATGTGTGCGAACAGGTCTCCTGTTGGATATTGCCGCACGAATCTGACGTCGCTCTCGCCGGTTGCTTGCACCGAGCGCGCAATCACCACGCCATCAGCGGTGACGATTTGGCCGCGGGGCTGATCGAATTGGCGAATCAGGGCGCGTGTGTTGCTCGGTTCCGACGCCAGCTCCTCGGTACGGCCGACCTGCCAATAGTTGAGCGCCGCGAACAGCACGATGTAGAGGCTGATGAGGCCAGCGGCGAGTTGCCGGATCTGGCGGTTCACGAGATCACCTCGCTCATCTCGGTCGTGTCGAGGCCGGATTTGCGCGACGAACGGCGCAGGCGCCAGGCGCCCCAACGCTCTCGTGGTGTCGGGTCGTCTGGCAGTTCCCCGAGCCGACGGGCACCGGAGTCGCTCAACCGCAGCAGGATCGCCAGCAGGATGTAGTTCGACAGCAGCGAGGAGCCGCCGTAGCTCACGAACGGCAGCGTGATTCCGGTGAGCGGCACGACTTTGATCACTCCACCGATGATGATGAACGCCTGAACACCGACGATCGTGGTGAGGCCGGTGGCGAGCAGTTTCTCGAACGTGCGGTCGGTTCGCAGGGCGACCCGGAGGCCGGCGCCGATCAGCAGCAGATAGGTCATCAGGATCGACGTGGCACCGACCAACCCCATCTCCTCGCCGATCGCCGCGAAAATGAAGTCGTTCTGAGCTTCTGGAACCTTGTCTGGGCTGCCGCGGCCGAGGCCGGTGCCGACAAGTCCGCCGTCGCCGATCCCGTACAGCGCTTGCACGATCTGGAAACCCTTGCCGTATTCGTCGGCCCACGGATCGAGCCAGATGTCAAC
>JANPLQ010000037.1:0-38023 GCA_031422395.1 Ilumatobacteraceae bacterium | reverse complement strand
CACACGTATCAGCGTGGGTGTTGAGCAGCGGCGACATGGCGGATCGGTTCACACAGCCTTCGAATAATGCCGGTGTGATCCAGCAGCGGATCCCGATTTGTTGACAAATGATCAAGTTGTCGCGCAGATCTGGGTCTGGTTCCGACAGTACCCGAGTATCTTCACCAAAGCGCGCTGGACCGGTGCGCCGGTGAAGCACCCTCACCCTGGCGAGCGACCTGTTGTATCCACGTCAACTTCACTGGGGAGTTCTACTCTGTTGCCATGGCTGTGAGTCTCAACATACTCTGCCACCACGATGCCCTAGGCTGCCTGCACGGTTCTAGAGCTAAGGTGTCGCCTTTCGACGGTCCGCCACGGAGCCTCTGACCGGATGTCGCGAGTCAAGATCGGCGTTTCTCGCGACCTTGATATGGACGCAAGGCCCCGATGAGGGCCATCCAGGTTATCGCGCGTGACTGGGTTCCACCCGCTCTGCAGCGCGCTATGAAACGCGTCATTCGGGGCAGACTCGGCGCGGCCCGGAACGTCACCTATCAAGTCGGGTCGACCGCGCTTGTATTGCCAGCGAACCATGCGCTTCCGGCGTACAGAAGTAAGTGGCGGCTGTATGACGAACCACTACGCATGGTGGCCCAAGCGTTGCGACAGGTAAAACCCGATTTCCGGGCGATTGACATCGGAGCCAACGTCGGAGATTCGGCCGCAGCGTTGGGGGTTGAGGGATCGATCTCCATTCCCGTTTCCGTACTCTGTATCGAGGGTGACCCCGCCTATCTTGCGCACCTCCGCCGGAACGCGCTGGCTCTCGGATCGCAGGTCGAAGTCGAGTGCTGTTTCGTTGGGATTGCCCCTGGGTCGATTGCCGAGGACTCTCTAACACGCCATGACGGTACGACGAGTGCGGCCCGACGGCTGGATTCGGTCAATCCTATAGAGACCGGAGAGGGTGACCGTCCCGACTTAGCCATTCCCATTCAGCGACTCGAACAGATCCTCGCCCGTCACCCTTCATTCGAGCGCTCGGAACTCATCAAGCTCGACACCGATGGGTTCGACTTCTCGATCCTGCTTGCGCACGAAGAACTGCTGGCACACTTACAACCTGTCCTGTTCTTCGAATACCTCGTTGAGTGCGAGCGGGATGCTGAACGCGCGAGGGCCTGTCTCGAAATGCTGACCTCCATTGGTTACACGGACTTCCTTGTCTTCGACAACTTCGGGAACCTCCTGCTTCGAACGGGCGACTTGAGGACGATGCACGGTCTGGATCGGTACTTGTTGAGCAATCTCGCATTCGGACGCGCCATCCACTACTTCGATGTGTGTGCGGCGGCCGAGGCGGATCAAGAGGTCTTGGATCTCGTAAGTAAGCGCGTTGCGATGCTCGTTGAACGAGGATAGAGCGATACGTCACTTCGTCAGGCGATCGCCGACGACTGTCAGGATGAGGTCGTCTCGGTGAAGCTCAAATGCGTTCGGCCAACATGTCCCGGATTGGCCAACGGATGAACAACACCCACGCGATCGCTGATCCCAGCACATTGCCCGCTGCGAATCCGCGAAGGGTGCCTTCACTGATCAGTAACCCGCCGAACCCTGCCATGATCGCAACCAAGGTTGCGATTACGCACTGAGTTACAAGGTTCGCGGTGAGCTGCCCACGGCTTCGCATTGCGGTGAGCGGCCCGTTCAAGATCGCGAGTCCAACGAACGAAACGCCCACGACGATCGCGATTTCTGTCGCTCCGCGCCAGCTTTGACCGAATATCCGGACTCCGATCTGATCGGGAATGAGCGCAACGATGCCTACCCAGATCACAGTCAGCACCGCATTGGCTAGTGATTGCTTGGCCGCGAGCCGGACGATGCTGCCACCCTCTCGGTGGCGCAAAATCATGATCGGTTGCATGTACGTCGTGGAACCGGCGAATAGCACGGCGAGCGGACCCATAAGAACTTGAGCGGCCCGAAGCGAGCCGGCTTGGTCGAGATTTGCGTTCCATGCCGTGAACAACACGAGCGGAATCACACCATAGGCGAGAGCGATCAGAAAATCCCCTGTAAGGCGAATGGCGACCGGCGTACATGTCCGAAGCCACACGGCAAGCTCGTCAAGTCTCGGCCGCGCATGGGATCGTTGCACCACGATCATGAGTCCGAGCACCGCAGTGGCATTCGCAGCGACGATCGCCAACGGCAGGGAATCGGTGTCCGTTCGTCGCAATATGAACAGACCGACGAGTGCACCGATGAGCCAAACCCCGTCGTTCACCACAGCATCGATCGGCTGTCGCCGTGCGAGCGATCGATACCGGTATGCATCTTGAAGCAGGACCAAAGGCAAGCATGGAGCGAGTGCGAGGAGAGCCCGCCCGGTAGGGCCATCGATTGTGAGCCCAGCCAACCCGACGACGACCACGCCGATGATCCCGACGACGACGCTTGCGGCGGCCGATCCAGCGAACATCTGGTCGAACTGCATTTGCCGCCGGTCGGTTCCGAGCAGCATCAAGGAGTTGCCACACCAAGAACGAGAAATCCCTACCACGATTACAAGGATTGATATAGCGACCGCAAACGCGCCGAAATCTGGGGCCGTCAGCAGTCCAGCCGCAAGCGCTGAACCGACAAAGTTGGTCACACTGGACAGCGCCTGGTCGAGAAAAGTTAGCGTTCGGGCGCGCGGCAATGATTGGATGCTCGGTCCCACGTCCGTCTGGTGATGCTGATCGGATTCTTGAAAGGCGATGCCGAGACCCTACTTTCACCGATCCTCGCCGGACATGGCGTTCGCATTGCGTTGCCGAGTGACTACGTTCTTCGTGATGAATCGATCTGCCCGTGCTCACGCCGGACCACTCTCTGCATTCGCGCTGCTGCGGTTGAGCCGGGGGTAACGAATGGCGCGCCTCGGTATCAGCGCTGAGTTCATCAAGGCCGGAAGGGTCGGGGGGATTGAACAGGCGCTGCAGTACACAGTGGATGGTTTGTTGCAAGCGATCGAACCTGACGATTCTCTGGTGATCTTCGGTGACGGATTACCTCACACCGCTAGTGCCCGACTTGAAGTTGTGGTTCCGACTCAGAAGGCCTCGAATCGGTTTAGCCAGGAAACGGCCACCTTCAAGACCTATGGGGGCAGCATCGACAGTTGGTACTCGCCGAACTACTTCACACCACGCGGCCTAGGGTGCGCCAAGGTCACCACGATCCCGGACCTGCAGTATCTGCATTACCCGGACAACTTCTCGGTCCAGAAACGGGGATGGCTTCGCTGGGCACATGATCGAACGCTGCGACGCGCCGAACGGGTGACCGTGTACTCAGACTTTGTTCGCGATGACATCGCCCAGCGATACGGCGCTAGGTGGTCCGACCAGGTCGTGACGATTCCGATCCCTGTTTCGTGGGATCGATTCGGGAAAGGCAGCGCCCAACGTCGCACCCGGCCGTATGTGCTCGCTGTCTCGAGTCACTACAAGCACAAAAACCTGGCAACACTCGTCAAGGCATTTCGCGCTGTGAACCACGAGCATCCGGATCTCCAGCTCGTGCTTGTCGGCCAACTCGGCACGAATCTCGTGGGTGTGCGCCAGGTCGAAGATATTGCGGCGCTCGTTCAGTCACTCCGTCTCGCCGACGTCGTCGTTCCAACTGGTTACATCTCAGTCGAGGAACTCGGTGATCTGTATCGTGGCGCGGAGCTGTTCGTTCATCCATCTCTGTTCGAGGGGTTCGGGTTGCCGCCGGTGGAAGCACTCGGTTTCGGGCTTCCTGTCATCGTGTCAAATCGGGCATCGCTCGCCGAAGTAACCCGAGGCCTTGCCCAGCTGATCGACGACCCCCTCGACCCCGAGGCATGGACGGCGACGATTCTCGAATCGATTAAGTCGCCCCAACGACACGACGCGTCCGAGGTTGAGGCCTTCCGTGACCACTACCGACCGGCGAGGATCGCACAGCAGTTATACGGCGAGTTGGTTCCCTAGCGCTGTCGGCGAGAGCGCCAGAGCAGGTGGATGAACTTGGTGTTGTAAACGAGGTAGCGCTTCCAGAGGCGACCGGGTTCGGTGACGAGGCGGTAGAGCCATTCCATCCCGATTCGCATCACCCAGCGTGGCGCTTGAGATTTTGTGCCAGCGATGAAATCGAAGGCGGCACCAATCGCTACGAACGTGGCGTCGCTGGTTGTGGCCATGCGATGTACCAGTAGGTCCTGTTTGGGGGTGCCCATACCGACCCACACGACGTTCGCCCCTGCGACCGCCGCCCGGTTCACCGACTCGCTGATTTCGTCATCGGTCAGATCCCGAAAGGGTGGCGATTCGGAGCCGACGACTTGCGTACCCGGCCAGCGGACAGCGATAGCGGCCTCGAGCTCGGCCAACACTTTCGGCGTGCTGCCGTAGAGGTAGTGACGGGTGTCGAAGGAGCGGCCAACGTCGAGCACCAACTCCATGAGGTCGGGGCCGTACACCCGCTCCGCTTCCGCAAATCCCTTACGTTTCGCCCACCAGACGAGCGGCATGCCATCGGGCAGGTTCGCAGCGTCGGCGATCAGGACTTCGGCAATCTCTGGCCGTTCGTCGGCCAATGCAAGCGTGTAGGCGTTGCACAGATGCACACCCCCTCGAAGCGAACGATCGGCGATCGCAGCAGCGGCGTCGTCGAGTGATACGAAATCAATCGGTGCAGGCCCGACCGTTAGGCGTCTCGGCTCCCACATGAAACCTGACCGTACCTGGCCTTAGCGAGCAGAGCGAGGAGCAGCGCCGGTCCAGCGAGGAATCTCGTTGAGCGACTCAACCTCGTGCAGTTTCGTCACCATCAACATCGTGCGGTAGGCGATCCACAGGTCGAGGCGCAGCGTTGCGTGCTCGACATAGTGCCGATCCCACTCGGGTGACTCACCGATCAAACCACGAGACCCACGCGACACCTGCCACAAGCCAGTGCAACCCGGACGAACCGAAAGTCGCTGAGCGACGAAATCTTGGTCGAACGAAGCACTGAGGGTCGGCATCTCAGGGCGCGGGCCGATCAGGCTCATCTTTCCGGAGATCACGAGCCACAGTTGGGGCAGCTCATCGAGGTGACGCGTGCGGATCACCTGTGAGAACTTGGGAAGGTCGAGCGCCTGCAGTTGATACTTGTCGGCCGTGTCGGGTGCGAACCGAGGGAGCGATCGGATCTTCCAGAATTTGAACTCCTGGCCGCCATGACCGAGTCGAGGTTGCGTAAAGAATGGTGATTGGCGATACCGGACGGCTGTGATCGCGGCGAGGATTGCCATCACCGGAAATGACAAGATCGACGCAGGAACGGCAACCGACAAATCGACCACTCGCTTAACGAACGAGATTCGACGAGCAGGCACCATGATTGGTGCCGGTGTCGTGACGATCAAGGGCGATGTTGTGGCCTGGTCTCGCTGTGTGTGTTCCGTGTCGATTGTGTTCGTCATCACTCGTCCCCGGTGGTCGCGGTGTCTCGTGATTCCTTCGGCATATCAGGCTCATTGCTTGAGGCCTGAGTGCCCGGGAATTTAGGTTCGGCGCGGTCCGGGTCCCTTCGATTCGTACAGGTCACAAGTCTATGCAAACTCGAGCCAGATGCGAAAGGTGTTCTTGACGATCGGTGACTCCACGAAACCTCCTCGCGATCACCTGCTCAGTGATGCCTGTGGTTGTTGATCGGTTTGCCTTGTCGAAATCTTGACAAGCGATTTCTCTTCGTCTGCTGGCGTCATGCCGATAAGTCAGTTAGAGTTGGCACATTCTTGACGTTGTTCACCATGAACGCACAGAGGGCAGACCGGGAGTTATGAAGGCAGAACAGAAAGACGAAGAGGGATTCAGCTTGATCGAGCTGTTGATCGTGATCGTCATCCTCGGGCTCCTGGCGATGGCTGTCGTGTTTGCGGTCGGTGGGATAACCGCCGACGCCGAGGACTCTGGTTGCGACGCCGATGCCCACATTCTGATTACGGCGACGGAGGCGTTCTTCGCGCAAAAGGGAGCCGTGGCGATTGTGCCGACTGGTGCGACCGATAACCGGTACGAGATCACGCTTGTCGACCAGGAGTTTCTCCGCGGCCCTTCAGTGTTCTACGACCTCAACGGCAGCGGCGGGCTTGAGGTCGCCGCCGGATCCTCCTGCACCGTGGCGTGACGGCGTGGCCACATGAGCGAAGTGACCATACCCTTCGGCCCGCCTGGCGGTGCGCCGTTTCCGCCGCCGACACGATCGACACCCGTGGCCGACTTCGTTCCGTACCTGCCACCTGTCCAGCGCGCAGAACCCGTACCCGAGAAACCCGTCGTCTTCGACGCCAAGATGATGGTCGATGCAACCAGACGCAAGGTTGAGCACCCCGTCTACGGAACGATGCCGGCTGGCACCGAAGAAGGCCGCGCCGCGATACAACTCGCCCGGGCGGCGATGAGGCGCAAGCGGGCCCGCAACAAGTTGATCGCCCGCGCCGTCGCCGTTGTCGTCGTCGGAGGGATCGCCGCCGCCGGCTGGTTCGGCTACCAGGCCTATCGAGACGACCAAGACCGGCAAAAGGCCGAACGAGCAGCGATAGCCGAGGGTGAGGGCCAAGGTGCCGCCACCCCGCTTGGCGAGCAGGCCCAAGTCATCGCCGTGATGGAGGATCTCAACTCAGGCGGTGCCGCTCCGAGTGCCGGGGCACTACTCGGAGCGGTCGACGACGCACAATCGGTTGTGGGCGAAACGAACGGCCCTGGGGCGCAAGCGCAGACGATCAAGGTCACCGATGTCCTGCCGCTCGCCGCCGACACCGTTACAACCCCCACCGGCACAGCTGACGGTCTTGATCTGTTTCAGATCGACGCCGAACAGTTTCAGTTGCTGGCACCCGAGGAGTTCGCGTTGTGGACGGCTCGATGGTCGTCCGCCCCGCAAACCACCCCCACAGATCCAGCTCTCGCCGCGCTCCCAGCGGTCGACTCCGACCAAATCGCAATCGGCATGCTGGTCGATGACGGCGTAGTAACCCGTTTGCTGATCGCCTCAACCACCCCAGCAATCCACGTCGTCATCGATTCCTGAGGCTGTGTCGCGAATTTCCGCCCCCCAGCCGGAAAACCGCGACACAGCCGTGGCATTCCGCCAGATATGGGTCGGTCAGTTGGCGATTGATCCGGCTCGTTCGTTCACAAGGCTCATGATCGGGTCGACCAGGTCCTGCGGAAACGGTTCGCCGAAACCGCCGAGCTCGACTTGCGACAACACCCGTCCGACCCGCAGAAAAATCAGGTCGACGTGCTGAGTGATTGTCTCCGCTTGATATGTCAGCGGTGCCATCACCCGAAGCCAGACGGCTTCGTCGGCAGCTGCAATTCCGGTGAGATCGACGAATTCGGCGACGACCTCACCGAGCACCAGCTCTGCCGGTTTATCGTCGGTCGAATCCTCATCAGGGAACTCGGTCGCAAACAACGTCGCCAACGATTGCTCGTAGCAGTCTGGTAAGGCGGCGTTGCCAATCGTGGCAATCGCCGCCAGCGCGGTTGCCTCGTCGGTCGCAAACCCGATCGTCTGTTGCACCGTCGAAACCTCGTCAGGTGACCCGAACTCGCCCGACTTGGCCTTCGTGTCGCCCAACACTTGATCGCCAAGCAACACCAGATCGAGCCCTGCGCACTCCGCGATCATCGCCAGTGTTTCGTCGTCGTCCGCATCGTCGGCCGGGTCGTCCGGCGTCTCGGTCCACCCATCCGGCAAGTCGTCGAGGGTCAATAACGCTGATGCAGCGAAGTCAGCCTCAGTCACGGGTGCTGGTGGTTCCGTCGTCGCCGGCACAGTCGTTGGAGGGTCGGTCGCCGGCACAGTTGTTGGCGGGTCCGTCGCCGGCACAGTCGTCGCCGGCACCGTAGTCGGCGGGCTAGTTGCCGGTTCGGTAACCACCGGATCTGCAGTGGAGGAGGACTCAGCTCCAGCCGTGTCGGCTGAATCGCCCCCACCGCCGCAGGCTGTCAGTGCGATCGTCGCAACGATCACGGGAGCAAACCGCCGTTTCATCATCCAATCAAGCCTACAGACCCCTTTCACGTCGAGATGGGCACACGGATGTCACGCTGAGCGCGACATAAACGGGGTGAATCTCTGGATTTCGTCAAGGGCGTGCTCGGTGGGTGAGCAATACTGCGCCCCGCGTCGAACCGGTGACCGAGTCTTCCCAGCCTCTTGACGCGCAAATGAGTCAAGTTCGTGCAAAATCAATGTCAAGTATTACTTCGTCGAAAGGGTCAAAGGACATGCGGCACGAATCCAACCATCACGACAAGAGCGACAGCGGGTACACGTTGATCGAGCTGATCATCGTCGTCCTCTTCGCCGCAATCGCTGCGACCGTCATCGTCTTGATCGTCACAGCTCTCACCACCGAAGCGTCATCCACCGGATGCCAACCTGACCGCCACGAACTCCAAACTGCCGTCGAGGTCTACTTCGCACAACAAGCGGTCGACGAGATTCCGGCAACCGGCACCGACGCCGACCGGTTCGAACGCACCCTCGCCGAAGGCGGTTTGCTCCGTTCGCCAAGCCGGTACCACGACCTCACCGCCGCCGGTGCCTTCACCGTTCAGGAGGGTTCGCCATGCTGATTCTGTTCAAACGCAAGCGTGCCGCAGTCATCCAGCCGACGCGCGCCGACCTCCAGATCCGGTCGCTGCTCGATTACCCAGACCTCCGCAGAGTGATGGGGCTCGACATCGAAACTCCGGCGACTCCGGCGACTCCGGTGACTCCGGTAGTGCTGGAACCGCGATACGACCTTCGTCGACTACTCGAAACAGCCGCTGTCTGATCAGGCGTTGGCGGCGAGGCTGAGCACTTCGTCGATCGGGAACATCCCCCGCCAAGCTCCGAGCACCTCACCGCTTGGTGACAGCAAGGCCGCCGCCGGTTGACTGCTGACCCCGAATGCCGCCCACGACTCGAACGTCTCATCCCAATACATCGGGAACGAATACGTCTCACGAGACGTCACGAAGTCGATCGCGTACTCACCGTCGTCCTGTGTCCCGAGACCGATTACCCGGACTTCGTCGGCGTGCTCTCGAGCAAACTGCTCGACCTCGGGGGCTTCCCGACGGCAATTCGTTCAATGCGGTGCCCAAAACCAGACCAGCAGCGGTGTATCCGCCGGGATCTCATTCTTCAGATTCACCCACCCGCCGGCACAATTGATCCGTCGCACGGCGAGATCAGGAAGCGCATTGCCGACCGACTCGGCACGAACCTCGATCGACGGCAACGGACCCTCCGCAAAATCCGGAGTAGTCGGCGAATTGTCAGCCGAGCATCCCTCATCAGGCGCAGTGGGTGGGTCAGGTGCAAGCTCGGTTGCGATTGGTGCCTGTTCGTCTGGCGCGGTTGCAGTTGTCGAGCCAGTCGGCGCACCCTGGACCGGCTCAGAACCAGGCGTCGCGACCGTCGTAACCGCCGAAACCGCCGAAACCGCCGTGACGGTGGTGTTCGGCGACTCCGGGGCACCGGCAGCGGGAGTGGTAGTTGACCCACACGCGCCCACCAGGAGCAAACCTGCCAGCAGTCCGGCAACCGGGCGACTCTGACGCAACATAGACGGCGAGTCTGGCACCCCAACCCGCCACCCACCCACAGTTTCGTGATTGTTCTTAAGCATCGGGATGGACGACAGTCCGTGAGAGGGAACACGAATTGCGACGATGAGTTTCCTCAGTTGGAACTCGGATTACGCCAACGCCCACCGGCGCGTGCTGTTGATCGCACTGTCGTTCGGTTCGGCTGTGACGAGAATCTGTGTAGGGCGCACTTCGGCACGACCGTGGTCTTTGTGACCCGTTCGCTCACATATCGACAACAGATGTCGATATCGCGCGCCCAGAACTTGGGTTCGTGGCGCTCGGGACGTGATGTGCTACAATGAAGTACATGACCGAGGTCGGTATTCGAGCTCTCAAACAGAACGCTTCTGCGGTGGTCGCACAAGCCGAGGCGGGCGCAGTGATCACGATTACGGATCGTGGTCGTCCGGTCGCCCAGATGTCTCCGATTCCGGCAAGCCGGTTACAGGGATTGATCGAGAGCGGGCTCGCTCGTTCCGCCCGACGGTCGATTGGCGACCTTCCAAGTCGCCGGTCGGGGCCGAGCCTGTCAGAGGCGCTGATTGCGATGCGTGACGAGGAGCGCTTCTGATCGTGGCGTTCTACTTCGACACGTCGGCGGCGGCCAAGCTGGTACTCGACGAAATCGAATCTGACGCGCTCGAAGCGTGGATGATTGCAAGCGCCAGCAGGTATGTCACGAGCGACCTGACGAGGACCGAGCTGATGCGTGCCACGCGGCGATTCGCGCCTGACCGAATGATCGAGGCCCGTCAGGTACTTGAAGTATTCGACTTACTTACAGTGTCAACGGCGGTTTGTGAGCGCGCCGGGCTCATCGATCCGGTGCTCATGCGAAGTCTCGACGCGATCCATTTGGCCAGTGCGCTCGAACTCGGCGACGATCTCGACGGCATCGTCACCTACGACGACCGGCTCGCCGAGGCGGCAACCGCTCACGGAATTCTGGCAATCGCTCCCCAGCCAACCTGAAGCCAACCTGAGCTGACGCCGACTACTGGTCGTTGATCGATTCGGATGTGGACACAGGCTGAACGGCGGTTGCGGCGGTGATCAGGCTGTGCCAGACCGCATCGTCTTCGTAGCCAAGGGCCCACAACGCGACCCCACCCCAGCCGGCCTCACGAGCAATCGTGACCCGGGAAGCGGCCCCTTCGGCGTCGACCCAGTGGACCCGGCGTGACTGCACGCACGATGCAACGCCGTCGGTCACGGCGAGGTCGTAGGTGAAGAACCACTCGCCGGTCACCGCGTCGAACTGCGGAGTACCAGATCGTTTGGCCGCCAACTCCAGAACCGAATGGGCGGTCACATTGGTGCGGCCCTCAGCGGTTGCCGGGCACTCGCCCGACGTCGAGACCACCCAATTCACCCCGTACGACGGAACACCCAACACCAACTTGTGATGAAACTCCTCGGGGACGACCAACGAGACCCCGTCGACCGCATCTTGAACCCAGGTGAGCGGTGCGATCGGGCCAGGCTCGGCGACGGAAAAGTCGTAGGCCATGATTCGGATCGCATCGACATACTCGGCGATCGCCCCATGTTCGTATACCCAATACCCGCGTCCCCCGGTCACATCAGGATCGAACACCGTCGGAACCGAGACGGTCAGGGTGCGGTCGTCGTCGTGGAGCGCGTCGGCCAGTTCGGCTACGAAGGCGACCCAGTTCGGAGCCGTGCTCGGCCATGTGCTGTCGTCATCGGCGAACGCGAATTGCTCGTAGTCGAGGTCGATCCCGTCGACGTCGAGATCATCCGCAAACGCGACAATCGTCTCGACATGAGTGGTGCGAGTTGTCGGGTTTGCGAGCACCGCCGCCATCCCGCCGGCAGGCATCTGATCCCGGATCGACGGGACGATATCGACCCGCTCGTCGGCTGCCTGCTCGAGAAACTGATCCGTCTGCGCGGCGACGACGTTCTCGTCGACAACGATCTCTGTCGCACTTCGTGCACCGAACCAGAACGGCGACGCCTCACGCACCGCATCAAGACGAACCTCGACCTCGGCCAAGCTGTCATCGAGCGCCCAAAACGGCACCCACACATCGACGGCAACCGCACCGGGTGGCAGCTCGGGTCGATCATCGCCAGACCGGTCGACAACGAAGGCAGTACCGACCACCGCCGCGGCGAGTGCAATCAGACCGCCCAAGACGACCGGACGACGATGTCGAACAGCGCCGGCAGATCTCGTCTCGAACAGCTGCTCGAAGGTCGCCAGGTCGACGTCTCGTAACGACTCGACGAGCGTCAGCCGTGGTGCCGGTTTGAGCACCTTCGTGTTCGGCACTCCGACGACGTGGCAGCCGGCGGCAAGAGCCGACCGGACCCCTGTCGGGGAGTCCTCGATCGCCACGCAATCGTGCGGACTCGCTCCGACCGCGGCGGCACCCATCTCGAACGGATCGGGATTCGGTTTGCCGCGCCCGAACGGCACCTCGTCTCCCACGATTACCGCCTGAAACGTGCCCTCAGGGAGTGCCTCGATGATCGGATCGACCAGCTGCCGCCACGACATCGTGACCAACACGCACGGCACACCAGCGGCGTTCAACTCGGCCAACAACCCGCGCGCCCCCGGCCGCCAAATCAGCTTCTCCCGAATCCGTTCGACGACACCGTCCAACATTCGTTCGACGATCTCCTCAGGCGCGAGCGGCACTCGACCGTGCTCGCGGATGTACTCGGCCGAATCGAGCAGATCGAACCCGACGAGCGCGTGAGCGTGGTCATCGGTCCACTCGTGGCCGTACGACTCGACCAAATCGCGTTCGGCCTCGAACCAGTACGGCTCGGTGTCGACCAAGGTTCCATCCATGTCCCAGAGCACCGCAGCCGGGAGATGGGTTGGGCGAGAGTTCACTCCTGAACGAGTTCGATCAGCGTCCCGAAGCTGCCCTTCGGATGCACGAAGGCAACGGTGGTGCCGCGGCTGCCAGGTCTTGGGGCGTTGTCGATCGCCGTCGCACCAGCCGCAATCATCGAGGCCAGCGCCTCGGCGCAGTTGTCGACCCGGTAGCCGATGTGGTGCAAACCTTCGCCGCGCTTCTCGATCGACTTGGCGATCGGCGAATCGGGACGAGTCGCGGCGGTCAGCTGGATGTAGCTGTCGGCCACCTTGACGAGCGCCTCCTCGACCCCGTCGCTCTCGACGATCTCGCGATGATGCACCTTGGCACCGAAGGCCCGCTGGTAGTAGTCGATGGCGGCGTCGAGGTCTCGCACAGCAATCGCGACATGATCAATCTCAGTCAACAACATGCCCCCATTAAACTCTGTGTTGCGTTGATCATGTCGTTGGCGCCTGCGGCGGGGGTTAGCGACCAGGGATGTCCCCGGGCCGCATCCCTGTTCCGTTCACCGGTTTGCTGTCCCGTCGGGGCGTGTTGGTAACCAGATCGGGTGTCCCTGCCGACGACCAATGTTCCATTCACCGGTTTGCTGTCCGGTCGGGGCGTGTTGGTGACCAGAGCCGGGATGGCTTGCCCGGCTGCCGATCCCTGTGCCCGCCTACACTGCCGGCCGACGACCCCTGTTCCGTTCACCGGTTTGCTGCCCCGTCTGGTCGTTTTGGTGACCAGATCGCGTTCCCCGCCGACGACCCCTGTTCCGTTCACCGGGTTGCTGCCCGTTCTGGTCGTCTTGGTGACCAGAACCGAGCGCTTCCCTTTTGCGGATCTTGCCACCCTCATAGAGCTGTGAGTCAATGGAACGAAGTCACAGAATTCTTCGCTGGGCATCATGGCGTCGCCGACCGCAAGACACTCGACAAGCTCGATGTGACGAGACACGAGTTGCAGCGGTGGGTGGCAGATGGCCGGCTGGATCGGATCGGTCCGCGCGTCTGGCGGCTAGTCGGGTCTCCGCCAACGCTTGAGCAGCGATTGATGGCGGGCCTCCTAAGTCTCGGGCCGAACGCGATGGTGAGCCACGAGGCTGCAGCCCGACTGCACGGCTTCGACCGCACTCCGCCCGACCGCATCGAGTTTCTCGTCCCTCATGCCAATCGGAATAGTCGGCTCGCGGAAACCGTGCACTGCTCCCACCATGTACGACCAATCGATGCCGTGACGGTTGACGGATTCCGGGTCACATCGGCGACACGCACGATTCTCGACCTGGCCAACATCCAGGTGCACCCGGACCGCCTTCGGGCCGCTATTGATTCGGCTATCAGGTTGCAGCTGAGCGCGCCCGCAGTGATCGCCAAACGGATGTCAGAGATTCGTCGGCGCGGTCGAACCGGGGTACGGCTGCTCGACGAACTGATTTTCGACACCGGAGGTCACACGATGTTGGAGCGCAACTTCCTCCGGCTCATGCGCGAGGCTGGTCTGCCACGTCCGGTACCGCAGGTGGTGTTCAAAGACGACCAGCGCACGATCGCGCGAGTTGACTTCCTGTACCGGGAGTGGTCGATTGTCGTTGAGGTGTCAGGCCAGTTGGGTCACTCATCGTCAACCGAGCGGGCACGTGATGCCCAGCGTCGCAACGAACTTCAAGACCTTTGCTTGCGGGTGTACGAGTTCACCTGGGAGGACGTGACTGAACGCGGCAAGTCGGTGCAGTCACAGATGAGGTCCCGCCTGAAGGCCGCAGGCTGGCCGAGCTAGCGTTCTTCCGTTCACCAGGGTGACGGACCTCGCCGGTTGGTTGGTGACCAGAACCGTGTTACGCCGCGGCGGAGAGATGGGTTTCGGTCACCAAATTGCACGATTGCTCCGTCCGGTTGGTGAACGAATTTCGGGCGAACTATCGGGTGCGGAAGCGGGTGATGTTGGCTTCGCCGATTCTTGCCCGCTTTTCAGGGTCGTTGATGCCGAGGCCTTCTTCGGGGGCAAGGCACAGCACACCGAGCTTGCCTTCCGCTTGATTGCGGTGCACGGCGAGCGCCGCTTCCCCGACTCGATCGAGCGGGTACACATCCGATAGCAGCGGATGAATCCTCCCCTGATCGATCAGGCGGTTGGCCGCCCACGCCTCGGCGTAGTTGGCGAAGTGCGACGACAACAGGCGCTTCAACTTCATCCAGAAGTGACGATTGTCGAACTCGACCATGTATCCGGATGTCGCAGCACACGTCACCACGGTGCCGCCGCGCTTCACCGCGAACACCGATGCACCCATCGTCGAACGGCCCGGATGTTCGAACACGATGTCCGGGTCCTCGCCAACCAACTCACGGATCTTCTTGCCGAACCGGCGCCACTCACCTTCGTCCTGGGTGTGCTCATCGGACCAGAACTGGTAGCCCTCGGCGTTGCGATCGATCACGGCCTCACAGCCCATCGACCGTAACAACTCGGCCCGCTCGGGCGACGACACCACTCCGACCGGCGTGCCACCCCCGTTCAACACATACTGGATCGCGTAACCGCCGATCCCGCCGGTGGCGCCCCACACCAACACGGTGTCGCCCTGCTTCATGCGAGCCCCGTGGGCGCCGACCAACATCCGATACGACGTCGAATTGCACAGCGCGTTGACCGCCGACTCTTCCCATGTGAGGTGGGTCGGCTTCGGCATCAACTGGTTGGCCTTCACGACCGACAGCTCGCCGAGCCCACCAAAGTTGGTCTCGAAACCCCAAATCCGCTGGTTGGTGGCGAGCATCGAATCGTCGTGCGCCGACGGATCTTGATCGTCGACGTGATTGCAATGCACCGTCACCCTGTCGCCTGGCTTCCAGTTACGAACCGCGGAACCGACTCGCAGGACGACACCGGAAGCGTCGGATCCGATCACGTGGTAGGGGAGCGCATGACGCCTCGCCCACTCCGACTCTCTGGCCAAACGATCGAGAAATCCGAACGTCGGTAGCGGCTCGAAGATCGACGACCACACCGTGTTGAAGTTGATCGAAGATGCCATCACAGCCAGGTAGACCTCGTCGGGTGCAAGTTCCGGCGTCGCTACCTGCTCGATATGGATCGACTTGGTGGGATCCTTCTCGCTCGACTGCAGACCTTCGAACATCGTCGTCTCGTCCCGACGGACGAACGCCGCTCGATACGACTCAGGAATCGGCGCAGCCGTCAATTCGGCACCCGATGCGCCGGATTGGATCAAGTCGAGGATCTCCTGCATGGCATGAGGTTACCCGTCGGTAACAAGTCCTGTCCAGCCACACACGGCACACGCCCAGCGGGGTAGCGTTGGCGTATGGCTGGATCTGTGATTGTCGCCGGAGCACGTACGCCGATCGGGAAGCTGAGCGGGGCGTTTTCGTCGCTGTCGGCCGCCGATCTCGGTGGTTTGGCGATCGCTGAGGCGCTCCGCCGGGCGGGTGTCGAACCGGGCCAGGTCGATCACGTGATCATGGGACAGGTGCTGATGGCCGGGCAAGGTCAGGTGCCGTCGCGGCAGGCGGCTGTGAAGGCCGGAATCCCGATGAGCGTTCCTGCCGTCAACGTCAACAAGGTTTGCCTGTCTGGCCTCAACTCGATCTATCTCGCCGATCAGATGATCCAAGCCGGCGACGCCGACATCGTCGTAGCCGGCGGAATGGAATCGATGACGAACGCCCCCTATATCGCCGACGGGGCGCGCAGTGGATTCCGGTACGGCAATGTCGAACTCGCCGACGCAATCATCAAAGACGGATTGTGGTGTGCCTTCGACGCCTGCCTGATGGGGCTCGGCACCGACCGTTACACGGGTGACTCGATCACACGTGACGAGATGGATGCAGTGTCGGCCACGTCACACGAACGCGCCGCCAACGCCATCAAGGACGGTCGATTCACCGACGAAATTGTTGCAGTCTCGATCGCGCAGCGCAGGGGCGATCCGATTCTTGTCGAGCACGACGAGGGTGTCAGGCCGGGCACGACGGCCGAGAGTCTCGGGACGCTCAAGCCGGCCTTCAACCCGACCGGAACGATCACCGCCGGCAATGCCTCGCAGCTCAGCGACGGCGGCTCGGCCGTGATCGTAATGTCACAGCGCGCCGCCGAGAAATGCGGTGTCGCCCCACTCGGCGAGGTCGTCAGCTACGGCATGGTGGCCGGCCCAGACAACGCCTCGCTCAACCTGCAGCCCGCCAACGCCATCAATCGAGCGTTGGAGCGGGCCGGTCTGACGATCGCCGACATCGACGTGTTCGAACTCAACGAGGCGTTCGCCGCGGTCGGAATCGCCTCGGCCCGCCAGCTAGGGATCAGTCTTGACGTCGTCAACGTCAACGGTGGGGCGATCGCCCTCGGTCATCCAATCGGGATGAGCGGCAACCGGCTGGCGCTGACCTTGCTCCACGAACTCCGCCGTCGCGGTGGCGGACTCGGTGCGGCGGCCCTGTGCGGCGGCGGCGGCCAAGGCGACGCGCTGCTCGTGCGGGCCCTCTGACACAAACTTTGCACGACTTGACTCGAACCAGGTTGACATCATTTCGTCATCTTCGTAACGTAACCGACATACACGGCGGGAAGGTATCCAAAGCCTCGTCGTGTTGATCGGAGCGTCATCCGAATCGAGTTGGTCCGTCCGCCCGCTACCAACTCGTCCAGGATGGCGCTCCGTTCGCGTCCCGGCACATGTGTCAGGAGCCGCCGTGTCAGGAGTCGCTGTGTCAGGAGTCGCTGTGTCAGGAGTCGCTGTGTCAGGAGTCGATGGTGCGGCGGCCTTCGAATGCTCGACCGAGTGTCAACTCGTCGGCGTACTCGATGTCGCCACCGACCGGGAGACCTGATGCGAGCCGCGTGACCTTGAGGCCGAGCGGCTTCAGCATGCGTGCCAAATACATCGCCGTGACCTCCCCTTCGGTGTTCGGATTCGTGCACACGATGATCTCTTCGACGCCTTCCGGTCCGAGCCGATTGAGCAGCTCGCGAATCTTCAACTGCTCGGGACCGATCCCTTCCAACGGGCTCATCGCACCAAGTAACACGTGATAGCGACCGTGGAACTCACCGGTCTTCTCGATCGACACAATGTCACGCGCCTCCTCGACGACACAGATCATCGAACTGTCGCGGCGATCATCTGCACAGATCGGGCACAAAGCGTCCTCGGCGACGTTGAAACAACGATCGCAAAATCGGACCTTATCTTTGGCCTCTCGGATGGCGAACGCGAGACGGTGTGCGTCGTCGGCAGGAACCTTGAGAAGGTGGAAGGCGATTCGCTGCGCCGACTTCGGGCCGATACCCGGAAGCCGACCGAGCTCGTCGATCAGTGTTTGAACAGGAGGGGTGTATGCGCCGGCCATCGTGTCGTGTTGTGAGTCGTTGGTTCAGTTGTCGTTCACGAGTTCGGAGCCGGGGAACGCGTCGGCTAGTCGGTCGATCGGCGTCTTGATCGACTCGGGTGGGGCGTCGGTGAGATCGCTCATGTCAATATCTTCGTCTCGTTCGGGCTCCGGCGCGATGTCCGGTACCAACGCCGGAGCCGAGACGGGAGTTGGCGAAACGGCCGGCATCGTCGCTGGTGGCGCGGCTGCTAATGGCGCTGGTGTTGGCACGGGTGATGGTGGCTCGTGATCGTCGAGCGAGCGAGCCCCCACCACGAACTCGATCGTCACCGGTGAGCCTGTCGCCGCCGAAAGCGCCGCCTCGACGGTCTTGCGATGATCGTCACACTTGCCACCGTGAGCAGCATTTGGAACGCTGAACTGCCATACGCCGGCGACCTCGCCGGAAAACGAACCGGCCGAATACAACGCCCGAACGATCGGCTTGAGCTGGCCTTTCACGGTTCGTTCCCATGCATCGGGCACGGAAGCCGAAGCGTGCACATCCGCTACCGGCGCTGACGATGAGACTCCAGCAGGTATACGAATTTCACCGGTCGTATCGGTCGGACCGGTGCGTCGTGCGGCACCACCCAAGACGGCTCGCCCGGTCGGTTGGGCGACGGAGCCCGCCTCACGAAGCGTCTTGACCACCTGTTCGAGCCGCTCGATCCGAGTCACGAGGGCATCGACATCGGTGGCCGCTTCCTCGCTCGTCAGTTGCACGAGCGCAACCTCGACCAGGATCCGCGGATCAGGGGCGTGACGCATATCGACCAAAGCAGATCCGAGCCGTTCGATCGCCCGAACCAACGCCGCCGCCCCGAGCTGTTGCGCCTGGGCCGCAATCGCATCGACTCGCTCGGCCGGAAGCACGACGAGTTCGGGTGCCATCAGCGACAGGAATGCATTGCGCAGGTGCCGCACGACGTCTTCGGTGATCGTGCGTGGGTCGCGGCCCATGCTGACCGCATGACCCATCGCCGTGAGCACCCGGCCCGGGTCGTGGTCGATCAACGCCGACAAGAACTCGTCGAGATCGATCACACCACTCACATCGCCGCCGGTCGACGCCAGCAACTCCAATGCCGAGAGCGTGTCGCGGGCCGAGCCGCCACCCTGCACGAGAGCCGCGTCGAGCGCCTCTTGCGACAGGTCGAGGCCGGCATCGTGGGCGACCCATTTGACGTGCTCGGCCATCGTGTCGGTCGGCAACAGATGGAACTGGAGGTGTTGCGTGCGCGAACGGATCGTGTCGCTCATCTTCTGCGGGTCGGTGGTGGCGAGCACGAACACGACGTGCGGCGGCGGTTCCTCGAGCGTCTTGAGAAGGGCAGCTTCGGCCGCTTTCGAGAGCATGTGGGCTTCGTCGAGGATGTACACCTTGTGGCGACCTGGCGTGCCGAGCGATGCCTTTTCGACGAGATCACGGATCGCATCGACACCGTTGTTCGAGGCCGCGTCAAGTTCGTGAACGTCATAACTGGTGCCCCGCTCGACCGACAGGCACGAGTCACACACACAACATGGCTCACCGTCGACCACGTTGCTGCAGTTGAGCACCTTCGCCAAGATCCGCGCCGACGTCGTCTTCCCGGTGCCGCGTGGCCCCGAAAACAGGTAGGCCTGACCCTCGCGCCCCTGCACCACAGCATCACGTAGCGCCCGGACCACATGGTCTTGCCCTTTGAGTTCGCTGAAACGTCGGGGCCGGTAGCGGCGATAGAGGGACTGCGTTGCCATCGACGATGAGCTTACAGAGGGGGTGCGCGCCTCGAAGCGTGCCACAGTCAGGGTGCAAGCAAGGTCGCCACATTGCGGGCATGTTGCGAATGGATGTCGAACGCGGGGCACTCAGTGTGGCTACCGTGGTTCCTGTGGGCGTTCGAACCTCTGTTCCCGCACGAGCGATCAGACACCTGACGCTCGTGCTGTTGGCTGCTGCGATCGCAGCAATGATGCCCTCGGCCGTCTCTGCCCAGACGCCGAACACATTGCAATCGATCTCGCCCGCCGACGGAGCCACGCTTGCCGAATCGCCAACGGTGATCACGCTCGCGTTCAATCAGGAACTGGCCGACGACGACGCCGTGACGGTCGTGCTGGCGTGCAACAACAACCCGTCAGCGACTGGTCTACCGGACGTTGACGACGAAGGCCTGGTCGTAACCGTTGCGGTTCCTGCGCCGCTCCCGAAGGGTGTCTGCACCATCTCCTGGTCGTTGAAGGATGGGCTCGGTGCGACGATTCTCAGCGATTTCCTGTCGTTCTCGGTGACGAGCGATCCGCCGCCGTCCGTCACCGGAGCCGATTCCGGCGTGGCAGCAACGACCAGCCCGTTCATCAATGTGCCGGCGGTCGGAGCAGCACCCTCATCGGAGATCACCGAAAACGCCGGCAGCTCCGGTGGCGCGTTGTGGTTGGGTCGGCTGATGTCGACGCTCGGAATCCTCGTGTTATTCGGTGCATTGACCCTGATCAGCGTCGGTTGGCCGGAAGGCCCCGAGTACGTCGTCACCGTCCGATTCATGAGAACTGTCTGGATGATCGGGCTGATCGGAACAATTCTCTACCTAATTGCCTATTCGGCCGACTACAGCGGATCCTCGTTCGGTTCGGCGATGAGTCCGAGCACGTGGTTGGACCTCAAAGACGACGGCTGGACCGGACGCGGTGCGCTCCTGAGATTGGCGTTCGTAGCCGCATCTGGATGGGTAGCGATGCGTCCTGAACGGATCATCGACCCGGCCAGCGCGATGTGGGCGTGGGCGCTCCCCGGAGCCGCCGTCATCACCATCGCATTCAGTCGGATCGGAGGACCGGTAGCAGCGATCGGATTCCTGGTCGGTGCGGTCCATGCCCTGTCAGTCGCCGTGTGGATCGGCGGTGTCGCACTCGTCGCCCGCGTGATCCTGGCCGGTCCGGGTGACGACGATCTGGTGCAGGCAACGCGCACCTTCAGCCGCTTCTCGGTGCCGGCAATCCTGATCGCCTGCGTGACCGGAATCATCCAGGTGATTCGACTCGTCGGAAACAGTTTCTTCAGCAGCGGTCACGGACAGGTCCTGATGCTGAAAGTGATCGCCGTGGCCGTGATGCTTGCGGTCGGCCTGGCCGTGCGTCAGCAGGTCACCATGCGACTTGATCGAGCGCAGGAACTCACGGTACAAACCGCCGACCGGTTCCGCAGGGCATTTGGTGCCGAGGCGGCCTTGGGTGTCGTCGTACTCGCCTTCTCCGGTTGGATGCTGGCGCTCACCCCCGCCAAGGTCGATCCCCTCGCCGGTGAGGACTACGAACTCACGGTTACCTTCGACGACACGCTGACGACGGGAATCAAGGCCGACGTGCTGATCGGACCGTCAGAAGTGGGAGCCAACGGAATCAGAGTCGAGGTGTCGGCCCCGGCCGAGGGGATCACCAACCTCGTTCTACGGTTCACTCCGCCCGTTGATACGACAGCTCGGATCATCGAGCAGACGATTCCGTTGACCGGCGCTGGAACAGCAGTGCTACTCAACCAGTTCGGGCTGCCGTTCGACGCGCCTGGGACCTGGACGATCGAGATGATTGCCAGCACCGCCACCGGAACGCAGCCTGGTGCCAGAACGACATTCGCCGTCACCGCCGCTGGTGGGTCGACCGCCAGCATTCCAGCGGCGTCGACAACGGTCCCGGTAGCGATTCAACTGATCGACCAGTCGACCACATCTGCTCCGTTCGCCACCCCAGCGCCGACGACCACGACGACCAGCATGCCGACAAGCGCGCCGCCCTCAGGCTGATCCTGACTCGGCGAGCAACTCGTCGAACCGGACAGGGCTGGCTACGTCGAGCTGGTCGTATCGGCACGATTCCGGATCGCGATCGGCCCGCCAGCGCACGAACGACACACCATGTCGAAATCGGCCGTTCTCCAACTGACCGAACGTGACCTCCAGCACGCGCTCGGGGCGCAGCGGTACGAACGAGAGATCCTTGTTGACGTTCCAGCGACTGAATCCGCCCGGCATCCGTTGATCCGAATGGGCTTGTGCCTCGGCCCATTCGCGCCACGGATGCCCGTCGAGCGCATCGACCGTGAGTGGCCCGAGTTCGTCGATCAGATCACGCCGGAATGCCGTGGTGAATGAGGCGCACACACCGACGTGATTCAACCGACCGCTGTCGTCGTACAAACCGAGCAGCAGCGAACCGACCCCCTCGCCGTCCTTGTGAACCCGAAACCCGGCTACCACGCATTCGGCTGTGCGCTCGTGCTTGACTTTCACCAACGTTCGTTTGTCGGGCGTGTAGACGCCGTCGAGCGACTTCGCCATCACCCCGTCAAGACCGGCCCCCTCGAAACGAGTGAACCAGCGCTCGGCAATCTCCGGATCGGTCGTGGCGGGTGTGAGATGGACGCTGGCATTTGGCGACAGCTGCTGTTCGAGACGGGCGCGCCGCTCGCCGAACTTGGTCGTCGTGAGGTCGTCGTCGCCGAGTGCCAGCAGGTCGAAGGCGACAAACTCCGACGGGGTTTGGGCGGCAAGCATCCGGACACGTGACTCTGCCGGGTGGATTCGTTGCTGCAGCGCGTCGAAGTCGAGACCTCTGCCTGCCGGACTCGGCACCACGATTTCTCCATCGACGACACATCGGTCGGGAAGCGCCCGCATCAACGGTTCGAGCAGCTCGGGGAAGTATCGGTTGAACGGCTTCTGATTGCGACTGGTGAGCTCGATCTCGTCGCCATCACGAAACACGATGCAGCGGAACCCATCCCATTTCGGCTCGTACAGCAACCCAGGCTCTGTCGGAATCGTGCGCGCCAACTTCGCCAACATCGGCTTGATCGGCGAAACAATCGGCAACCGCATCCAACTCAAAGTAGCCCGCGCAGTTCTGCGAAGGCCGTGTCGCGGTTTTCCGGTTGTCAGGCGGAAAAACGCGACCCAGGCCGTGAGCCAGGCGTCGACTGGGCCAATCAGATCGCCCACGCCAGCACTCCAGCGCCCGTGATGGTCGCCGACGCAGACGGACTCTTTGTCGGTTACGACGACGATCACCTGCTGCGAATCGGAGCCGACGGCACCATCGACGGCACGATCGGTCTCCCGGGTCGTACCCCAACGGCGCTCTCACTCGACGATTCCGGTGAGCTGCTGGTAGTCGCGCCATAAACTCAACCCAGAAACCGCGTTCAAGTCGCGCTCAACCCCCGCATGACGTGTCCAACGCGACATGAACGCGGGTTTTCAGGGGGTGAGACCTCTGGCGGCGTGGAGGAACTCGAGGAAGGCTTGCTTGCCGGCCATCTGACCTTCACCGACGAACATCTGATCCATCCCGCCGCCCATCATCATCAGCTTGTACTTCTCGTCCTTGGTGTCGACTCTGATGTCGCCCAGATCCTCTGTGAGGAAGTGGCTGAGGCCACCGCCGAATCCGTCGACCGATGACTTCACGATGTCAGTGGCGCGGACCGTGACCGGCTCGCCTTTCGGCTCGAGCTTGCGATCGACCAGCGCCAGAATCAACCGTTGATCGGTCACGCCGATTGCGTACATCTTCGCCGAGAACGATGATTTGGCTGTCGCCATCAGGCATCCGACGAGTGTCTCGCCAGCCGCGACAAACGGCTCGATCGCCGCCTGAATCCGTATGTCCGCTTCGCGCTTCTTGTCATCAAACATGCCGAACGGTACCCCACCCGCCCAAAACCCGCGTTCAAGTCGCGCTGAACCCCCGCATTCCGTGCCCATGTCGACATGAACGGGGGTTCGGGTTAGTCGAGGTCGAACTTGACGCCCTGCGCCAAGGGCAGTTGTGTCGAGTAGTTGACCGTGTTCGTGCTGCGACGCATGTAGCCGCGCCATGAATCGGATCCGGACTCGCGGCCTCCGCCGGTTTCCTTCTCGCCGCCGAACGCCCCACCGATTTCGGCACCGGATGGGCCGATGTTGACGTTGGCAATACCGCAGTCGCTGCCCGACGCCGACATGAACCGCTCGGCTTCACGCAGATTGTTGGTGAAAACGCTCGACGACAAACCCTGAGGCACATCGTTGTGTATCGCGACCGCCTCGTCGAACTCGTCGTAGACCATCGAGTAGAGGATCGGGGCGAACGTCTCGGTACGAACGACCTCGGTCTGGCTTGGCATCGTCACGAGCGACGGGCGCACGAAGAACGCGTCAGGCGCCTCGTCAGCCAGGGCTCGCTCGCCGCCGACCACGACCGTGCCGCCATCCGTCCGGGCGGAGTCGAGCGCCTGCTGCATACGGATGAACGAGGGCTCGTCGATCAGGGGGCCGACGAGCGTGCCATCGGTCAGCGGATCGCCGATCGGAAGTGTCGCATAGGCGCGACCGACTCGGTCGATCAGCTGTTCGTGGATCGAGTGATGGACAATCAATCGGCGCAAGCTCGTGCAACGCTGCCCGGCGGTACCGGCAGCCGAAAACACGATCCCGCGGACGGTGAGGTCGAGGTCGGCCGATGGTGCGACGATCGCCGCGTTGTTGCCGCCGAGTTCGAGAATCGAACGCCCGAATCTGGAAGCGACGACCGGTGCGACGCGGCGTCCCATTGCTGTCGAGCCAGTGGCCGACACAATCGGCACACCTTCGTGTGCGACTAGGGCGGCACCTTCGGCGGCGCCGCCGAGCACGGTTTGATTGAGATCGGCCGGTGCTCCGACATCGGCGGCTGCTCGTTCGAACAGCGCCTGACAGACGAGAGCCGTCAGTGGTGTCTTGTCGGATGGTTTCCAGATCACGGTGTTGCCACAAACGAGTGCCAATGCGGCGTTCCATGCCCACACCGCCACAGGAAAGTTGAACGCCGTGATCACGGCCACAGGACCCATCGGATGCCACGACTCCATCAGCCGGTGGCCAGGACGTTCCGACGCAATCGTGAGGCCGTGCAGTTGGCGCGAGAGACCGACCGCGAACTCGCAGATGTCGATCATCTCTTGGACTTCGCCCTGGCCTTCCGACCGAATCTTGCCGGCCTCGATCGAGACGAGTTCGCCGAGTTCGGCCTTGTGTTCGCGTAGCACGTCGCCGAGTCGCCGGATCAGGTTGCCGCGTACCGGGCCTGGCGTGTCGCGCCAAATCTGGAATGCCGCGGTCGCCCGGGCGACGGCGTCGTCAACGTTCCCGGCCGGCCCTGCAGAACCAAGCGATGCGCCGGTGATCGGCGTCCGAGCCAGCTGATCCCCGGCCGATACAGATGCTCCGCACCCAGCCAATAGGTGGGATACGCGAACTGCCAGTTGCTCAGTCGAGGGAATCATGAGTACTCCAGATTAGACGTGACGTGCGGCGACCAGGGAAGCGCCTGCGACGAGCCCGCCATCAAGCAACAGCTTGGCAGGCCTCGGCGATGATCGACAGGGCCGTCACTGCTTGCGCTTCGTTCACAATCAACGGCGGAGCCATGCGGATACCGCGGCTGCCACACGTGAGCAGCAGCAGCCCACGTTCGAAGCAGGCTCGTTCGACAGCTTGAGCGGTCTCGTGATCGGTGACGTCGAAACCGACCATCAACCCGCGACCGCGCACGTTGCTGATCATCGGCTGCGTGGCGCTCAGCACACGCAAACCGGTCATCAGCTGTTCGCCGATTCGAGTGGCGTTTTCGGCCAGCCCGTTCTCGACGAGGTCGAGGGTGGCGTGCGCCGCCGCGCACGCCACCGGGTTCCCACCAAACGTCGAACCGTGCTTACCTGGCGCCCACTGCATGATGTCGCTGCGGGCGATGATCGCCGAAAGCGGCAACCCACTCGCCAAGCCCTTGCCGGCAGTGATGATGTCGGGGATCACACCATCGTGCTCGCAGGCCCACATTTTGCCGCTCCGCCCGATCCCCGATTGGACCTCGTCCATCACCAACAGGATGTCGTACTTGTCGCATAGGTCACGCAACGCTGCAAGCCAACCAACCGGTGGAACGATGTAGCCACCCTCACCCTGGATCGGCTCGACGAAGATCGCCGCAACGTCGCCCGGCTCGGTCATCCGAGCGAACAGGACCTGCTCGATGTAGTCGACGCCGGTAACTTCACCATCGAACGCGAACGGTGCGTGATAGGCGCCAGGAGTCACGATCCCGAACCCGCTGCGGTACTTGGCTTTCGACGACGTCAACGAGAGCGCGCCAAGTGAGCGGCCGTGGAAGCCGCCGTAGAAGGCGATCACATTCGGTCGGCCGGTGTGATGACGGGCAAGCTTCAGCGCACCTTCGACCGCCTCGGTTCCCGAGTTGGCGAGGAAGACTTTGGCTGGCTGCATCGGTGCCGTGGCGGCGAGACGCTCGCACACGTCAGCGTAGGACGGGTGGTAAAAGTCGGACGAGCAGTAGTGCAGGCAGGCGTCGACCTGTGCGTGAATCGCGGCGTTCACGACCGGGTGACTATGGCCGGCGGCGTTGACCGCGATGCCGGCGTTGAAGTCGAGGAAGCGGTTACCGTCGACGTCTTCGATGACCGCTCCAGAACCACGACCAACCACCAGCGGGTAGACACGCGTGAGCGACGGGCTGCTGACTCGCTCGTCACGAGCGATCACCCTGCGGGCCAGTGGGCCAGGGAGTTCGGTGAAGATTTCTGGTGCGGTCAACTCGCCAAGTTGTGCGCTGCTGAGGTTTGTGTCGACGGCGGTCATCCGACCATTCTGACATGAATATTCCTATTTGTCACTAGCTCGGAACATGTATTCCGAGAGAATTCCAGGGGTGCCTGGCACATGCAGGAAATGTGCGAAAGTCTCTGGTATGGCTGGTTTTCGAGTTACCTACGCGACCCTCACGGCCGATGACGCCGAGCTACAAGCGGCGTACACGGATGCCGTCGAATCGGTTCGGGCCGGACTCGGAGCGACCCACCCACTTCGGATTGGTGTCGAGGATCGGTTCGGCGACACGTTCACCACCGTCTCGCCGATCGACACGAACGTCACTGTTGGCCAATTCGTGATCGCCGACGGCGACGACGTGGATCACGTCGTGCACACCGCCGCAGCTGCACAACCATCGTGGGCGGCGACGCCATGGAACGTGCGCTGCGACCTGCTCGAGCGGGCCGCCGATCTGATCTCCGAACGATCCGTCATCGACGGCGCGGCGCTGGCGTGGGAGAACGGAAAGAGTCGACTCGAAGCGATCGGCGAAGTCGAAGAAGCCGCTGACCTGATCAGGTACTACACGCACGCCATGAGAGAGCACAACGGATTTGAGCTTTCGATGGAGCGCTTCAGTGAGACCGAAGTGACGAGTGACGTCATGCGCCCGTACGGCGTGTGGGCGGTGATCGCCCCGTTCAACTTCCCGTCGGCGCTGGCCGCCGGACCTGCGGGCGCGGCACTCGTGGCGGGGAACACCTTGATCCTCAAACCCTCAGAGATCGGCTCACTGTCCGGCCATCTGATCTACGACGCGCTGGTCGATGCCGGCGTGCCGAAAGGGGTCGTCAACATCATCACGGGTGGTGCCGAGGTCGGCTCGGCACTCGTCCATCACAGCCGCGTGGACGGCGTGACCTTCACCGGATCGAGCGCCGTTGGCATGTCGATCATCCACGATTTTGCGACGTCGCAACCGAAGCCGGCGATCTGTGAAATGGGCGGCAAGAACCCGGTGATCGTCGCCTCGTCGGCGGATCTCGATCTAGCAGTCGAAGGAACGACGCGCAGTGGATTTGGTTTCGGCGGTCAGAAATGTTCTGCGGCGTCGAGGGTGTTCGTCGACGCCTCGATCGCCGACGAGTTCATCAGCCGTCTCGTTGCCCGCACCGGCGCGATCCCAGCCACCAGCCCGCTCGATCCGGGAGGCTTCCTGTCACCGGTCGTGAATCAGGCTGCCGTCGATCGCTACGAGGCTGTGATCGCCGATGCCCGGCTGACCGGTGAAGTGTTGTGCGGCGGTGAGCGGCTGACCGACGGGCACCATGCCGCCGGGACTTACGTGGCTCCGACCGTTGTGCGAGTGCCAGACGATTCGATGATTTGGACGACCGAACTGTTCGTGCCCGTGATCGCTGTGCGAGCGGTCGCTTCGCTCGACGAGGCGCTCGAGCGTGCCAACGCCGTTCCGTTCGGGCTGACTGCGGGTCTGTTCGCCGAAGATCAAACCGAGATCGACACGTTCCTCGAACGCATCGAGGCCGGTGTGGTGTACATCAACCGCGCCGCTGGAGCGACCACCGGTGCATGGCCCGGCGTCCAACCGTTCGGCGGATGGAAACGCTCCGGCACGGCAGGCAAGGCCGGAGGCGGCCCGTACTACCTCCAGCAATACATGCGAGAACAGTCCCGCACGATCGTGGTGCGAGCCTGACCCATCGGGTTGCAGGTCAGCCGCGGGTCAACCGCGAGTTAGCCGCGGCCGACGAAGGGCATGCCGGCAGCCATCACGGTCATCGTGAGCACGTTCGCATCCGGCGGCAGGCTGGCCATGTAGCAGACGGCACGGGCGACATCGCTGACATCCATGCGTGGTTCCGATCGCAACGAACCATCAGCCTGAAGCACACCACCGCTCATCCGATCGGTCATGTCGGTCGCCGCATTGCCGATGTCGATCTGACCACAGGTGATGCCGAACGGTCGACCATCGAGAGCGATCGACTTCGTCAGCCCGGTGATGGCGTGCTTGGTCGCTGTGTAGGGAGCCGAGTTCGGGCGCGGGGTGTGCGACGAGATCGAACCGTTGTTGATGATTCGTCCTCCAGGTGGCACTTGGCGTTTCATCAGCGCGATCGCACCCTTTGAACAGAGAAACGATCCGGTCAGATTCGTGTCGACGACACGGCACCACTGATCCAACGTCAGGTCCTCGATCGGAACGGCGGGTGCGCCAACTCCGGCGTTGTTGAACAGGAGGTCCAATCGCCCGAACCGACTCTCGATTGCGGCGAACAGAGCGTCGACGGAAGCGGGGTCGGTCACGTCGGTCGCAACAATCAGCGTCTCGGCGGTGATCGTCGCTGCGATCCCCGCCGCCGTCGCGTCGAGTGTTTCCACCTGGCGACCAGCAAGCACGATACTGAACCCTTCGCCAGCGAGTGCCTGTGCGGTTGCGCGTCCGATTCCCGACCCTGCCCCTGTGATCAGTGCGACCTTCACAGCGCCCAACGTAGCGGTCGGTGCCGCTACCGTGCTGCGGTGTGACCATGCACGGGAGTGACGCTTCGATTGACGACCTCTCGGAGCGGGTGATGGCTTGGATTCAAAATCGACTGGCAGGCGTGCCGCTCGGCAAGACGACCGCGCCCAACGAACTGCTGCCTCTGTTCACCGGAGCGATCACTGCGGAGGGGCTCGGCGTCGACGCTGCGTGGGACATGTTCGAGACGGCGGTGACGCCGCATACGGTCGCCCTCGATGGACCGCGCTATCTCGCCTTCATCCCGATGTCCCCGGCGGCGGCGGCGATCTGGATGGATTGCGTCGTTGGCGCGTCGTCGTTCGCGGCCGAATCGTGGCTTGAAGCAGCGGGCGCGGTCGCCGCTGAAAACCAGGCACTCGACTACATCAGACAACTGGCTGGCATGCCGGAAAGCACCGGTGGAGCGTTTTGTAGCGGAGGCTCGATCGGCAACCTGTCGGCGATGGCGGTCGGTCGCGATGTCGCAGAGGGACGACGACTGGTTGCCGTTGCCGACACGGCGCACGCCTCTGTCGACAATTCGCTGCGCCTGCTCGGCTTGGAAGCACTCGTCGTGCCGACGGGGGATGACGGTCGGTTCACCGGCTCGGCGCTCGCCGCAACGCTTGCCGCGTCCGGCCGCACGACGGAACTGGCGATGGTGGTCGCCTCCGCTGGATCGACCAATGCCGGAGTTGTCGACGACCTGCGCGGCCTCGCCGAGGTCACGCATGCCCACGACGCCTGGCTGCACGTCGACGGCGCCTATGGCGGTGCAGCGCTGATTCTCGACGAGCGTCGGCATCTGTTCGATGGGCTCGGTGAGGCCGACTCATACATCATCGACCCACACAAGTGGTTCTTCTGCACGGCGGGCACGTGCGCTCTGCTGTACAGGCATCCGCACCTCGCTGCACGAACACATACGCAACACGGGCCATACATCGAAGTGCTCCGGACGACCGATCCCACTGCGACTTGGAACCCATCGGACTATGCATTCCAACTGACTCGTCGACCATCGGGATTGCCGTTCTGGTTCACCCTGCTGGTGCACGGGACCGACGCCCTTGCGGCAGCGGTTCGCACCTCACTCACCGCCACGGCGTATGCCGTTGATCAGCTGCGATCGATCGACGGCATCGAGATCGTGATGGAGCCGGAGTTGACGGTGATCCTGTTCAGGAAAGCCGGATGGGACGGCGCCCGCTGGCAGCGATGGGCGAGCGAACTGCTTGCCGAACAGGTCGCCTTCGTCGCTCCGACCACATGGAAGGGTGAGACGCTCGGCCGCCTGGTGTTCCTGCATCCCAACACCACGACCGAGATCATCGACGAAGTACTGGCAACGCTCCGCTGAGTAACGAACGATGGCTGTCAATCACTTCCGACGACTCGGATCGGATCGATCACGCCCTCAACGTCGATTTTGCGGCGTTTGATACGGCGTTCTGCACGCACTTCGGGCACCAATACCAGCGCAGACACAACCATCAGCGCAGCCGAGATCACTGCCACCCAGCCGAGCGAGAGTTGGTCGATCACGAGGAAGGCAACCAGCGGCGCGCTGACTGCCCGCGTGCCGGTGAAGAATGCGTGCAAACCCATGTAGTCGGCGACCCGGCCAGGTGGCGCGAACTTGGTGACCCACAGCATCCACATCAGGTCGCCGCCAGCGATCGCGATCCCGATCGTGATCGCGCCGATCCACAACCCGAGATCGCTTGACCCGGTGAAGAATGCGACGACGTACAGGGCGAATAGCAGGTTGACGATGATCCGGCTGGCGAAGAACGAAATCCGGTCGAAGAGTCGCCCGAACACCGGCGTGCACACCAACCGGAACACCGATGGAATCGCCACCGTGAGCAGCGTGATCTTGGCCGGGTTGGCCTCGATGCCGTACTTCGGCTGCGCCAGGTATTCGACCCGGAGAGGGAGCAGCATCAGGTTCCCGAACCCCATGAACATCCAGGCGATCAGCGTCAGTCGAAGCTGGCGGTCTTCGTTGAGCAACTCGAAATGCGGCCACACGCGTGACTGGTCACCGGTCACGCGGGCGATCGTCTCGGTCGGCATTCTGGCGTGAAGGAACGACAACGCCAGCGAGGCCGCCGCTCCACCGAGCACGACGATCCACCACAGGTCGAGATGGTTGTTGAGCCACGCCCCCATCGCCAGCGCCAGCGTCGCCGACACGGCGACTTTCATCGTCAACCCGTGACCGACTCGCTTGCCGCGTTCGTGGGCCGGGAAGTTCCGGTCGTATGTGAACGTGACGAGCGTGAGGATCGAGTTCGCGGATGCCAGCCCGATGATCACGCCAATCACGAACAGCGGCATCGGGCCTGTGGCGGCAAGCAGGAAACCCGCCATGCCGATCAGGCTGATCGCGGATGCCATCGACATCGCCGTGCGCCCAAGGTGACGTGTGAGCGAAGTGACGAACGGTGAGACCAGCAACCCAAGCCCACCCGATGCTGCGATCAGCCCTTTCGTGAGCGGTGAGGCATCGAAGTGTTTGATCGCGATCGTCAGGAGCACCGACGTTTCGAGCGGCAGCAACATCCCGAGCGGCACAGATCGGGCGAGGTCGACGATCTGCGTCTTGCGGATCACCTCGTCGGCAACTGGCAGTTGCTCGACGTCAGTACTCACCCCAAGATTCTGCCGCACTCGGTGCACAATCGGGTGTGACGTTTAGCGGTCTAGCGGATCGAGCGACGAATCAACTCCAGCACTCGATCGACCGGGAGGCCCGGGGCAGTGTTGCCGTTGACCCCGGTCACGGTGTCGGCGACGAACAGGGCGTTGATCACGGCTTCCTCGGCAGCGTCGACGACCGCAGTGAAGACCGGGTTGAGCGAGGCGTCGGCGAGGATCGTTATGTCGAGTAACCCGGTTGCGTCGCGGTCGCGACGATTGGTCGTCGAGGCGGCAAGGAAGATGTCGCCGCTCTCGTTGTGAGCGACGCTGCCGACACGTCCCAACCCCAGCCCGACACGTCTGGCGAGGCGCTCCAACTGGCGGGCGTCGAGCGGAATGTCGGTCAGCACCACGCCGAGGCACGAGCCGCCGTCGTCCAGCGTCGGCGCAACGATCCGCTCGTCGGCGAGGATCGCACCGATCTGCATCCCGCCGATTCTCAGCAACTCGCTGCCACCGAAGTTGCAGAGCAACAGCACACCAATCGTGCCGAGCCCGTCGAGCACCCGCGAGGCGGTCCCGATTCCAGCCTTGTGACCCATCGTGATCATCCCCGTACCAGCCCCGACGACGCCCTCGGCGACCGGCCCGGGAGCGGCGGAGGAAAGCGCCGAGCGGACGTGACCGGTCGTGGTCCAGCGACGCGTGATGTCATCGAGCCACGAGTCGTCGCATTCGCCGACGACCGGCACGACCACATCGGTGACGCCCTGCGCCAACGCCGCATCGACGACAGCGTCGTATCCGCGCCCGACGTTGTTCGTCGAGGTGAGCACGATCGGCGTTTCGAGGATTCCCCACTCCTTGATCTCGATCGAGCCGGTCAGCTCGCCCGCCCCGTTGAGTACTGCCACGCCGGCCGCCATCGGCCGGTGGAACATGCCGCTCAGCGAGTCAGGAACGATCGCCGTCACACCCGTGCGGGCGATGCCGTCGTCGCCCTCGGCAGGGTCACGCCACGTCGTCACGTGTCCCACGCCAACGCCCGGTACGTCGGTGATCGCGTTGTACACCCCAGTCGGAATCGACCCAAATGTCAATCCAAGGTCACGAGCACGAGAACGAGGCAGCGGAGCAGGCACGCCAACGAGGTTAGGTCTACTCGGCGTGTGCGATGTTGGCGAGTTGACGCCAGATCGCCAACAGGATCAGCGTTGAACCGACGAAGGCGAACCAGAACGGGCCCGTCACACCCCACACGCTTGCGATCACACCACCGAAACCGGCACCGATCACCAGCCCACCTTGCATGCCGATCATGTAGACGCTGCCGACGCGGCCCTGGAACTCGTTCGGGACGGCCCGTTGCCGAACGGTCATGATTGTCGTGCCCCACACCGACTCGTGGATACCGAACACGAAGAATACTGCGAACGCCACAACTGGCAACCTGGTCAACGCCAGAGTGAGATGGGTCAGCGTTTCGACAATCAATCCAGTCCGCATCAGGTTGGCGACTCCGACGCGCCGTTCGAGCCAGCCGTATGCCGACGTCCCCAGGATTCCCCCAACTGCACCTACCGTTGTCAGCAGGCCGAACCCGACCTCACTGAGACCGAGTCGCTCGTAGGAATACAGAACGAGCACCGAAATCGCGGCGCCAAAGGTTACGTTGAACGACACGACGGTCAGCGTCAGCGTGCGCACCGAAGCGTGGTTCCAGAGCCACCGCACACCTTCCATGATCTCGACTCGCATCCGCGAACGAGACTGTGATTCTGGCAACTTGGTGAGCGCGATTCTGGCAACCAAAGGAGCCGCGAGCGCGACGCAGATCGCCTGAATGGCGAAGGGGAACGCCATCCCGATCGCGAACAGCATTGCTCCTACGGGGGGACCGACGAGTTGGTTGACCGTGATGAAACCGACTTCGAGGCGGGCGTTGGCGACCCCGAGGTCGGCCTTGTCGACCACCATCGGAAGCAAGGTGCCGCTCGTGATGTCGGCAAATGTCTCAGCCGTGCCGAGCGTGAACATGGTTGCCAAGATCAGCACGACGTTGACCGTGTCTGTTGCGATTGTGGCGGTGAGCACGCCAAGCACGGCGGCGCGGGCCAGGTTGACGGTGATCACGATCCGTCGCCGGTCGACACGGTCGGCAATCACACCGGCCTGAAGGCCGAACAGCAACCACGGGAGTCGTTGTAGTAGCGCCGCCAGCGCCACGAGAATCGGATCGCTCGTTTGCGAGGCGACAAGCAGGGGCCCGGCCGCAAAACCAATCCCGTCGCCGACGTTGCTCACCCACGACGAAGCCAGCAACCACCGAAACCCGGTTCCCATGCGGGCGGGACAGATGGCATCAATCACCCGCCGCATGAGGACCGAAGCTACCAACGGGTCGATCTGGCACGGCACTAGGTTTGTCGGCCATGAACCTGCGGATGCCGGTGGTCTGGAGTGATCGACATCGCGGGCACGCCCCGCATGGGGGCTACTGGCTCGGGGTGCGTGAACCGGGTGACGAGGAGCCCGAACGTGGTGACTTGTTGCGCGATGGCCTGGTCGCGGCCGGTGCGCAGGTTGTCTCGCCACCGGATTTTGGACTCGGCCCGATCGCTGCAGTTCACGACGCTGATTTCGTCGATTTCATGTCGCGGGCGTACCAGTCATGGGTTGCAGAGGGGCATCTCACCGATCCGGGTCAGCCCCACGTCGTCGGCTATCTCTTCGCCAATCCGGGATACGCCGCGCGAGTCAGGAAGGGGAGGCGACCCGCCACGATCCGCGCCGAACTCGGGCTGTACGCGATGGACACGATGACGTTGATGGGCGAGGGCACGTTCGATGCTGCCTGCGCGGCTGTGCATTCGTCGGTCCACGCCGCTGACTTGGTTGCGTGTGGTGATCGTGCGGCGTACGCCGCGGTCCGCCCGCCTGGCCATCACGCCGGCCCGGCGTTCTTCGGTGGGTCGTGCTACTTCAACAACGCCGCCGCGGCTGCGCAACGGCTGCGGGAGGCTGGACACGCTCGGGTGGCGATTGTTGATATCGATGCCCACCAGGGGAACGGCACGCAGGAGATCTTCTGGGACCGCGACGACGTGCTGTACGCCAGCGTGCATATCGACCCGGCGGACGGTTGGTTTCCTCACCTGGTTGGCTACGCCGACGAAATTGGTGGAGGTGCCGGTGAGGGTTGGACGATCAATGTTCCGATACCAGCAGGGTCCGGCGACGAACCCTGGTTGACGGCGATCGCCCACTTAATCCGAGGCGTCGAAGATCACGGTTCCACGGCGCTCGTCGTGTCACTCGGTGTCGATGCAGCCGATCACGACGCAGCGGCCCCACTGATGATCACCCCAGCAGGATTCCATGCGGCCGGAGAAGCGCTCGCCGCACTCAACCTTCCGACCGTCTTGATCCAAGAAGGGGGCTACGACCTGGATCGCCTCGTCCCTCTGATTCTCGAATTCCTGACCGCCTTCGAATCTGTTAGAGGTAGCGGTTGAACCAGGTCAGCATTCGTTCCATGCGGTCGATCCGTCGATCGGGGCGACCCGACGATGAGAACGTGTGTGACTCGTCCGGATACAGCACGTATTCGACGGTTCGGCGCAGCCGCCGCAGGGCGATGAAGAACTGTTCATTGTCACTGGCGGGACAGCGTCGGTCAGCTTCCGCTTGGAACATCAACAACGGCGTGTTGACGTTCATGACGTACTTCAGCGGCGATTGGCCCCACAACTTTTCGACGCCGTCCGGTGTGAACGGATCACCGAGCAGCGAAGCCCGGCTGTACTCGGGCCCGCTGTCCGAGTTGGCCCAGCACGACACCTGATTGGTCACGCCGTTCTCGGAGATTGCGGCTGCGAATCGGTCGGATGTGGCGACCAGCCAGTTGACCATGAATCCGCCGTAACTCAATCCGAGCGCGCCCAATCGAGCCGGGTCCGCCAAACCAAGCGCGATCGCGTGATCGAGAACGGCATGAACGTCGTCGGCGTCCACTCCACCCCAGTTACCGAGTTGTGGGCGGATCCACTCGCGCCCGTAAGCGCCTGATCCTCGGATGTTCGGCAGCACGACCCGATAGCCGGCACCGGTCAGCAGGATCACCTCGACGTGCGGTGCCGGTGCCCAACATCCAAGCGGACCTCCGTGCACATCGATGATTGTCGGGAGCGGTGCGTCGTCGGCGCCGGCGGGTGAGGCGATCCACGTTTCGATCGGGCCACCCGGTCCAGGCACGTCAATGCGTCGCATCTCCGGTTGTTCGAGCCGACGTTGCCATGCCGACCCGAACGTCGTGTGTGAAGCGAACCGCCGCTCACTCGGCGGCTTGGCGAGGTCGACAGTCATCAACTCCGGTGCCCGACCGTGCAAGGTTCCCAGGGTGGCGACAACACCCCCACCCAGGGCGACCATGTGCGTCGTCGCATCGGCCCACGGACCGTGAGATGCACGGTCGCTGGCGGCCGGAACCTCGACCGGTGAACCCGTCTTCGGATCGACGACCCATCGTTCCGGAAGGCTGCGGCCGCGATCGGAAATCACGGCGACGATCGTTCGGTTGTCGAGCCATATCGGGCCGTGGCGGCCGTGGACCATCCATCCGGTCAGGTCGGTGTCAGTGGCGTTCCCGAACGGACGATCGAGTCCTGGGCTGAGTTCGATCGGTGGGCGTGAGCCGTCGGCGGGGCCGAGCAGCAGCCCGGTGCTGATGTCATCGAGCGGTTCGGGTTCGAGGATTCCGGCAGCTACGAGCCAGCGACCGTCGGGGGAGTAGGCCGGCTTCGTCGCACCGCCGGGCGCGTCGAGCACAAGTCGCGGAATCGATCGCTTCGATCGAGGTCCGGCATCGATATCGACCGCCCAAATCTTCGGGAACGGCGCCAGATCAGATTCGTTACCGAGGTCGGCGGAGAATCCGATCGTGTGTCCGTTCGGGTGCCACGTGATCGCGCCGGCACCCCAGTCGCCGCTCGTGACCTGACGCGGACGCGCACCGGTAGTCATCTCGAGCACGAACAGGTGCGACCAATAATCCAAGTGGCCGATCTCGTCCCATCGCCAGTCGGAACGGATGATCCGTCGCGCGGTCGGTGACCTCAACGGTGACTGCAGCGTCTTCGAACGCGACGCCGACGAACCGATCGATGGACGAGTACCCGCAATGAAACGCGGCGGATCGACATCGGCGGTGAACGCCATCGTTCGACCGTCAGGTGACCAGGCGATGCTGGCGATTCCGCCGAACCCCGGGTCGCCTCCGGTTGGTGCCCAGATTCGAACACGACCGCCCGCTAATGGCATCGTGCACAGCCGCGTTGGAGCGTCGTCGTGATCCGGAAACGAACGAAGAAACGCGACTTGCGAACCGTCTGGCGAAATCCGAGGCGAGGAATCGCGAACGCGCCCTGACGTGATCTGATTCGGGCGGCTGCCGGTGTCGAGTGATTTCGTGTGCAGGTGCCCGAGGTAGGTGCCGCGCTCGATGATCCGTCGCACCATCACCGCCGTCGATCCATCGCCAGCCAGGTCGAGTTCCTCAACGACGACCTGGCGACGAATATCGGTCGGCGTCATCGGACCAGGGAGGCGAGGCATTCTCGGATCGTAGTGATCCTCGACTCGTCTCCTGACTGATGAATCAGTAGTCTCGCATCAGCCCTTGCCGCGGCAAGGTCGAGCGGGAAGAATGCACACACGATCGATGCAAGAACGCCTCGATCTCGAACCCTTGGGGGGAACCAGATGAGGAAACTCCTCGGAGCTGGCTTGCTTGCCGGCCTGATCGCGACCGTCGCCGTCGCCCCGACCGTGACCGCGCAAGACGACACCGTCACCATGACGATCGGACTGCTTCAAGACATGTCTTCGCCGAATGTCACGGTCGGCTACCTCGTAGCCGAATACGAGATGTGGAACCTGCAATACGCCACACTGACCGACAAGGCGGCGGACGACTTCGAAACGATCCCTGGGCTTGCAGAGTCGTGGGTCGAGTCGAACGGTGGATTGACCTACACATACACGCTCCGCGAGGGTCTCAAGTGGTCAGACGACACGCCGTTGACCGCCGAAGACATCGCCTACACGATCAATCGGTCACGTGACGAGGAGTGGTACAACCACTCGTCCACGACGGCCAACCTCAATGCCGTCGTGATCGACGACCGGACGGTTGAAATCACCAGTTCTGTACCCGACCCCAAGTTGCCGACGATGGATGTGTACATCGTTCCGAAGCACATCTACGAGGGCAACTTGGGGTCGGGTACAGAACTGGTGATTTCAACCGTCCGGTCGTCGATCACGACGGCATGGAGGTTGGCCGTCGTGGACGAGTGGTTGTACCACTCCT
>JANPLQ010000036.1:0-28707 GCA_031422395.1 Ilumatobacteraceae bacterium | reverse complement strand
CGAACTCTGGACAGCCGTCAACGCCAAACTCGCTTCGCTCCGTCAAGCTGATCAGAATCAGACACCGTGGGAGCAACTCCAAGTCGAAGCGTTCATCGCAACCGTCGCCACTGGTGATGCCGTCAGCCGTGTTCCGCAGGTTGGTGTGTTGATCGACTACCGAACGATCTGCGACGGGTTGCACGCCAACAGCATTTGTGAACTTGATAACGGGACACCGATCCCTGTCTCCACGGCACGTCGTTTGTGTTGTGACGCCAACGTGTTCCCAGTCGTACTCGGCGGTCACGGCGAAGTCCTCGACGTCGGACAATCCGTGCGAACGGCTACACCGGCGCAACGTAAAGCGTTACGGGCAATGCACCGCACCTGCGCTCACCCAGGATGTCGAACCGTGATCGATGACTGTCGGATGCATCACATCGAGTTCTTCCGCAACGGCGGCAAAACAGCAGTCAACAATTTGTTGCCGCTATGCGAAAGGCATCACCATCTGGTCCACGAGGGCGGCTGGCGGCTGACGATGACATCCGGTCGGATCGCCACCAGGCGACGACCAGACGGAACAATCTGGCACACCGAACCAACCATCAACCGGCAACCCAGCCGGCAACCCAGGCAGCGAACCGAACCAGCAGAACAACACCACCCAACACTCTGCTAAACGGGCTGCCAACACCAGCAACGCGTGGCCACCCCGACATTTCGGGGCGCTTCGGCGCGCCCGAGGTGACGATCGATGATGCTGTCGGCTGAAGGAGTAGCCCATTCGCAATCCGGGCCCTTGACGCACCCAGACGAGGTCGACTGGATATTCATGGGTCGTTCGCCCGACGCGGCATAAGGAGCCGAACCAATAGGCGAGGCGACAATCGTCACGGTGCCTATTCGACTGCTCAGCAGGCGAAATGAAAACTCCGACACGGAGAATCCTCAGCTATCCGCAAGGCGCTCAGTCGTCTCAAGACACCGAAGGACCATGGGCGTTATCACGTCGGTGCAACCCTCCCGGGCTCCTAGTCGTCAGTCGTCGTTGCGTTGGCAGTGGTTCCGGTACCGAAATTGTCACTCAGGCACAGCGCCCTGTACTACGCGCAACAACCACGTGGCACACTCGTGATTCGATGGAACCACTCCGACTGCGCGATCGGGAACTCGCCCTGGATCACCCGCTGATCGTCGGGATCCTCAACGTCACACCCGACTCATTTTCAGACGGGGGTCGCTTTCTCAACCCGGCCCATGCTGTGGAACACGCACTCCTGCTGTCGAGCCAAGGCGCCGACATCATCGACGTCGGCGGTGAGTCAACCCGCCCCGGAGCGCAGCCGGTCGACCCGACCGACGAACTGAGACGCGTGATCCCAGTGACCAGCGCCGCTGTCGAACACGGGCTCGTCGTCAGCATCGACACGCGTCACGCCCTCGTGGCACGTGAAGCCGTCGCAGCCGGGGCGCACATCATCAACGACGTCTCCGGTCTGCGCGACCCGAGGATGCGCGAGGTGGCTGCCGAGTTCGGCGTGCCGGCCGTCGTGATGCACATGCCAGTCGACGACCCGACCACCATGCAGGCACATACCTCATACAACGACGTCGTCACCGATGTGATCAGGTTCCTTCAATTGTCGGCAACGACCGCAATCACCGAAGGAGTCGGTCAGATCATCCTGGACCCGGGCTTAGGGTTCGGCAAGACGACGGCACACAATGTCGAACTGATCAGACGGCTCGACGAACTGGTGGCGCTCGGCTATCCGGTACTGATCGGTGCGTCACGGAAACGGATGATCGCAGAACTGGCCGGGATCGCCCAGCCGAGCGACCGCGATCCGGGAAGCATCGCTATCCACCTGATGGCGGTCGACAAAGGGGCGCTACTCGTTCGGGTACACGACGTAGCTGGTCACAAACAAGCGCTCGATACTTGGTCAGCGTTTCACCGCTGAAACCACGCATGAAACCCCAGCTGAACTGTCAGAAACGACGGTCGTTGGTCTTTTTCTTCGGCGGAACCTTGAACGGAGCCTCGATCAACGCCTCGAACTGGGCGTCGTCCGGCTGCTTCGATTCGTTCAACCGCTGAAGGTAAACCTTGATCGCCGCACGTGCAGGCGCAACCTGTTCGCCCTTGATCCCGACCGACCGGCTCATTGCATCTTTGGCCTTGGCAACGCGGTCCTTACGAGTCGCCTTCTCCTCGTCGGAGAACACCCGCGCAACCTTGTCAGTCTTGGCTGCCTGCTGCGCAAGGCGGCGGGCTTCCTGCTGTTGCAATGGCGTGAGGTTGGCTGGCGTTGCCATGATCGAGAGTCCTTCGTGGTTCAGGGGCACCTCGACGATACCTGACCGACGGGAGTTCGCCTCCGGCCAGCGTGTCAAGAGCCCGTCGCGTGCACGACGTTGGCGGCCCGTAAACGGGCGATCTCGGCCAACTCGAAACCCGCCGCTGAGAGCGCTCCGAGGGTGTCGGCACCCAGTTCGGGAGGGTCACTGAGACCGTGCGCCGATTCGATCCCAGACGACTCATCGCCTGCGCTGGCGAGCCGAACGCTCACGCACGAACGTACATCGCCGCGTCGAGACTTCTCGCAATCGGGTACCGCCCTGCACAACGGTTCCCGGATCCTGCGAGAGTGTCAGAATGACGCCATGGCGGAGCAGCTCGGTGTGCGAGTCCTGGGTGAGTTTCGGCTTGACGGTGTCGACCTCGCATTGCTCCGCAGCCGAAAGGCCCGGCTACTGCTGAAGGTGCTGGCGCTCGCCGGAGGAGCGATCGTCAGTCGCGACTCGCTGGTGGACAGATTGTGGGACAACGATCTGCCCGACGATCCAAACCGTGACCTCGCTGTGCTGGTCAGCCGCATCAGATCCGTCGTCGGCGCTGAACGTGTTGTGCGGCGCGGCGAAGGATACGCACTCGTCGCCGACTGGTATGACCGCGATGAACTCAGCGCCTTGAGCACAGAAGCCGTTCGCCGCCACGCGCTCGGCGACATCGCCGGAAGCCGGGCGGCGGCCGAGGGGGCGCTTGCCCTCGTGCGCGGCGATCTGCTGTCGGACGAAGCGGATTCCGAGTGGTTGACGCCGGCACGGATCAGTGCACGTGCACTCGTAGCAGACGCGCGGGCGATTGCCGCATCGGCGGCGCTTACCGGTGGACAGTTCGGTGCCGCCGCGGCGCAGGCGCGAGCGAGCCTCGAACATGATCCGTACGACGAAGTCGCGCTGCGGTTGTTGATGCGGGCACATGTCGCGGCCGGGCGCCCTGCATCGGCATTGGCCGCCTACGCCGACACCCGTTCCGTGTTGGCGGAAGCGTTGGGAGTCAGCCCATCGGCCGCCACCGAACTGCTGCACGGAGCGATACTCGCCGGTGACCTGCCTTCGGAACCAGGATTTGAAACGGCTGCGCCGACGCTCAGGCTGGTCGGGCGCGAGCATGAACTTGGCCTGCTCGACGCCGCATTGTCGCGATCCCGCAACGGCGCTGAGGTGGTCGTCGTCACCGGTGAAGCCGGTGCCGGCAAGACGACTTTGGTCGAGGCGTGGACGTCGAGTGCCCGACGACGCGGTGTTCTTGTGTTGACCGGGCGCGCCGAGGAAGGAGCGGGACTTGCGTTGCAACCGGTTGTCGACGCGCTGTCGGCGCATCTCACCGCTGTCGATGACGACGCATTCGATACCCACCTCGACGCGTTGCTGGGTGCGGTGCCCGGCAGGATCGCTTCCGACGGCCGTCTGATGTGGGCGGTCCTGCCCGGACCGACAGCCTCGACAGACGCGCTTTCTCTCGGCCTGTTCGAGAGCCTCGACAGGTTGCTCAAGCAGCTTTCCCGGACAGGTGGACTGGCGATCGTGATCGACGACGTGCATCTCGCCGATGCCCTGACGAGGGCGTGGATGTCGTACGTGCTCCGACGCCGCTCGGAGCACAAGTTGTTGATTATCGCTGCCCGTCGCGACGAGGATGACACACAGGTCGCGTCCTCGATCACGATTCGATTAGGCCCGCTCAGGCTCAGCGACGTGGCGGAGCTGGTCGGCGTCGAGCGCGCCGCCGGGCTGATGGAACGTACGGGAGGCAATCCATTGCTGCTCGTCGAACTGGCGGCCGCCGGCGACGATGACGATGACCGCGATGCCGATGCCGGCGGCGGCGTGGAACTCACGGTGCCCGCCACGGTGTTGGAAGCCGTCGCGGGACGTCTCCGCCGCGCCGGCGACGCGGCGGCCACATTGCGAGTTGCCGCAGTGCTCGGGCCAGTTGTGGATCTCGACCTCGTTGCCGGCGTGACAGACCGCACCGCACTTGACGTTTTGGAACATCTCGATGAAGGGACTCGGCGAAACTTCCTGACCGAGCGCGACGGCGCCCTCGTGTTTCGCCATGCGTTGGTTCGAGCCGCTGTTGCCGCCGATACGAGCGCAATGCGACGAGCCTGGGTGCACCGCCGGGCATCTCAGATTCTGGCCGACCGCGAAGATGTCAACCCGATCGAACTGGCCCGCCACGCAGTCCAAGGTGGAGAACGTGCACTCGCCGCTTCTGGCCTCGCGTCTGCAGCCGAGATCGCCCGCAGACGGTTCGATCTGGCCGGTGCCGAGGGACTCCTCGACCAGGCAATCGAGCTGCATGACGGCACTCAAGTTCGGCTCAGCCGGAGCCGGATCCGCATGGCGCGCGCCGATCTTGCTGGCGCTGACACAGACGCCGAGCGGGCATTGACACTCGGGGCTGGAGCGGAGGCGCTGGAACTGCGTGCGTGGGCTGCCCGAAATCGACACGACACTGACGCCGCTATCCACCTTGGCGAAGCCGGTGCGGCGATGGCAACCGACGTCGGTACGAAGGCAAGTTGCCTGCTGGCAGTCGCCTTTGCATACCGCGGAGTCGGTGACCTCAGGGCGACCGAGGACCTGCTCGATCAGGCGCGCTCCCTCGACCCCCCACCCTCGATTGGACTGTCGGCGTGGGTGGCCGTGTTGCGCGTCCATCAAGGACGCCCGGCCGAAGGACTGGCGGCTTTGGAACCGTTACTCGGCGTCGAAAGCGGCAGTATGCAGTCGTTCTGGGTCGAACACGTGCTTCAAATGAGTGCTCACGGATATGGGATGGTCGGTCGCGCCGACGATGCGTTGGCTGTGATTGATCGGATGGCAGTCGAGCAGGAACGCCGGGGCAGCAAGGCGCGGTACAACGGCATGACCGAGACCTACCGGAGTTGGGTGTTGCGTAACCTTGGGGTACCTCAGGCCGAGGATCACGCCCGCGCTGGGAGAGAAACCGGCGTGTCGAACGAAATCCGCGCACAAGCCGGCCTTGATCTCGCCGATTCACTCTTGATGAACGGACGCGTTGACGAGGCGGCCGCAGCGTTGACGTCTACGATGCCTGACTATTCCGCTTCCTGGGTGAACAACCGCTGGCGATGCGAACAGCGTGCGGGAATCATCGCCGCCCGCTTACATCTCGCCAACGGTTCGCCGCTGGAGGCACTAGACGCGGCGCAAGAAGTAGCCGCCGCAGCACATGAGCGAGGTGATCGGCGTTACGCCACGTTCGCCGATTTGATGATCGCACGGGCCAACGCTCGGCTTGGCCGTGCAATCGAGGCCGATGCGATCGGATCGCAGCTCGAACGGTTGACAACCGTCGCCGGGATGGAATCGTGGTGGTTCGCAGCCGACGTAGCCGACGACACGGGACTCGACGCAGCGCTCGTCGTGGCGCGTTGCGCGGCGTCACGCCTTATCGACAACGCGGGTAACCACACCGACGTACTCGCCCGTGCGATCGCCAAACGTCTTAGGTAACTCGTGCCACGAGTTCGATCACGTTCGGCCGAAAGGAACGACCGGTCGACTCGACGGCGGCGGTCGCCTCGGCAACAAGCTCTGCGAACTCAGACGGCCCGAGCGTGTCGAGGAAGTGCGATACCTGCGGCATACCAAATCGACAGCGGACGACCAACGCCGGGTTGTCGAGTCCGACATCGATATCGGCACAGTCGACCTCGACCGAGACCAGCCCTGCACTGCGGGCGGCCCCAGCCATCTGATGCGTCGTCGCAACAGCCGTGGCCCGAGCGTGCATCTCGCGGTACCAGCTCGGTGGCTGCCAGCCACGTGCCGACAAGACTGCATCGATCGCCTCCTTGGCCGGAGCTCGGTCCTCACCGAACACGGACGCCAAGACGACTCCGGACGAGCGCGTCACACGCCCGAGTTCGCGCAATCCCGCAACCGGATCGGCGAGGTGGTTCAGCACGAAACCTGCGACGGCGAAATCGACGGCATCATTGCGAATCGGGAGCGCGGTGATGTCAGCGACTGCGGCGGCACCGGCCGAGCACGATCCCGAGTTGCTGCAAAGCATGCTGACTTCGAGATCGCACGAAATGACTCGCGCTCCCGAGGCGACCAGCACGGCGCCAACTGCACCGGTGCCCGCTCCAGCGTCAAGTGCAACGCGGCCGTCCATAACGGTCGGTGAACGGGCAACGAGGTGCTTCGCCAGCGGTCCGTAGGCCAGCATCGCATCGGCCCTCCATCGCCTCCCGGCACCGACGTAGGCGTGGCGGACGGGGTCCGTCAACGAAGCCATGACGCGCCGGCGAGCGCAGCCGTTTCCCACCACGCCAACTCGGCAGGGTCTCCGACGGCTTTCTCCCACGCGAACGCGGCCGCCATACCCACAAGCGAAAGACCGAGCTGGCGGTCCCACCAACCCGTGGTGTCGACCCCGTGGTGTTCGAGCCTGCCGCGGTAGTAGTCGATGGTCGCCTCCTTCGAGTCCGGCATGCGGGCCCGGTTCAAGGCGAGGTACCAGGTGAGATCCCAACACGGAGCAGCTTCGCCGGGGTAGGCCCAGTCGAGCAGCACGGTTCGCCCGTCCCTTCGGCGGCCGACATTGCCGAGCTTCCAGTCGCCAGCAACGAAGGTCAACGGCGTCGAACGCAGGGCCTCGGCCAACTGTTGCGGATCGCGATGAATCTCACGGACGAGCTCATTGAGCCGCGGGGCCAGCGTCGGCAACCGATCCCAACCTTGGTTGGCGACGAAGACCGCACCGGGAATGTCGTCGACGAGCAACTCTGGAGCAATCGTTTCTGGCGCAAAGAACAGGAACCGCCTCGCCATGTCCTGGATTCCGATGTCGTCATGCCAGCCCATGAACCGGGCATGGAAAGCGGCCATGTGATCGATGAACCCGAGGTGATAGTCCGTCGGCAACATGCTGTCGCCAGGAGCAGTCATGTCGGCACCGCGGTCGGTCATCAGCTGAGCGAGGCGGGCTGTCGATCCGTTGCCCTCGAGCGACATGCCAACCATCGCGTGATCAATCACGTCCGGCACTCGATGGTACAGACCTGCCTGCCAGACCTTGAACTCCCAGTTGGTCGTATTGCCGGTGCAACGCATGATCCAGTCGGTGTCGGCCGAGAGCAGCTTGAGAAAGTGGGGCTCGCCGTCGATCGTGAGGCGTTCGAACGTGGCACCCGACCGCGCGTCCTCGGGCCGCAGCGGGGTGCGATCGGTGGCACCTGCGATCAACTCGTCGAGCGACCGGGCGATCCACGGCGTTGTCGTATCAGTGTGCACGGGCAGCCTCCATTTCGGCCAGGAGTTCGGCCGGCCAACGACCTCCGCAGAAGACAGTATCCGCGCCGATCAGCTCGCCAACCAGGGTGAGCACGTGCAGTTGGTGACCTGCGTGCGGCACTCCCTGCTCGGTCCAGCTGATGTCGATCTCGACGGCTTCGCCCCCTGGGAACGGACGACGGTTGATGTGTTCGATCCGTGTCGGCGAGCTGTACCACTTGGCCAGCTCCGCTTGGATTTCGCGAGCGCCCACGGTCTCGTATCGCCACATCGGAACGGTGGCATCCAAGACGGCGTCGGCGGTGAACAGCCCGTCGGGGATTCCGGTCCCGCCAGCAATTCCGCCGAGCAGGCGACCCACCGGATCGTCGTGTGCGTTGCCCGCTGGAGTGCCGATTGTTGAAGTGTTTGTCGAAGTCATAAGGGCATGGTGCACAAGCCGTGTTGCAACGAGTTTGCAATCGCCGTTGCAACATCATCGCAAGGGCGACCTTGCACTGTTCACGGGACACAACACACAACAAGAAGGAGCGAGAACGATGACACAACAAACGATCGATTCAGACGTGCTGCAGGCACTGGTCGGGCAGGCCGTCGGCGATTTCGGATCGGTGCTGAACGCCGCCCTCGTCGTCGTCGGCGACCGACTCGGCCTATACCGAGCACTGGCCGAAAATGGGTCATCGACGTCGGCCGAGCTGGCCGAACGCACAGGCACTGTCGAGCGCAACGTCCGCGAGTGGCTGTCGGCCCAGGCTGCGGCAGGGTTCGTCACCTATGACGGTGCCGCTGACGACGGCGACCACTGGTCGCTGACACCGGAACAGAAGGAAGCATTCACGAACGAATCCAGCCCGGCCTTCCTATGCGGTGGCTTCCAAGTGGTGACGGCCGCTGCCAAGGCCGACGAAAAGATCACCGAAGCGTTTCGTCACGGTGGCGGCTTGGGATGGCACGAACATCATCACGACCTGTTTCACGGCACCGAGCGGTTTTTCCGGCCCGGCTACGCGGCGTCGCTGACGAGCGGGTGGCTGCCGTCGTTGACCGGTGTGGTCGCCAAGTTGGAGGCTGGCGGAAAGGTGGCCGACGTCGGCTGTGGTCACGGCGCTTCGACTGTGCTGATGGCCGGCGCCTATCCCGCTTCGCAGTTCATCGGTTTCGACTACCACGCACCTTCGATCGACGCCGCCCGGACCGCCGCGGCGGCGGCCAGCCTGTCGGAACGGCTGACATTCGAGGTCGCCTCGGCCGGAGAATTCCCAGGCACCGGCTACGACCTCGTCTGTTTCTTCGATTGCCTACACGATATGGGCGACCCCGTCGGTGCGCTCCGACACACGCTCCAAGCGATCAGTGATGACGGCGTCGTGATGTTGGTCGAACCACAAGCCGGAGACACCGTCGCTGCAAACCTCAATCCGATCGGCCGGCTGTTCTACGCCGCCTCATCGTTGATCTGTACCCCTGCGTCGCAGTCGCAAGCCGTCGGTCGCGCGCTTGGCGCACAGGCAGGTCCTGCACGGCTGACCGAGGTGGCGAACGAGGCCGGATTCACCAGAGTTCGCACGGCTGCGTCTACGCCGTTCAACATCGTGCTCGAACTCCGGCCCTAACTCGACCGGGCGCAGGATCAGGCAATCCGGTCGAGCCATTCGTTGAAGGCGTCGGTCAGTCGGGCCTTGTCGCCCGTTGCAAGGAGATCCATCACCAACCCGGTGAAGGTGGCCTTCATCAGCGAAGCTTCGATCGCCGCGTGCCGGGCACTGAGGCCCTCTGACACGAGTCGGCGTTCGATGTCGTGACGCCACACACCGATTTGGTCGGCGCGCACTTCGCCGGCCAGGCCTGTCACCGTCGTATCGAGCGCCGCAGCTTCATAATTGAGTCGGACCATCCCGAGGTTTGCCGTGTTGGCGTTGATCCATCGCCACCACTTGCGGTAGAGATCGACTTGCGTGATGTCGGGTTTGCGGCGAAGCCATCCCGCCTGGACGGCGACCTGCAGATCGATCGCTCGCGCCAACGCCGAAGTGACCAGGTCGTCCTTCGATCCGAAATGGTGTACGAGCCGATTGATACTGACACCGAGTTGCTTGGCCATCGGCCGCAACGTCGTCTGCGCTAGCCCATTCAAAACCAGGTAGCCGACAACCCGATCAAGCAGCTCCAACTTGAGTTGCGGGTCAGCCGTTCTCGCCACGGACGTCGACCCTAGTGCTGCTCCTGTCACTCGCCTGCCTGTTGCGTTTCGACTGCACCGTATTTGGGTACAGGCAAATCGCACACGTACGAGAAGCTGGAAGGCAGGAATCATGAAGGGTTACTCGAGCACCACGAGCAAGATACGCCGACCGCAGAACGACATGAGGCCGTCCCGTTTCACCCAATCCATCTGGTTCTCGATGCTCGCAACGACGGCGGCAGCAACCCTCTCGCTGGCACCCGGCCTCGCAGGCGTCACCCACGCGGCGATCGTCCCGACGGTTCCAGTCGGGAGCGCAGGCAACTACTCGGTACTCGGCGCGACGACAGTCACCAACACGGGCGGAAGCGTTCTGAACGCCAGTCTCGGGCTATCCCCCGGAACCGACATCACCGGCTTTCCACCGGGACAGGTCAACCCTCCCGGGACGACCGATGCCACGAACGCTGCCGCTGCGCAAGCTCAGGCCGACTTGACTGCCGCCTACCTGAACGCCGCCGGCCGGCCTCTCGACGCCAACACGACGGCGGATCTCGGCAACCTCAGCTTGATGGGTGGCGTATACGCGGGCCCGAGCAAGTCTGCGTTGCAACTGACTGGGACGCTGACCCTCGACGCCGCCGGCGACCCGAATACGGTGTTCATCTTCCAAACCGACTCGACGTTGATCACCTCGTCCGGCAGTTCGGTCGTGCTGATCAACGGAGCGCAGGAATGCAACGTCTTCTGGCAAGTGGGCAGTTCGGCGACACTCGGAACCGGATCGGTCTTCGTCGGAACGATCTTGGCGCTGACCTCGATCACGGTGACCAACTCGGTGACGGTTCATGGCAGGGCGCTCGCCCGAAACGGCGCCGTGACGTTGGACAATGACACATTCACCCGACCCACGTGCGACCTGACTGCCCCCGTTGCAACCACAATTGCGACCACAACGCCCGCGGCTGCGACGACAACCCCCGCGGCTGCAACAACGATTCCTGGCACCACGACAATTCCGCAGCTTGTGGAAACAGGAAGTCGGACCGCGACGATGACGATCCTCGGGGGCGCGATCCTCGCTTTTGGCCTCGGTACGGCGCGACTCGCACGCCGTCCGCGAGCTTCCGGCTAACCGCCCCGATCAGCTCTCAGTTGAACGTGGCTGACGCGCTGACGGTGCGTGCCAGCAAGGTCTCGTTGAGTTCGATGCCGAGTCCCGCTCGATCGCTGACTGTTACCCAGCCGTCGACTGCACCGACCGGCGCGACGAGCGCGTAGTCGCGACGATCGAGCGACCATTCCGGCGGGTCATACGGGTATTCGAGCCATTGCGAACCGTCGAATCCGACCGTGCCCGCCGTGAGATGCATATTGGCGAGCAGGCCGACGCCGTTGCCCCAGGTGTGCGGCGTGAACAGCTTGCCGGCGACGACCACTTGACGGGCCAGGGGCGCCAGCCCTGAGATGCCCTGGGAACACACACCATCCGGTTGGAAGACGTCGAGACAGTCACGATCCAACAACTCGCGGAACTCATACGGTTCACGGGTCATCTCGCCTCCCGCAATCTTGACACCAACCCGACGGCGGAGTTCGGCGTACCCCTCGTAGTCGCCGCGATGGAGTGGCTCCTCGACCCAGTAGACACCGAGCGCTTCGAGTCGGGCGACGACATCGCTGGCGAAGTCGAGGTGCCAGGGCGGGGCCGTGTCCCACGGCATCCGCCAGGCTTGGTTACAGTCGACCATCAGCGTCAGCCGATCACCGACGGCGTCGCCAATCGCAGCCACAACTGCGATGTCGTCGTCGATCGACGGTCTCCCGAAGCGGATCTTGAGTGCCTCGAAACCTTCGTCGATCATCCGACGGGCGATCGCCACCATCTCATTCGGTGAACGACGAACGCCGCTCGAGGCGTACACCCGTAGGCGAGGCGACGTACCACCGAGCAGATGCCACACGGGCGCGTCAGCTGTCTTACCGGCTAGATCCCAGAGTGCGAGATCGACCGGCCAGGGACGAGCGGCATGGAACTCGATGTTGGCCAGCACCGCTGCGTGTCGTCCGAGGTCACCTGCAGGTTGACCGATGAAGTACTTGGCGTAGTCGTCGAACCCGTACATCGCGTCGCCTGAGCCGATGCCCTCGCGCCCTGCGCTGTCACGAACCCGAACAATCGTGACGGGGAACTTGGTTCGGGGCTGCGGGTCCCACGAGGCCGGGAACGGCGGATCGAGCGGCAACTCGTGATGCGTGATCTCGATCGCGACAATTTCGCTCATGCCCGTAGGCCACTCCACACGGCGACGGCTCGTTCCGCAAGCATGAAGCGGTGGTCGTCGGAAACAGGGCGGGCGTTGTTACTCAACATCGGCTGGTTCTCGACGGCATTCATCGTGGCGGCGATATCGACCGCAGACAGGTTCGCCCCAAACGTGATCGCGTCGCGAAGTCCGGTCGAGCGGCAGAGGTTCTCGAACACGCTCGGGATTGCTTCGACATCGCCGTCGAGGCCGAGCGCGCCACATGCCGCGACATAGGCCGCCGGAGCACCGACCAGATTCCACTGCAACGCCGCCAGGAGACCAACCGCAACGGATACGCCGTGCGGCACATGGTAGAGCGAGCCGAGGGCGTGTCCGATCGAGTGTGCGATGCCGGTTCCACAGTTGTCAATTGCGATCCCAGCGAGGTACGCCGCCTCCTGCATCGCCTGCCGCGAGGCCACGTCGGAGCCGTCAACCGAAACCCGCGGGAGATGCTCGACGACCAATCCCAGTGCACGTTGTGAGGACGCCGTGGCGATCGAGTTGCATCGCTGACCGCTACACGCCTCGATCGCATGAACGAATGCATCGAGTCCCGTACCAACAGTGACAGCGTGCGGCATCGTGACCGCAACGGTCGGATCGAGCACCACGACGTCTGGCAACATCTCGTCGCCCCACGTCCATACTTTCTGACCGAGGCGGTCAGCGACGATGCACGTACGCGTGGCCTCGGAACCGGTGCCTGACGTCGTTGGTATCGCCACGATCGGGCGACGCCCGACGAACGGATTGGCGCACATCAGATACCGCTCGACTCCGGACGAACCGGCGGCAACCACTGCGGCCTGCTTGGCAATGTCGAGAGCAGAGCCGCCACCGATCCCGATCACGACTGCATCGTCGCAGTCACGTACTGCATCAGCGGCGACGTCGACGGATTCGACAGTCGGCTCACCGCCAGGGACGATGTGGACGTGTGAGCGAATCGCCCCGAGCGCTTGCAGGGCTCGTTGTGCGACACCGAGATCGGCGACAGCACCGTCGACCACCAACACGGCTCGGCGACCGTCGAGTGAGTCGACAATCTCGCCGAGGCGATCGATCGAACCGACTCCGACGATCGTCCGAGGCACCCGGCCGATTTCATAACTGCCGATCTCATAACTGCCGATCTCATGACTGGAGCTCGCGTTCATCCGCACCAGTTGATCACAATCACATGAATGGGTGATCGGGTCGCTCGAACGGCCGGAACATGTTCCGCCGCGCCACCTCGGCGTAGCCACCTCGATACAGCCCTGCCCCAACCGCAGCGATCGCGTCGCTTCCCATCTGGCGGTGCACCGCTGGCAGTTCGTACCAGGCAACTCCTGGCCGTTCGTGGTGTGTGTGATGCAGGTTGTTGTTGAGGTACAGCAGCGCCATCGGCGGGCTGGCATCGATCACCGCCGACTGCGTTCCGGACTCGACCGCACAGTGTTCGGCATACGAACGCAACAACGTCAGCGAATACCCACCAATGCTGAAGCCGATCAGGTACACCGGTGCGAACACCCCAACGACGAGGAACAGCCACCAGCACAGAACCGCTGAAGCCACGGCATGGGTCGACCAGATCGCCAGCACTCGACGATTGCGGGTGCACAACACGGCTTCTGCGGTCAGATACCGAACGATCCCACGAACCGCACCAAGCGTCAGCCTGCCCGCCAGCGTTCGGAGTACCAGTACATACGCTCGACCGATCGGACCTCGACCTCGCCAGTCATCGGGCATCAGGTAGAACGATTCCGGATCACGCTCCGGGTGCGTGAGATCGGTCGTGTGATGTTCGAGGTGGGAATCGCTGTAGCGAACGAACGGGAGCCACATCGACAATGGCAAGAAGCCGACGGCGAGATTCAGTGCACGCCACGGCGTCGGGTGGCCGTGTACTAACTCGTGCTGGATCGACATATGCCAACCGCCGAGCAGCGCAAACGCGGCGATCAGCAGCGGCCAAGGGATCACGCGATGGTTGAGAACGATCACGACGTATAGGGCGGCGAACACACCGATCACGACGACCGTCGGCAGTTCGACGGCCACCCGTTTGCGCCCACTCACGTTGCCTCCCCTATTGCCACATACCCACTGGAATCTTGCTGCCTACATCTTGGTACGACTGTACTGTGAATTCGACTCGTGAACTAGCATCCCTCAGGTGACGGAGGATCCAGTTCGACGACGGCGAGGACGCGACCTGTCACCCCGGAGCACCACACCCGAGCAGCGCCCCTGGTTTCAACCCCGAATGAGGCTCAACCCGACAGAGGTCGTCTCAGCCGACGAACTGGAATCGATCCATGATGCGTCGCTGACGATTCTCGAACGGATCGGGATGGACATCTGGGATGGCGAGGCGCGCAGCCTTCTGCGAGACGCCGGTGCCGATGTCGACGAAGCCACGACTCGCGTCCGGTTCCCGAGCGAACTGATCATCGATCGGATCGCCACCACTCCGAGCGAGTTCACGCTTCACAGTTGGAACCCGGAGCGCAACTTGCAGATCGGTGGCAACTGGATGGCCAACGGCACCGTCGCCAGCGCACCGAATATCGTCGGGCTCGACGGCATCAGACGAACCGGCGACCGAGCCGGATTCCAGGACCTGTTGAAGCTCGGGCAGATGCTCAACTCGATCCATTTCGTCGCCGGCTATCCGGTCGAACCAATCGACGAGCACGCCTCGGTGCGTCACCTGCAAGCCGGATTCGACATCCTGACGTTGACCGACAAACACATCCACGCGTACAGCCTCGGCCGTCAGAAGAACCGCGATCTGATGGAGATGACCCGGATCGCCCGCGGGGTCGACATGGCGACGATGGAGTGTGAGCCGTCGATCTTCTCGGTGATCAATTCCAACTCCCCCCTACGGCTCGACGGCCCGATGCTGCAAGGAATGATCGAGTTCTCGTCGCACAACCAGGTGATCGTGATGACACCGTTCACGCTGGCGGGAGCGATGGCACCTGTCACGTTGGCGGGGGCGCTTGCCCAGCAGAACGCTGAGGCGTTGGCCGGTATTGCCTTCTGCCAAATCGTTCGCCCCGGTGCACCCGTCGTGTACGGCGGGTTCACATCGAACGTCGACATGCAGTCGGGCGCCCCGGCGTTCGGCACCCCCGAGTATGCACGCACAGCCATGATCGGCGGTCAATTGGCTCGTCGATACAAGCTGCCGTACCGGAGCAGCAACGTGTGTGCCGCCAACGCGGTTGACGCCCAGGCCGCCTACGAGAGCATGTTTGCCTTATGGGGCTGCGTGATGGGCGGCGTCAACATGATGATGCACGGAGCAGGATGGATGGAGGGTGGCCTCCACGCCAGTCTCGAAAAGATGGTGATCGACGCCGACCTGTTGCATATGGTCTCGGCGATGATGGACCCTGTCGTCGTCGACGACGACACGCTGGCGCTCGACGCCATCGAGGAAGTCGGTCCCGGCGGCCATTTCTTCGGCGTCGGGCACACACAGGAGCGGTTCCGCACGGCGTTCTACCGACCGCTGATCAGCGATTGGCGGAACTACGAAAGCTGGGAGGAAGCGGGGAAGCCGGAAGCGGCCGGCAAGGCCAATCATCTGGCTTCAGCATTCCTCGACGCTTACGAGCCGCCGGCGATGGACCCAATCCGACGCGAAGAACTACAAGTGTTCCTCGATCAGCGACTCGCCGAGGGCGGCGTCGCTACCGATTTCTAACGTTCTGTTTCCCTGGGAGTGGTCATGAAGTCATCCGCACAGGTTGTTGTCGTCGGCGGTGGCGTGGTCGGAGCGAGCGTGCTCTACCACCTCACCAAGGCCGGATGGACCGATGTCGTGCTGCTCGAACGCAAGCAGTTGACCGCTGGCAGCACCTGGCACGCGGCGGGCGGGATGCACACGCTCAACGGCGACCCGAACGTCGCTCGCCTGCAGCAGTACACCGTCAACCTGTACAAGGAAATCGAAGCCGAGAGTGGTCAGAACTGCTCGATCCATCTGCCTGGTGGCCTGATGCTGGCGGACACGCCGGAACGACTCGACTGGTTGCGTATGGCGCAGGCGCGCGGGCGCTACCTCGGGATGCACATGGAGATCATCTCCATCAAGGAGGCCAAGCAACTCAACCCGCTGCTCGAGGAGAAGTACTTCGTCGGGGCACTGTACGACGAGGACGAGGGCAGCGTCGACCCGTATGGAGTGACCCACGCATACGCGATCTGCGCCCGCAATCGAGGCGCAGAGGTCTACACCGACACCTGGGTCACCGACTTACAACAGCGTCCCAACGGCACGTGGGATGTGATCACCGATCGCGACCACACGATCCACGCCGAACACGTCGTCAACGCCGGTGGATTGTGGGCCCGCGAGGTCGGTCGCATGGTTGGACTCGAACTCCCGGTGTTGGCGATGGAACACCACTATTTGATGACCGAACCGATGGACGAGGTGATCGAGTACAACCGTGTCAACGGTCGCGAGCTCCCGCACATGATCGACTTTGCCGGCGAAATCTACGCCCGCCAGGAAGGCCAGAGCATCCTGCTCGGCACCTACGAGCAGAACAACAAACCGTGGGCCCCTAACGAGACACCGTGGGATTTCGTGTTCCAGCTGCTCGACCACGATCTCGACCGAATCGCCCCCGAATTGGAGCGCGGCTTCGCCCACTTCCCAGCTGTTGGTCGGGTCGGTATCCGGAAGTTCGTCAACGGTCCGTTCACGTTCAGCCCAGACGGCAACCCGCTGGTTGGCCCGATCAAGGGGATGCGCGGCATGTGGGTGGCCTGCGCGGTGATGGCCGGTCTCAGCCAGGGTGGAGGTGTCGGTCTTTCACTTGCCAACTGGATCGTGCACGGCGACCCTGACGGCGACATTTGGGGTATGGATGTTGCCCGCTACGGCGACTACGCAACGCTCGCCTACACCAACGCCAAGGTTCGCGAGAACTACTCACGCCGATTCCGGATCACGTTCCCGAACGAGGAACTCTCGGCCGGTCGCCCGCTTCTGACGACACCGATCTACGACCGTCTCACGGACCACAACGCGGTGTGGGGAGCGGGTTTCGGGCTCGAACATCCGTTGTGGTTCCAGGAGCCAGGCAAACAGCCGGTCGAGGACGTCACGTTCTACCGATCGAACGCCTTTGACAGCGTCGGTGAGGAATCGCGGGCTGTTCGGGAGCGGGTCGGGTTCTCGGAGGCATCGAACTTCGCCAAGTACAAGGTCAGTGGTCACGGTGCTGCAACCTGGTTGCAAGGACTGTTCACCAACGCACTACCCAAGATCGGCCGCACGAATCTGACTGCGATGCTCAATCCGCAGGGACGCATCGTTGGCGAGTTCTCGGTGTCACGAATCAGAGACGACGAGTTCTTCCTGTTCGGCTCGCAGGCAGCGGAAGTTCATCACCCACGCTGGTTCCTCGATCACCTTCCTGTCGTCGAGGGTGCTGGGGTCGCGGGTCACGACTCGCCGATCCGTTTCGAGGTACTCGCGCTGTCGTTGGTCGGGCTGACGCTCGCCGGCCCGCGGTCGCGCGATGTCTTGCAGAAGCTGACCAACACATCGCTGGCCACGCCTGATTTCCCGTTCATGGCCTTCCGGCGCGTCGACATCGGGATGGCGCCGGTCTGGCTGTCGCGGATGACGTATACGGGCGACCTCGGCTATGAGATCTGGGTGGCGCCTGAGTACCAGCGCTACCTGTTCGACCTGATTTGGGAGGCCGGACAGGAGTTCGACATGCGGCTGTTCGGCTTCAGGGCGCTGATCACCATGCGGCTCGAGAAGAACTTCGGCACCTGGTACCGCGAGTATCGCCCGATCTACACACCACTCGAAGCCGGCATGGAACGAGTGTTGAAGCTCGATCACGAGTTTGTTGGTCGTGCCGCGGTTGAGGCCGAGATCGCCGCTGGCGGCCCGAAGCGCAAGCTCGTGATGTTTCGCGTCGATGTCAACGCTGATGCCCCGGCCGATGTGATCGGCGACGAACCCGTCTGGCACGACGGCAACGTGGTCGGATGGATCACATCCGGCGGCTATGCCCATTACTCAGGCGTCTCCCTGGCGTGGGGATACGTTCCGATCGAGCTGACCAGGCCGGGCACAACCGGTTTCGAGATCGAGATCATCGGCAACCGCCGACCCGCCCACCTCCAACTCGACCCAGTCCTCGACCCCTCCGGAGTCAGAATGCGGGCATGACATCTTGATGCAGTGATGCTATGACATCTGTTCAGGGCTGGGCATGACGGCAGCGCGATCGGTGCCGCGCTCGACCGAATCCAGTCGTTGCCACGTCATCGGTTCTGGCCCGATGATCGTCCGGTCGATGCGACCGTGATCGCGGGGCTCACTGGGCACCGGCAGGTCACCGATGCGTACCTGTGCCACCTCACCCGGAAACGTGGAGCTTCAATCGCCACGTTCGATCGCGGGCTCGCGGCGCTGCACCGCGATGTCGCCCTGTTGGTCCCGGTCGTCTGACTGAGGTACGACCCAATTCCCGGTGCAGTCGTACTGGGAACCCGCCTCCGATATTGACCAGATCGCCGGAGCGGGCTACGTTGGCTAAGACCGGTCGACGTGGCCGCGATTTCATATCGGGGGAGAACATGAATCACGACGAGAACGAAACCGTCGACGGTCTGGTTGCGCAGCACATGAACGGGCGTTTCACGCGTCGCCAGATTGTCGCCGGAGCGTTGGCATTACCAGCCGTCAGCGCGCTGCTCGCGGCCTGCGGAGACGATGAGGGCGACGCAGTTTCAACCCAAAGCGGTGAGGACACAGCGAGTGCCGTCACTCAGGACACTGCCAGCGCTGTCGAGTCGAGCGTGGCAGAAGGCGGCGGCATCATCAGGGTTGCCAGCCAGAAGCCGGCCGGACCGCTCGACCCGATCGCAATGGCCGACCTCGGATCTTACGGAATGATCGCCCAATGCTTCGACTACTTGTGCACCCTCGGTGACGCCGACATCGCGCCAGGACTCGCCATCAAATGGACCGCCAACGCCGATTCGACCGAGTGGACGTTCCAACTTCGTGATGGCGTCAAATGGCAGAATGGCGCCGACTTCACGTCGGCGGACGTTCTGGCCACGATGGAGCGGATCGTCGCCGTTGGTGACGGCCTCGGCGGCTCGATCGTCGCCGGCAACGTCACCGCACCCGACCCGCTCACCGTCGTGTTCACGTTGGGGGCATCGAACGCCAGCCTCCCGTACCTCGTCTCGGTCTACAACCCCCAGTCGGTGATCACCCCCGCGGACTATGCGGCTGGGACCACGCTAGACGGACGACCCGACGGCACGGGCGCTTGGAAACTCGACAGCTACGACCCGACCACCGGAGCAAAGTTCGTTCGCAACGAAACGTGGTGGGGAGGCAAGACGTCGCTCGACGGCGCCGATTGGCAGTTCTTCGCCGACGTCAGCTCGATGGTCACAGCGATGCAGGGCGGCTCGGTCGACGCAATCGTGCAGTTCTCGGTTGTCGGTGGCGACGCGCTGTTCGCCGACCCGAACTTCAATGTCATCACAATGCGGGCTGCAACACACCGCGAGATCTGGATGAACTGCAGTGAGGGCCAGTTCACCGACAAGCGTGTTCGGCAAGCGCTCGCCCTCTGCCTCGACCGCGATCAGATCATTCAAACGCTGTTCCAAGGCACGGCCGACATCGGCAACGATCATGTAATCGCCCCGCTGTACCCGTTCTTCTCTGACGCCGTACCGCAGCGCACCCGTGACACCGAGAAGTCGAAGGCACTGCTCGCAGAGGCCGGCTTCCCTGACGGGCTCACCGCGGTGTTGAACGCCGTCGAACTACAAGAGATCCCACAACTCGCTGAGCTGGTGCAGATACAGGCCGCCGAGGGTGGTTTCAACTTGACCCTGAACGTCGAGAGTGGCGACACGTTCTATGGCACGCAGTGGTGTCAGACCTACCCCTGTGCAGGCTCAGCGGAACTCGGGATCGTCGACTACGGCCACCGCGCCACACCAGACGTGTATCTGCTCAAGGCGTTCCGCACCGGTGGCGACTGGAACTCGTCGCAGTATTCGTCGGCCGACCTCGACGCGGCGATCGTCGAGTATCAGGCGTCAGCCGAACTTGGTGCACGAACCGCGGCGTGCGAGAAGATCGAGACCATCATGAATGACGAAGTTCCTGCTGTGATCCCGTACTTCTATAACTACATTGGCGGTCACTCGAAGACGTTCACCGGTGTGCGGCTCAGCGCGCTCGGCCAGATGTTCTTCGACCTGGCAGTCAAGGGCTGAACCGAACGACCCGCACAATCAGCACATGCCGCGCTACATCCTGAAACGCTTGGCATTGTCGCTGGTGACGTTGTGGCTGCTGGTCACCATCGTGTTCGTGATGGTGACCTTGCTGCCCAGCGATATCGCCCGCAACATCCTGGGTAATACCGCGCCAGAAGCAAGTGTGATCGCGTTTCGCGAAGAGTTCGGGCTCACCGACCCGTGGTTGGTTCGCTACGGGCGGTTGATGAAGAGTCTCGTGACGTTTGACTTCGGGTCGTCGTGGTCGACCAAGCGTCCGGTCGGTGGGATGATCTGGGGGCCGCTGTACCGGTCCTCCAAGCTGGCTGGTTTGGCTTTGCTGATCACGACCCCGATTTCGATCGGTGCAGGTCTGATCGCCGCAAGATTCCGTGACACGAAACTCGATCGAGGGATCGTTCTAGTCGGTCTCGCCACCGCCTCGATTCCGGATTTCGTCACCGGAGCATTGCTCGCCGTGATCTTCGGGGTCAAGCTCAAGTGGTTTCAATCGGTGGCCACGATCCCAGAAGGCACGTCCGCGTTGGGGCAACTCGACTACTTGTTTCTTCCCGCTCTTGCAATGGCGATCGTGTACTTCGGATACATCGCCCGCATGATGCGTAGCGGCACGATCCGTTCGCTCGAAAGTGACTACACCCGCACGGCGACCATGAAGGGTTTGACCGGCTCGCAAGTCCTGCGACGACATGCGCTCCGCAACTCATTGGCACCGACGTTGACGGTGATCTCGGTTCAGATCGGATTCTTGTTCGGCGGAATCGTTGGCGTCGAGGTCGTGTACAACTATCCCGGGTTATCGCAAGTCATTTTGAATGCCGTCAAAGACTTGGACCTTCCGGTGCTCCAGATTGCTGTCACGATCATCGGCGGCATCTACATGCTCACAACGCTGCTGGCCGACATCGTAATTGCGTGGCTCAACCCCCGGGCGCGCTTGGAGTTGGGTCAATGACCCCCGTCGAGCAGGGCTCCGTTCTCGACCAGGCGACGATCGAACGCAAACAGGCTCGACGCGAGAATTGGCGGCTGCTCAGGAGGAAGCCCGGTTTCATCGTTGGCTGCGTCGTGGTCGGATTCTGGGTTGGATGCGCGATCCTGTACACGCGAATCACTCCAAAGGATCCGTTCACGTATACGAACCCAGAGGGCAAGGTCGGCCCAAACGGCACCAACTGGTTCGGAACGGACAAGATCGGCCGAGACATCTTCTCGCGGGTTCTGGCTGGCGCACGTGACGTACTGCTCGTGGCACCACCCGCTGCCGTACTCGGTGTCGCGGTTGGATCACTGTTCGGAATGACGATGGGCTACTTTCGAGGCAAGGTGGATCTCGTCCTCAGCCGCCTCATCGAGGCTGTGTTGTCGCTTCCGTTGATCCTGGTGGGACTGCTTGTCCTCACACTGTCTGACACCAGCGAACTGCTGAAGGCATTGACGTTCGGTTCGCGCAGGATTTTAGTGATTTACGTCGTCGCCCTGTTGTTCACACCGATCGTCGCTCGCACGGTTCGAGCTGCGGTGATCGCCGAACGCGATCTCGACTACGTCACGTCGGCCCGACTGCGCGGCGAATCGAGCACGTTCATCATGACCCGTGAGATCTTCCCAAACATCACCGCCCCGATCATCGTCGAGCTCACCGTCCGAATCGGTTATGCAATCTTCACTGTGGCGACGCTCAGCTTCCTTGGGGTTGGGCTCCCCCGGCCGTCGCCCGATTGGGGGCTGGCGATATCGGACGGCCGCGACCTGCTCCAAGCCGGCGACTGGTGGTTGGTCACGTTCCCGGCGCTGGCGATTGCCACACTAGTGATCGGGGTCAATTTGATCGCCGATTCGATCCAATCGGTATACGACCGATGACGACGTCCGACCAAACGCTCGAAGTCAAGGATCTTCAAGTCGCATATGTCGTACGCGGCGTCCCACGACCTGTGTTGCGCGGGGTTTCGTTCGAGATCGCTCCGGGTGAGGCGTACGGACTCGTGGGCGAGTCGGGGTGCGGGAAGTCGACCACCGCCTTTGCGGCGCTTCGGTATCTGCCGCGCAACGGCCGGATTACCGGTGGGACGATCGAAGTCGACGGAACCGACATCACCCGGCTTGATCGCGATGGCCTCCGCCAGTTCCGCACGCATGACGCGTCAATGGTGTATCAGGACCCTGGCACTGCCTTGAACCCGACGATCAAGATCGGGAAGCAGTTGATCGAGTCGTTCACGATCCTCGGTCAGAGCAAGACCGACGCTCGATCCAGCGCATTGACGGCCTTGCATCGGGTCCAGATCGCCGATCCATCGCGAGTGATGGATCGCTACCCGCACCAACTCTCGGGTGGGATGTTGCAGCGAGTCGTCATCGCCATGGCGCTGGCGTGCGACCCGAAACTGCTCGTGCTCGATGAACCCACGACTGGGCTCGACGCAACGGTCGAGGCCGAGGTGCTCGACCTCGTTCGGATTCTGCGTCACGAAACCGGCGCAGCAATCCTGTTGATCGCCCACAACCTCGGCGTGATCCGTTCGATGTGTGATCGAGTCGGCGTGATGTATGCCGGCAAGATCGTCGAGGAGGGTCCAGCGAGCGAGGTGTTCGATGACCCGCAGCATCCGTACACCGTCGGACTGTTGCGATCACTCCCCCGCCACGGCCAGCGCAAGTCGGAGCACTCACTTGCGACGATCCCTGGAACGTTGCCGACGCTTGGAGCCGAGCTGCCGACATGCGTGTTCGTCGATCGCTGTCCAATCGCCACCGACTTGTGCCGCACGCAAGAGCCGCCACTTGTCGATGCGGGCCAGGGCAGAACGACTCGCTGCCATCACCGCGATCGGATCGTCGAGATTCTCGACACCGACACAGCGTCGGTGTCCGGGACCAGCGGCGAGACCGTTCTGCGGATCACCGGCGTGTCGAAAACCTTCCGGCAAGGTGGCCACGACATCCCAGCACTCGTCGGTGTCGATCTATCGCTCGCCGACGGCGAAACGCTCGGTATCGTCGGCGAATCAGGCTCAGGCAAGAGCACGCTGGCGAAGGCGATCCTAGGTGTGCATGCGCCGGACGTGGGAAGTGAGCTGACACTCGATCAGCACGAGCTCTCCGGCAGGCTCGCCAATCGTTCGGCTGACGACAAGCGGGCGATGCAGATCATCTTTCAGAACCCTGACTCGGCACTCAACGCGGCGTGGACGGTGAGGCGGATCCTGAACCGATCGGTTCGCAAGCTGACCGGTGTGAACAAGGCCGACGGCGAAACCAAGGTCGCCCGTCTCGCGGAGCACCTCCGGCTGTCACCTCGACACCTCGACATGAAGCCGAGCCAGCTTTCCGGTGGGCTCAAGCAACGCGTCGCAATCGCCAGGGCGTTCGCCGGCGACCCCCGAATCGTGGTCTGCGACGAGCCGACCAGCGCGCTCGACGTATCGGTTCAGGCCGCAATCCTCAACCTGCTTGCCGAGCTGCAGTCCGAACAGCGAACGAGTTACGTCTTCATCAGCCACGACCTGGGCGTCGTGCGCTATCTCGCCGATCGGATTGCGGTGATGTACCTCGGGCGGATCATGGAAGTCGGCGAAACCGATGCCGTATTCGGCGGCCCGCATCATCCGTACACGGAAGCGCTGCTCTCGGCCGTGCCAAGCGTTGACGGCGAGACACGTGAGCGAATTCACCTCGACGGCGAAATTCCCAGCCCGGCCAACCCACCGTCAGGATGCGTTTTTCACCCCCGCTGTCACCGTCGCATCGACGGCGTTTGCGACATCACCGAACCGCCAGTGCTCGACGCCGGCAACGGCCACCTGATGCGCTGCCACATTCCTGCCGAACAACTCGTCGAACTCCAGCGTGATCGGTAACCGAGCCAGTGAGTGAGCCTGCCGCACGTCGGCGAAGCACCCACGGGGGGCGCGAGGCGCGTGTTGCCAGTCGAACGGGTGCGGGTGCTCGGCCGAAGGCTCCGGCGTTTATCAGTCGGGAGATTCCGCCATACGAGTTACTGACTGAGGAAGGGCTGGCGCTGGTTGAAACCAAGGCCGACCAAATCCTTGCCGAAGTCGGGATCGAGATTCGCGACGACGCCGAGGCGTTACAACTCTTCAAACACGCCGGAGCGACCGTCGATGGCGTGACGGTGCGATTCGATGCCGGCCATGTTCGAGCACTCTGTAACACCGCACCACGCCAGTTCACACAACTCGCCCGCAACCCGGATCGGTCGGTCGAGATCGGCGGCAACAACGTCGTGTTGGCGCCGACATACGGTTCACCGTTCGTGCGCGACCTTGCAGGCGGTCGTCGGTACGCCTCGCTCGACGATTTCCAAAACTTCGTCAAACTCACATACGCCACACCGTGGCTGCACCACAGCGGCGGCACCGTCTGCGAGCCGGTCGACGTGCCGGTGAACAAGCGTCACCTCGACATGGTCTACGCACATTTGCGGTACAGCGACAAAGCGTTCATGGGCTCGGTTACGCATCCCTCGCGCGCCAACGATTCGATCGACATGGCACGGATCGCGTTCGGAGACGACATCGTCGACAACAACTGCGTGATCATGGGCAACGTCAACGTCAACTCGCCACTCGTGTGGGATGCGACGATGACCGGGGCGCTCAAGACCTACGCCGCTGCCAATCAATGCCCCGTGGTAGTGCCGTTCATCCTCGGTGGGGCGATGGGCCCCGTCACGAACGCGGGAGCGGTTGCCCAAGCCCACGCCGAAACACTTGTCGGAGTTGCCCTCGGCCAACTCGTTCGCCAAGGCTCGCCGGCGATCTACGGCAACTTTTTGTCGTCGATGGCGTTGCGCAGCGGTAGCCCGACCTTTGGCACGCCAGAGCCGGCGATCGGTTCCCTCGTGGTCGGTCAGCTCGCCCGCCGAGTCGGATTGCCGCTCCGGTGTTCTGGCGCATTCACCTCATCGAAGATCCCTGACGGTCAGGCGATGACCGAATCGGCGGTGTCCATGCAGGCCGCTTTGCTGTGCGGTGCCAACTTCATCCTGCACTCGGCCGGGTGGCTCGAAGGCGGCCTCACGATGGGATACGAGAAGTTCATGATGGACCTTGACCTGTGCGGCGCCGCCCACACATACCTCAAAGGCTTCGACCTCTCCGATGACCAGTTCGCGATCGACGGATTCGTCGAGCTCGGCCCAGGCAAGCACTTCTTCTCGGCACAGCACACGCTTCGCCATTACGAGACCGCCTTTTACGAACCCGCCTTGAGCGACTCATCATCGTTCGAGCAGTGGCGCGATAACGGTGAACAACGCACCGAGGACCGGGCCGCGCTGCTGTGCCAGCAATCGCTCTCCGAGTACGAAGCCCCGGCGATCGATGCCGCAACTGACGAAGCCCTGCTGGAATTCGTCGCCCGCCGCAAAGCGGCGATGCCTGACCAGTGGTATTGAGCGCCCGGTAATCGGTCGAACCGTTACGAGGTCGACCTGCTTCGAGCCCCCATGTGTCCTCGAGCAGGGCGGTGAGGCACCGACGTTGTCTCCTGAGGCCAACAGCACACCAACGAAGCGCACCGACGAAGATGAGGGAATGGACACCAACGATCCCTTGCTGCAATTGTTTCGGCTGAAGCACCTGACGATGCGTAATCGGGTGTTGTCCACCTCGCACGAACCTGCCTACAGCGAGGACGGGATGCCGAAGGATCGCTACCGGCTCTATCACGTCGAGAAGGCCAAGGGTGGTGTCGCCCTCACGATGACGGCAGGCACCGCGATCGTTTCGCCCGACAGTCCTCCGGCGTTCGGCAACCTGCACGCCTACGACGACGCCATCGTGCCCTGGATCCGAGCGATGACCGAAGCGATCCACGAGCACGGCGCCGCAGCAATGATCCAGATCAGCCATCTCGGGCGTCGGACCGGATGGGATCAGGACGACTGGCTGCCCGTCGTTGCGCCGTCGGCATTGCGAGAACCCGCTCACCGGACCCACCCCAAGGTCGCAGAGACCTGGGACATCGACCGGATCGTCGGACACTACAGCGATGCCGCCGAACGGATGCAAGCAGGCGGCATGGACGGAGTCGAGATCGAGGCGTACGGGCATCTCGTCGATCAGTTCTGGTCGCCTGCCACCAACCGACGAACCGACGATTACGGCGGCTCGTTCGACAACCGGTTGCGGTTCGCGCTTAGAGTCCTGCGAACGATCCGCGAGCGCGTCGGCGAGCAGTTCATCGTCGGAATTCGAATGGCCGTCGATGAGCGACGCGAGGACGGTATCGACGCCCCCATCGGCCTCGAAATCCTTCGCCGACTCACCGAGGAATCGTTGATCGACTTCGTCAATGTGATCCGCGGCAACATCGTCAATGACGCCGCGCTCAGCGAGGTGATCCCGATCCACGGCATGCCTTCGGCACCCCACCTCGACTTCGTCGGCATGGTACGCGCCGAGACCGGGCTGGCCGTATTCCATGCCTCCAAGATCGACGATATTTCGACTGCTCGGCATGCCATCAGAGACGGCCTCGTCGACATGGTCGGGATGACCCGTGCCCAGATCGCCGAACCTCACCTCGTGCGCAAGATCCAACTCGGAGTCGAGCACACGATCCGACCGTGTGTCGGTGCCACGTACTGCCTTGATCGGATCTATCAGGCTGGCGAAGCGCTCTGCATTCACAACGCCGCCACAGGCCGCGAGCAAACGATGCCTCACGAGATCGCGCCCGCCGCCACCCTAAAGCGAATCGTCATCGTCGGCGGTGGGCCCGGCGGACTCGAAGCGGCCCGTGTGTGCGGAGAGCGAGGACATCGCGTCACTCTGTTCGAGGCGATGCCACGGACAGGCGGACAGATTCGACTTGCTGCCCGCAACCCGCGCCGCAAAGATCTGATCGGCATCGTCGAGTGGCGCGACTCAGAACTCGCCCGACTCGGAGTCGAGGTGCGACTTGACACGTTGGCCGACGTCACCACCGTCATGTCGCTCGAACCGGACGTTGTGATCGTCGCCACCGGAGGCCTTCCGCAGCTGCCCGAGCTCGAAACCGGGAGCGAGTTGGTGACGGGCGCGTGGGACGTCGTCGGTGGCGATGCTCGGCTGTCGGGCGACGTGCTGCTGTACGACGACGACGGATCTCACTCGGCGATGACAACCGCCGAGATCTTAGTACGTGCCGGCGTTCGTCTCGAGATCGTCACGCCCGAGCGAACAGTTGGTGTCGATGTTGGCGGCCTCAACCTCGTGCCCTACGCGCGTGCGTTCAACGAGACCGACACCCGCATCACGCTCAATCAGCGGGTTCGAAGCGTCCGGCGCGAAGGCGACAAGCTCGTCGTCGAGATCGGGAGCGATCACTCCCCCATTCGCCACACAAGGCTTGCCGATGCCGTCGTCGCAGACCATGGCGTACTCCCCAACGACGAGCTCTACCACCTGCTGATCGACGGCTCGTCCAACCGTGGTGAGGTTGATTACGACGCCTTGATCGCCGGCCGGCCACAGTCGGCGCGTCCGGGCGGCTATCAGCTATTCCGGATCGGCGATGCGGTAGCCGGGCGCAGCATCCACGCCGCCATCTACGACGCCCTTCGGATCTGCAAGGACCTGTAGCGACACGCCGGTTGGCGGGACGTACGGCCCTCGAATCCGGTCGAACCGACGGACGACGATCGAGCCGTCGGTCGCAGCGGGCTAGGGCATGCACGTGTCGGTCGCTCGCGGTTGGGTCGTTGGACAAGATTGGTCGCTGGAGCGTAGTGTCGACCTCGTGCCGACGACCCGACCGTCACCTGAGGAGGTCCGAGCAACGACCGCCGAGACCGCCCGTTCGATGACGCCACAACGGGTGCCGGTCAACGCCTATCAAACCCCTGGTGCGTTTGTCATCGTCGCGCCGTTCCCGGCCGTAACCGACAACGATGTATCGGTCGAGCTCACAGAAAACGGCGTTCGATTCTGGGCCGAACTTCGCAGCGCAGGGCCGCGTGAGTACGCGATCCACGAATGGGAGTACGGCGGCTACGAACGGTCGGACGAGACCCCGGCCGGTTTCGGCTCGGGCGTCGAGGCTTCGCTCGCAAACGGACAGCTCGTCGTGCGGGTACTGAGCGGCGATTTCACCGTCGATCAGAGGATCCACCCAACCTCGAACTGAACGGCCCCGCGCGACCAGCACAGGCACGGCGTGATGAGCACAGCCAGTCGAGGTCACCGTTCGTCGGATTGACTTCGAGCTGTTTTGAGCGCAAAGTTCTTCAGCAACGTGCCGCGTATGCGTGACCGCAGAATGCAGGTGTCGGCGCTGCGACACCTGTTT
>JANPLQ010000035.1:0-2711 GCA_031422395.1 Ilumatobacteraceae bacterium | reverse complement strand
AACACGCCATGCACCTGCTTCACTGTCGCTGCTGACAATGCACGCCCGCTCGGCCCGCCCCGGCGTAATAGGTGGAGATACATCGTGTCGATGTCGAGCGTGGTGAGCTTGGTCACAGCGATGTCGCCGATCTGCGGTTTGAGGTGATGGTTGATGATGCTCGCCGTCTGGCGCAATGTGGTCGCCGACCAATTCGGCGATGCTTGATCCATCCAACGATCCAACAAATCGGCGACCGACCCCGCCCAAATTTTGGCGTAGCCGGCATCGGCGACGAACTCGGCCAGTGCGGCGTTCGCATAGCGACGCGAACCTCGCACCGTCTTGGTTGCCCAGCGTTGACGACCACTGTCGGCGTCGACACCGAGATAGACACGGAGCTCCCAAGCCCCAGGACTGCGTTGACGTAATGATCCACGCATACCCCAACGGTACGACTCGACCTACCGCTGGGCGCCACAGCGCCGTGACCAGTCATCGCCGGGTCATGGGCAACGCATGGGCAAACCATGGGCAGAACCCGACCAATGCCGACCCCGAAAACGCAGGAAACCCTGCCAACGGCAGGATTTCCTATCGAGCGGATGACGAGATTCGAACTCGCGACCCTCACCTTGGCAAAAAAAAAAAGGTTGTGGTCACCGTCCGTACAGTCCGTCTAGTGCGCTGCAGTACTCCACAGTCCGGAAAACCGTCCGGGAAATCCGTCTGTTCCGTCTAGTTCGTATACCGCTCTACCATCGCCCGTTTCGGCGTCGCCCGATGAGGGTCGACACGTCATCCCGACCAAGGGTGATAGCATCGCTGCTATGGGTTGGGGAACTGTAGAACTGGAACCCGAGGTTGCCAGCTGGCTCGACTCCCTCACCGACAACCAGTTCGGTCAAGCCGAACGCTACATCGACCTACTCGGCGACCAGGGTGTACACCTGAGCGAACCATTCACCCGCCAACTCGACGGCAAACTCCGCGAACTGAGGTTCTACCTCGATCGCCAACCAACTCGAATCAGCTACTACATCGCCACCGGACGAATCATCGTCCTGTTGACCGTGTTCACCAAAACCCGACCCCGAGAACGAGCAGAAATCGACCGGGCCCGCCGAGCAATGCAGCGCTGCATCACCGACGGCCACCTCAGCGAGGAGCAACCAACATGACCACCAACTGGACCGACATCAAAGCCAGTCGCGCCGACAACGACGAACGACGCCACGGCTACGAACACGCCGGACGCGCCATCCGCCTCGCCTTCGAAATCAAGGCCCTTCGAGAGAAGAAGGGGCTCAGCCAACGCCAACTCGCCGAACTCGTGGGCACCACCCAATCAGCTATCGCCCGACTCGAAGGCGGCCGCATCTCCCCTAGCCTCCCCACCCTCGACCGAATCGCCAACGCCCTCGACGCCGAACTCACCGTGAGTCTCACAGACACCCAACAACTGCTCGGCGCTCGTTGACAACGGACCGTGCCTCGCGTTGGCGACCTTGACGCGATCAGCTGTTGCAGGCATCCAGCCCTACCGCTGTGCTGGATTCCTCGAGGCGCAAGGTTTCGGGTGTTTGTCCATCGGCGTCGAGTTCGGCTTGGGCGGCTGCCGGATCTGTCGAAGCTTTCTGCCAGGACGCGATCACGCCATCCAGCGCAGCCTCGAACTCATCGATCTCGTCATCCAGACCCTCGGGCCGGTCGACGTCTTTGATCTCGGCGGCGGCGGTCTGAAAGGCGGGCGTGAAGTCGGCCAGGAAGGTCATCAGTTGTTCGACGGATGGCGCCGAGTCTGTCGGTAACGCCGCTGCGGCGGTCTGCCGCTCGGTTTCGAGGCGTTGGCAGATGGGCACGATGTCGGCGGCCCATTCGCTGGCCGAGGGTGCATCATCGCCGCAAGCCGTCAGCGAGCCGGTGGCGAGCACGGTCAGGAGTGCGAATGAGCAAAGTGTGGTTCGAGTGGACATGAGCGGTTCCTCCGTTGTGGGGTGTCGACCGGTCGGTCCGGTCGGTTGGTGTCACCGAACGATGCGCCTGTCGCTGTCCTCATGCCGAGGCCATGTGGTCCTATTCGTGGGGTCGAACGTCCCCCATGCCGGCTGCTCTTGCGATGCGGACTGCGGCTGCGCGGTCGACGGCGCCAATCTTGGCCAGGATTTCGGAGACCAGGTTTCTGATGGTTTTGGGTGCGTAGCCCAACTGTCGTGCGATGGCGGTGTTGTCCAACCCCAGAGCGACCCCTTCCAGGATTTCGAGGTCCCTGTCGCTCAGGTCCGGAAACGATTGGCGGCCGGCTCGCGGGCGCGTCGCGACGGCTGCCTGAGCCACGCGTTCGGCGATCTCTTCGCCGAAGAGGATCTGGCCGCTCACGGCTGCACGAATCGCTCGCTCGATGTCATCGCCGCTTGCACCCTTCACCAGGTATCCGGCGGCGCCGGCTGCGATCGCGTCGAAGATGTGTCGGTCGTCGTCGTGCATGGTCAGCACCACGCACCGGCACGCGGCCAATGATCGGCGTAGTTCCTTCACGACCCCGACACCATCGAGTTGGGGCATGTCCAAGTCAACCAATGCGACATCGGGTTGCAGGTGCAGGGCTCGGCTGACTGCGTCGCGTCCGTTGTCCGCCTCGCCGACAACGATGATGTCGGCGCGCCGCTCGAGCACCGATCGCAACCCGTCACGAACGATGGGATGGTCGTCGACGATGAGTACTCGTATTG
>JANPLQ010000034.1:0-4644 GCA_031422395.1 Ilumatobacteraceae bacterium | reverse complement strand
CGCCACCTGCTCGGGCGGGGTATCGACGTGCGCACGCTGTCGCTGGACACCGCCATCGCCGCCTACCTCATCGATCCGGCCGAGACTCACTACGCCGTCGCCGACCTCCTTGTTCGCTACACCGGCGATTCGCTTCCCGTAGATGGCGCCCCGTCCGGACAGCTCGACTTCGGTGAGCAGATGGCCGACGATGCGTTGCGCGCCAGCCGGGAAGCACTCGCCGTGAACCGTCTCGCTCCGGTGCTGGAGGCGGCGCTCGATGCCCAGGGCATGGCCGACCTGTACCACGAGATCGAGAATCCGCTCGTGCGTGTGCTCGCTCGGATGGAGCACGTTGGTGTTGGGGTCGACACGGCGGCGTTGCGTGCGATCAACGAGCGCCTGACGGCAGAGGTCGAAACGCTCGGAGCCGAACTGCGTCGCGTCGCCGGTCATGACGATCTCAACCTCAACTCGCCGAATCAGCTGCGTGCGTTGCTGTACGACGAGAAGGGTCTCAGCCCTCAGGGGTTGAAGAAGACCAAGACGGGTTATTCGACTGATGCTCAGACACTCGAGAAGATCAAGGATCTGTGGCCCGAGTTCATCGAGCCTCTGCTGCGTCACCGAGAGGTCGAAAAGCTCAGAGGTACATACGGCGAGGGTCTGCTGCATGAGGTCGGGCGAGACGGTCGGATCCACGCCACGTTCAACCAAACGGTTGCCCGCACTGGACGGTTGAGTTCCGATCAGCCGAACCTGCACAACATTCCGGTCAGAAGCGAGGAGGGCCGAGTGTTCCGGACGGCATTCGTTCCGTCGCCAGGTCGCACGTTGCTGGTTGCCGACTACAACCAGATCGAGCTTCGTTGCATCGCCCACCTCGCTGCCGATCCTGGCTTGATTTCGGCGTTCACGAGCGGTCAGGACATTCACAACGCGACTGCGGCGAGAGTGTTCGATGTCGACCCTTTGGCCGTCACGATCGAGCAACGCTCGAAGGCCAAGATGGTCTCCTACGGATTGGCATACGGGATGGAGGCATACGGTCTCGGTCAGCGCCTCAACATCGCCACCGACGAAGCGGCCAAGATCCTCGATGCCTACTTCGAGGCATTCCCTAACGTCAAGGCGTACATGGAAGCGACCGTGATCGAGGCTCGCAAGAATGGTTACACCGAGACGCTGTTCGGCCGCCGTCGCCCGATCCCCGAGCTGTTGAACTCGAACTGGCGAATCCGTCAAGCGGGGGAGCGGCAGGCGATGAATGCCGGTATTCAGGGGCTCGCCGCCGACATCTTCAAGGTTGCGCTGGTTCGCATCGACCACGCACTCGTTGACGGTGGCTACCAGAGTGTGTTGGTTCTTCAGGTTCACGACGAAGTAATTGTCGAAGTCCCCGACGACGAACGAGAGGTTGTTGGTCCGCTGGTGATCGACCTGATGCGGGGCGCTGCAGAGTTGAACGTGCCGCTAGAAGTCAATGTTGCATGGGGCGACACCTGGGCCGCTGCCAAAGGCTGAACTCCCTGTTCGGCACCCGGGCCGGGATGTTGGAACGGTTTCGGCGCTGGTAGGATCGCGGCTTGCACTGAATCCAGTGCTTTCGTGAACATCCTCCAATGTTTGATTGAAAGTAGTCCGTCCTTTGTCCGATACCTCGACTCTCCTGTCCTACACGAATCCCACTATGGGAACCTTCGATGAGGACGGTAACTACACCCCGCGCGAGGTCACGATCAACGATCTCGGCATGAGCTTCGCTGATGCGATCGCCGACACCATCGTGGAAGTCGAAGACGGTCAAGTCGTCACCGGCATCGTTGTCAAGATCGACAAAGACGAAGTGCTGCTCGACATCGGTTACAAGAGCGAGGGTGTTATCCCGGCTCGTGAGTTGAGCATCCGCAACGACGTCGACCCGTCAGAGGTCGTGTCGCTTGGTGAAGAAGTCGAAGCTCTCGTGCTCACCAAGGAAGACAAGGAAGGTCGTCTGGTCCTCTCCAAGAAGCGCGCTCAGTACGAGCGAGCTTGGGGGACGATCGAAGCCAAGAAGGAAGCCGACGAGATCGTGTCGGGTCCGGTTATCGAAGTCGTCAAGGGTGGCTTGATCGTCGACATCGGTCTGCGTGGCTTCCTGCCCGCATCGCTCGTCGAGCTGCGCCGTGTCCGCGACCTGCAGCCATATGTCGGCACGATCGTGCAGGCCAAGATCATCGAGCTCGACAAGAACCGCAACAATGTCGTGCTCAGCCGTCGTGCCTTCCTCGAGGAGACGCAGAAGGAGACTCGCGACAGTTTCCTCACGAATCTCAAGATCGGCGAGGTCCGCGAGGGCCATGTGTCGTCGGTGGTTTCGTTTGGTGCGTTCGTCGACCTCGGCGGGATGGACGGCTTGATTCACGTCAGCGAGTTGTCGTGGAAGCACGTTGATCACCCGGGTTCGGTTGTTGCCGTTGGCGACCCGGTCAAGGTCCAGGTGCTCGACGTCGACTTCAGCCGCGAGCGGATCAGTCTGTCGTTGAAGGCAACACAGGCCGACCCGTGGCAGCAGTTCGCCGAGACGCACGAAGTCGGTCAACTGGTATACGGCCGAGTTACCAAGCTCGTCCAGTTTGGTTCGTTCGTCCAGGTTGGCGACGGCATCGAAGGTCTCGTGCACATTTCCGAAATGTCGGCGCACCACGTCGACTCACCCGAGCAAGTTGTCACGCCCGGTGAGGAACTGTGGGTCAAGATCATCGATCTCGACCTCGCCCGTCGTCGGATCAGCCTCTCGATCAAGCAGGCCGCCGAGGGTGGCGAACTCGCCGCCGAGTATCGCGAGCATTTCGAGATCGACTCCGAGGGCAACTGGACCGCTGGCAACCCCGACGAGATCGAGGCTGCATGGGCAGAGCTCGAAAAGGCCGAAGCCGCTGCCGCTGCTGCACTCGAAGTGCCAGCAGAGGTCGCTGTCAGCGAACCGCCGGCAGAGGTAGTCGAGACGGCAGAAGTTGTCGAGACAGCAGAAGTTGTCGAGACGGCAGTAGTCGACGATGCAGATGCTGACGAGGCCGTTCCATCCGAAGAGCCTGCTGCTGATCTCGCTGAGGCCTGATCCTGCGTGATTCTCGTCGGTCTCACCGGCGGGATTGGTGCCGGTAAGTCCACGGTTTCCGCAATCCTCGCTGAGTACGGCGCAGTCGTCATCGATGCCGATCAGATCGCTCGCGATCTCCAGAATCCTGGCAGCGCGTTACTGGTGCAGATGGCCGACCGATTCGGTTCGCACATTCTTCGACACGACGGATCACTCGACCGCGCTGCCGTGGCAGCGATCGTGTTCGGTGACTCCGACGCAGCAAGGCAGGCGTTAGCCGATCTGAACGGGATCACCCACCCCGCGATTCAGAACGAGATTCGTACCCAAATTTCAGAACAGGCAGACACCGACAACATCGTCGTGCTCGACTTCCCATTGTTGGGTGAGAATCCGCGTGACGACGTGCAAGCGATGATCGTCGTCGACGTTCCAGTCGAAGTCGCCATACAGCGACTAGTGGTGCGTGGGATGTCCGAGATCGACGCCCGCAACCGAATTGCGAGCCAGATCAGTCGCGACGACCGGCTGGCGAAGGCCACCCACGTCGTCGACAACTCGGGTGACCTCGACGCGCTCAGGGCTGAGGTTGACGCTCTGTGGGCAGCGATTCTCGAACTCGGCTTGTGACTGATCGTGGGCGATCCCAGGCGCCGCTTGACGTCGAATATGTCGCATCGAACGTCCGTTCGGGTGTAGGCTTTCTCCTGTGACCGACACCGTGACATCCATTCCGGTGACTGACGAACCGACGTTTCGTGTGGTCTCCGACTTCTCCCCGGCAGGGGACCAGCCAGAAGCGATTGCCGCACTCTCGAAGAACATCTTGGCGGGTGAGCGGTTTCAGACGTTGCTCGGGATTACCGGCTCGGGCAAGTCGGCGACGATGGCGTGGACGATCGAGCAGATCCAGCGCCCAACCTTGATCCTCGCGCCGAACAAGAGCCTTGCCGCTCAACTCGCACAGGAGATGAAGGAGTTCTTCCCGAACAACCGGGTCGAATATTTCGTCAGCTATTACGACTACTACCAGCCAGAGGCGTACATCCCATCGAGCGACACGTTCATCGAGAAGGACTCGTCGATCAACGACGAGATCGATCGCCTGCGCCACTCTGCAACCGCCGCCCTGCTGACCCGCCGTGACACGATCGTCGTCGCTTCGGTGAGCTGCATCTACGGCATGGGAAACCCTGAGGAGTACAAGGGGCAGTTGCTCGATCTATCGGTTGGCGTCGACTACGACATGCGCAATATCCTGCGCCGGCTCGTCGACATGCAGTTCGACCGGAATGACGCTGTGCTCGGGCGTGGTCGGTTCCGGGTGCGTGGCGACACGATCGAGGTTCATCCGTCGTATGAAGAATCGGTCCTGCGGATCGAAATGTTTGGTGACACCGTCGACCGGCTCACCAGGATCGACCCGTTGACAGGCGAAACGCTCGAGGAGATGAAGCGCACCAGCATCTTCCCGGCAACCCACTATGTCGCCGGCAACGAACGGCTGGCAATTGCGATCCAGAAGATCGAGGAGGAACTCCAGGTCCGGCTCTAGCAGTTCGAGGAAGAAGGCAAGCTGCTCG
>JANPLQ010000033.1:0-14227 GCA_031422395.1 Ilumatobacteraceae bacterium | reverse complement strand
CCGCCACCGAGGTGCTCACCCGCTGCCTCACCACCGACTGGATCGACCAACCCGCCCACACCCGCCAAGCAGAACTCGGCGGCACGGCGGTCGAGCCGCCGTCGTTGCTGATCGGCGAGCAGCTTCGCGATCTGTTCGCCGACCAATACGAACTCAACCAGCTCGTCAACGACGGAAACGCCAACCAAGGAGACAACGTCGACCTCGACCGAGTCGATCAAACAATCTGGAACGACATCCATGTCCGCGCCCACCATCTCCGCCTCGAACAACCCGACTGGGCGATCGACGAATTCGGCCCAATCCCCGACCACGCCAACGGCCGCCGAGTCTGGGGCATCTTCGCCGCCCGCATCGAACAACACCACCACGCCTACCACGAAGTGATCGACCACCAAGGCGCCTACGAAGCCCACAGCGAGGTAATCGAGTCGATCCTGGACCAGATGCGACCGGTCGTCGCCGTCGAGGCGTCACGAGGTCGGGGAATCGAGATCGACATTTGACGGTGGAAGCAGTAGTAGTAGTCGCTCGCGTGAGACACTGAGAGTCGCATCTGGTAGACTTAGTTCGTGAAGCGGGCCGAACTTCTCAAACAGCTTCGCCAACTCGCCAAGGACCGTGGTGTCAAGTTCGAAGTGACCGAGGGAGGCTCGCATAGCAAGGTGTGGTTGGGCGAGCGATTCGTGATCGTGCCACGCCATCGAGACATCAACGAACTGACTGCGAAGGGCATACTCCGCGACGCGAAGGACGACTGACATGACGAAACGGGCACCAACATTTGACCCAAACCACGAGTACACCGCCGAGGCCCGCCGGAGTGGGGGATGGTGGGCTTTGAGCGTGCCGGAACTACCGGGCGTTCATTCCCAGGTACGTCGGCTTGAACAAGGCGAAGTGATGATCCGAGACGCGATCTCGCTGGCGTTCGACGTCCCAGCTTCGGAGGTCAAGGTCCACGGCCCGATTCCGGTCGTCAATCCAGAGGTCGACGAACTGATCCGAACCACGCGGGAGCAACGTGCCGAGCTGGCTGAGTTGCGCACCGTCGTCGACATCTTGTCCCGTCGGCTAGCTCACGAGATGGCTGACGAAGGTATCCCCGTTCGCGACATCGCCAGTGTTCTCGATGTGTCCTTTCAACACGCCGCCAAACTCGCCAAGGGAGCCTGATCAGAGACGGTGTCGGCATCCGCTTTCGGTGAGGTGTGGTCGGGTAAATCGCCGCAAGGTTCCCGGTCGGTTGCGTGCCGTCGTCGGCGAACCACGGGAAGAACTCTCGCTGGATAGTTGTCAAAGGTGCGACCCCGATCTGAGGAGTCGCTTTGATGATTCAACATGTTCGATGAGATAGCTCGGTGCTGTGGTGCAGACGTGGTGCAATACGCCTTCTTGTGCGGCGCTAGTTGGAGTAGATTGGCGGTATGCGATTCGAGCGCATCAACGTGGATCATCTGACTATGGGTGGCGTGCCGTGTATCACGGGAACTCGGATCCCGGTTGCGACCGTGGTGTCGTTGGTGGCCGAAGGCTGGACCGTTGAACAGATCGTCGAGGGGTACCCGCAGCTTCATGCCGATGACGTTCGTCAAGCACTTCAGTTTGCAGCCGAGGCAGTGCGCGAGCGGGAGTTGCCGCTTCGGGCGTCGGTGTGAGGTTCCTCGTCGACGAATGCCTCAGGGTGCGCGTCGCCGAACTACTCGGTGATGCCGGTCATGACGCGATTCACGTAGGCGCGGCGCCCTGCGCGATTCCAACCTGTCGGCGGCCTTGCCAACTCACCGCGGGTGCGTTGCGGATGTTCGCAATGCGTCGCCAGCGCGAATTGCGCGGTTGCGCCGTTACAGGCTTGCCGTGGGCGCGGCGAAAGGTGATTGAGCGCGCGGCGAGGAGGTTGCGATCGTCTGGTGTGGCAGTGGTCGCCAGTGGCGTTCACCGACGTGCCAATCGTCTTGCCAATGAGGACGCGGTGGGCACCCGGTATCGATGCGATTTTGGTGGCACCCACAACGCAAGTGTGGCGGCACTGCCAATGTGGTTGCCAATGAATGGGCCAGCCATTGGCAACACGGGGTGACATTCGACGACACGTCGAGTAGCATTTGCCCTGGTAAATCCATACGGAACGGCATCTGACAGCACGGGACGAACAGCCCGGATCGCCCTCTCAAGGTGGCGGCACGGGTTCGAATCCCGTACGGGCTACCAAGAATCGCCCTCCCGTTGCGGAGGGCGATTGTCGTTTTCGACCCAGGTGGGCGGTCTTCCGTTGGCCCCGCAATGGTGCTGGTCGATGTGTCGCATGCAGCGACACCCCAATGGTCGGCCTAAACAGATTCGGCGACGTATGACTCAATTGCGTATGTGAAAAGCTGTTGAGAAGCCCGCCGTTGAGCAACGAACAGGAGAACAGAGATGAGTGATAAAGCTAGGGCGGCTTCCGCGTTCGGTCGAGTCGTCGACGCAGTCAGAGACCACGAGACTCATCCGATGCCATCACTCGACGACCTCACACGTCGCAACGACGCGCGACGTCTGCGACGGAGACGCAGCGTGGCGCTGGTCAGCGGAGTCATGGTCGCAGCTGCTGCCTGTGCAGGCGCGCTCGCGCTCTGGCTCACTGACCGCGAAGATGCCATCAGCATCAATGCTCCGGACACCCCGACGAGTCCGTCCCTGCAGACCCCAAGCCTGACGATCGCGACAACGCTCCCGTCGCCTTCATCGATCGCCACGACCAGTCCGTCTGTCGTTGCCCCGACTCATCAGTCCATCGCATCCTCCCGGCCGCCGGTCGCCACACAGGCGATTCCCAGCACGGTCATCGAGATACCGAATAACGAGACGCTGATCACCGGTCCGCCGTCGGATCAGTCCCCGGAGGGTATCGTGGGCGGCCTCCTTCTACTGCGCAATGGCTGTTTCTACATCGATGACACCGACGCAGGGCTAGGGGTCGCTGTCTTCGTGTCAGGGACGACATGGGATGCGACGACAGGGACGGTTGTCGGTCCGGATGGAACTGAGGCAACGGTTGGCCAACAGGCCTACGCTGTTGGCGGCACGAATGTGGTCGAGGCGTTGAACGACGCGCCGGACTCGCTGGGCGCTGCGGTACGACACTGCGCGGAGATGGCCGAGACGTCATTGTTTTTCGGTGTATATCTCGTCGCATCCCCGCTCTGACAGCTACGCACGACACCAGACTTGAATTCGGCAAGTCAGTCAGTCGGCTCTTGGAGACCCTACGACGCACGGGCCATCTCGAGCTACCTGGCACTCGTCAGTGAGCCGAGCCTGCTCCGGCCGAAGTGTCGTGGGAGACTGCTGGGTGGAAGGAGCAGCGCTCATGTCGAGACGATCGATCGCAATCTGGTGCGGGGTCGTTGTCATCCTCGGGCCAGTGCTGAACTTCGTGCGGGATTGGACCAAGGAGTATCCGTTCTACGACCATGGGCCAGCGGTAGCGGTAGGCATCGCTGTCGTCTTGAGTGTCGTCCTCGCCGGTGTGTTCTTGCCCGTTGAGGTACGAATACTCGACCGAGCTCCATCGAGAACCAGGAGAGCGAGCGTCGTCGTGGTGATGCTGTTCGCAGGGTGCGTCTGGGGCGCTCACGCTGTCGCGTCGATGCTCGCTACGTGGGACCGACTTGTCGAGCGCGACGCAGTGTGGCTCGCCGCCTATCCGGCAGGGTCCCTACTCGCTTGGCTCGCGGTCAGCGCCGTGGATCGTGCGAGCGAACCGTTGCCGACCTGAACTCCAGCCCAGGTAACACCCAAACTGCTCTGCTCGCGGTGGTCGTGTTCGTTCGCGCCACCGCCGAGCGCCGCAACACGACCATCGCAGACATCTGAGACGAGAAACAACACGCCGGCTGACCGCTAACTCCACTCGCTCGAGGCAATCGTTCCGTGCAGAGTCCCTGGGCATTTCGGGCTCCATACCGGGCAAACTGCTGCGCGTGTCTCCGCTGAGCGAACGCCTTGCCATCGCGCAGCTCGCGCTCCTTGGTGTCCTCAATCTCGGTTTCGCCATTTTGGGGCTGGCCAACGGGCTCTGGTTCTGGGGCCTAGTTCCATTGGTTCTCGCTCTATTCTGCGTTCCCTTGATGATCCGAGTCAGACGCCAAGCGTTGCACAGTCGCGCTGACGCGCCTGGCGCTGGCTAGAGCGCCAGTGGTTCGGCCAGGATCTTGTCGAGAACGACATGGCCACGCTGCCGTTGAGCCTGCGGTGGGTGCTTGCCATTGCGACGTTGGAGGCTTGCCCCGACGACGACGGCGACGACCTCTGGTGTTTGGGCGACGGTCCGTTCGATCAATTGGCGGCCGAGCCGGGGATAATCGAACGGCTTTATGTCGAGCGAGAGGCGAGGCCGAAACTGCGACGGCTCTTCGAAGCGATGCGCCGCGAATTGCCCTCAGACGGCGTGACTGACGGCTGGTGGTTCCGATGACGCGACAGAACCGTAGATATTCAAGTAGTCGGTCAGCGATGCGCGAACGTGTGAGCGATGCCGAGAAAGCCGATCCCGATGCGACAGTCGAAGCTCACGCTGTTCGCCCTTCATCATCCGGCATGGATCGCTGCCGCCAGTGGGGTTGTGCTGTTCATCTGGACGATACTTATCGTTCGCGATTGGCGTGCCGGAGTCGGTGCGGGAATCGCTATGGCCGTCATCGTGGGCTACCTGTGGAGTCGATGGGGCTGGGCACGCCGACGGGAGCAACGCCTCTATGACGACAACGGAGATCGGCGATAGCCAAGCCGATCGCCATGGATCGCAGCCTGAACTGGCGCTCCGCTCCTCGCTCGAGTCACGCGATCCGGGCGAACGAGCGTTACGAACCCCGTTGCCAAACGGCCGTCTGTCAAGGTATCCTGACAACATGTCTGTACTCGACGTTCATCAGCTTCCGGCTGATCCACTTGAAGCATTACGCGAGTTGTCGCTGTGCGAGACCGAGCTTGGTCGTTTGCGACGCGAAGCGATCGAAGCCGCACGGGAAGTCGGGGCGACGTGGGATCAAGTCGGTGCTGCACTCGGAATGTCAAGACAGGCTGCGTGGGAGTACTACACGCGATCGGCACGCACACGTCTTGATCAGACTGTCGCTGAGGCCGACGAATTGTCCGACGACGACGCCATGAAGCTGGCTGTCGAGGAGGTCAAGGTCGCTCGTCGAGGGCGACGTCGGGCGTGATTGTTGGCGCTGTTCTCGATGCCAACGTGTTCGTCTCAGCGGCGATTCAACGGGGCCATCGTTCCGAATTGTTGAGGCGTGGTTCGCCAACCGGGTGTTCGATTTGATCGTCAGCGAAGGGGTTCTGTCTGAAGTCGAGGACGTACTGACTCGACCCCGTCTCGCGAAATGGATCACGCACGACGACGCTGTCGCATTCTTTCGCTCGATTCGAACGACCGCCGACGTTGTCGTTGTCCCATTTGCGATTCCCGAAACGCTACGCGACTCGGATGATGACTACCTCGTGGCGCTTGCCCGAAAGAACGGTGCCGACTACATCGTGTCTGGTCACAAGGACCTGCTCGAGTGGGAGGAACAGAATCCGCCAGTAGTCACGCCGGCAGCATTCGACAAGCTCCTCAACGCCGAGTGATCAAACATCGCCAAGTCGACTGATTGTGCGCTGTGACTTCTATCTCACCGTGCCCATCCGCGGTGGAGAAAGTCGGGCCACCGTCGCCTCCGCCGGCTCGAGGGCGCTCGTACGCGTCGCTGAATTGTCTGCCGGCAACACGGGATATGACGCACTTGTGCAGCCCGTTCGCGTAACACTGGACAGGATGCCATCGTCGACCACCGCCAGTCCGTGGGTGCTCGCCGGGCAACCGTCCAGCCTCGGTGACCCGTCGTCACTGGTCACCCTCGTCGACGGGCAGACATTCTGCCTGAGCAGCCGCACCGGCGACTTCGACACCAACCCGGCGCACGGCGTGTTCTTCGCGGACATGCGGGTGCTCAACCTGGCCCGGTTGCATCTCGACGGCCACGCCGTCGAACCGCTCGCGGTGCACCAACCAAGCGCCAACTCGGCGACATTCGTCGGGCGGCATCAGGTGCCGGGCCACCCCGACGTCAACCTGCTCGTCGTCAGGAGACGCTGGGTCGGCACTGTCTGGCACGAACTGATCGAGCTGCGAAACTACGGTTCGGCGACGACGGTCATCGCCTTGGAGCTTGAGGTCGCGGCTGACTTTGCCGACGTGTTCGCGATCAAAGCCGGCCGCGACGATGTGGAGGGCGAACACTCGGTGACGATCGAGGAAGACAGCCTCGGCTTCGGTTGGCGGAACGGCGAGATCAACCGGCGTGCCCAACTCACCGTCGAACGGGACGGAGCACAGATCAGCCGAACGGGCTTCCGCTGGTCGGTCGAGCTCGCTCCGATGGAGACCTGGTGCACTCACGTCGACCTGTCGGTCGCGATCGGTGCCCGCTGGATCCAGGCGCGACATCACCATCCCAGCGTCGCGGGTGCGGAGCGCCGGAACGTCGAGTGGGCGGCGGCCGCACCACGACTGCGCTCGTCCGACTCGCGGTTGGTCGAGGCCTACACGACCGCGATCGACGATCTTGCTTCGCTGCGGCTTCACGACCCGACGGGGCGCCACCGCCCGGTGGTCGCGGCGGGTGCCCCGTGGTACATGACGCTGTTTGGCCGCGACGCGCTGATCACCGCGTACATGACCCTCCCGGTCGATCGCGACATGGCGCTCGGCGTACTCGAAGTGCTCGCCGAACTGCAGGGCAGCAGGGTCGACGACGCCACCGAGGAGGAGCCGGGTCGCATCGTGCACGAGACGCGGCAGCTGGCGATCGAGCCTGTCTCGCTCACCAGGCACGGTCTGTACTTCGGCTCAGCCGACGCGACACCTCTGTTTGTCGTGGTGCTCGGTGAGCTGATGCGCTGGGGCGTCGACGATGCGGCGCTGAAGGGCCTCGTTGCCCACGCCGATCGTGCGCTCGACTGGGTCGAGCAATATGGCGACCGCGATGGTGACGGCTACGTCGAGTACCTGCGCGCCAACGACCGCGGACTCGTCAACCAGGGTTGGAAGGACTCCGTCGACGGGATCCGTTATCGCGACGGTCGCGTCGCGGTAGCACCCCTGGCGCTGTGCGAGGTGCAGGGGTATGTGTACGCCGCGCTGCAGGCCCGCGCCGCCATCGCCGACCACTTCGGCGACCCCGACGTCGCCGAGCGGAGACGGGCGCAGGCCGCTGAACTCAAGGTGCGTTTCAACCGCGACTTCTGGATCGACGAGCTCGGATGGTTCGCCGTCGCTCTCGGCCCCGACAAGGAACGCGTCGACTCGCTCACGTCGAACATCGGCCACTGCCTCTGGAGCGGCATCGTCGACGACGGTCACGCGTCGGCGATCGCGGAGCGACTCCTCGGCCCGTCGATGTGGACCGGCTGGGGCGTGCGCACCCTCGCCGCCGACGAGGCAGGGTTCGATCCGATGAGCTACCACTGTGGGACCGTCTGGCCCCACGACAGCGCGCTGTGTGCCATCGGGCTCGCCCGCTACGGCCTGAACGACGCCGCGCTCACCATCGCCAACGGACTGCTCGACGCTTCCGAGGCATGGAACGGTCGATTGCCGGAGTTCTTCTGCGGGTTCGATCGCTCCGACATCGCCACGCCGGTGCCGTTCCCGACGTCGTGCTCGCCGCAGGCGTGGGCGGCGGCGACACCGCTCCTGCTGATGCGCATGATGCTCGGCCTCGAACCCAACGGTGATGGGCGGCTCGTCATCAATCCGATAGTGGGAGCGATCGACATGATGTCGCTGACCGGAGTGCGCTGCGGCTCGGAGACGTTCGACATTCGCGTCGCCGACACCAGCGGCACGATCTCTGCCCGCTGACGATCAGCCCGCCCTGACCGTCACCGCGAGGTAACGGCGGATCGCCTCGGCGACGCCCGCACCACCCGGCAGCTCGGTGAGTTCGATGCCGGCGTCGCGCACCAGCGCGTCTGCGTTAGCGACCGCGACGGCGATGTCAGCGAACCGGAACATCGGTAGGTCGTTGGCGGCGTCGCCGATCGCGAGGACCGGCGTGCCTGACAGCCCGAGGTGGGCGATCGCGTGAGCGAGACCAGTTCCCTTGTGACAACCGTCCGGGATGATCGCGACCGAGTTCTTGTTGCGGACGAGGTGATAGCCGGCGCCCATCTCCTGGACGACCTTGCGGGCGATCTCGGCGTGCTCCACCGGCATGCCGATCGCGACCTCGGCCACGACCAGCCCGACGACGCCGCCCGCTTCCAGCGCGTCGATCAGCGCCCGCGGCGGCGGCTCGGCGAGCAGCACGGCCGCTGCCGTTGAGAGGTCGATCAGCACGGCTCCGTCTTCGCACACCGCGCACGCCGCGATATCGACCAGTGTTGGCACCATCCCGTAGAGGTCGCGCCATGGTCGCCCGGTGACGATCACCACCGTATGGCCGGCATCGCGGGCGTTTCGGAGGGTTGCGATCGCCTCTGGGTGCGCCTTTCGACCGTCGTACAGCGTGCCGTCGAGGTCGACGGCGATCACGTGGGGCTTGACACTCACGATCCCACCGTCGCAGCGCGTCGCCGTTCGATCTCCTGTTCGAACACCTTGGTGTAGGCGGTGCACATCGCGGTGATCGAGAACCGGTCGCGCACATGCTGTCGGCACGCGGCGCGGTCGATGCGGTCGAGCGCGCCGATCGACGAAACCAGTTGGTCGTCATCAGTGGCGAGGTAGCCGGTGATCGACGGCATGACGATCTCGGGTGCAGCGCCGCGTGGAGTCGCGACCACTGGGGTACCACATGCCAGCGACTCGAGCATTGCCATCCCGAACGGCTCGTCCCACTCGATCGGGTTGAGCAGAGCGGTGGCGTCGGCCAACAGCACACGTTTGCCGATCGCGTCGACCTCACCCAGGAACTCGATGCCGTCGCCGAGCAGCGGCGCGATCACGGAGTCGAAGTACTCGCGTTCGTGACGCTCGCGAATCTTCGCCGCGATGCGAAGCGGAACGCCAGCACGCCGAGCGAGGCGGATCGCTCGGTCGATTCCCTTGTCGGGCGTCATCCGCGTGAGCATCGCCAGGTATCCGCCGGCACCGGAGCCGACCGGGAACTGATCGACGTCGATTCCGTGGTGGATCACGGCGGCGATCGGGAGCCTCGTCGACGCCGCGTGGGACTCGGAGATCGCCACGATCGCGCCCCGTCCGACCAGCGTCGAGTAGATCGCGTCGCGGGTGCGCGAGAAGGGGTTGTGGTTCGTGGCCACGACCGGCAGGTCCGGGTACGACGCCGAGTGCAGCGGCCCGCCGACGGTGTGATCGCTGACCACGTTGTAGTCGGCAGCCAGCCGGTAGGCGCCGATCGCGTGTTCGAGCTCGATGCTCGCGCGGCCCATCTGCACCGTGTCGGACGCGGGGACCACGGACCTGAGCGGCACCGGGCACGTCGAATCGGGGTGGCCGATCAGCAGCACGTCGTGGCCGGCCTCCTGCAGCCCGGTTGCGAGCGCGTCGACCACGGCCTCGGTGCCACCGTACGCGAGTGGTGGCACAGGCAGCCAAGGGGGAGCGACGACCGCAATCCTCATTGTTCGTCTTCCACCGGCGCTGGTTTGCGGTCGGCGAATCGATCACCGCGCCGCACCTCGCGCCTGTCTCGCACGCGGGCTGTGACCGAACGACGCCGAGGGGAATTTCGGGTTCCGACGGAGCGCAGCCGACCCAAGAAGCGGTACGCCCAATCGTTGAAGTCGTGCTCGCGGACCTGCTCGCGCATCGACACCATGCGTTCGACCTGCTCAACGACCGGCATGCGCGAAGCGTCGAGAAGGGAGCGCTTCACGGCTTCTGTGTCGTAGGGGTTGACAACTATCGCTCCCGGAAGGTTGGCCGCCGCGCCAGCGAATTCTGACAGCACGACCGTGGCCCGCCGGTCGGCGCGGCAGGCGACGAACTCCTTGGCGACCAGGTTCATGCCATCCGCCAGCGAGGTGACCACGAGACAGTCGGAAGCGCAGAACCACACCGCAAGATCCTCTTCGTCGAGCCCCTCGTGGATGTATCGGATCGGCCCGCCGCCCGCTCGGCGCACGTGATGCGCGTTGATCTCGTCCACGAGCCGTTCGATCTCGTCGCGCTCCTCGCGGTAGCTCGGGATGTCGTCACGGCTCGGCACCGCGATCTGCACGAACGTGGTCCGCTCCGGATCGAGGTGGCCTTCGTCGAGAAGTTCGCCGAATGCCGTGAGGCGTTGCGAGATGCCCTTGGTGTAGTCGAGCCGGTCGGCACCGATGAACACGTAGTCGGCATCGAGCTCCGCCCGACGCTCCCGGCCGCGATCGGCAACCCTCGTCCCGAGGTCGGACCAATGCGCGAAGTCGATCGAGATCGGGAATGCTTCGGCGGCGACGGCGGGCCGGTCCGCTGGCCCGTGGCGCCGGACCTGCCCACCACCGAAGCGGTCGAGCGCCTCGTACAGGTTGGTCACGTCGGTGTCGGTCTGGAAGCCGAGCAGATCGGCACCCAGCATGCCGAGCAGCAACTCCTGACGCCACGGCAGCGCGGCGAAGAGTTGGGCCGGGGGGAAGGGAATGTGGAGAAAGAGTCCGATACGGAGATCGCTCCGTCTGGCGCGCAGCATTGCCGGGACGAGCAGCAGGTGGTAGTCGTGCACCCACACGATCCCGTTCGGCGGTGCAACGTCGGCCGCTGTGGTCGCGAACCGCTGGTTGACTGCGCGGTAGTGTCGCCACCACGACCGGTTCAGCTCCAGCTTCTGGAGGCGCCCGTGGAACAGCGGCCAGAGCAGCGAGTTGCAAAACCCGCTGTAGTGGCCAGCGACCTCGGCCGGTCGCAGCGGTACGGCGTGGAGGGAGTCGTCCGCGAGGCATTGGCGGGAGTCGTCGGACGACTGGGGCCCGAGCCAACCGACCCACTGGGGTGCCGACGTTTCGGAGCCCGAGATCGACGACAGTGCCGACACCAGCCCGCCAGGGCTGCGGACGAGCCGCCCGTCCGCGAGCATCTCCACCGGCAGACGGTTGGCGACCACGACGACGTCTTCGGCGCTCTCAGAGGCGCTGATCATCACTGCCTCGCGATACAGGCGGTTCGGACGGCGGCGAGCTTTCGTTTCATGGTTTGATCCCGGGATCCCCATAGGCGTACCCACTCGGGTGGTGATCCAATCAGATCTCGCTGCTCGTTGTAGTCGTACTGCTCGTCGAGATGCAGCTTGGCGGATGAATGTGCGACATGCCGAGCGTCGGGACCCGTGACGAAGACGCTCAACTCAGGATCGCACGTCGTCACCTTGATTGCAACTCCCGCTTTTCTCGCGGAATGGGAGCTTGGAGCTGGACCCGATCGACCAAGCAGAAATCGACGCGATGAGTCGCCGTTACGAACTGTGATTCTCGATGCCGGGTTCCTGATCTCGGTTGATCGTGGCGAGGAACCCGCTCGGGTGCTGCTCACCGCACTTCAGAGGAACAGGATTGCGTTGCACACGACGGACCCCGTGGTTGCACAGGTCTGGCGAGGCGGTGCCCGCCAAGCTCGGCTTGCTGCTTTCTGGGAACGGTTGAGATTCACCCGCCCGACGACGGAGGGGCAGTCGGCCTGATGTTGGCAGGCTCTGGAACGAAAGACGTCGCCGACGCAGACCTTGTCGTGCTGGCCGTTCGGCTTCGAGACAGCATCCTCACCGGGGATCCATCCGATCTGAACCAGATCGCGGACTCGCTCAGCGCCGATCGACCAATGATCGATTCCTGGCGATAGCGAGCCTGCCCCAGGAGCATCACGGCCGACGTTGCCAGCTGTTGGCGGCGTGTGCGGATCCTGTCGCACAATCGGATGTCCGCGATGCCACGCACATCAAGCAAAGCCGGTCGCGCCCGACCGGGATGCATCCGCCGGCAGAGCCGGATGTCCGATCAGGTTGCTGTTGTCGAGCGCGCCGATCGGTAGGCACACAACGGCATCCCGGACCGACACACCTGGGATTCCTGACAAAGGTATCCTGACAGCGTGTCGGTGCTCGAGATTCACCAACTCCCGGCTGATCCACTTGATGCATTGCGCGTGTCAGACCTCGCTGTGCTCAAGTATTCGCCGTGAGAGGTCGATGCTCGCGTGTGTTGAGTGCTCGTACCGGCATCCTGATCGTCGTGCTGGCTGTGGCCTTGGGGTGCTCGTCCCGCTCGAACGCCGATTTGCAATCAGTCGACGCGGTCGCCGCCGGAGAAGGCCCGTCGGCCTCGATCGCGGTGCCTCAGGGCGAGGTGGGCGACACCTCTCCAGCCGTCGTCGAGGCGCACCCCGCCGACTCCGTGGTGGATGACAGTACGCCACCTGAGTTCGCCCTGGTGCCGCTGGACCAGCTGGACGAGCTCGACGTCGACTGGTTGTCAAAGGCACGTGGGTTTGACCCTGAGCTCGCCGAAAGGTTGCCATCGGAAGAGGCGGTCGGGCCGAACTGGCTCTTCTCCGGCATGGAGCTAAACGAGTCCCAGCCTGCAGCCCTTGTCGGCGAGCGCGACCGTTGCGGGAACTCGCTGGGTCCCCGACCCTACGGGCTTGATGTGCGGTTCGATCTCGGGAGTGTCTCGACGCTCGATCTCTATCGCGAAGGATCGCTCGACGTCATTCTGGGCGTTGATGATCCGGCGCTGATCGATCAGTACGTCGAGTGGCGGGCGAAGTTGCTTGAGTGCATTGCGTTGAACCGCGCGACCGATTCGACCTGGACCGCGATCACGGACGGCCTGCCCGAAGGCACCGTCGCTGCGTACCGCCTCGAGTTCGAGCCGGACGAACAGGAGGTCTTCGGCGAGCCGATCGTCTTTCTTACGAACGCGACGTTTCTCTATGTACGCCGAGGCGGTGTGGTCGCTGGGATCCTGGTCTCAGCAACCCAGATGTCCACCCACCCCTATCCGGCCGACAGCACCAGGGAAGCGATCAGGATCGCACACGCAATTTCACTCGATAGCTAACGCAACGCCAGCTCCACCCGCCGGATAGTTGTCAAAGGGGAGACTCGATCGAAGGAGTCGATCAATGATTCCGCACCGTCGATGAGACAGCTCGGTGAGCTGGACAGCTCGATCACTCTCTGCGACACAGTCGTTTGGTGGCGAGGAGCGACTGTGAGACTTGTGTCCAGAAATGCGTCAGCCCCGGCTCCCGTCCTAGACGACCTTGCGGTCCTCGGCCTGGCACTCCGGGGCTTTCGACTTCACCTCACTACTGCAAGGCACGCGACCCAGTGTCGCCGGATTCCGTCGATCCGTCAACCTTGCTGTCGACATGCAACACCCGTGCGGAGTCGAGGCAGATCGGGAGAGGGGGGTACCAGAAAGATTTTCGATTTGTTGTTCGATAGGTTGTAGATGCGGAACACATGTATGATAGTATAAAGAGATGATGAGCGAGCCCACCACGATCTGTCTGCCCTCGGCAGATCAGATTGCCGGGCTCGACGGCACCCAGTTGGATGTCTTGTTGTGGGAGTTGGAAGTCACCCGACGACGGTTGACGGCGACGATTGTGTCGGTTGTCGATCGCTGCGAACAGACTGCTCATTATCTAGCTGATGGACATCGCAGCGTGCGAGCGTGGAACGCGGCGATCACGAACACCTCACCCGCCGAATCGTTACGCCGCCACCGGATCGCCAAAGCCGTACGACACCTCCCAGATGTCGGTGCCGAACTAGCGGCAGGGACGCTCGGTGTCGATCAAGTCGTTGAACTGGCGTTCCTGCATTCGAATCCTCGCTGCGCCGAGCAACTCCCAGGTTCGCAACAGATCCTGTTAGACGCAGCCAAAACATTGGAGTTCGCCGACTTCCGGACCGTCACCAGGCGTTGGGAACAACTCGCCGACGCCGACGGCGCACACCGCCACCACGAACTAAACCACCACCACCGCAACGCCTCACTCACCGAAGCCGACGGCCACTACTCGTGGTCAACGAGTCATGGCGTGATCCAAGGCACCACGATGAACAACATCTTCACCGCCTTCTGCGACGCAGAGTTCCTGACCGACTGGGAAACCACCAAACAACAACACGGCGACCACGCCACACCAATCCTGATGCCACGCACCGACCGCCAACGCCGAGCCGACGCGTTAGTAGCAATCTTCGAAACCGCAGCCACCAACACCGGGGGCGGGAGGTTGGCT
>JANPLQ010000032.1:0-21776 GCA_031422395.1 Ilumatobacteraceae bacterium | reverse complement strand
TTTGTGTTGTGACGCCAACGTGTTCCCGGTCGTGCTCTCCGGTGACGGCGAAGTCCTCGACGTCGGACAAACCGTACGAACAGCCACCCCTGCGCAACGCAAAGCGTTACGGGCAATGCATCGCACCTGCGCCCATCCAGGATGTCGAACCGTGATCGATGACTGTCGGATGCATCACATCGAGTTCTTCCGCAACGGCGGCAAAACAGCAGTCAACAACATGTTGCCGCGCTATGCGAGAAGCACCACCATTTGGTCCACGAAGGCGGCTGGAAACTGACCATGACCGCAGGTCGGATTGCCACCTGGCGACGACCCGACGGCACGATCTGGCACACCAAACCAACCATCGACCGGCAACCCAGCCGACGAACCGAACCCGTCGAACAACGGCAACAGCCAACACTCTGCTAACGACCACTCTGCAAACGATGCCGTCAACACCAGCAACCACCCCGCCAATCCGGGGCGCTCCGGCGCGCCCGGAGACCGACTGCTTTACATCTGACTCCGACACCCCGCGAGATACGCCGCCACGCACCAGCAGCGACCGACTTCCCGTAACCCCTGATCGTTCATCAGAACTCGGGTGTGGTGTGATCGGCTGACTGCTCGGTCGAGTGTGGGTATGCCCCGGCCCACGACACCACGCAAACGGCTGTCTACCGTCACATCGGCCGAACCCGACCTCGGTCAGAATCCGCTCAACGCATGCAAGCCCGCATCAGGCCACAACCGCTGTGTTCGGCAAGCTTCCACCGGGCGCCACCACACTGTCACGACTCACCCCGTCAGTGACCTCTCGACCCGATACCTGGTTGTGCCGCAACCACCAACACACACACCAGAAGTGAACTTTTCGGCCACCCGACCTCGGTCAGAATCCGCTCAACGCATGCAAGCCCGCATCAGACCACAAACCCTGTGTTCCGCCAGCTTCCACCGGGCACCACCAGACGGTCACGACTCACCCCGTCAGTGACCGCCCGACCCGATACCTGGTTGTGTCGCAACCACCAACACACATCAGGAGGGACGTTTCCGCGGGACAACCACCTCGACTCCACTCAAACTCGTCGACGATCAGGGCTGGTCAAGCCGGAAGCACGTCGCCGATGGCCGCCACCAGACGGTCGACCATTTCGTCGAGTTCGTCCTCGGTGACGCTGAGCGGTGGTCCGAGCATGACGGCATCGCCAACGTGACCGTCGACGGCTGAGGCGCAGGGGTAGACGGTGAGACCCCGTTCGAATGCGGTGGCGGTGATTCGCTCGATGACTCGTTCGGAGCGCTCGAACGGCTGCTTGCTTGCTCGGTCACGCACCAACTCGACGGCGTTGAGCAGTCCGATACCGCGGATGTCTCCGACATTGGCGTGGTCGCCCAGTTGAGAACGAAGTCGATTGCGGCACCGCTCGCCGAGTGGCCCTGCAGACTCGATTAGGCCGTCGCGTTCGAGAATCGTCAGTACCGCTCCGGCAGCCGCCGCCCCGATCGGATGGTGCGACCATGTGAACCCGTGCACGAATGTTCCGGCAGCCTGCACCGCATCGAAGATCTCGCCCGAGGCGATGCACAGCCCCATCGGCCAGTACCCGCTCGACACCCCCTTGCCAGCAGTGATGATGTCGGGCCGGACCCCCCAGTGGTCAGCCGCGAACCATGCTCCAGTGCGACCGAAACCGGTCATCACCTCGTCGAGAATCAACAACACCCCGTGGCTCTCGCACACTTCCGCCACGGCTGGCCAGTAATCGTCTGGTGGCACGACAGCTCCCAGGGTTGCCCCACTGATGGGCTCGGCGAGGAAGGCGGCGACACGCTGTGGGCCGATCTCGCAGATGATTCGGTCGATCTGGTCGGCGTGCTCGGTACCGGTGCGATCGTCGCGATACGGGTTGACAAGCGGAACCCTGGCGGTTTGCCCGAGCCACGGTTCGTAGCCGGCTCGCAACGCGCTTCTGTCGGAGGCGTCGAGGGCTCCGCGACTGTTACCGTGATACGACCCCGCCCTGGCGAGGATCACGTGACGCTCGGTGTCGCCTCGCGCCAGGTGGTACGACCGGGCTACCTTCAATGCCGTCTCGTTGGCTTCGCTGCCTCCGCTCACGGGGAAGACCCGAGCGTCGTCGATCGGCACCAGGGCTGCAACCCGCGCCGCGAAGTCGTTGACCGTGGGAGCCGAGAACTGTGTGGCGTGGACGTAGTCGACTGCGCTGGCCTGGGTGGCCATCGCGGCAGCCACTTCAGGATGACCATGTCCGATCGAACAGGCAATCGCCCCGCCGGCGCCGTCGAGGTAGGTGCGGCCATCGGCATCGGTGATCATGCGTCCCTCCGCGCGTATTGCTAGCGGGCGTCCGGTCGCCCGCGTGAAGACGTGCCGATCGTCGCTCACCGGTCGGCGTCGCGTAACCCGACGAGCACGGTGGCTATCGCGAGGCCATAGTCAACGGTCGGCGTGGCGTGCATCGGAGCGCCTGCGCCGGGAGCCATCGACGTGATGATCCACTTGGTTGATCCGGCGGGAATGTCGACTTCGAACGATTGCAGCTGCAGCGTCGGATCGTCGGTGGTCACGGCCGGGTCGTCGGACAACGCCCAAAGCTCATGGATAGGCGACTCTCCTGGTCCCGGAGCGATACCGACCTCGACGCGTCCCAACCCGAATGGGCCACCTGCGTCGACGACCGGTCCGAACACGAACGGTGCGTCGCCGTCGGACACGACCATCGACCGATCGTCTGATCCGACTCCGGTGACTACTCTTCGCACGTTGTCCCTCCATGAGCTGGGTGAAATGCTGGATGATTGGTGACTCGACAGTACCCGAGCGTGCGATCGTCGTCGGTCTGGGCCAAAATGCACGTCCATGAGTCAGCCTGCGTTCGACTTTGGCGATGAGCCGTTCGACGATCCAAGCAACCCGACGTACACGGTCGGGGAGTTGGCAGACGCGATCAACGACCAACTACGTCGTGGTTTCTCCGACGGTGTTTGGGTCCGTGGTGAGATCAGCGGACTGCGTTACGGCGGGCCACACCTCTACTTCGCGCTCGTCGAAGACAGCGACGCAGAGGCTGGAAATGGCGGTGGCGGCAAGGCTGTGCTCAACGTGTCGCTGTTCGCTCCCATGATCCGCAATCTGACCCCGCTACTCAAGAAGAATCGGCTTGAGCTGGCGAATGGCATGAAGGTCCGGATCTTCGGCCACCTCGACTATTACGCACCGAACGGTCGTCTCGGCCTGAAGATGGCTGGGATCGACCCGCGGTTCACACTCGGGGAGCTGTCGCAAGCGAGGGATCAGGTCGTACGACGGCTCGTGGCGAACGGGCTGTTCGATGCCAATCGGCGGCACGGGCTTTCCCCGGTCCCGCTTCGGGTCGGGGTGGTGGCCAGCGTTGGCACAGCGGCCTGGCATGACTTTCATCATGAGTTGGAGCAGAGTGGATTCGGATTCCGGTTGGCGGTTTGCGACACACGCGTCCAGGGTGAATGGGCGGTTGGGATGGTGGCAGCGTCGATCCGCACGCTTGCGGCGCGACCGGACCTTGACTGTGTCGTCGTGATCCGAGGTGGCGGCGCACGCAATGAACTGGCGACATTCGATGCCGAACCAATCGCGTTGGCAATTGCCACGAGCCCAATCCCGGTGCTCACCGGGCTTGGGCACGAAGTCGATCGAAGTGTCGCCGACGAGGTTGCCCACACGGCGCTGAAGACTCCGACAGCGTGCGCGGGACGGCTGATCGAACTGGTGGCGGCGTACTCGGCGGCAACGGAGGAACGTTGGGCGGCAATCGTGGCGGCGCTGCGGAGCGATCTCGTTGATACAACGACGCGACTCTCAGACCGAGCTCACCGAATCGCACGACGAACGCACGCCGCCGTCGAACGAGCCGACGGACGGCTCGACACGAGGGTCGATCGCGCGCGCGAATTGCCGCTTCGGCAGTTGGCCGCGGCCGAACGCCAGATCAACCGAATCGCCGGACGAATCGGCAGTCGGGCACCGCAGGTAATCGCTTCGCAGCAACGCGATCTCGAATTCGCCCTATCGCGATTGGCGCTACTCGACCCCGTCAACCTGCTCCGCCGCGGGTGGAGCATCACCCGTCGCAGCGACGGTGCGATCGTGAGATCCGCCAACGACGTCATCCACGACATGATCATCACTACACAACTGGCCGACGGAATCGTGACCAGCCGAATCGACGACCCAACCGAGAACTGAGCAATCACGTGACTGACAAGACCAACGAATCAATCGGCTACGCCGCCGCCCTCGGTGAACTCGACGGAATCCTGCGCGAGCTGGAAGGGTCGGATGTCGACGTCGATCGTCTGGCTGATCGCGTAACCCGGGCGGCGGAGCTGATCGCTCTCTGCCGTGACCGAATTGGGAACGCCCGGCTGCGGATCGACGAGGTGATCGCCGACCTCGATGCGGCGTCGGGACTTGGCGATGCCGGACTCGACGATCCGGCCTAGGAGACAAGCATGAACCACACCACTAACCTCAGCACGGTGCGAGCCGTTGCGCCAAGGAGTTTGGGCCCGATCGCCGACAGTGTGTGTCAACGGCTCGATGCGATGTTGACCCCAGAGTTGGAACGTTGGGCGGCGTTTGACGAGGATCTTCGAGACCCGATGATGGAGATCCGGCGCCTGGTCCTGCTGGGCGGAAAGCGGCTTCGACCGGCATTTTGTCATTGGGGTTTCGTTGGTGCAGGGGGCAGCCCTTACGCATCCCTCGTGACTGACGCCGGTGCCGCCTTCGAGTTGATGCACGCATTCGCGCTGTTTCACGACGACGTGATGGATGACGCTGCCAGCCGCCGCGGTGAACCGACCACTCACACCGTGTTCGCCGAGCGGCACGCCGCAGGTGGTTGGTCTGGCGAGCCACGCCGATTTGGTGAAGGTGTTGCGATCCTGATTGGTGACCTGGCGTTCGTGTACGCCGACCAGCTGATGTCAGAGGCCAACCCGACCGCATGGCGAGTCTGGAACGAATTGCGGATTGAACTCAACGTCGGACAGGTACTCGACATTCTCGGATCGGTCAGGGGTGTGCGGAGTGTCGCCCACGCCGAGCGAATCTGTAGGTACAAGTCGGGGAAGTACACGATTGAACGACCCCTTCATCTTGGGGCTGCGCTGGCGGCACCTGAGCGGTTCCGCGAACTCGCCCCGGCACTGAGCGCCTACGGGTTGCCGCTGGGCGATGCGTTCCAGATGCGCGACGATGTGATGGGAGCGTTCGGTGATACTGAAACGACTGGCAAGCCGGTCGGAGGTGACCTCCGAGAAGGCAAGCCAACACCCTTGTTGGCAAGAGCGATCGAGGCGGCATCGGGTGCCCAACTGGTGGTGCTCGACGGCGTTGGCAACCCAGCGCTCACCGGCGAGCAAATCGCCGACATCCAACAGGTGATCGTCGAGACCGGCGCGCTCGCCGACCTCGAGTCAACGATCACACGGCTGACTGTTGCGGCTGTTGCGGCACTCGATCAGATCGATCTGGTCGGCGGGGCACGCGATGAGCTGATCGCACTTGCCGAGTACGTGAGCCAACGAGAGACCTGAGATGAGGGTCGTCGTCATCGGTGCAGGCCTTGGCGGCCTGAGCGCCGCCGCCCACCTCGTTCGACGTGGTCATGACGTCGCCGTGATCGAACGCGACTCCACACCCGGCGGCCGCGTCGGCGTGATCGAGGAAGCCGGATTTCGGCTCGACACAGGTCCCGCCGTCCTCACGATGCCGAACATCCTCGCCGACACGTTCGCAGCGGCTGGCGAAACGATGGCGGACTACGTGACGATCGACCAGGTCGATCCCATGTACCGGGCCGTGTTTCCGGATGGATCGGAGCTGCGTGTTCGGCACGGACGTGAGGCGATGACCGAGGAAATCCGGCGGTTTGCCAACGCACGCGAGGCGGGCGCATTCAACGAGTTCTGCGAGTGGCTAGGCGAGCTTTACGAGGTCGAGATGAAACACTTACTCGACGCCAACTTTGATTCGGTGCTCGGACTTCTGAAGCCTTGGCGAGCGATTCTCGAGCTGATTCGGATGGGCGGCTTCGGTCGGCTCGACAGCAAAGTCGCTTCGTTCTTTGAGGATCACCGACTGCGCCGGGCATTCAGCTTTCAGTCGATGTATGCAGGAGTTGCACCACACGATGCGTTGGCGCTGCTGTCCGTGATCACCTTTATGGACACCGTCGGGGGCGTGTTCATGCCGCGAGGAGGAATCAATACGGTGGTTACCGGTCTCGCTGATGCGGTCTCGGCGGCGGGCGCGGCGATCACGTACGACACGCCCGTTACCCGCATTCTGAGGGAGGGTGACGGCGCAGTGACCGGAGTCGAACTGGGTGGCTCGGAGCGGATCGCAGCTGATGTGGTGGTGTGCAACGCTGATCTCCCCGTTGCCTACCGGACGCTGCTCGGAGGGGTCGAGGCACCACGAGTCGCCCGGCGTGGCACGTACTCGCCGTCGGCGTTGCTGTGGGTTGCAGGGGTCCGGGGCGGGGCTCCCGAGTTCGCCGCTCACCACAACATCCACTTCGGAAACGATTGGGACGCAGCGTTTCGGGCAGTGATCAAACGTGGGGTGCGGATGCGCGATCCATCGACTCTCGTGACGCTCCACTCACTCGACGACTCGACGCTCGCCCCAGAAGGGTGCAGCACTCTATATGCGCTCGAGCCGGTGCCGAACCTCGACGGGCGGATCAACTGGACTCGTGATGCGGACCGTTACGCCGACGATCTGCGCCGGCGGGTCGGCTCGCTTGGCTATCCGGTCGACGACGTCGTTGTCGACCGCGTGTTCGACCCGCTCGACTACGAGGCGATGGGGATGGAGCGTGGCACCCCGTTTTCGCTCGCCCACACGATCCGTCAAAGTGGACCATTCCGACCCAACAACATCGACAAACGCGTCCCGGGGCTGGTGTTCACGGGATCATCCACGTTGCCGGGAGTCGGGGTGGCGATGGTCTTGATCTCGGGGAAGCTCGCCGCAGAACGCGTCCAGCAGTACGCTCGCGACACATCCGTCCTGCGTTGGTGACGCCAGCGCTTCGAGGCTCGATCGGGATTGCCTGAAACCATGCATCGAACGCTCATCATCCCTGCCGTCGCACTCGCATTCGTCGCGGTCGTAGCGGGTTGCGGCTCGCCAGACGGCAGCGCAATCGAAACCCTTCCGCCGATCAAAACCACCACGTCGACGACCACCACCACGACCACGCCCGACAGCCGCCGGAAGTTCTACGAAGTCAAGTCAGGTGACACGGTTGGTGACATCGCCAGCAGTTTTGAGGTCCCGACGGCGGAAATCGTCAAGCTCAACAATCTGACGAACGGCGGCAGTGATATCGACGTCGGACAGATCCTCGAAATCCCGACTGGGATAATCCTGATCGACGAGTTGCCGACGACGTCAACGTCGACATCAGTTGGCTAAGACGATTGGGCTGACGGCTTGACACCAGTTGACGCGGTCAGCTTCGTAGACTGACATCATGAGTTTCTGGCCGAATCAGGACCATTGGAGTGTCAAGATTCCGCTCCATACCGATCACTACCGGATGCCGGTGCTTGATCAGACCGGCGTAATTGAACTGGATCCGATGCCCTTCGATGTGCCGTCGATCGAGTGGGAGTCGCTCGAATACATGGACTGGAAGAGCGGCGGCGACACGAACTTCGCCCCGCTCGCATCGGCCGACGGCGAACTCGACTGCCGCGGGTTTTGGGACAAGGGCAAGACCGACAAAGACGCGCTTTGGACCAGCAACGCCGACATTGCTCCCACCCTGCGTCGATACGTCGACTCGGTCGGCGTCAACTTTGGGCGCGTGCGGGTGATCAAGCTCGAACCGCAGAATCGAGAAGCAGCGATTCGGCAAATCCATCGAGACGACAACAACCGTTTCAACCCAGAGGGCGAAGGGTGGGTCGTGCGCTCGTGGGTGGAGCTCACCGACAACCCCGACAGCTACATGTTGTTGATGGACAATGGCGCCGACGGCCTGCCCGACCCGGCGACGGAACGTCGTGTGGCGTTACGCGGTGGGACGCGTTACCTCGTCGACACGCAACGGTTGTGGCATGTGGTCGTCCATCTTGGCGGTGCAGCCCGTTACGCCCTGATTACCAGCTTCGAATCGGGCCCGGTGCTCGAATCCTGGATCGAAAGTTCAACCCCCGCCCGATCCTCCGTGTAAACCTCTGCGTGAGCAAAAACCGAGTTCCGACGAATGTCGGTCGTAGCGCACATTCCCTCACACGGATCAAATCGAGACGGTGTTGGCGCGGTGGGTTTCGGTGAGGGTGGCGATGTCGGACATGATCTTCGACAGCTCAAAATCCTTCGGGGTGTAGACCGTTGCCACACCCGCCGCGAGAAGCGTTGGCCGGTCGACTTCTGGGATGATCCCGCCGACCACCACCGGAGAATCGACGCCGACCGCCCGCAACCGATCGACCAGTTCGGGGAGCAATTCGAGATGCGAACCCGACAGAATCGAGATCCCGATCACATCCGGATCCTCGTCCCTGGCCGATGCGACAATCTGGTCGATCGTCAGCCGAATGCCGGAGTAGATCACCTCCATGCCGGAGTCGCGAGCGGCAACGGCGATTTGCTCAGCACCGTTCGAGTGGCCGTCGAGACCAGGCTTGGCAACCAGCAAGCGGGGCGGGCCACCAACCATCGAGCGAACCCGCTCGGCGACGGCGATCAGGGCCGCCGATCCGCCGCCCGAGGCGCCAGCTACGCCGGTCGGGGCGCGGAACTCGCCATACACCTCGCGCATCACGGCACCCCACTCGCCGGTCGTGCCTCCTGCTTTCGCTAGCGCGATCGTGGCGGGCATCACGTTCTCGGTTGTGGCTGCGACGCGTCGCAGCTCAGTCAACGCACCTTCAACCTCGGCAGTATCGCGAGCCAGGCGCCATGCCTCGATGTCGGCGACCATCTCTGCACTGACCGCCGGATCGACGGTCAGGATCGCCCCGTCGCCACCCAACGACGATTCCGCGGTTTCGGCAAATGTGTTGACGCCAACCACGATCTGTTCGCCCGATTCGATTCGGCGCGTGCGTGATGCCATCGACGACACCAACCGTGACTTGAGCACCTCAACTGATTCAAACGCCCCACCCATCGCCAACACATCGTCGAGTTCAGCCTGCGCCGCGTTTTGGAGTTCAGCGGTCTTGGCCTCGATCACCTGCGACCCGTCGAACAAGTCGCCGTACTCCAACAGATCCGACTCGAACGCCAGAACCTGTTGCATCCGCAACGACCATTGCTGATCCCACGGCGTCGGCAGGCCAAGCGCCTCATTCCACGCCGGCAGTTGGATCGAACGAGCCCTCGCTCGTCTCGACAGCGTGACACCAAGCATTTCGAGCACGATCCGTTGCACGTTGTTCTCGGGCTGGGCTTCGGTGAGCCCCAATGAGTTGACCTGCACGCCGTACCGGAAGCGCCGGGCCTTTTCGTCGGTCACGCCGTAACGGTCAAGACCGATTTGGTCCCACATCTCCGTCATCGCTCGCAACTTGCAAATCTCCTCGACGAACCGGATCCCTGCGTTGACGAAGAACGAGATCGAGCCGAACACCTGGCTGAACTGCTCGGGCGAGACCTGACCAGAGTCCTGCACAGCGTCGAGCACGTCGATCGCCGTCGCCATCGAATACGCGATCTCCTGAACGGGCGTCGCCCCCGCCTCCTGCAGGTGATACGAGCAGACGTTGATCGGATTCCAGAGCGGCGCATGTTGCGCGCACCACGCCACCATGTCGACGATCAGCCGTCGCGATGGGCCAGGTGGAAATATGTACGTGCCCCTCGACAGATATTCCTTGACGATGTCGTTCTGGGTCGTTCCTCGCAGCGCGCTCGATTCGACTCCGTGCTGTTCTGCATTGGCGACGTACAGAGCGAGCAGCCATGAAGCGGTGGCATTGATCGTCATCGACGTATTCATCTGATCGGTGGGAATCCCGTCGAGCAACGTGTGCATGTGGCCGAGGTGGACGACCGGCACTCCGACCTTGCCGACCTCGCCCTTGGCCAACTCGGAGTCAGGGTCGTAGCCGGTCTGTGTCGGCAGGTCGAATGCGATCGACAAGCCCGTCTGCCCCTTGGACAGGTTCGTGCGGTACAACTCGTTGGACGCAAGCGCCGTCGAGTGCCCTGAGTATGTGCGCATCATCCAGGGCCGGTCGCGTGACGGTTGCGTCGTGAGGGGGAGTGTTGGCTTGTCGTGGTCAGTCATGTTGGTCACTCATGTTGGTCAGTCATGTGTCGCGTCTTTTCTCGGCGAGGACTCAAGTGTGGCCGGTGTTTGTCGATAACTGATTGTCCGCACGCATCGTCGGCTTACCACGAGTTCTCGTGGCGGGAACCTCCAACCGACAACTGGGACAAACGGCGGGCACGATCTCGGTGCCGGTGGGTGGCGGCCCATCGGCATCGGGTAATACCTTTCTTGGTGGTCGGGACTGGCCTCCGCTTCGCTTTGGCTGCTCCCTCCTGTCCGGCTCGTCGCTGGCGCTTCCCTCGCCGGGTGTGGCCCTGTCGCACTGCCGTGTTCAACTCCGTCCCGCGGGTGGGTGTGACTCATCTCTTAACTGGGTCGATTGCTTGGCTGAGGCGTTCGAGGTAGTCGCTTCTGGGGATCGGCTCGGCTCCAAGCGATGCGAGGTGGGGCGTTGACCATTGGACGTCGAGCAGCGATGCCCCTGTGGCTTGCAGCCAATCGACCAGATGGACCAAGGCGACCTTCGACGCGTCAGGCGCCCGATGAAACATCGACTCGCCTGCGAACAGACCATTGACTCTGACGCCGTACAGGCCGCCGACCAGATCATCATCGAGATAGATCTCGACCGAATGCGCCCAACCGAGCTCATGCAGGCTCGTGTAGGCGTGTACGAAATCACGATTGATCCAACCACCCTTGCGGACAGGCTCGGCACATGATTCCATCACGTCGCGAAAGCAGGTGTCCATCCTGACCTCGAACCGGCTGATGCTTCGTCGCAGGGAACGCGTGACACGCAATCGATCGAGTGGCAGCACTCCGCGCGGATCTGGTGAGAACCAGGCAATTCGGCGTCGGTCGTATGGCATCGGAAACAAGCCGCCTCGATACGCCGCCAACAGCGTTCCCGGTTGCAGATCGGCACCGAGCGCGACGATCTCGGAGTCGTCGAACGGCGGGCTGGTCGGCATCGACCACAGGCTCGGCGGTGGCTCGATCGGACTGATCAGGGGCATCAGCGGTAACGACCGATGTCGCTGCATCCCGACCCGCTCGCTCACGAAAGCATCTTGCCATGAGCGTGCCCATGATTGACTGCTCGCCGACTAGCCGGCGTAGTTGTAGAAGCCTTTGCCAGTCTTGCGACCGAGTTGGCCGGCTGTGACCATGCGGCGAAGCGTCGGCACCGCGGCGTAGTTCGGGTCGCCAAACTCGTCGTAGAGCGCATCGAGAATCGCCAACGACGTATCGAGCCCGACCAGGTCGAGGAGGGCGAAGGGTCCCATCGGGAATCCGCATCCACCCTGCATCGCAGTGTCGATCGCCTCCATCGTTGCGGTCTGCATTTCCCACATCCGAATCGCATTGTTGAGGTAGGGAAAGAGCAACGCATTGACCACGAATCCGGCTCGGTCGGCGACGGTGATTGCATCTTTGCCGCACCGCTCTGCGAACTCGAGCGACCGCTCGATCGTGTCGGCGCTGGCAGTCAATGGCCTGACGACTTCGACCAGCTTCATCACCGGCGCTGGGTTGAAGAAATGAATGCCGCATACCAGTTCCGGCCGGCCCGTTGCCGTTGCCAGCTCGATTACCGGAAGCGTTGATGTGTTGGTGGCCAAGATCGCATCCGGTTTGACGACCCGGTCGAGTTCGGCAAACAGCGCCTTCTTGGTCAGGAGATCTTCGACGACACTTTCCATGACGAGGTCACAGTTCGCCAGTTCGCTGAGTTGGGTGGTGACCCGGATTCGGCTCAGGATTGCGTCGCGTTCGTCGGCGGTCATCCGTGCCTTGGCGATCTGGCCATCGAACCCGGTGCCGATCCTGGCGAGCACTGCCTCGGCACTCTCGATCGTCCGCGACCGGACGACGACTTGGTACCCGGCACGTGCGCAAACCTCTGCCAAGCCTGCGCCCATGATGCCTGATCCGACGACGCCGACCTCGAAGATGTCTGCCATGAGGTCACTGTAGTTACCCACGGGTAACAAAGGCAAGTCTCCGAGTGTTCGTACGATCAGCACCATGTCCGGTGTCCTCGTTCTGCAAGGTGGCGGTGCGTTCACCTCCAACGATGATCTCGATCGGCGGATCTTGACCGACCGCGGTATCGAACGGATTGTGATGCTGCCGACAGCTGACGCGTACGAGCAGCCCGACGTGTTGGTGGCGAGTGCACTCGAGTGGGGTGCTCGGATCGGTGTCGTCGTTGAGCCGCTGATGGTGCTGAGTCGTGCGCAGGCGGACGACTCGGCGGCAGCGATGGTGGCGTCAGCGCCAGCTGTTTTTCTGGCGGGCGATTCGTCGATCCATCTGCGCAGCGTGCTCAAGGACACGCCGTTACTGGCGGCGATTGTTTCGTTGCTGGATGCTGGTGGAACGGTGATTGCTGCCGGTTCGAGCGCGGCCGCGTTGTGCGATCCGATGACTGACGAGCGTGGTGGAGCGTTCGCCTTCGGGCTCGGGGTCGTGCCAGGGGCGGCCCTGATCACGGCTGTCGAATCGTGGCCGAAGGAACGCCTCGACCGAGCCCACGCTCTGGCCACGACGCCTGTCGTCGAGCTCCCGACCGGCAGTGCCCTGATCCGAACCGACACCGGTTGGGAACGCGTCGGCAGCCCCGTCGAGCACGGTGAGCTCCCGCTGTAACGTCGGAGTATGAGTCGAATTCAGGGGATCGATCCGGCAGGCGCTGATGAGCGAACGCAACGTGTGTTCGCATCTCAGGCGGAGCGGTGGGGTGCACCGCTGAATCCGTATCCGATCTACGCCCGAAGGCCGTCGATTCTCCGTTCGGTGCGGGCGATGTGGTCTGGGCTCGATGAGTCCGGCCTGCTTGAACCTGGGTTGACGGCGCTCGTCAACCGGCGCGTGGCGGCGCTTGTCGGCTGTGTGTTTTGACAGGACATCAACGCTGCCGTGGGCAGCGAGAACGGGGCCTCGGACGAGCAATTGATGTCTGTCGCCGAAGCGACCGCCGGAGCATTCGATCCGGGTGACACGCATGGTGACACGCGTGGTGGCACGCATGGTGTGGATTTGTTCGATGAGCGAACACTCGCCGCCTTGAGCTACGCCGACGCGATGACTTTGAGCGATGTTGATGAGGCGTGCTTTGCTCGCGTCGCCGAACAGTTCGACGCCGACGAGTTGGTCGAACTGACCGCCAAGATCGCATGGGAGAACTCGTCCGCCCGCTTCAACCGGGCACTCCGAATCGAATCCCAGCGTCTCTGGCAGGGTCCTGGCGAGCGTTAGGGCTATCGCCAGGCGAAGACCGGCTGTTCGAGGTGGTCGACGCGTTCGTTGACCCGGGCCTCCATCGCGATCCATCGGAACTGGAGTAGCACGGCTCCCGTTGGAGCGTGAATCAGGTCATTCCCAAGTGGCAACTGGATCACTGGCCGATCACTCTCCGGGATCGTGACGAATCGCGGCTCACCGCTGGCCAGAGCATGCAGGCCGATCCGATACACGGCGACGACCTCGTCCGGTGACGGCGTGAATCGAACATCGTCCCCTCCCCACACCACGACCGGTGTAATCACGTATCCAGAACGAGTCGGGTAGTCATCGAGTAGTCCGATCACCGCATCGCTGCTCAACCGCAATCCGAGTTCTTCGTCCAACTCGCGCAACGCCGCGTCGATAGGTGACTCACCCGAATCGAGTCGCCCGCCCGGCAGCGCCCACTGCCCACGATGAGAGCTCAATCGTGAGGCCCTGCGACACAGCAGAAACGCCGCTCCGCCGGCGACACCGAGCATCCGACCGTCGAGCCCTGCAGTGTCACCGGGCACGTCGGTCATCCGCCAGCTGTCAGGGATCAGCGGATCGTCCCAGTCTTGCCCGGCGACGCTGTCGACGACGACGATCGCAACGGCAGCGTGCTTTCGGCCGACGAGGTCATGCGTGCGACGATCATGTCCGGCAAGGTTGGCATGCAGTCGGGCGCGGAGATCGTGGTCGAAAGAAATCACGGTACCGAGCACTCTTGTGCAGTTTGCCGCGACTTTCATCAAATCTGGTCCTGGTCCTGGTCCTGGTCCTGGTCGGGGTCGGGGTCGGGGTCGGGGTCGTTGTCAGTGGCGGTCAGCGAAAACAGGTCTGCATCGTGATGTCGCCCGTTCAGGAGCAACCGACTGCGTAGCTGCCCTTCGAAGCGGGCACCGACGCGTTCGGCAACCCGCCGACTGGCGTGGTTCTCAACCGACATCAGAATCTCGATTCGTGCGAGACCGAGGGTTCGCAACGCGTATTCGGCGAGAAGTCGTGTGGCGCGTGTGGCATGGCCTCGCCCGGCCATGTCTGAACGTACCCAATAGCCGAGGTTGGCGAACCGATTGAGTTCACTGAACCCGTTCAGCCCGCAGCTCCCAACGAGCTCGTCGCCAGGTTCGATGATCACGAAGCCGATCTCGTCAGGCGCGATCTCGTGACGAATCCACTTCAGCGACTCGGTGACTCCGTAGCTCGGTGTCGCCCACGGCATGAACGGCGCCAGTTCGCGAATCGATTGCTGCACCGCGGCTGCGAGCGGAGCGGCATCAGCCTCGACCGGAGTTCGCAGCGTGATCACGCCATCGGTCAGTTCGATGTTCATTCCTTCAGGTTCGCGCATCGAGCCGCCCGGTTGGTGGTCGGTTGGCTCTATTCCGACGTCGGTGCGAGCAGTTTGATCAAGGGGATCGCCACGCCGGTCGCGACGAGTTGGGCAACGATGAACATTGGGGCTGATGCGGGCTCGATACCCGCGAACGTGTCTGAGAACATGCGTGCGATGGAGACGCCCGGGTTGGCGAAGCTGGTCGACGACGTGAAGTAGTACGCACCTGCGATGTATCCGCCGACAGCGAACGCAACCGACCTTGGGTTGCCCTTGCGGACGGTCAGAAATATCACCAGCAGGAGTCCGAGCGTGGCGATACCTTCGGCGAAGACGAGGTTGCCAGAGGATCGATCCGTCGTCGACCAGTTGACGGCATCGAGATCGAACATCACATTGGCTGAGATGACCCCAACAATTCCGCCTGCCGTCTGCGAGACGACGTACCAGAGCGCGGACACCCGATCGGTTCCTCCGAGCGCAAGGTCGGTGAGGGTCACGGCCGGGTTGAAATGGGCACCTGAGATCGCCCCGAAGGCGAGGATCAACGCGATGAGCACGCCGGCCGTAGCCAGCGTGTTCTGGAGCAGTTGTAGGCCGGCATCGTCGGATCGCCGTTCCGCCATGATGCCTGATCCGACGACACCAGCCAGTAGGAACGCCGATCCGACGAACTCGGCAACGAGCCGGCGGCGCAGTTCGGGTCCCATCAGCAACACCCGGCAGTCAGTTCGCCGACCAGATCGGCGACGAGTTGTTCGATCTCGTCGCGCACTTCGCGGACCATTTCGATTCCCTGTCCGGCGGGATCGGGGAGTTCCCAGTCGAGCCGACGCGTGCCTGGGTAAATCGGGCATTCGTCGCCGCACCCCATCGTGATGATCACGTCCGCGATTCGCGCCATTTCATCGGTCCACCGCTGGGGCACGGCTGCCGTGATGTCGATTCCCTTCTCGGCCATCGCTCGAACGGCGATCGGGTTCAACGCCGCACCTGGCGCCGACCCAGCCGAGAACACGTCGATCCGATCGCCACCTATCGCCCGCATGAAACCGGCCGCCATCTGTGACCGACCGGCATTGTGCACGCACAGGAACAGCACGGTCGGCTTGGCTATTCGCTGTGGCGTAGCCCCCTCGCCGAGTGCGCCGCGCACTGAGGTGAGGCAGTCGTTGTTGAGACGAAACCACGCCCACTTGCCACGTTGTTCGCGTTCCAGAAGCCCGGCGTTGACGAGTTGGGTGAGATGATGGCTGACGGTTGGCTGCGACTTGCCGAGCGCGGCGGGAAGTTCACAAGCGCAGATTTCTCCGGTCGGGGCGGTCGCGATCATCGACACGAGTCTGATCCGGGCCGGGTCGGCGAGCGCCTTGAGCTGGTGTGCCAGTGTCTCGGCTTGAGCCTCGTTGAGCGGTGCCTCGAGCACGCAGCAGGGGGAGTCTTTGGGAGTCATCACAGAAACATATTGACAGATTTCGATTTGTATGGCAACATATTGACAATCTTCAATACGTAGTGTTCAGCCAGAATCCATCTGGCGTTCACCTTGACCCGAAAGCAGGCCCGCGATGCGTGTCCAACTTGCCCTCAACGTCACAGATCTCGACGAGGCGATCGACTTCTACTCCAAGATGTTCGCTACTGCCCCGTACAAGGTGAAGCCCGGCTATGCCAACTGGGAGATCGCCAATCCGCCGCTCAAGCTCGTGATCTTCGAGCGACCCGATGCCGAGCCGGGATCGATTAACCATCTCGGCGTCGAAACCGAGTCAGCTGATGAGGTTGTGGCCGCAGAGGCTCGAATCGCCGGTGCGGGGCTGACGACCACAGGAGTCGACGACACGATCTGCTGCTTCGCCGAGAAGGTCGAAACGTGGGTTCAGGGCCCAACCGGTCACAAATGGGAGTGGTATGTCAAGCAAGCCGACCACGACACCCAGTTGGAGAACATCGTCGTCGGTGATCACACCGCATCGGCCGCCGCCTGTTGCGGTTGATCCGCGGATCAGACCGGCTGGCCAGCGAACAGATTGCCGAGACCACTGTTCAACAGGGTGGCGAAGGCGCTGAGATCGATGTCGCCCAACTGGTTCGTCGGCGTTCGTGCGGGGTCGGATGGCCGTGTGCGGGTGCGAGTGGGTGGCGACTCCTGCTTGAGCCGCTGATGGTGAGCAACCGGAATCGGAACGAAGGCGGTACCGCGAGGAGTGGCCCAAGCCGCCGGACCCTTCGCCAGCGAAGTCTCAGATCGTGATGGCGATGGCGATGGTGATGGCGAGGGAGTTGCAACGGTCAATCCGAGCGTTATCTCGCCAATCTGTGCGACCGCTCGCTGCAGCCGGCGTTCCATATCGCCGGTGTCGGCCAGCCCTTGACTCAGGGGATGGGCGGAATTTTCGCTGAGTACTGTGTCGAGAAGCGTGTCGACCGCCTGCATGAGCGACGCAACCAACGTCTCTATCCTGTTGTCATCCATCTGAGCCCCTTGTCTTTACCATCTGTTGACATGCCGTGGTCTTCCCCATCGGCGCAACTAGCTGGGATCTTGAGCGAATTCGGCGATCCTGTCGAATTGGCCAGGATCTTTCAGTGTGGAAATGGTAAAGTGCGAAGCAGCGTCAACATCTCGCCGAGGTATTCGATGCTGGCAGGGACGATGGGGTCGACAACCAACTGGATGTGGGATGCCCCCGCCGATTCGAACTGTTTGAGTTGGTCGGCCAATTCGCTGGCAGAGCCTTCCAGTGGCTGGCCGAGTCCGGTGGGATAGTCACCCATCTGACGGCCGGATCCGCCGGGCAACTTCACGAACACAGCGCAGGTCGCCTCGATCTCACCGATACGGCCGACCGCCGCGATCCGCTCATCGACAACAGCCTTCTTCGCTGCAAATCCGTCGGCCGTATTGCCATACTCGCTCCACCAGACGTTCCAGGCCGACACGTAGGGGAGGGTGATCGCCTGCATTCGTTCACCGATCGAACCGATCAGCAGCGGCGGCCCACCCGGGCGCGGGGACCGAGGGTGTAGGACGCTGTCCGTGACGTCGTAGTACGTGCCGTGGAAGTCGATTTCACCTTCGCTGATCAGCGTGCGAATGATCGTGAACGCCTCCTCGAATCGGCTGACGCGATTGTCGAATGGGAACCCGAACGCCGTGTACTCACGCTTGTTCCACCCAGCACCGAGGCCGAGGATCAGGCGGCCACCTGAGATCGCGTCGACCGTGGCGGCGAGCTTGGCCAGCATCGGCGGTGCATGAAAGCTCGTCGATGCGACCAACGGCCCGAGCTCGATCCGAGTCGTCGAGGCGGCCAATCCAGCCAACGTCGTCCACACTTCCCACGGACCACGCGACCCAACAGGCAGGTCGTAGAGCAGATGATCCCCGAGCCAGAGCGAATCGAATCCGACGTCCTCGGCAAGCCGCGCCATCACGATCAGATCCGAAAACGGAATCTCATACTCCACCTCCGGCAGCTGAATCCCGATCTTCATGAGTCAGCCTCGGTAGCCATTGGTGATCGGGAGCCTGCGGTCCCTACCGAACGCTTTCGTGGTGACTCGGACACCTGGCGGGCATTGGTAGCGCTTGTACTCGGCGATGTCGACCAGTCGGGTGACACGGCGCACCATTGCTTCGTCGTGACCCATCTCGATGATTTCGGCAGCCGTCCGGTCCTGCTCGACGTACAACACGAGGATCGGATCGAGCAGCTCGTACGGGGGGAGCGACTGGTCGTCGCGCTGATCCGGCCGCAGTTCAGCCGAGGGCGGTTTGGTGATCACCGCATCCGGGATCAAGTCGTGACCTGCGGCCTCGTTCACGTATTGGCACAGTCCGTAGACGTCGAGCTTGAAGACATCCTTCAACACCGCGTATCCACCGACGGAGTCGCCGTATATCGTGAAGTAGCCGACCGCCATTTCGCTCTTGTTGCCCGTGGTCAACACCATCCAGCCGAGCTCGTTCGACAACGCCATCAGCAGTTGGCCGCGACAGCGTGACTGAAGATTTTCGTAGGTCAGTCCAGGTGTGCGTCCCTCGAATGACGGCGCGAGCATGTCGAGGTATGCCTGGAACGAAGGCTCGATCGAGATCGTCCGATAGTCGATTCCGAGGTTCGTAGCAAGTAGTTGCGCATCGGATTTCGAATGATCGGACGAGTAACGAGACGGCATCGAGACTCCGTGCACGTGGTCGGCACCGAGCGCGTCGACGGCGACGCAGGCGACCAACGTCGAGTCGATGCCGCCAGACAATCCGATCACGACATCCGTGAACCGGTTCTTCCGGCAGTAGTCGGCTGTGCCGAGCACGATCGCTTCGTACAACTCCCGATAACGCGACAGCGGCTCAGCGATCGGAGCCGGCAACGTGTCGCTGGATCGGCGGCTCGTGCTGGTCACGGCGACGACGGGCAATTCGATATCGGTGCGCTTGCCACGCGGGTCGAGCAGCCGGTGGCGGTAAACGGGAGCGATCGGCACGTCGACGATCATCAGATCTTCGACGAACTGCGGTGACCGGGCGATCAGGTTTCCGTCAGCATCCACGACGAACGAACCTCCATCGAAGACCAACTCGTCCTGCCCGCCGACCTGATTGACGTAGACGATCGCGCAATGCGAATCCTGGGCGCGAGTGGCAACCATCCGTTCGCGGCCGGCGTCTTTCTCCCAGTGATACGGCGAGCCGTTGATGTTGATGTTGAGTTCCGCCCCACCTGCAGCCTGCGTGGCGAGCGGACCGAACGGAGACCAAATGTCTTCGCAGATCGAGACTCCGACCTTGACACCGGCGATCTCGTACAGCTCCAAGACATCGTTGTCGGTGCCTGGCGTGAAGTAACGCGCTTCATCGAACACGGCATAGTTCGGCAGTAGTCGTTTGCGGTACGTGCCGACAATCCGACCGCCAATGCACACCGCAGCGGCGTTGTACAGATCTCGATCTGCGTCGACATAACCGACCACGGCAGCGCAATTCCGGGTGACCGAGGCAAACATGTCGAGGCCGCGTCGATTGTCGGCTACGAAACCCGGCTTGAGTACGAGGTCCTCCGGCGGATAGCCGGTCGTCGACAACTCGGGAAAGGCGATGATGTCGCACCGGGCCGCATCGGCCCGGTCGTACACATCGATCAGTTTGGCGACGTTCCCGTCTATATCGCCGACGGTCGGATTCAGCTGAGCGAGCGCGATACGCAAGACAGTCACGTTCGCAGGCTAGCCAGACCTTTACCCCACGTTAAGCCCCCGTCAGGAGAAGTAGCCGATCACGTCGACGACCACATCGGTGGCGACCAGAGCGGTGATGCTTTCCTGCCCGGACGGTGGGAGTTGCGTGAACGCCAACGCCGCACGTGTCTGATTCGATCCCGTGAAGTTGACGCTCGACACGAACGGCGTTGTGCCCGTTGACGGGTAGGCAGCAATCCAACCGGGCGCGCTCGTCTCAGTGACGGTCAGGTTCTGAATCAGTGCAGATTTCTCGGCGCCGCCAGCAGATGGCGCCGTAACGCTTGAAGTCGAACCGTCCGACAACCTCCCGAAACCGAGTGGGATCCGAGTGTCGACGATCCGAGTCGGTTCGATAAACGAAAACAGGCCGGCACTGGCCGTCGGCGCCGTGAACGAACTCACGTAGCCGAGCACGTCAACGACGGCGTCGGCGATGTTGAACGCGTGCAGTGAGACCTTCCCATCAGCCCCGAGTGGCACGACAATCAGGTTGGCTCGAACGTCACCAGGAACGACATTCACATTCGACGTCCCGCCCCACGTGGCCCCGCTCGGGAACGCCCCGATGTATCCGCCCAATCCTGGCTCGGCGATCGCCACTGCAGAGATCACGACTGCGTCGGCGGTGCCGTCACTCGGAACTCCGAGGTGACTGCGCACCGCAATGTCGATCCGTTCGCCGATTCGAACCCATGGATTGGGACTTCCGGAACTCAAGCTGATGTTCGCCGGTTGGCGCGTGTCGGCAAGTCGGGCTGGTGGCAGCGCCACGAACCGGCCACCGGTGCTTGTTCCCGGCGTGTCGTCGAACCACGCCATCACGTCGACGACGACCCGACCGGTCATCACCGACTCGAACACGAATGATCCGTCGGGTGCGATCGGCACGACAGCGGCATTGGCGACCGTGGCGTTGGGTCCGTCGGCGTTGATTGATGAAGTCGACGGACGGAGTCCCTCTGGCGTCCATGCTCGAAGGAATCCTGGGCCCCTGGTGGCGTCGATCGTGATGTTGACGAGCGCTGCTTCGTATGTCGCAGGAGGATTCAAATCGACGAGTCGCGTCGTGCCGTTGAACACGTCTCCCACCGTCGTGCCGATCGCGTGACCGGTGTCGTATGCGCGGAATGGTGTGATCGGAATCATTCGAAGGCCAGTACCGGTGGTCGGTGCCGGTGGATCGGTCGGAACGATTCTTCTGAGCGATCCGCCAGCCTGGGTGTAGAACAACGCCATTCGACCGTCGGCCTGGAATCCGAATGTCATATCGACGATTCCGCCTGCCCCGGTGGCGAATGGTGCGTTGTAGTCGACCGCTCCGTTGGGCTGCATCACCCAGATCTCGCCCGATCCACCGTCACCGAATAGGTAGGTGCCGTCGAATTCGGCCGGCCACGACCCGTCAGGGGTGAACGCTCCGGCCGTGATGTACTGGCCGACCGTTCGGGGATAGTCGGTGATCGGGTCGGTGACCCCCGCCGGTGGTCCGGCACACGGAGGGGTTTGGCCTCGGGGGCACTGTCCCTCGCGTGTCGGCCATCCGTAGTTGAGTCCGACCCCACCGAGGTCGATCTCCTCCCGAGTGCTCTGGCCGACGTCGTTGATGAAGAACCGGTTGGAACCGTCGT
>JANPLQ010000031.1:0-55588 GCA_031422395.1 Ilumatobacteraceae bacterium | reverse complement strand
GTCTAGTGTACAAAATCACCGCTGCCCGTGCGGGCGAAGATCAATGCCCGAGCGCACCACGTCGACCAACTCGGCTTGATCGATGCGCGGCGGTGCTAGTCGGCTGGGCCGAGGCCCCAGCCTCCGTCGATGATGATTTCTTGGCCCGTGATGTAGGCCGAGGCAGGCGAGGACAGGAACAATGCCAAACCCGCCATGTCGGTGACCTGGCCGACGCGGTGCATGGGGACCTCGGTGGCGATCGACGCCTGAAGGTCACGGTTGTGGGTGTGGCCGCCACCGATGTTGGTGATGAAGAAGCCGGGTGCGATGGCGTTGACGGTGATCTGGTGGGTCGCCAGTTCGTGAGCGAGCATCCGCATGAAATGTCGTGCTCCCGCCTTGGCGGCCATGTAGGCGCTGCCGATCGCCGGCTCGTTGCGAGTCGATGCGAGCGACGTGGTGATGATAATTCGTCCGGAATTGTGCGGCCGCATGTGGCGGGCAGCGGCCCGACACGTTGCGAACACGCCTGAAAGATTGATGTCGATCACTCGCTGCCAGCGAGCGTCGGTGTAGTTCTCGATCGAACCTTCATCGACTCGTGGGCGGCCACCTCCTGCCCATCCGCCCACGAATCCAGGGCCCGGGTCGATGCCGGCGTTGGCGAAACACACATCGAGCCGACCGTAGAGCGCTGCCGCTCCATCGATCGCCGCGTCGAGTTGAACGTGGTCGGTGACGTCACCGATTGCGCCTCTGACGTCGAGTCCATCAGCGGTGAGTCTGGCAACCTCAGCATCAAGGTGACCCTGATCGATGTCGATCAGCGTCACCCGAGCTCCGTTGCGGGCCAATGCTTCGGCGAAGCCGAGCCCGATTCCGCTGGCGCCGCCGGTGACGACCACACCCAACCCTTTGACATTGAAGAGTTCCGCTGCCTGTTGCATCCGCCAACAGTACGACGACCAGTGCGACCTGGCTCAGACCTAGCGAAGCTGGTTGACTCGGTCGATCAGGTCGGCGAGGTCGTCGACCGTTCGGTCATTCATCGAGTCTGCGAGTCGATCGGCCTCGTGGTTCAACGAATCGAGATCGACGTGGCCGGCGTACGGGTTGTCGCGCAGTAGTTCGGCGAAGGTTGCCACGACGGTTGCCAGTTGGAAATCCTCGGCGGCGTCGGTCCAGATCGGTGCGATGTCTCGAAGGTCGATGTCGTCGTCAATCTCGATCACCTCACCGTCGTCTGGATCTTCCCAACGCAGAAACACTTCGCCAATGTCGCCTCGGTCGTCAAGGGTGACACCTCGCTGTAACTCGACCTCGTAGATCGCAGTGACCTGGTGGCCTGCCCCGAGTTCTCCAGCGTCGACCTCGTCGTTGCGGAACTGACCGTCGGCGACACCGCGGTTCTCGAATCCGATCAACCGGTACGACTCGACGACGTCCTCGTTGAACTCGACCTGGATCTTGGCGTTCTTGGCGATCGTTAGCAGGGTCGATGTCAATTCGTCTTCGAACAATCGCTCTGCCTCGTCCTCCGTATCGACGTAGGCGTAGAAGCCGTCGCCCTGGTCGGCGAGTTGTTCCATCGTGACGTCGTTGAAGTTGCCCATCCCGAATCCGACGGTGACGAGGTCGATGCCCCGATCGGCTGGTTCACGGATCATCGCCGCCAGCGCATCAACGTCGGTGATTCCAGCGTTGGCGACGCCGTCGGACAGGAGTACCACCCGGTTGATGCCGTCGTGTTGAAAGGCCTGGCTGGCGAGTGCGTACCCTTCCCGCAAACCCGATTCCATGTTGGTCGAACCTCCGGGCTCGAGGCTGTCGATCGCATCGAGGATCGTCTCCCGTTCCGAGATCGGGGTGGGGTACAAGCGGATTCCCGAGTCGTCGCTGTAAGTCACGATCGCCACCGTGTCCTCGTCGTTCAGTTGATCGACCAGAATCCTCAGTGAGTCCTTGACCAGGCCGAGTCGGTCTTGGCGATCCATCGAACCGGACGTGTCGATCACGAACGTGAGGTTGGCCGGGCCACGGTCCGAGTCGGCGACGATCTCCCCCTGCACGCCTACTCTGACCAGGAAGTTGTCGTGATCAAAGGGTGAGGGGCCCCCATCGACCGTCAATTCGAGCCCGTTTCGGGGGGTGTCGTAGTCGTAGTCGAAGGCGTTGATGAACTCCTCCGGACGCACCGACTCGCGCGGCGGCAGTTGGCCCTCGTCAACCCACTTCCGAGCGATCGTGTACGACCCGGTGTCGACGTCGAGTGCGAACGTCGAGAGCGGGTCATCTGAGACCTCGACGAAATCGCGGTAGCCGTAGTCCCGAAACGTGTTGTCCTCGAGTAGGGATTCCTCCGGAGGTGGCGTCACGTCAGGCGACGATTCGGCACCGAACAAACCACCTTCACTGTCGGCACTCCGCTGCGAGCGTTCGGAAGCCGCCTCGGCGGTTGGTTCGGCCGCCGCCGTTGATTCCTCGGACGTCGCCTCCGCGAACCGTTCGTCTTCGTCGGTGGCTGCGTTGCTCGACTCGCCTTCGATTCGAATCGCGTCGTCGCCGCTCGCTTGCTCGTCGAACAGGCCGCTGTCCGCGTCATTCACGGTCGTCTCGTCGGCCGCATCGGTACGTTCGCTCTCATCGTCACCACCACCACCGCACCCCGCAAGAAATATCCCCAAGGCCGCCATGACGGCCACTGACGTGTTCACGTTGGTTCGCTGCATGTAGGTCAGACGTCGTTGGCCGTGACGCCGGTTCCCGACCGACGTGACAATCGGATGACAGCTAGGAGACTTGCTCAGCAGCGTCCTGGGTGTCGGGTAGGCGTGCCTGCTACAACCGTCCTGTGGCGATCGCGCTGGCGCTCATTTCTGCGGTCTTCTACGGCGTGTCCGACTACGTCGGGGGACGAACCAGCCGACAGTTCCCGGCAGTGCTGGTCACGCTCGTTGCCGAACTCTCGTTGCTCGGTGTGCTTCTGGTCGCCGTTCCCCTCATCGAAAGCGATGGTCCGACCGATCGGGCGATGGCGTGGGGATTGGTCGGCGGCTTCGCCGGAAGCCTTGGTCTGATCGGGTTGTATGCGGCGCTGGCGCGGGGAAACATGACTGTGGTCGCTCCGGTGACGGGTGTGGTGGCGGCGATCGTTCCGGTCGTGGTCGGCTTCGCTATGGGCGAACGACCGGGAACGGTTGCCGTCGTCGGCATCATTGGCGCGATCGTGGCGGTTGCCCTGATTGGCGGGCTGCTCGGGATCGCCGGTCAGCACGTCGAGGTGCGCACGATCTGGTTGGCGATCGGTGTCGGTTGTGCCTTCGGAACGATGTTCGTTGCCTACGCCCGACCCGGTGACGATGCCGGGCTCTGGCCGCTGTTGTTCTCGCGATTCGCGGGTCTGCCGCTCGTGTGCGTTGCGTTCGTCTGGAAACGGCGCCGATCCGACACGTTCGTGATCGGACGTGGTGTGCTGCTGCCGGGGGTGTTCGTCGGGGCGTTCGTTTTGATCGCAAACGGGGCATACCTGATCGCAGCTCGTGAGGGCCTGCTCACGATTGTCGCAGCGATCGGATCGATGTATCCGGCTAGCACGATCGTGTTGGCGTCGACGCTCGACGGTGAGCGCGCCAGCCGATCCCAGCTCGCCGGCATGTTGGTCGCCGTAGGGGCCGTCATCGCGATCACCCTGGGGAGTTGACCTCGAGCGCGCGCTCCGATTCGCGCGCTGCGGCGGCGAACACGCCTTTGCTCATCAGTGAGGTTTCCGCCGAACGCCGTTGCCGGTAGATGTCGGCTCGGGCGGCATGAACCTCGGGATCATTCGGTTCAGCCCAGCCCGCGAAGTCGATCAGGTGGCAGGCCAGTCTGAGGTTTCCGGCTTGTGCCTCGGCTTGGGCGCGATCAACCAGCGTGTATGCGCCGCCGGCAAGCTCGGCGACGGCCGCACCGACTTCGGCGTCGCGTGCGGGTTTCAGGCGACTTGCCGCTCCGTCCCACCAACCGCCGAACTGGCGCCAGACGTTGTGAATCACGAATTCCGGCTCGTCGTACAGCGGCCGGAGGTATGGCTTGGCGAGCGTTTCCGCAGGCACCTGGACAGTGTGGATGATCTCGTCGAGCGTCGCGCCGGCGTTCATCATTGCCAACACGTCGGCGACCAATTGTTCGAGAGTGCCAGCGATCGTCGTCAGTACCTCGGCGATCCGTGATTGCCCGGCGATCGGTAGGCCGTGGGCGGGCATCAATAGGTCGGGTTGTTTTGCCACCATCGCTCGAAGTGCGGCGGCCCACTCGAGCGGGTAACGCTGAACCTTCTGCGGATTGCCGGCATTCGGGAAGTTCCAAATCAGAAAGTCACCGACCATGGCCGTGCGCCGACCGGGCAACCAAGCCCATAGATGATCGTCGGTCTCGCCCTTTGCGTGGTGAAGTTCGATGGTTTCGCCGCCCACGATGAGGTCGTGCCGGTCACGAAATTCGACGTCGGTCCTGAGTGTTCCGGGCGGTAGGAAGGATTCGCCCTCGGCGCCAATGCTGAGGTTGAAATCTGACGCGATCCCGCCGAACTGGCGAGCGTTGATCAACAAGTTCCAGTTGTTCGTTGCGTGGTATCGATCGAGTCGCCGGTTCACGTTCTCGTGGCCGATCACGTCAGGTGCGCCCCACGCGCCAGCGAACGCGGCACTCCCGCCGACGTGGTCGGCATGGCCGTGGGTATACACGAGACGGCTGACCGGTGACGGTGTCCACGATTGGATCGCATCGACGACGGCGGCACCGGTGCGCACCCCGGAAGCGTCGAAGGCAACTAAGCCGTCGTCGGTCGCCAGCAACACCACGTTGCTGAAGCTCTCGACGATCGCCAAACCGTCGGCGACTTCGGACAGTTCGTTGTTGATTCGCATGACCGGCTCGTCGACGACTCCCGAATCGATGATCCGAGCAGAGAGATCAAGCAGGTTCCCCACAATCTCGGAAGTTACTCGTCAGCGTGGTTGGCGGGGGAGGCCGAGCACGCGTTCGCCAAGAATGTTGCGCATGATGTTCGAGGTGCCGCCCATGATCGTGTAGCCGGGGGAGTACAGCAACCCATGCACGACGTCGTTCCACACGGTTGCGTCGGCACCGTACACGCGGAACACGAACTCCGAGACGCGCCACTGGTGCTCGGTGCAGAAGCATTTGGTGGCAGCCGAGAAACCTTTCGGCGCTTGACGCAGCACTTCGCGGATCACGAGAATCCGGCCGAGTCGATACCCAGTCTCGAGGGCGGCGATCTCTTGACGGACGATCGGATCCGTGGTGTCGGCGCGTTCCACGGCCAAACGGAACAGTGCCTGGTTGGAGACGAGTCTGTCGATCCCGCCGCGTTCGTGTTCGAGTTGACTCATCGTCTGCTTGAACGCGTTGCCCTCGATCCCGACGAGGTTGCTCGCCGGCACACGGACATCGGTGAAGAACACCTCGGAGAAGTGTCGATTGGTGGTCATGTCCTTGATCGGGCGGACTTCGATTCCCGGGGTGTTCATCGGCACGACGACCTCACTGATTCCCTCGTGCGGCGGGCCGACATTGGAGGTCCGACAGATCAGGTAGATGTAGTCGGCGACAGCTCCGAAGCTGGTCCAGATCTTCTGGCCATTGATCAGGAATTCATCACCTTCACGGATCGCTTGCGTCGATATGGCGGCGAGGTCGGATCCGGCGTTCGGTTCTGACATCCCGATGCACCATGTCGCCTCGCCCGAAAGAATCCCCGGCAAGAAAGCATCTTGCTGATCTGGGCGGCCATACGAGATCAGCGACGGTCCCATTTGCCGGTCAGCGAACCACATCGCGGCGATCGGAGCTCCGGCCGCGATCAGTTCTTCGCCAATGATCAGGCGGTCGATCGGAGGGCGACCGGCTCCGAATGGCTTCGGCCAGGTGAGACCGATCCACCCGAGGGCTCCCATCTCTTTGGCGAACTCCTTGGAGTAGCCATTGATCCAAGAGTCGTTGTGGCGCCCGTATCGGGCGACCGCATCGCGGGCGATCTGGCGGGCACGTTCACGGAGTTCCAACTGGTCTGCGGTCCATGCGAATTCCATCGACCTGGAGCGTATGCGTCGAACAGGGTTGGTCTTCGTTCCGTGACTCGATCTCACTCTTTGTGGCGAAGATCGAGCGAGTGGTGGTCGCAGGGTGCGGAAACAGCGTGACTCTTGATCGGAAACCGCCCGATTCCTTGCATTTGGCGCTGACACAGTGCCCTGCCGATTCGTACTCTGGTGGCATGCAACAGCGGGCGGATAACCGGACCAACCGAGCCGTGGCGATGATCATCGGCACCGTTGTAATCAGTGGTGTGTTCGGAACGATCGCTCACGCCGCTCAGCCGATTCCGGATGAGCCTGTGACGGTCGTGCCGGTCACGACCGAACCGGTTGTTGCCGTCGGACTTCCGCCGATCCCACCGACGACGATCGTCGTTGCTGTAGGGCTGCCGCCGATCCCGCCGATCGCCCAGATTCCTGTGATCGTTGTGGCCGTCGGCGAGCCGCCGATCCCGCCTCATGCGTTCGATCAGGCTGTCGCACAGGCTGCGGAGCCGCAAACGATCATCGAACTCCCCGAAACCGGGGCAAGCCTGATCACTGCCGCCGCAGCAACCGTACTCACGACGGTCGGCGCGGCGCTGGCGGCGATCAGTCGCCGATCACTCTGATCAACGATCGTTGATTGCGACGTATCTGCGCTCGTCTGGGCCGATGTACCACTGGCGCGGCCGCGAGATCTTCTGATCCTTGTCGGTCAGCAGCTCCTGCCAGTGCGCAAGCCACCCGGCGGTACGAGGAATCGCGAACAACACAGTGAACATGTCGACTGGGAAGCCCATTGCCTGGTAAATCAGACCAGAGTAGAAGTCGACGTTTGGATACAGTTTGCGGTCGACGAAGTACGAGTCTTTGAGGGCGACTTCTTCGAGAGCGAGTGCGATGTCGAGTAGCGGGTTCTTACCCGTCACCACAAACACGTCGTCAGCGGTCTTCTTGATGATCGTCGCGCGGGGGTCATAGTTCTTGTAGACCCGGTGACCGAAGCCCATCAGGCGTCCGTTGCCGCCCTTCACCGCATCGATGAAAGCTGGCACGTTCTCGATCGAACCGATCTCGGTCAACATCCGAACGACTGCCTCGTTGGCGCCTCCATGCAGCGGGCCGTAGAGCGCACTCGCGGCCGACGCCGCCGACGAGTACGGGTCAGCGTGGCTGGAGCCAACAACCCGCATCGCGGTAGTGCCGCAGTTCTGTTCGTGGTCGGCGTGGAGGATGAACAGCACATCCATCGCGCGTTCGAGCACCGGATTGATTTCGTACTCGCTGCCAACCTTCCACATCATCGACAAGAAGTTGCCGGGGAACGAGAAGTCGTTGTTCGGGTAGTTATACGGCTGGCCAATCGAGAACCGGTAACACATCGCCGCCAACGTTGGCGTCTTGGCGATCAGGCGCAAGATCTGCTTGCTGCGGCTTGCCGGATCGTGGATCGCTTTGGAGTCGTCGTAGAACGTTCCGAGGGCGGCAATCGCCGAAACGAACATTCCCATCGGATGAGCGTCGTAATGGAACCCATCGACGAAGCGCTTACGCATGTTCTCGTGGATGAATGTGTGGTGTGTGACATCGAAGGTCCATTGGTCGAGTTCGACCTGGGTCGGAAGTTCGCCGTGGATCAACAGATAGGCGACTTCAAGGAACGTCGAGTGTTCGGCGAGTTGTTCGATCGGGTAGCCGCGGTACCGGAGCACTCCGTGGTCGCCGTCAAGGTAGGTGATCTCTGACTTGCACGCCGCCGTCGACATGTACGCCGGGTCGTACATGAACAGGGAAGGATCGAGTTCTCGGATGGCGCTCGCCGGAAACACGCCTCCGGTGATCGGAACGGTGACCGATTTACCGGTCCGGTCGTCGGTGATTGTGATGGTTTCGGGCACGTTTGCTTCCTTCGTGTCACGGCGTTATGCACGGGGCTTACTCCCCGCCAGCCAATGTACCGCGCACGGCGAGAAGCGCCCTAACGACGCACGTAAGCCGTCACTCCAAACGAGGTGAAGGCCGCGTGTTCAATCCCCGAACCAGACGATGCCGCGGATGGAGGGAGCGGCCGAAGCGAAGCGGAGGCCAGTCCCGACCACCAAGTAGGGAAGCGCCAGCGACGAGGCGGATGGAGGGAGCAGCCGAAGCGAAGCGGAGGCCAGTCCCGACCATTTAGAGGGGCGTGTTGCCGTGCTTTCTTGTCGGGATTCGCTCGCGTTTGTCTTCCAGCATGTGCAATGCAGCGGCAATCTCTCGACGAGTTTCGGCGGGGTCGATGACCGCATCGACGTAACCCCGTTCGGCCGCTACGTATGGATTCAAAAGTCGTTCGGAGTAGTCGGCTTCGAAGGCCGCCCGCTCGTCGTCGGTAGCGCGTCGTTGCAGGATCGCGGCAGCTTGACCGGCACCCATTACGGCCAGCTCCGCCCACGGCCAAGCCAGGCACACGTCGTTACCCATTTTCTTCGAATCCATCACGATGTAGGCACCGCCATAGCTCTTGCGCAGGATGACACAGATCCGTGGCACCGTTGCTCGACCGTAGGCGTACACGAGTTGCGCTCCGTGGCGGATCATCCCGCGCCATTCGAGATCTTTGCCGGGGTAGAAACCGGGAGTATCGACCAGCGTGATGATCGGCAGGTTGAAAGCGTCGCAAAACGAGACGAACCGAGCGGCCTTCTGGGAGGCAGGGATGTCGAGCGTCCCGGCAAGGTTCATCGGCTGATTGGCGACGATTCCGACAGGCGTCCCTCCGACCGTGGCGAACGCAGTGACGACGTTGCCAGCCCACCGGGCCCGGATCTCGAGCAGTGAATCGACGTCAACAATTGCTGCTGCGACGTTGCGGACGTCGTAACTCCCGGTCGACGTTTCGGGAATCAGCTCGCCAGCTTCGGGGCACAGTCGGTCGACGGGGTCGCTGTTCGGCGATCGGGGCGGGTCATCGTCAACGTGACTCGGGAGATAGCCGAGTAACTCTTCGACGAGGTCGGCTCCGGCCTGGCGATTCGGAACGACCGCAATCGGCAGGCCGGCATGACGCTCGAGGCTGTCGGGGCTTCCCAGCTCGTCCTTGCTGATGTCGATTCCAGTGAACTGACGCACCATGACAGGCCCGTTGACGAACGCGTAACCAGCTGCTGTGACGATCGTGAAGTCCATCAAACCGAGCAGTAGCGCTGGGCCCGATACGGCCGGGCCGTCGAGGATCGCAAAGGTCGGTACAACCCCAGAGCACTTGGTGAGCGCACGCGCAACGCGGCCCCAACCGTCGAGTGAGGCAATCCCCTCGTTGATGTCGGCACCGGCACTGCTGATTACGGCGATGAAGGGGAGACCCTCCTCGAACGCAGTTCGGGCACCGGCCTCCATGGTCTGCGTCATCAACCGGGTTAGGGGAGCGGCTTCTACCTTCTCGTCGAACTCGACCCACACGACTCGGCGGTCACCAAGCATGCAGACGCGTGCGTTGATTGGCCCGGGAAGTCGGGCGATTAGGTCAAGTTCGTCGAGCGCCATTGGGGCGAAGGCTAGACGGCTCGGTGCAGTGGGAAGGCTTCCGACCCGAGATGTACGCCAGGTTGTTCGGTGGCGTACATCTCGACGACCTGCGACAGAATCGCAGCCACGGCCGTGGTTGCGGCACTCGGTGCTGGGCGTCGTCGGCGAACCCAGGCAACGACGCGGCGGGGGAGTTCTGGCACAGCAACGCGGCGAAAGTTGCCTTCGATCTGTTTCGGGGCGGCGGTCGCCGGAACGATCGCCGCGCCGTATCCGTCGAACGCCAGCGATGCCAATAGTCGGACGCCGTCGATTTCGGCTTGCGCTCGCAACGTGACCCCGGCGCTGGCGGAAGCCCGATCGAGCACCCGCCTGAGCGCTGCGCCCTTCGGGGGGAGCAGCAATGGAAAGTCCTCCAGCTCCTTGAGCGACATGATCTCTCGGGTGGCAAGCGGATGGGAGCTGTGGACGAGCAGTAGTAGGTCTTCGGCAAACAGTGGTTCGACAACGAGTTCCGGGTCGTCGATCGGGAGGTGAATGATCGCCGCGTTGAGTTGGCCGGACAGTACGCCGGGAACGATTGTGGTCGTGCTGCCCTCGCTCACGATCGGATGAACTCGCGGATGCTGACGTTCGACAGCGCCCAGCAACTGGGGCATCAGCCATCGTGCCGTTGTTCCGATCACGCCGATTCGGGCGTCGCCTGACACGTCGTCATCGAGCGAGGCGATATCGGCGGCGATGTCGTCGATTTCGTGCAGAACTCGGCGTGCACGTTCGACGACGCGTTCACCCTCGTCGGTCAATCCACCATTGGTTCGATCGACGAGCACGACACCAAGTTCGCGTTCGAGCTTGGAGACATGCCCGGAAACGTTGGACTGCACGGTGTAGAGCGCACGTGCAGCCGACGAAAACGTGCCATGATCAGCGACGGCGACAATGGCAGCGAGTTGTCGAACATCCATGGAGTTCTCCATGTCATCGAAGTGCCAAAGTGGCACGTTGTGACGACCGTCACCCTATCATTAAAAGTGATAGTAGATATCATCAAGTTCTACTTGCGAGATGCACACAAGCACGTGCATACTTTCACAAGTAAGAACGAAGCGAGTACACCCCCCAAGTACCGCATCGCTGGAATCCCGGAAATCGGTCCCCCACCGATGGGATTCCAAGGTTGAGACGCCCCGATCCCCATCGGGGCGTTTCCCGTTTTCGACTCCCTGGTCAGCGGTGTGGTCAGCGGTGGGTCAGCGGTGGGGTCAGCGGTGTGGGTCAGCGGTGGGGTCAGCGGTGGGGTCAGCGGTCTAGCAAGTCGAGTGACCGGTTGTCGTAGTCTGCCGACGTGAGCAAGCGCGCCAATCCTGCCGGTGCAAACGGAGCAGCATTCTTCGACCTGGATCGGACGTTGCTTCGAGGCGCAAGCGGTGAAGTGTTTTCTGACGCCATGCGAGCCGCCGGCCTCGTGACCCGGAACATTCCCGGTGAGAAGTTCTTGTTCGGGCTGTTCAACACGATTGGAGAGACCCTGCCGTCGATGGCGATTGCCCGTCAAGCAGTCAATTTGGCGAAGGGCCGTTCGCGCTCCGCTGTGCAGGTCGCATCCGAGGGCGTTGCGGCGCGGCTGGTCTCGATGGTCCAGCCCTTTGCTGAATCGGTGTTCGCCATGCACCGAGAGGCCGGGCGTCCGATCGTGCTCGCCACCACAACGCCGTACGACCTGGTGAAACCGTTCGCCGATCTGCTTGGCCTCGACGACGTGATCGCCACGAGGTACGGGGTTGAAGACGACGGTGATACGTACGATGGTTCGTTGATCGGGCCGTTCGTCTGGTCGTCGGGCAAGCTCGAAGCGGTGCGCGAATGGGCCGAACAGCGTGGCATTGATCTGGGCGAGAGCTTCGCCTACTCCGACAGCGTCTACGACACGCCGCTGCTGGCAGCGGTCGGCAACCCGGTGGTCGTCAATCCGGACCCACGCATGGTATTCATGGCGGCGGCCCGCCGATGGCCAACACTCAACCTCGATGTGTCACCAGGCGTTCGCAAGGTTCCGGTCGTCGGACTCGAGTTCCAGAAGCTGCTGATGATGTTTACCCGGCCGGCCACCATGCCGTTCGCTCACTTCCACATCGAGGGTATCGAGAACATTCCGGTCGGAGGGCCGGTCATCATCGTTGGAAACCATCGGTCGTACTTCGATCCGATGGTGATCTCGATGGTGATCGCCAAGACCGGCCGCACGATCCGTTTTCTTGGCAAGAAGGAGGTCTTCGACATACCGGTAGTCGGTCACCTGTCGGCGGCGATCGGCGGGATCCGTGTTGACCGTGGGACAGGCTCAGATGGCCCGTTGGAGGCCGCCGCCGCAGCCCTGAACGGTGGCGAGATGGTTGGTTTGATGCCGCAGGGCACGATCCCCCGTGGTCCGGCATTTTTCGACACCGAGTTAAAGGGTCGCTGGGGCGCTGCTCGTCTCGCTCAGCTGACCGGCGCGCCGATCGTTCCGATTGGCATCTGGGGGACCGAGAAGGTGTGGCCTCGCTCGTCACGGTTACCCAAGGTGTTCAATCTGACCGATGCCCCACATGTGTCGGCGACGGTGGGCAAGCCGATCGACCTGAAGTACAAGAGCCTTGATGCCGATACCAAACGAATCATGAGAGCGATCACCAAATTGCTCCCGCCCGAGGCTCGCGAGAAACGCAAGCCGACTGCCGAAGAACTTGCCGCCACCTATCCGCCCGGATATAAGGGCGAACCTGACAAGGAATCAACCAGACGCCCTGGCAAGGATTGACCAGCCCAAGGATTGACCAGCTGAGGTTGCCGTCAGTCGCCCGTCTGACCGTCGATGTGCTCGCGAATCAGGTCGGCGTGGCCACAGTGCCTGGCATATTCCTCGATCATGTGAACGAGGATCCAGCGAAGCGAGGTCTCACCGAGCCGGGATTCGATCGCCGCAAGGGCGTCGAGGTCGTACGAGTCGGCGATCGCCGCGCGACTCCTGGCGACCGATTCCTCGAACAGCGCAAGCAACTCTGTCGGCTCGTCGTGGCGTGCTGAATCGAAGTCCCAGTCTGGGGTCGTCTCCCAATCGACTGCAGCCCACGGTTCTGGCTCATCGTGCCCGAGCCACGTATGTTCGAACCAATGGTCCTCGACCAGTGCCGAGTGCTTCAGTAACCCTCCGATCGTCAACGTCGATTCGCCGTTCCGCTGATTCATCTGCCCTTGGGTCAAACCGACCGCTTTGCGAACCAACACCGACCGGAAGTAGTCGACAAAGGCGACCAACATGTCGCGCTCGCCCGCCGCACGGTTCGGCTCGGTGGCGATCGGAATCGGCGCGATTATGTTGTCGTCCACGTGAAACTCGATTCGGTCGGTGTGAAATCGGTCATTTCAGCAAATAACGATGGATACCGATGAGGCTAGACCACTATTCTTGTCATAGGAGTTCGACATGAGTACGGCAGTGTCTTCGGGGGAACGTGGCGCTCGTCGTTCAGTCGCGTCTTGGTGGCGGAGCCGTTACGGCGGCCAGTTCATGTTCGAAATCGTCCTATGCGCCGCGCTCCTGGCCGTGTACCGAGCGATCCGGACAGTGAACCGGACCGACCTCGGGGCCGCCTTCGCCAATGCTCGCGACGTGGTCCGGTTCGAAAGCTGGCTAGGCCTGCCGTTCGAGGACAACATCCAACGGTGGCTGCTCGACAACCCGACGATCATCAAGTTCCTCAACCACTACTACATCTGGTTTCATTTTCCCGCTGCCATAGGGATGCTGCTGTGGCTCTACGTGAGGCACCCTGAGCGCCACCGGGGCGTGCGTAACTTGATGGTGTTCACCACATTCGCGGCGCTGATCATCCACCTCTTGTTCCCACTCGCCCCACCTCGGATGATGGACGGTTTCGTCGACACCATGCGCGAATACGGCCCGGGCATCTACGGCGACAATGCACTCGACGGCGCCGCCAACCAGATCGCCGCGATGCCCTCGCTGCATTTCGGGTGGGCGATGATCGAGGCGATGTCGATCATCGGCATATTCAGGTCGCGTTGGCGATGGGCAGCATTGCTGCACCCGATCCTGATGACGCTGTCGATTATCGGAACGGCGAATCATTGGTGGATCGATGCGGCCGCCGCCGGACTTCTGGTGCTCGCCGCGATCAGCACATGGCGTGTCGTCAACCGGCTGTTTCCAGACCGTCGATGGCTGTGGCAACAGCTGCGATTCCAGACCGAATCGGAGGCTGGTATCGAGCAACTTGAGTCGCACGCTAACGGTTCAGCCGAATGCCGCTCCACCGAATGTGTTGATTGACGCGAACGAGGCCACCTCGGAGCGCTTCAACTTGGTCGGCTGGTGCACCGGGTAGCCGAGAAAGATTGTCGCCGCCAAAGCGTGATGTTCTGGAAGCTTCAAGACGTCACGTGCTTGCGTTTCGGCTCGTGACAGAAACGTGGTGATCACGCCTCCGAGGCCGCGGGCACGGGCCGCCAACAGCAGGTTCCAGCAGAACGGGTAGACCGATGCACCGGGAACTATCGCTGCTCTAGGAAGCTCGTGATCGGAGGCGACGATCAGTCGCAGATCGGCGGCGACGGCGAGCACGACGGGAATCGTGTCGATTCGGTCGAGGAGCGGGTTGAGCACTGCTGCGATTTTCGCTGGAGGTCGGTAATCGATCGAGTTGAATGGCACCGAGCCTTCCTGCGTCGCGGCTACGTACTCGTCCCAGGTTGGTCGCATCAGGTCAGCCAGTTGTTGTCGGATCGATCGATCAATGATCACGGCGACTCGCCATGGCTGACGGTTTCCACCCGATGGCGCGAATCGGGCATCGTCAAGGATTTCGGCAAGGATCTCGTCGGCCACCTGCTGGTCGCCAAACTCGCGCACCGAGCCCGTCGTCCGGATCGCCTCCCGCAGATCCATCAGGCTTCTCCGGCGGCGACCTTTTGACGCACGATATTCAGTGCCGAACCGGCTTTGAACCATTCGACCTGCTCGTCGCTGTAGGTGTGTACCGCTTCGAAGTCGATCGTGGTGCCGTCAGGCTTGACGATCTGACAGCGGACGTTGCGACCAGGCACCGGCGGCAGCTCAAGCACGTTGATCCGGTCGCTCTCGTCGATCAGGTCGTAGGTGTTGGGGTCGGCGAACGTGAGCGGGACGAGACCCTGCTTCTTTGCGTTGGTCTCGTGGATTCGGGCGAACGAGCGGGCCAGGATCACAACGCCATTCCGGAACCGCGGTTCCATCGCAGCATGCTCGCGTGACGAACCTTCGCCATAGTTACGGTCGCCGATCGCCACCCACCGGATGCCTGCCGAGTGGTAGCGCTTGGCGATCTCAGGGAAGGTACGCGTCTCGCCATCGGTGACGTCGATCCCAGTGCCGGATGCGCCGGTGTAGGCGTTCACCGCGCCGGCAAACAGGTTTCCTGAGATATTTTCGAGATGCCCACGGAACTTCAGCCACGGTCCGGCCGCAGAAATGTGGTCGGTGGTGCACTTGCCCTGTGCCTTCATCAGGATCGGGAGATCGATGTAGTCGTTCCCGTCCCAGGCGTTGAATGGATCGAGCAACTGGAGCCGATCGCTGGTTGGGCTGACGATCACGTCGACGCCGCTCGAGTCGGCCGGGGGAGCGGTGAAGGTGGCCTCGCCAGGGTCGTAGCCTGCGTCGGGAAGGACTTGGCCGACCGGGGCATCGAGGCGCACCTCGGTTCCATCCGGGGCGGTGATCGTGTCGGTGGTCGGGTCGAAATCGAGCCGACCTGAGAGTGCGATCGCCATCACCGTGTCAGGCGAGGTGACGAACGACAGGGTGTTGGCCGAGCCGTCGTTGCGCTTCGGGAAGTTGCGGTTGAACGAGTTGACGATCGTGTTCGGCTGTCCGGTCACCGAAGCGGGGCGGCTCCACTGACCGATGCATGGCCCGCAGGCGTTGGCGAGCACGGTGGCGCCGACGGCTTCGAGGTCGGCTAGCAGACCGTCGCGTTCGATTGTTGCTCGGGTCTGTTCGGAACCAGGTGTGATCAGGAGTTCGGTCTTGGCCATGATCCCGTGAGAGGCGGCCTGGCGTGCGATCGAGGCGGCGCGGGTGATGTCCTCGTAGGAGGAATTGGTGCACGACCCGATCAGCGCCGCCGAGACCTCGAGTGGCCAGTGGTTGGCGCGGGCTTGTGCGCCGACGCCGGCGGCACCGACCTTGTGGGCGCGGTCAGGGGAGTGAGGGCCGTTGATCAACGGCTTGAGTTCGTCAAGATTGATTTCGAGCAGTTGGTCATACAGCGCGCCATCGTCAGGGCGCAGATCGTCGGCGACTTTGTCGGCTGCGCTGGCGATTGCCTCGCGGCCGGTTGCCTTGAGGTACTGCGACATGTTCTCGTCGTACGGGAACAGCGATGTCGTGGCACCAATTTCGGCACCCATGTTGCAGATCGTTGCCTTGCCGGTGGCGGAAATCGAGTCGGCGCCAGGCCCGTGGTATTCGACGATCGCGCCTGTGCCACCCTCGACCGTGAGTTGGCGAGCAACTTCGAGGATCACGTCCTTGGGGCTTGTCCAGCCCGACAAGGTGCCGGTCAACCGAATACCGATCACCTTCGGCCAGCGAACGTTCCACGGGAACCCGGTCATCACGTCAACCGCATCGGCACCACCGACACCAATTGCCACCATCCCGAGTCCGCCGGCGTTCGGGGTGTGGCTGTCGGTGCCAATCATCATTCCGCCAGGGAAGGCGTAGTTCTCCAAGACGACCTGGTGGATGATGCCTGAACCCGGGCCCCAGAAGCCGATCTGGTACTTGGCCGACACGCTCTTGAGAAAGTCGTAGACCTCACGGTTGGTATCGACCGCCACACCAAGATCGATCAGCGCACCGACCTTGGCCTGAATCAGGTGATCACAATGCACGGTCGACGGGACGGCTGCTTCCGGCAACCCAGCGGTCATGAACTGCAGAAGTGCCATCTGGGCGGTGGCATCTTGCATGGCGACCCGGTCTGGGTGGAAGTCGGCGTAACTGGCTCCACGCTCCAACTCCTGGTCAGCGGGGTCGGAGAGATGGTTGATCAACGTCTTTTCGGTCAAGGTGAGCGGACGCCCGAGCCGTTTGCGGCCAAGTTCGGCGTTGCTCGGAAGCGTGGCGTACACGCCTTCGACGAGTTCGATTGGGGTGGTGGCACTTACGGTCATGTAGACAACTATAATACAAGTTGATGAAAATCACCAACCCTCTCCGCGACGATCTCCGCGACGATCAGCGCGACTGTCTGGGTGTAAATGCCGGTGGCCTGACTTCTGGCATACAGAACGGCGGTTGGTGGTGAGATCGATCCGATATCAGGAAATTGCCGAGCAACTTCGCCAGCGGGCGCGAGGGTCAGCGGCCGGGTCCGTGTTGCCGAGCGAAGCTGACCTCTCGAAGGAGTTCGGGGCCAGCAGGGTGACCGTCCGCCGGGCGCTCGATACGGTGCGCGACGAAGGGTTGATCGCTTCCCGCCAAGGATTCGGTTGGTTTGTCGCGACTGAACCGCTGCGACAGAGGCTCGAACGGCTTGGCACAATCGAAGCCCAACTTGAAGCGAGTGGAAAGGCGGCTCGGCGACATGTAGTCGAGTTCGCCTTCGTCGATGCACCAGCGCACGTCGAAGCGGCGCTCGGCAGTACCAAGGTGCTTCGGGTCAAGCGAGTCAACCTGGCTGACGGCGAACCATTCGCCGTTGTGACCGTGTGGTGCCCGGCCGAACTGGGCCAGAAACTGTCGATGGACGACGTGGAGCGGCACCCGTTCTACGAGCTGTTGGCGGTCGAACTGCATGGTGCGACCCAAACGATCGGTGCTGACTCTGCTGAGCGTGCCGACGCCGAGTTGCTTTCTGTGCCGATCGGCTCGCCGCTCCTCAAATGTCGACGACTCACCACCGATGTCACGGGTCGGCCAGTGCTGCTCAGCGAGCACCTGTTCCCTGCCCATCGAACGGAGTTCGTCGTCGACCTCCCCCACGACCCCCCATCGGTATCGCCGACAGGCCTCCGACTCGTGGAGTAGCAGCGTCAATGCTGCCGTCGGCGGCTATTCGCTACCGCGGGCGGCGACCACGACAACGACTAGGACGACGAGTAGCGCCCCGAGTATCAGCAACACGCTGGCGACGATTCCGCAAATCCGGCCCGCCACGATTGAACCGCGATTGCCGTACGTGACCGATGGGTTTGCCCTGATCTCGTTCAGTGCACGATTGCCCTTGATCCAGGCGACCGGCCCGAGAATGCTGCACACCGCCAGGCTGAGAATGCCGAGCACTAACACCGTGGTACCCGACGCGTGGTCGATTCGGTTTGGAAAACCGTACCCCGGATACGGACCCTGGCCCGATCGATCCGGTGGGGGCGTCGGCGGCCACGATTGCGGGCCAGATGGTGGAGGCGGAGGCGGGGGTGGGGTGCCGGTCACGACCGAGACCGTACTCGTGGTCGGTGAGTTGGTTCCTCCCGGCGGCGGATGAGCCGGATGTGCCTGCCGTGCCAGGCCGAGGTCTCTGGCGATAGTCGTGTGGATGATTCCTGTCAGACTCGGCCGATGTCAGACCGCGTAATCGTTTCGATCGTCGACGGAATTGCTGATGTCCGGTTCAATCGGCCGGACAAGCGAAACGCTTTGGACGGTGAGCAGTTCGCGGCGATTGCCGAGGCTGGCGAGCGGCTCAAGTCGGAGCCGAGCGTGCGCGTTGTGGTGTTGTCGGGTGAAGGTGAGTCGTTCTGCGCCGGCCTCGATTTTTCGATCTTCGGACACATGGCAGGAGGCGGCGGTATCCAGGATCCGAATCGCCGTGGGAACCCCGGACAAATGACTGAGAGTGGCATCACGCATCTGGCACAGCAGATTTGTTGGGTGTGGCAGGAACTACCGGTACCGGTGATTGCCGCGGTGCAGGGCCACGCACTTGGCGGTGGACTACAGATCGCGCTCGGCGCTGATATCCGGATTTCCCACCCGGCCACGCAATGGTCTGTCCGTGAGGTCCATTGGGGGATCGTGCCCGACATGACTGGAACGTTCGCCCTGTCGCGGCTCGTTCGGTCCGATATTGCTCGTGAACTCACGTATACGGCACGCCTGTTTGACGGGACTGAAGCGTTCGAACTGGGTCTCGTAACACGTTTGAGTGACACCCCGTACGACGACGCGATGTCGATGGCGAGTGAAATTGCCGGACGCAGTCCAGGTGCGATCCGAGGAGCAAAGTCACTGTTCAACCGGTTGTTCGCCGACGGTGCGGCGGCGCATTTCGCAGCTGAGAGGGAGGCGATCTTTGCTCAGATCGGATCACCCAATCAGGTTGAAGCGATCACCGCAAATCTCGAGAAGCGACCCCCGATCTTTACGAACTGAACCGGGCGACTGGCGATACTTACACGCAGGTCGATGAGTCGGCCAACCCGCGGGCGCATGTATCCCATGCGATCGCCCGCGTGATCGGGTCGAGTTCGTCGTCATTAAAGGTGCTGATCCAAATCGCCCATGTCGTCGACCGGACGGAATCGTCGAGTGCCGGGACCTCGATCACGACCAGATTGACCTGGCCGTGACCCAACCGTTCAGCGCGTCGCACCGTCGCAACGACTTCCGCGTCTGGGTCGACGAGTTGCTCGATCACGATTGCCTCGAGCACGGTCGGGTCGATCTCGTCATCCACCCAGCCCCGAACGATGACTGTCTGGTCTCGAACGTGGACGAAATCGGTCACCTTGGGTACCACCGATAGTGGCGGGATCGGGAGTGCGGCCTCGAACATCTCGTACTTGACGCCGAACGAAACGCACCGGTCGACGCCGTCGTCGATCGCGTTCTCACAGGGGAATGACGTTCCGCCGCCGGACGTGTTCCAACCTTCAGGTCCGTGCTCGAGCAATAGTCCGCCACCGTCCGGGGGCCCGGATTGCAAGAAGACGGCGCTGTGGACCAGGAACGCCTCGTCCCCGACGCAGATCATCCCAGTGGTGACGGCCGGACCAAGATTCGCTGCGGAGATGAGCGTGACCACCGGCTCGACGCAACCATTGGCGAGCAACGACCATGTCGGGTCGAGTTGGCTCAAGGTGATATCTCCTTGAGCTTCGCCCACTTCGACGAGCCAGGGGTTGATGCCCTCGAGCACGATGAACCGTGCCGCCTGGGTCGGTCCGGCGCACCATTCACTCCAGCCTTCCTGACCGGCCTGGACCACCGCAACGCAGCGAACCACGAGACCACTTTGTTCGACGCGACCGTCGTACGCGGTCAGGCTTTCCTCGGTGACCGATCGCTCCATGACGAACGCCTTGTCGAAGTACGCCGACTTGACGGTCCACAACTCACCGGATGGTCCGGTCGTTGGAACGGTCGTCGTGGTCGTCGTCGTCGTGGTCGTCGTCGTGGTCGTCGGGATGATCGTTGTCGTCGTGCTCACCGGTTCGGTCACTTGAGCCGTCGTGGTCGACGCGGTGGTCGATGTGCTGGTCGACGTGATGGTCGTCGACGCGTCGATCGGTACCGGCAACGTCGTCTGCTCGCCGGCCGTCAGGGAATCAGCGCTCTCGTCTTGGCCACGACTTGCTACCCAGGCAATCAAGCCGGCGATCAACACGACCACCGAGGCGGCGCCGAGAATCGCCAGCCAGCGCGGCAGCGGTTGACGGGGAGCGTCCGGTCCCTGGGGATTGGAGGTGATCTCGAACTCATCCATCAACGCTCCTTCACCTACGAACGATGGCCGGTCCTGTGAGTATCGCGCCGGGCGAACGAGTTGTGCGCTCACACTGCGCCTCAATCGGACTCAATCGGCCTGAATGCCTCGAATCCGAGGTTGCGCTGGTCGCCCGATGGCGTAACATGTCTCGAACTTCGGGCCAACGTCGTCCCGGACTCCCACAAGCCAAACCCCGACTTACGTGGAGTGCCATATGCAGACGACACCCGGCCCTTTGGGGCTTTACGATCCGCGATTCGAACACGACTCCTGTGGTGTGTCGTTCGTTGCTCATATGAAGGGCACCCGATCCAACGCGCTCGTTCAGACAGGCTTGCTGGCGCTCACGAACATGGAACATCGCGGTGCTACCGGTGCCGAAGCCGACACCGGCGACGGTGCCGGGATCTTGATCCAGATCCCCGACACGCTGTTCCGAGCGACGGTTTCATTTGAACTTCCCGTCGAGGGTGCGTATGCAGCTGGTGTTGCCTTCCTGCCGACTGACGTGGAGACCGCCGAGAAAGCCAAAGCGACGATCGAAGCGATCATGGCTGACGAAGGGCTCGTCGTCCTTGGCTGGCGAGACGTGCCCATCGATCCAACGTGTCTCGGCAAGACGGCGTTGGCTGCGATGCCGGGATTTCAGCAACTATTCGTGTCGAGTGTTGACGGTTCAGCAGGCATCGATCTCGATCGCAAGACGTTCGTCGCCCGCAAGCGGGTCGAGCACGAACTTACGAGTGACCTGACGACCTATTTCTCCTCACTGTCGGCTCGAACGATCGTCTACAAGGGGATGTTCACGACCCCACAGCTCAGTCAGTTCTTTGGTGACCTCACCGATTCACGCATCGAGAGTGCCTTGCTGCTCGTGCACTCTCGGTTCTCGACCAACACGTTCCCTTCGTGGCCGTTAGCCCACCCGTACCGTTACATTGCCCACAACGGCGAGATCAACACGGTCCAGGGCAACCAGAACTGGATGCGGGCGCGTGAGGCGATGGCTGCCAGCGCACTGCTTCCGAACCTCGACAAGGCGTTCCCGATCTGTACCGATGGTGCGTCCGACACCGCACGATTCGACGAAGTGCTGGAATTGCTCCACCTTGCCGGTCGCCCGCTGCACCACGCGGTGCTGATGATGATTCCAGAAGCATGGGAGAACAACGCCGAGATGGACGCCGATCGGCGAGCCTTCTACCGCTTTCATTCGAGCGTGATGGAGCCGTGGGACGGACCTGCCAGTGTGACTTTCACTGATGGCACCGTGATCGGTGCCGTGCTCGATCGCAACGGTTTGCGCCCGAGCCGGTATTGGGTGACCGACGACGATCTCGTGATCATGGCGTCCGAAGTTGGGGTGCTCGAGATTGATCCAGCCAAGGTGATCGTCAAGGGCCGTTTGCAGCCGGGCAAGATGTTCTTGATCGACACCAGCCAGGGTCGGATCATCGACGATGAGGAAATCAAGCAGACGCTCGCCGCAGAGAAACCGTATGGCGACTGGCTGAACAATGGCATGGTCGACTTCGATGATCTCCCTGCGCGTACGCATGTGGTTTTCAGTCACGACAGTGTGCTCCGACGCCAGCAGATGTTCGGGTACACGCACGAGGAACTCAAGATCATCGTCGCGCCGATGGCGAAGAATGCGTACGAGCCGCTTGGTTCGATGGGAACCGACACGCCGATCGCTGTGTTGTCGAACCGGCCGCGGCTGCTGTTCGATTACTTTCAACAGCTGTTCGCACAGGTCACCAATCCACCGCTCGATGCGATCCGAGAAGAAGTGGTGACGGCGGTGTCGTCGACAATCGGGCCGGAGGCGAACCTGCTCGACCCTGGTCCCGAAAGCTGCCGGCAACTTTCGTTGCCGTTCCCGATCATCGACAACGACGAGTTGGCCAAGATCATCCACGCCAATGACGACGGCGAGTATCCGGGTCTCGAGGCCTACGTCGTCAAGGGTCTGTACCGGGTTGCCGGCGGTGGGCCAGCGCTGAAGCGTGCGCTTGGCGAGATTTTCAGCGAGATCACGGAAGCGATTGATCAGGGCGCACGAGTGATCGTGCTCTCTGATCGCAACGCCGACTCGGTTGACGCCCCGATTCCGTCTCTGCTGTTGACGTCCGCAGTGCACCACCATTTGGTGCGCACCAAACAGCGCACCAAGGCGGGTCTCGTGGTCGAATGCGGAGACGCCCGCGAAGTGCACCACATGGCGCTACTCGTCGGGTACGGCGCTGGGGCTATCAACCCGTACCTGGCGTTCGAGTCGATCGAGGATCTGATCGCCGAAGGGCTGCACGGGCTGGCTGGAATCGACCCGCACAAGGCCGTCAAGAACTACATCAAGGCGTGCGGTAAGGGCGTGCTCAAGGTGATGTCGAAGATGGGAGTGTCGACGGTCGCGTCGTACACCGGTGCGCAGATCTTCGAAGCAATCGGGCTCGGCTCTGAACTGGTCGACACATATTTCACTGGCACCGTGAGTCGGCTTGGAGGCATCTCACTCGATCAGATCGCCAAGGGGGTACAACTTCGTCACTCAGTCGCCAACCCGACGCGACCGGCGGAGCGAGCGCACCGCAAGCTCGAACTCGGCGGTGAGTACCAGTGGCGCCGAGAGGGTGAGTACCACCTGTTCAACCCGGAGACCGTATTCAAACTTCAGCACGCCACGCGTGCCAAGCGGTACGACGTGTTCAAGGAGTACACCCGACTCGTCGACGACCAGTCGAAGCACCTGGCGACGCTGCGCGGGTTGTTCCAGTTCGCCGGTGATCGTGAGTCGATCTCGATCGACGAAGTCGAACCGGTTGCGACGATCCTCAAGCGGTTCTCGACCGGGGCGATGTCATACGGTTCGATCTCGGCCGAAGCGCATGAGACGTTGGCGATCGCGATGAACCAGATCGGTGCCAAATCGAACACCGGTGAGGGTGGTGAAGATGCCGACCGCCTGCACGACCCGCAACGTCGATCGGCGATCAAGCAGGTTGCGTCCGGTCGGTTCGGTGTGACATCTGAGTACTTGACGAACGCTGACGATCTGCAGATCAAGATGGCGCAGGGGGCCAAGCCAGGGGAGGGTGGTCAACTCCCCGGCCACAAGGTGTATCCATGGATCGCCAAGACGCGTCACTCGACGCCGGGTGTTGGCCTGATCAGCCCACCACCTCACCACGACATCTATTCGATCGAGGATCTCAAGCAACTGATACACGACCTCAAGAACGCCAACCCATCGGCGCGGATCCACGTCAAGCTCGTCGCCGAAATGGGTGTCGGTACAATTGCCGCTGGTGTGTCGAAGGCCAAGGCCGATGTCGTCCTGATCTCTGGGCATGACGGCGGCACCGGCGCTTCGCCGTTGACCTCGCTCAAACACGCTGGAGGTCCTTGGGAACTTGGTCTCGCCGAGACGCAGCAGACGCTGTTGCTGAACGGGTTGCGGGACCGGATCGTGGTCCAGACCGACGGCCAGCTCAAGACTGGCAGAGACGTGATCGTGGCTGCCCTACTCGGCGCTGAGGAGTACGGATTCGCCACCGCGCCGCTCGTCGTGTCCGGCTGCGTGATGATGCGCGTCTGCCACCTCGACACCTGCCCGGTCGGCGTCGCCACCCAAAACCCGGAGCTGCGCAAGCACTTCAGCGGCAAGCCGGAGTTCGTGATCAACTTCTTCGAATACATCGCCGAGGAAGTCCGGGAGTACATGGCCCAGCTCGGGTTCCGGACGATGGCAGAGATGATCGGCCACGTCGAGGCGTTGGATGTCAATCCGGCGATCGATCACTGGAAGGCGAGCGGACTCGACATCTCGCCAATCCTGGCGGTCCCGAACAACGCCTACCGGCAAACCTTCCACCAGTCGGTCGGCCAGGATCACGGACTGGATCGAGCACTCGACCAGGAATTGATTCGTCTCGCCCGGCCAGCACTTGATGACCGTCAACGCGTCGAGATCGACCTTCCGATCCGCAACGTCAACCGCACCGTGGGCACCTTGCTCGGTCACGAAATCACCAAGCGCTACAAAGGTGAGGGGCTACCCGACGACACGATCAGTATCCATTTCACTGGTTCCGCTGGTCAGAGCTTCGGGGCGTTCGTTCCGAAAGGAATCACGATGCGGCTCGAGGGAGATGCCAACGACTACCTCGGTAAGGGTCTGTCAGGTGGCCGACTGATCGTGCACCCGTCTCCTGTCGCACCGTTTGCCGCCGAGGATCAGATCATCGCCGGCAACGTCATCGGCTACGGCGCAACCAGTGGCGAGATCTATCTCAACGGGATGGTTGGTGAACGATTCTGCGTTCGCAACTCAGGCGCCACCGCAGTCGTCGAAGGTGTCGGTGATCACGGTTGCGAGTACATGACCGGCGGCCGTGTCGTGGTGCTCGGTGACACGGGTCGCAACTTCGGTGCCGGCATGTCTGGCGGGATTGCTTACGTGTATGACCGTTTGGCTGACTTCGAACGCAAGGTCAACTTCGAGATGGTGGCGATCGAGCAACTCGACGACGAGGATCGTTCGTCGCTGCGGTCGATGATCGAGCGTCACGCCGAGTACACCGGCTCGCCTGTCGCTACGCGCCTGCTTGCCTCGTGGAGTCTGGAAGTCAGCCGATTCCGCAAAGTGATGCCAACCGACTACAAGCGAGTCCTGACCGTCATGAAGCAAGCCACGTTAGAGGGCCTCGACGAACAACAGACCACCGACCGAATCATGGAAGCCGCAAGATCATGAGATCGACGAGCCGAGCACCCGAAGCAAAACGGAGGCCGGTCCCTACGACGTGTGAAGGTCGAACGCGTCGCTCGGCCAACGCCAGCCGGAGGGAGCAGCCGAAGCGAAGCGGAGGCCAGTCCCGACCATCGGGTACGGGAAGCGCCAGTGACGAGCCGGACGGAGGGAGCCGTCGAAGCGAAGCGGAGGCCAGTCCCGACCACCAAGCCGAAGCGCAGCGGATGCCAGTCCCGACGGTGTGTGAAGTTCGAAGGTGTCGCACGGCCAACGCCAGCCGGCGAGGGAAGCGCCAGCGACGAGCCGGATGGAGGGAGCAGTCGAAGCGAAGCGGAGGCCAGTCCCGACCATCGGGTACGGGAAGCGCCAGCGACGAGCCGGATGGAGGGAGCAGTCGAAGCGAAGCGGAGGCCAGTCCCGACTTCCAAGTACGGGAAGCGCTAGCGACGAGCCGGATGGAGGGCGCAGTCGAAGCGAAGCGGAGGCCAGTCCCGACCATTGAAGGAGGACGCAAGCATGGGTGAGACAACCGGGTTCATGCAATGGGAGCGGGAGTTGCCGCAGTATCGGCCGGTGACGGTACGACTTCGTGACTGGAAAGAGGTCTACGAGGATTTCCCGGAGGACAAGCTGGCGACGCAGGCAGGTCGCTGCATGGATTGTGGAATTCCGTTCTGCAACAACGGCTGCCCGCTCGGCAACCTGATTCCCGATTGGAATGACCTCGTCTATCGCGGTCACTGGCAAGATGCCATCGACCGTCTCCACGCAACGAACAACTTTCCGGAGTTTACAGGTCGCTTGTGTCCGGCTCCGTGTGAATCGGCGTGCGTGCTTGGAATCAATCAACCGCCAGTCGCAATCAAACAGGTCGAAGTCGAGATCATCGACAAGGCGTTCGAGGCGGGCTGGGTCGTGCCGATGGTGCCGTCGGTCCGGACCGGAATGCGAGTCGCCGTGATCGGTTCCGGTCCGGCCGGCCTCGCCGCGGCGCAACAACTCACCCGTGCAGGTCACGACGTCCTGGTGCTAGAACGCGCTGATCGAATCGGTGGACTACTTCGATACGGGATCCCCGAGTTCAAGATGGAGAAGCGCCACATCGACCGCCGTCTGGAGCAGATGGAGGCGGAGGGCACAGAGTTTCGCGTCAACGCTGTCGTCGGGCGGAATGTCGACATCACCGTGCTGTACGCCTCGTACGACGCGATCGTGTTGGCCTGCGGAGCGACCGCATGGCGCGACCTTCCGGTGCCCGGCCGTGAACTCAACAACATCGTTCAGGCGATGGAGTATCTGCCGCCGGCGAACCGTGTGCAGTTCGGTGATATGGCGCGGTCGCCGATCGATGTCAACGACAAGCACGTGGTGATCATCGGCGGCGGAGATACGGGCGCTGACTGCCTCGGTACAGCGCATCGTCAACGTGCCGCCTCGATCACCCAACTCGAGATCATGCCGCGTCCGCCTGACGAACGAGCCAGTAGTAATCCGTGGCCGCAGTTTGCATTCACCTACAAGGTGACGTCTGCTCACGCCGAAGGCGGCGAGCGAATCTACTCGGTAAACACTGAGCGTTTTCTCGATGACGGTGACGGGAACGTCAAAGGGCTGTTGATCCACGAGGTCGAACTCGTCGACGGCAAGTTCGTCAAAGTTGAAGGCAGCGATCGGGAGATTCGTGCCGACTACGTGTTTTTGGCGATGGGCTTCCTCGGTCCTGAGCGGGGCGCATGGCTTGACGATCTCGGCGTGCTGTTCGATGCTCGCGGCAACGTTGCACGCGACTCCAACTTCATGTCGAACGTACCCGGCGTATTCGTGGCCGGTGACATGGGTCGCGGCCAGAGCCTGATCGTGTGGGCAATTGCTGAAGGGCGTTCGGCGGCTGCGGGTGCCGACCGGTACCTGATGGGTGAGACCAAACTGCCCGAACCGATCGAACCCACGTCCCGCCCCCTGATGTGACACGCGATGAGCGATGAGCGGCCCTGCGGCGCAAGTTGCTCATCACCCTGGCGCAGTGATCATGTGCGAAGCAGCCTGGTGAGCATTGTGCGGTCTATAGCCCCTCATCGCTCATTTCGGTGGGTGGTGACACTTGTGCACTGTTCGTTCGTCGTACGCTACGAGTCATGCGTTTTCGGCCGCCAGCCCTCCTCATCATTGGTTTCGGCATCGGTCCGGTGTTGCTCGCCGCGGGATGTGGCGGTGACGGTTCCGCCGATGGTCCTGGCGGCACCTTGGTCAATATTCAACCGACAAGTTTTGTCGTGAAGGAACCCGAGACAAGCACCACAACAACCACGATTGCAGTCACCGAGGCGATCGTCGGCGGAACATCGCCGTTGGAGCAGGTGCACACGATTCAGAGTGGCGACAACCTGTCGAAGATCGCCGAACTGTATGGCCAAACGGTCGATGCGATCATCAACTACAACGGTTGGACCGATGGAATCGCTCATCTGCTGCTTCCGGACGCGACGATGTTGATTCCGCCTGGAGCCAAGATTCCTGGTACGGCCACCGAGACGGACACTGGAGTCGAAACTGATACCGGTGGAGATACGCCGGCAACCGGGACGACCGCCAACGGCGGCGAGTGCCCGACGACCTACACGGTTGCGGCTGGCGACACGTCGCGGATCAAGGTTGCAGCCAAATTCGACCTGACCTATCAGCAACTTGACGCAGCAAACACGGGTACGCCCGGCTACGCCAACTTCGTGGTCGGCACCGTGATCACCGTCCCGTGCCCGAGTTGAGTCTTGAAACGGTGTTACAGGTGGTGTCTGACACCATCTGTAACAGGCTTTTAGCCTAGGTTGGGCCAGCGGCGGTTCTGTCGACGTCGCAGGCCTGCTGACCCGAGTTGACGATGTTCGCTGAGCTTCCATGCTCGCCGCCAGCCGTTGTATTCCGGTCCAGCGAGTGACGGGTTCTTTCCGCGTGCGGCCCGTTTCGTTGCCGACCAATAGTCGGTCAGCGCCTCATCGCCGAGGCGGGTAACGGCGGCTTCGATGCGGGCATTGAATCGACGCGTATTCTCATCCTCTGCCGGTACCAATGGTGCTCCGAACACGACCTTGGTGCGGCCGGGCTTCGGCCGTTTCATCCCCTTGCCGAAGATCACGCCGGTGCCGTCAATGAACACCGGAATCACCGGCGCTCCGGTACGTGCCGACAGGTAGGCGGCACCACCCTTGAATGACTGCCCCCAGCCGTCGGGGGAGCGTCCGCCCTCCGGGTAGATCAGCAGGCTGTTGCCGTCGGCGACGAGGTCGCGGAACATGTCGCTCGACTTGCGGTTGGTGATCTCCCTGTCGATCGGGATGGCGTTCAACGCCAGCGCCGAGATGGCCGCTTTCCATGACTTGTCGAAGAAGTAGTCGGCGGCGGCAGCGACCACCAGTTTGCGACGCCAGCACGCAGGAATCGACCGGATCATCAGCCCCGTGTCGATGTGGCTGTGGTGATTCGGCGCAAAGATCACCGGCGGCGGGTCATCGAGTTTGACCAGATCGGCGAGACGATCCAGACCGACCACTTCTGGGCTCGCCAGGCCCTTGATTGCCAACCGCAGCGGGCCCTCGGCGATTAAGTTGCGGACCGCACGAGCGAGCGGTCGGCGGGCCCATTCGGTGTCGTAGTCAGGGCCGAGTTTCGACGGCTTGGCCGGCACGACCATCCCCCGCGGGATCGACGGGGCACGATAAGGAAATCCGTAAGCGCGCAGCGGCTTGGCAACCGCCCGAACGGCCTGTTCAGCCTTTCCCGCGGCCCGTTGGCCAGCGCGTAAGTATCGATTCGCCATCGCGCTTACTTCACGTCGGCCACGAGCACACCTGGCACGTGGAGATGGGAGATGGTGGGTGAGCGGCCGACGACATCGGAGGCGATCTCGAAGGCATCGTCCATCGTCGATGCGGGAGTAAAACCGAGCCGGCGAACAGTCGACGGGTCACCGCCGACGATGATCACTTTGGCGCACCACTGTTGGCCGTGCGCGCCCCAATACCAGGCGTAGAATGGATGCACACCGTGGTATGCGTTTCCGGTGCGGTACAGGTGTCGGTACCACTCGTCCTCGGCATATTTCTTCTCCCACTTTGCCGACATCACGACAGGGTCGGTGGTGTCGGCGAGCACCTCATCGAAGAAGTCGATGTAACTCGGGTGGTGGACCGGGTTGAACTCCCGGTACGTCGGATGGGTCATAATCACCACGCCACCCTCACGCACGAGCGGCTTGCCGCGGTACATGTTGAACATGTAGCCGAGCCCCATGCACATCACGAGGATCGGGTTCATGATCCCCTCGGGGTTGTACGGGCTGATGAACGGAACACCCATCGTGAGGATGTCGGTTTGGCCTTCGACCTCGACGATGTGCTGGGCGTAGACGTTCTTGAGCGTGATCTCGTGGACCGACTCGGTGAAGCCGGCCTGCACGCTCGTGGTCGCGTACGGTGCCTCGATCGAGTGGAAGATCTTGCGCTTGATCCGGTTGGGTGTGCGGTTCAACGACTTCGCCGTAGCGAGGTAGGTCGCCCGGTCTCTGGCAGTCCACTCCCACTCGCGTTTCGACAGGAAGTCGAATGGCGATGGAAAGGCATCGGTGTTGATCGTGGTCTCGACCTGGAAGATCTTGGGGCCGTGATCGCGGAGCACCTTGCCCATTCGCCAGATGCTGTGGTGCAGCGCCGAGTGGTGGCGGTCCATCAGGCTACGGGTGTTCTGGAGCGACTCGGGATTGTGGTGGTAACTGAGGCAGCGGTATGAGGCGAGGCCGGTGGTGATCGACTTCCAACCGCCGTCCATCGCCACTTGGTTGACGTTGGCGTAGACGATCAGGTCTGACTCGGCGGCCCGCGAGTTGATCTCAAGAATCTCGCCGTGATCGGTGGTGCCGATCACCGTCAGATTGTCGTAGTCCTCGGCGTCGTGCTGGTAGAGCGCCCCACGAGGATGGAAGGCGTCATAGATCCGGTCGCCGAGAACATGCCGAAGCTCGTACTCGTGCATCCGGCGATGCAGCCCGAGTGCGGCGATCATGTGGATGTCGTCGACTCCCGCCTCTGCAGCGAGGTCGAGCACAGCTTCGATGATGCGCTGACGGTTGTCTGGCTTGCGCATCTTCGGCAGCGACAGGCTGGCATCGTCGAACACGATCGTCAGCTTCATGTCGGGGTGCAACAACGTCGGCAGCGGCTCCATGTCGACCGGATTCATCAACGCGTTACGAATTGCTCCATCGACGTCGTCGAGTCCGGCATGCGGCTCTGACGGGTAGATCACCCTGCTTCGGTCGGCCGGCAACTTCTCGAGGCTGAAGCCCTCACCGCGCCAGAACAGAATCGGTGGAGTCGACTTGTCGACGTCGAGAACAAATCCGGGACGAGGCATAACTACTTTCCTTCTCGCATGTCGCCTGCTCGCAAATCAAAGGCGATCTTGACGGCGCCGCGACGACCTGCGGCAGCCGCATGGGCAATGGCATCGACGTGCTCGTCGAGCCGATAGGTGGCCGACAGCAGTCGCTCGGCCTGATAATGGTTGGCGGTGTCGATCGCTAGGTCGAATGTGCGCGTCCGCGTCCCGTCGGGCAGCGTCTCGGTGCCGTACGTGTAGGCACCCTTGAGTTCTGTCTCGCGGTGCCACAGGCCTGTGAGGTCGAGCTTCACATCGGCTGGCATGCCGAGCAGAACAACTCGGCCTCGCGGGCGCGTGATCCGAAGGGCGTCATGGATCGACTCACTGGTGCCGACCGCGTCGATCGTCACGTGGGCACCCGAACTGAGGTGGTCGGCGATCAGGTGACAGCCTGCCTCGCGTCGTACCGCCCGGTCCAGTTTCGGGGCTTGTACAACGATGTCGGCGCCGATCGTTTTGGCGAGCGCGATCTGATGCGGATAGCGAGCGCCGACAACGATCCGGACACCTGGGATGTAGCGGCGGAGCCCGGCTATCGCCGCTAACCCCATCGTGCCTGCGCCAAGCACTGCGACGATCGGGTCGGTCGTGTGGGCGATCGTCGGCCACGACAGGAGCGCAGCGTGAATTCCTGCGGCGAGCGGCTCGATCAATACGGCTCGCTCGTCTGGCATGTCGTCAGACAAGCGGTGTAACTGAGAGTCGTGAGCCCAGAACCAGGGGGCCCATCCGCCACCGGTCGAGCAGCAGAATCCGGTCTGAATTCCCGGTTCGAGATATCCGGTGGTGAGGTGGGCGTAATCGTCACCGTCGCCCGGTGCGGCATCGTCGAATGGTGGCTTGAACCCGCGGGCGGCGTGGCCGAGCACCGGTTCAAGCACGACCCGAGTCCCGTCTTCGAGTTCGCCGACCACCTCGTGGCCGGGAACGAACGGGAAGCTGACGTACTCGTCGAAGTACGTCGAGGCATGCCCCTCGACAAGCGACAGATCGGATCCGCAAATACCAGCAAGCCGGGTGCGCACCTGCTGCCAACCATCACCCGGGCACTCGGGATCATCGATCGACCGGTAGTCGAGCGGGCCGATCCTGGCTGCGGTAGCCGGAGCGACAGCGGAAGCAACCCGCGCCAAACCGAACTTGGCCGCCGAACGACGCACCTGCAACGCCTTCATCGCCCCCACCCCCCCCTCATGTCGCGTTGGACCCGGAATGCAGGGGTTGAGCGCGACACGAACGCTCCATTTCGTCGTTCGCGTTCGCTGAGCAGGTTGCCGATCGGGAGTAGTGGTCGCGGCCCGCCAGGCGATTTCGTCCAGTTCTCCACGAGCCAGCCGCGTTTGCGGGCGATCGCTGCCAGGCGAGTCTCGGGGTTGACGGCGACTGGGAACCCGACGGCCTCGAACAGGGGAAGGTCGGATGATGAATCGGCGTAGGCGACGCACTCGTCGAGGCTCAGATTCTCGGCGTCGCAGTAGTCAGACAGAATCTGGGCACGCGCCTCACCCGTCGGTGGAACCGTCATCATTTCACCTGAATAGGTCCCGTCAGGACGAACACTCATCTCAGCGGCAAAGATCTCGTCGAACAGAGGCTTCAACCCGGCGACGTTGAAGCTCAGGGCGCCGGTGATCAGAATCGTTCGGTGACCGGCAGCCCGATGTTCCCGCACCCGACGCATACCCTCAGGGAAGCTCTTCGTGATGATCAGTTGCGTCATCATTTCACGAGCGTCTTCTTGGATTTGCTCGACCGGGGCATCCTCGTAGCGTCGGTAGAAATGTCGCAGAAAGTCGGTCCGGTCGCGCTTGTCGATCTTGAGTAGGTGCGGCGCCTCGATCAACGTGCGCATCACGTAACGCATCCGCTCCGGCTGGTTGAGTCGACGTGTCGCCAAGAACGAGTAACTCTCGACGACGTTCGAGGCGATCAGGGTGTTCTCGAGGTCGAACACAACGACGTGGCGCTTTGGGTCAAGCACTTGCTTGCGCATTCGCGTCATCCGGTCAGTTCCTCGTGACCTGCCAGGGGTCGACTTGACTCTGGCGTGCTGCACGATCGATGGGAGGTGAATCTCGTTGACGTACTTCGACCAGTTGATCTGACGTGGATCGAAGGCGAATGCTGTTTGGTCAGTCGAGTCGAGTGAATCCCAGAGTGAAATCAGGTTGTCGACCTGATAGATCGCCTCGCACTCGGTATATAGACCGTACAGTTCGACGTATTCCAGCGCCCGTTCGACGTCGAGTCGCTTGGCTTCCAGCGTGGCTGTGAACTCGGCTTGCTTGCCGCGAAGCGGGAGCATGGCGAGCGTTTTCTCTGCCTTGGTGAGCACGCTCTTGGCGCGTCCGAGTTGGCCCTCCACGCGGCCGCGGCCTGGGAACCGCCACTCAGGTACAAGGATCGGCTGGCCCTCGTTGTCGTACAGCGGGTGATCGGTGAACCACGAACGGATGTTGTCGACGAGAAAGCGGTACTTGAGCGGGTTGACGCCGCCAGAGGCGACCTGCGTGATTGCCGGAGCCCTTTCGGGGCCGGCACCGGCGACGGCAATGATTGCCGCCACGACGATGTCGACCGGAATCACATCGACCGTGCCTTCTGGCACTCCGGGAAACTCGCGGAGCAGCCCGCGTGCGTAGGAGATGATCACTGGTTCCGCCATCCGGAAACCGCGAATCCAGCCAGGGAACGGCTCGGCCCATGCCGACTCGATGATCGACGGGCGCACGATCGAGACCGGCACGTTGCCTTTGATATCGGTCAGAGCCTGTTCGCCAAGTGCCTTGGTGTAGGCGTAGGCGTCGGGCCAACCGACGCTGGCGGCACGCGAGCGGCCGGCTTCAACGAGCTGATCCTTGACCCAGCGCTCACGGATCTGTTCCGTCTTGGAGGCGAGCGCGGGAGCCCCGGCTGCGCCAAGCTCGGCGCGGGCCTCCTTTCGGAAACGTTGCAGGTTCTCCGTCGACCGGCTGGCGGCCTCGGCGTCGCCTTTGAGACGTCGGGCGGCCATGACTTCGGTCTCCCAGTTGAGACCGATGTCGAAGGGGCCTTCATTCACGAGCTGTTCCGGTGCGTTGCCGCGCCTGTTACCGGCGACGTAACACGTCGACACAGCCACAAGATGAGGGGTGATTTCGAGGGTGTGACACAGCTCAGCGATTCGAGAAGGGCCGAGCAAGTTGATCTCGACGGCTCGATCGAGCGGAGAGTCGAACGACACTGTGGCAGCTGAGTGAATGATCACGTCGCACGTGCTGAAGGTCTGTTGGTCGGCGTCGCTGAGTCCGAGGCGGTCGGAGCTGACGTCGCCCCGAACGGTCGTGATCCGGCGTGCTGTCATCTCGGCGAAGGTCTCGCGACTGCCGGGTTCGGCGCACTGCTCACGCAGACGGTCGAAGGCGTCGTTCTTGAGTAGTTCTTTTTGGACACGTGTGGCAGCCGGTGTTCGCTGACCTTCCCGCACGAGCAGCACGAGATCGCACTCCGGCACGCTTCGCAGCAGTCGTTCGACGAGTGCGGTGCCGACAAACCCGGTCGAGCCGGTTACGAAGATTCGCTTGCCAGCGAGCGTTTCAGCGATCACAATGCACATGTCTACCATTTGGTAGAGAGCTTTGCGAACAACCGTCCAACTCGTATGCCATCCGTCGCTCCGACCCGCCAGCGCATCCTTGATGCGGCGCTCGATCTGTTCGGAGCTCGCGGGGTCGATGCCGTCTCCCTCGACGAGATCGCCCGCGATGTCGGCGTCCGTAAGCAGACCGTGCTGTATTGGTTTGCGTCGAAGGACGAGCTGGTTGATGCGGTGCTCGAAACAGTCGCTGCCGAACTCGTGGTCGTGATCGATGCGGCAGTCCGATCGGTGCCGGACGATCCGCTCGACCGCATCGACGCGGTGGTGCGTGCGGTGTTCCGTCCCGCAGTTCGACGCCCGGCGATGTTGGGGCTCGTGCGTGAAGTCAGCCGCCTGCCACCTGCTCAGGCCGACCGACTTCGACACCATGTGCAACCACTCGTCGATCGGTGTGTCGACTATCTGGCGCTCGAAATGGACAAGGGTCGCCTGCGTCGCGGTGACCCGCGCTTGGTGGCTGCGCTCGCCTACGCGACCGTGACCGGAATCGCAACGGAGCCGGAAGCGTTACGAGCGGTCGGTTGGCAAACCACGGCCGTAGGTCTCCGTCACCTGCGTGACGAACTGCGATCGTTCCTGGTTGCAGCGCTCACGCCGGCGGTGTCGTGATGGACGTGACGCACGTGGCGCGAAGTCAGTGTTTGGTGTTTCGGCGCCGACGGGCTTGACGGTCGAGGGCCAACTCGACGAGACGGTCGATGATTTCGGCGTAGGTCATGCCGCTGGCGATCAGCATTTTCGGGAACATCGAGATTGGCGTGAAACCCGGCATCGTGTTGACCTCGTTGCACATGAACCCGCGACCGGGCTCCTCCAGGAAGAAGTCGCAGCGCGCCAGACCCTCGCAGCGCAGCGCCTGATATACCTCCAGCGCCATCGCCCGAACTTCAGCCGACTGCTCATCGGACAGGTGCGCTGGGATCACGCCGACGCTCGTGTCGTTCACGTATTTGTCGTCGTATGAGTAGAAGTCGTCGCCCGGGATTATTTCGCCTGCGACAGAAACGAACGGGTCGGTGTTGCCGATCACGGCGACCTCGATCTCGCGCCCGACGATCGCTTCCTCGACCACGACCCACTCGTCGTAGGTCAGCGCGTACTCGATCGCATCATGGAGTTGTTCGACCGTGCGAGCCTTGCTGACGCCGACCGACGAGCCCATATTTGCCGGCTTGACAAAGCATGGCAATCCAAGCTCATCGGCTAGCTCGGTGGGCAGTGATGGTGTTCGCTGGTAGTCGGCGAATGCTCGATAACGAGCCTGCGGAATGCCTGCGGCGATCAGGACTTGTTTGGCCATTGCCTTGTCCATCGCAACCGCAGAACCGAGTACGCCCGACCCAACGTAGGCAACTCCGGCGAGTTCCAACATGCCCTGGACTGTGCCGTCCTCGCCCATCGGGCCATGCAGTAACGGCAGAACGACGGTTCGTTCTGGACTGTTGGCAGCATCACCGAGGGCCAACGATGGTGAGAGTCGGTCCCCAGCGGGGTCGAGTCGCGATGGCAACGCCTGCGGCCCGATTGCCAGCGCTCTGGCTGCTTCGATGGCGAGCGCCCATTCGCCGTCGGTCGAGATGCCGATCGGCGTGATTCGGTACTTGTCGGGGTCGGCTGCCGCAAGCACGTGGGCCGCTGTCGTGCAACTCACGTCGTGTTCGGCGGACTGCCCGCCGAACAGGACAACCAGGTGGATTCGCTCGCTGCTCACCTGCACGACGGTACCGTTCGGGACTGTGAGGATTCTGGCATCCCAGGCGGCTGAGGCGACCGGTGGGCAACTCGTCGGCCCTGACGTCGCCTTCGATGGTGCATCGTTCGACTCCCGCTCAATTGCGTCTGGTCAGCTTTTCGTGCCAATTGTCGCCGATCGAGATGGGCATGACTACATCGAAGCGGCGCTACGGGACGGCGCAGTCGCGTACTTGACGAGCGAGTCCCGCGACCGCTGGCGTGGTGGTTCGGCAGTCGTCGTTCTCGACACCGGCGCGGCGCTGATGGCCTTGGCGACCTGGTGTAGGCAAACGATGAATGTGCCCGTGATCGGCGTCACCGGAAGCGTCGGAAAAACGAGCACGAAGGATCTGATCGCCGCAGCGCTCGGAGCAACCAGGCGGGTCACAGCCAACCTCCACAGCTTCAACAACGAGCAGGGTTTGCCGGTAACGATTCTTGGCGCGCCGGCCGATACGGAGGCGCTCGTTGTGGAAATGGGTATGCGCGGGCTCGGCGAGATCGCCAGGCTGTGCTCGGTCGCGGCACCGACGATCGGCATCGTGACAGCCGTCGCGGGGGCACACACGGAACGGGTCGGTGGGCTCGACGGTGTTGCACTGGCGAAGCGCGAATTGATCGAGGCACTTCCCCGCAGCGGCGTTGCCGTGTTGAACGCCGATGACCATCGAGTCGTGGCGATGGCGTCGCACACCGATGCGACCGTGATCACGTACGGCCTCGCTGGCGATGTCCGGGTCAGTCAACTTGCACTTGACGAACTCGCCCGACCGACGTTCACGATCGAATCGCCATGGGGGAGTGGGACCGTTCAACTCGCGGTGAGCGGCGAACACATGGCGTTCAATGCCGCCGCAGCACTGGCGGTGATCGGCGTCGTCGAAGGCACGATTGGTGCAGCGATCGACGCGCTCGCCATCGCCCAGATCTCGGGAATGAGGATGGAGGTCCGGCGCGCCGCCGGCGGCGCGGTTGTCGTCAACGATGCGTACAACGCCAACCCTGATTCGATGCGAGCGGCCTTGCGGGCGCTGAGTCAGATGCGTGCCGATCGTCGCTTTGCCGTGCTTGGCACAATGGCCGAGTTGGATGACCCAGTCGCCGGTCATCGTGAAGTAGCTGAGTTGGCGGCGGAGTTCGGGATCACATTGATCGCCGTAGGCACCGATCGCTACGGGGTGGCCGCTGTAGATGATCCGATCGGAGCGCTCGGCGAGATCGGTGTTGGCGATGCGGTCCTGATCAAAGCCAGCCGAGTCGCCGGCCTCGAACGTTTCGCCGCCCGCCTGCTTGGGTGAGGTCAGATCGGCGCCTCGGTGGCGATCGAGCTTTCGGGGTTGTGATTTTCGGGGTCGTAGTCGTTGACCTTCGGATGAGCAAGCAATGCATCACCCTCGAGACGCGTCAGGTCCGCCCATCGGGCGAGCACCAAGGCAAACCCTGCACCCACCAGCAGCACCGGTCGCGAACCGACGCGGTCCATGATCGGACCGGCGATCAGGTTGCCGATTGGGATCGAGCCGCCCCACGCCATGAACCACAACGGCAGCACAGCGCCACGCTCATGGTCGTCGAGATTCTGCTGCAGCACGGTGATCAAACTGGTTGCAGTCATGAAGTAGAAAAAGCCGAGCGCGACGGCAATCGGGAAAGCCGGCGACGACGACCGCACGAGAGCGAAGGCGGCGAGGCTGACGCCGAACATGACGAAACCCGGGGTGACGAGTTGGCGCTTGTCGAACGATGAGAACACCGTGCCGACAGCCAGCGAACCGGCCAGGGCGCCAAGCCCCCACACGACATAGAGCCATCGAAACTCTGCCCCGTTGGGATCAAGTCCGAAGCTGATGCGGGCGACCGAGGGGAACAAACCAACGAATGGCAGACAGACCAGCGAGAACAAACTCATCGAAGTCAGCGTGCGCCCGAGCACCTTGCGACGTCGCGTGATGTTGATGCCGCTCAGCAGCCGCCGCCAGCCCTGCTCGGGATGATTGCCGGGCAGGTCGGGCAACGGAACTCGGAACAGTGGGATGATCAGGCACAGAAATGTTGCTGCGTTGACCAACAGCAGTTGCGCCACGCTGAAACCAATCATTGCCAACAGCGCCGCCAGAGCCGGGCCGAGGATGCGAGTCCCGTTGATCATTGCGGCGTTGAGGCTGAGTGCGCCAGGACGATCCGGGCGGTCGACCAACAGGTTGAGACTGGCACTGAACGCAGGTGCGTTGAGAGCGTTGGCGACACCGATCACGAACTGCATCACGAACAGCGTCCACAACGGGGCGTCGGCCCAGACCAGCGTGGCAAGGCCGAGCGCGGCCACCAGCATCAATGTCTGCATCAGGATCACGAGATGGGTGCGGTTGACTCGATCGGCCAGCACGCCGGCAGGAATCGACAGCAGAAGAAGGGGCCCGAGTTGAGTGAAGACGAGCAGACCGACCAGGGACGCCGAGCCCGTTCGATGGTCGATGTAGGCCGGGAGCGTGAGGTTCTGCATCCAGGTTCCGATGCTTGACAACGCCATCCCGATGAACAGGATCCGGAAACTCCGATACGACCAGGCGGCGCGCGCTGTGCCCGGTTGGTATGAATGCCGACGATCGACGCCGGTGGTAACTGAGCTCGCCATAACTTGACCCGCCGGTCGAGGCTAATCCGAAAGGTCCGCGCCACTCGGGTACCAAACGCGCCAAAATGGTGGTCCCATGTCACACTCCGACTTGACCTCGAACTCAACGGTGGAGATCGACGCAACCTGTCGATCGGCGCTGGGCACGTACCCGGAATGTCCGCTTTGTGGCAGCGACCTGCTTCCTGAGCACGCCCACTTCAAGTGCTCAGGGTGCGGTTGGCGAGACAGTTGCTGCGACTGAAGTGGTGCGGGTCACGACGTGAGCGATGATGACTTGGTAGTGACTCGTTCCGTCCGGATTCCGCGACGCGAACTGCAGGTCTCGTTCAGCGCATCGGGTGGTCCGGGTGGCCAGCACGCCAACAAGACGGCGACACGTGTGGAGCTGCGTTTCGACATCGAGAATTCGGTGGCGTTCGGTCCGGGGCAACGCCAGCGGCTGATCGACCGTCTCGGCTCGGAGATTCGCGTCGTTGCCGACGACGAACGCAGCCAACTCCGAAATCGGGCGCTGGCGGAGCAACGCTTGGTTGCTCGTATCCAGGTCGCGCTCCACGTCGAGCGACCGCGCCGCCCGACTCGCCCGACCAAAGCGTCTCAGGCCCGCCGGGTGGCGTCAAAGCAACGCCGCGGCGATGTCAAGCGCCAACGCAAGCGCCCCGGTTCCGACGACTAAATGTTCAGCCGGGAGTGAACCGGACGGGCAGGCGTTCAGGGCCAAAGATGCCGACGAGGGTCGGCTTCCAAATCACTTCACCAGCGATTTCGAGGTTGGCAAGCCGTTGCGACAGGATCACGAGTGCCTCTTGTTGCTCGGCGCGTGCCAGTGCGGCACCGAGGCAGTAGTGGATTCCCGATCCGAACGTCAGTTGCGGTTTGTCTGGCGGCTGCCGGCTGATGTCGAACACGCCGGGGGACTCGAACACCGCCGGGTCGCGATTGGCCTGGGCCAGCGAGGGGGCGATGAACGTCCCTTTGGGAAACAACACTTCCCGGTATTCGATGTCTTCGCTGGCGAAGCGGCCGGTGCCGCGCACCGTTCCGAAGAACCGCATCGTCTCCTCGACCGCACGTGGGGCGAGTTCCGGTCGTTCAGCCAGCATTGCCCACTGTTGAGGGTGTTTGGCGAACAACGAGACCGAGCAGCCGAGCTGGTTGCGAGTCGTGTCTGTGCCCGCCATCAGTATCGCCTCGCACATCACCAGGAGTTCCTCCTGTGAGAGCCGGTCGCCTTCGGCCTCGGCCGCAATCAACGCGGACAGCAGATCGTCGCTGGGGGTTGAACGACGACGCTCGATCAGGTCGCTGAGGTACTCATCGAGTTCGTCCTGCGCCTTGATGATCACCGGCATGTCATTCTGAAGGTTGCCGTTGAAGATCCTGAAGATGTTGGTCGCCCAACCGCTGAACAGTTTCCAGTCCTCCTGCGGTGCGCCGAACAGCTCGCAGATGATCGGGATCGGGTACGGCTCACAAAAGTCGACGGCGATGTCGGCTTCGCCGCGATCAACGAACGAGTCGATCAGTTTGTTGATGACATCGCGCATGTACGGGCGAAGCTGGTCGGCATGGCGGGGTGAGAATGCGGGTCCCACGAGCCGCCGCAATCGCGTGTGCTCATCGCCCTCCGCGGACAGAATTGACGTGCGTCGGCGGGCGAGCCATTCGGGGTTGTCGATCCCCGAGAGTTCGAGCAGCTTGCCCGAAGCACTGTGCCAGCGCTTGTCGCGTAGCATCGCCACCACGTCGTCGTAGTGCAGAATCGAGTAGCCGAACATGTTGCGAGCAATCCAGGACAGTTTTGCGGCGGCGGAGGCGACAGCTCGTTGCTGTTCCATTGTTACGCCCGGATCATCGAAGCCGACGTCGGGAATCTCGAGTTCGGCGGCGGCGATGGTCATGGAGTCACACTACGAAACTGCTAACGGGCGAACGCCAGCAGCGGGTCAACCATCTCGACCCCGAGGAACTCGGCGACTGGGCGATTGGTGATGTGGCCGGCCACTGTGTTGACGCCGAGCGCCAGTGATGGATCGGTGAGCGCAGCCCCGGCGGCTCCTTCGAGGGCGACATCGAGGATGTAGGGGAGGGTGGCGTTGGTGAGCGCGTACGTCGATGTGTGCGGCACTGCACCGGGCATGTTGCCGACCGCGTAATGGACGACACCATGCAACTCGTACGTCGGTTCGTCGTGGGTGGTTTCGTGGATCGTTTCGATGCATCCTCCCTGGTCAACAGCAACGTCAACGATCACGGAACGCGGCTTCATCGCCCGCACCATGTCATCGCTGACGACGACGGGTGCCCGCCCGCCGGCTACCAACACGGCACCGATCACGAGGTCAGCCTCCATCACCGAACGCTCGATCGCACCCCGGTTCGAAGCGAGGGTCATGATCCGGCCGCGATGGATCTGATCGACCCATCGCAACCGGTCGAGGTTCTTGTCGATCAGGACGACCTCGGCCTCCATCCCGGCCGCAATCCAAGCTGCGTTCCATCCGACGTTGCCCGCTCCGAGCACCACCACCCTGGCCGGTCGAACGCCCGGCGCGCCTCCCATCAGCACCCCGCGGCCACCGTTGTGACGTTCGAGGTAGTGGGCGCCCATTTGCGGGGCGAGTCGTCCGGCGACCTCGCTCATCGGAGCCAGCAACGGGAGCGCACCGTCTGCCGCCTGTACGGTCTCGTATGCCAACGACGTCGTGCCAGCATCGATGAGCGCCTTGGCGACACCGGGGTATGCGGCGAGATGCAGATAGGTGAACAATGTCAAATCATCTCGCAGGAACTTGAACTCCGACTCCTTCGGTTCCTTGACCTTGACCACCAGTTGCTGTGCCCACGCGTCAGCAGCGGTCGGCACGATGTCGGCTCCTGCCGCTCGGTAGTCGTCATCGGTGATCGAGGCACCGACCCCCGCTCCAGTCTCGACGAACACGTTGACGCCGTGGCGTTCGAGTTCGCGGACACCGTCGGGTGTCATGGCTACGCGATGCTCGGCAGTCTTGACTTCTTTTGGAACGCCGACGGTGGTGATGACTGGTGAACTCATCGCACAATCATCGACGCGGAGCGCCGACTCCGCAAGCCGTCTCGAAATCTGCTACACCATCTGGCCATGAAGGCCTTCAAGAACTTCGTCAATGGAAGCTGGGTCGATGCGGCAGATGGTCGCACGTCGCCCGTCATCAACCCGTCGACTGGCGAGCAGTATGCGCACGCTGCCCTGTCTGGGCAGGCCGACGTCGATGCGGCTATCAACGCTGCCAGCGCGGCGTTCGGAGCATGGCGTGACTCGACGCCGTCGGAGCGTTCACTTGCATTGATCCGTATCGCCGACGCCGTCGAGGCCAAGGGCGACGAACTGATGGCGCTCGAATCCGAAAATTGTGGCAAGCCCTACGCCGTTCACCGTGGCGAGGAGATTGGCCCGATGGTCGATCAGATCCGCTTCTTCGGCGGTGCCGCCCGACATCTTGAAGGCAAGAGCGCCGGCGAGTACATGGCCGGTATGACCTCGTTCATTCGACGTGAGCCGGTCGGCGTGTGCGCCCAGGTTGCCCCGTGGAATTACCCGATGATGATGGCAGTGTGGAAGTTTGCCCCGGCAATCGCTGCCGGCAATACGGTCGTGCTCAAGCCGAGTGACACCACGCCTGCCACCACCGGCTTGCTCGCTGAAATCGCCGCTGAGTTCCTTCCGCCGGGTGTGCTCAATGTGATCTGTGGTGACCGCGAGACCGGCCGAGCGATGGTCGACCACGATGTCCCAGCGATGGTGTCGATCACCGGCTCTGTGAGAGCTGGCATGCAGGTTGCCGAAGCAGCATCGAAGAGCCTCAAGCGGGTCCATCTCGAGTTGGGCGGCAAGGCGCCGGTTGTTGTGTTCGATGATGCCGATATCGAGGCCGCCGCCGAAGCAATCGCGATTGCCGGTTACTTCAATGCCGGTCAGGACTGCACCGCGGCGACTCGGGTGATCGCCGGCCCAGGTGTCTACCAGGACTTCGTGGCCGCTCTGACCGAGCAGGCCAAGGCAACCGGCGTTGGCATGCCTGACAGAGATGACATCCTGTTCGGCCCGGTCAACAACGCAACTCAACTGGCCCATGTGACCGGCTTCCTCGATCGAACCCCCGACCACGCCACGGTGACTGCCGGCGGTCATCGGATCGGCACGACTGGGTACTTCCTCGAACCGACCGTCGTTGCCGACCTACGACAGGACGACGAGATGATCCAACGAGAGATTTTCGGCCCGGTGATCACGGTGCAGCAGTTCAGCGACGAGGACGAAGCCGTTCGATGGGCAAACGGTGTCGACTACGCATTGGCGTCAAGCGTGTGGACGAAGGATTTCGGTCGGGCGATGAGGATGGCGAAGCGCCTCGACTTTGGTTGCGTGTGGATCAACGCTCATATCCCGCTGGTCGCTGAAATGCCGCACGGCGGATTCAAGAAGTCGGGATACGGCAAGGACCTTTCGGCGTATTCGCTCGACGACTACACCCGTATCAAGCACGTGATGGCCAACCTCAATAGCTAGTGGGCACCCCAGTCGTAGGTTTGTTTTTCGATTCCGAGATACACGAACGTTTCGGTTGCCATCACTCCCTCGGTCTGGCGAATCTGTTCGATCAGTTCGGTCAGTGCTTCGTCATCGTCGACAACCGCCTCGCACAGTAGGTCGAACGAACCGGCCGTGATCACCAAGTATTCGACACCGTGAATTTGCTCGACGAGACTGGCCACGGCCCGCACGGAACCAGTTGACTTGACGCCGATCATCGCCATCCGTCGTTTACTCAGCGACAGCGGATTGGTGATCGCCACGATCTGCAGCGCGTCGTTGTCGACCAGTCGCTGGACACGCTGTCGAGCGGCCGCTTCTGACAGTCCGACGGCCTGGCCGAGTCTGGTGAACGGCAGGCGACCATCGTGCTGGAGTTGCTCGATGATTCGCCGATCGATTTGGTCGAGTTTGAACGTTGATCCTGTTTGGCGCGGCTTCATCGTCGTGCATCCTGCCATGCACCGACGCGAGACCAGGGCTTGGCTGACTCGACCCGACGACACCAGGTGCCACCACCCGTCATCAGTTGATCAAGTTTCCATCAAACAGTTGCTCAATAACGCATGGTCTGGTTTACACTCGACGGCAAGCGAACATGATGTGGGCAACGGTTGTGGTCCCGAAACCCGCGGGAACATTGTGAATCGCCCCGTGGCCGGAGGATACGCTGACTGGCGGTTTCCTCCGGCCACGACTTTTTTCCGGCGTAACCTGTGCTGATTCGAACTTATTACGAGGTCCTCGGCGTCGCCCCAAATGCGTCCTCGGCCGCAATTCGTGCGGCCTACCGAGATCAGGCGCGTCGGCTACACCCCGACCGTGTTCAGTCTGGTTCGTCCGATGCTGATCTGATGTCGGCTGTGAACGAAGCCAATCGTGTGTTGTCTGACCCGGGTCGTCGGGCGGTGTATGACCGCACGCTCGCTCCGGCTCCCGATAGGGGAATTGACGACGACGTCGTGCAGCAGCCACCCGATGCGCCGTTTCGTCACTCTGCGTTGTCGCCGGCCGGACCGGCGAAGATTCCGTGGAAGCTGATGGCAGTCGTCGCATCAATCGGATCGTTCGTTGTATTGGTGTCTGCAGCCACGGACGATCCGCCGTCTGTCGAGGCCCCTGACGGGATCATTCGCGCCGGTTCGTGCGTCGAAATCGAGAGCAACGGTGATGCGCGTGAGGTTGCCTGCACGGGCGAGGCCGACATCGTTGTCGACCTGCTGATACCGACAGGAGCGACCTGCCCGGTACAAACGGTGGCCCATCGCGACCGACTCGGGCTCGGAGTTGCGTGTATTCGTGAGTGAGTCATGCGCGGTTGGGTGATCGGCCTGCTGTGCGCCGTCGTGGCTGCGGTCGTGCTGGCGGCGCTGTTGATTGTCGCCGCCACGTCGTCCGATACGACGGTTCTCGAACTCGACGTCGGGGACTGTTTCATGATCGAACTGGAATCCGATTCCGCCGACATCGACACGGTTGACGTTCTCGACTGCAACGACCCGCATAATGCCGAGGCGGTGTTCGTCGGAACGCTGAACTCGGGAACCGATCGCCCCTACCCGAGTGAGGCCGAGATCTTCGCCGAAATCGATAGCGCCTGCGCGGTGGTTGGCGACGAGCTGATCGAGGATTTCGGGCTGTTGCCGGTCGCACCGAATGAGACGTCGTGGGAACCGTTTCAAGGTCGGTTTCTCTGTGTTGCGATTCCGTTCGGAGGCGAGCCAGTGACTGGCTCGCTGGTGGCCTCAGGGCGCATTTCTGATTCGGCTGCTGATAATCTGCCAAACCGTCAGGGCGATTAGCTCAGCTGGCAGAGCGCTACGTTCACACCGTAGAGGTCATCGGTTCGAGCCCGGTATCGCCCACCAGGTCAGCGGCTATTTTGATCTTTGCAGGTTGACAACCTGTGGGACGCATGGGACGATCGGCTGTGTGACGATCGAGAAGCTTCCGTCCGGTAAGTCCAGGGCCGTTGTTCGCCACGCTGGGGTGAAGCGCAACGGCAAGGCGTACAGCACCCGTCGCGAGGCCGTCGCCGATGAGGCGCGCATCCGCCTGGAGATGGGATCAGGGCCCGAGGAGTCAGAGATCACGGTCGACGCGCTGCTCAAGGACCAGATCGAACAAGGCACGTACGCAGCGACCACGCTGGAGGATCTACATCGGGTGCACCGCAACCTGCCGGCACCGTTCCTCGCTCGCAACGTCCGGGACGTGACGCCATACGTTCTCGACGGCCTGTATCGAGAGTTGACCGGCAAGGGTTGGAGCGCTCACCGTGTCCGCCGTGTACACGAGGTGGTTGGGGCTGCATACCGTCAGCGAGCGATCCCGTTCCGTTGGGCGTCGACGAACCCGGCGCGCGACGTCAAGCCGCCGTCTCTGCCGTCTCACCAGATCGTGCCTCCAACGGTTGCCGAGGTGCAGCTGCTCCTTTCCGCTGCGCCCGCTGGGCTGGATCTCTTCCTACGTCTCGCCGCTAACACTGGTGCCAGGCGCGGGGAGGTGCTGGCTCTCCAATGGCAGGACTTCGACCTTGGCAAAGGGCGCCTTGTCATCCGCCGCTCCGTTTCACACACGCCTGCGTCGGGTCTCGTGGTCTCCGAGGGCAAGACGGGCCGTAAGGGCCACCGGAGCATCGGCCTCGGTCCGTCGATCGTGAATCTGCTCGTGGCGTACCGGCAGGATCAGGAGGCTGTCGCCGCCAAGAACGCGTTGCCCGCACCCCGCTGGCTCTTCAGCCAAGACGGGGGAGTGACTCCGTGGAGGCCGGACTACGTCACATTGGCATTCGGACGACTGCGCAAGACGCTCGGTCTGGACAGCGTGCGTCTGCACGACCTCCGCCACTTCGTAGCGACCAGCATGCTCTCCGACGGCGTACCTCTCGCTACGGTCTCCAACCGCCTCGGGCATGCTCGCACGTCAACGACGCTCGACCGATATTCCCACTGGATGCCACAGCAGGATCAGGACGCGGCGGACAGGCTGGATGGGCTGTTCGCTTAGGCCGACACGGGTAAGGCGGTTGCTAGTTCGGCTCGTTCGACGGCAGCTCTCGAGAAGAACCATTTGCCGTGCGGCAGAATCGGCTTGACCGGACACGTTCCATTACGCACGGCTCTCTTGATCGTCTCGGGGTGACGTCCCCAGCGCTGTGCGAGCTGCTCGGTGGTGAGGGTCAAGCAGGGCTCTAAGTTCGCTGTCATGGTGCCCGCCCGTTGGTCGACTGCGCTCATTCGACGATGGTGATTGAGCGATGTCACGGATCAGCGCCCGGGTCGCTACCCGAGTTCGGGTACGGGTACTGGTCGCTCGACCGTGACGGCTACCTGATGGGTCAAATCGGTCGGCCATGTTCCGTGGCGGTCGTGGTGAACGGCGGCGTGCGTGACGCGCCGTGCGAGTTCGGCGACACTCACGCCCTCAAGCTCGTCGTTGTTGTGAAGTGCATGAAGCTGTTCGTTGATCCAGACGGGCTCAGTCGTGAGGACGTCGTGGGCGACGGTAGTGATCCGGGTAGTTCGTGCGTCGTCGAGTTCGCTGGGTATGTAGCGGTCGAAGGCACGCTCGACTCGCCGTTCTCGGCGGGCGGTTCGGATCTGCTTCTCGGCCTTCGCCGTTTCCCGATCGAGGGCTACCCGCTCGGCTGATGACAGCGGCCTCCCCGCAAGTTCGCGCAGGTGCGCTCGGCGTGTTTCGAGCCGTCGGACTGGGTCTTGGTCTGCTTCGAGTTGGTCGAGTTCGGCGAGGGTTCGATCTTCACGATTGTCGACCTGTGGCGCGAGCTGGCGGAGTTGGTCGAGGGCGTGTTGGACGGGTTCTGGGAGTGCTGCTGGCCAGTGGGCGAGGGGTGCTTGTTGGGCGATGAGTTGGGTGATTTGTTCGAGTTCGACGATGTGGGGCCAGTTGGCGATGATCCAGGCGCGTCGGTCGTTCTGGATGCCCAGTGCGGCGGAGAGGTACTCGTGGATCTCGGTGGCATCGAGTTGCGACCTAGTAATGCGGCCGATGAAATCACCCTGGTCGGCGGGTGCGCTGTCGACGAGTTCGTGCAACTCTTGTTGCCGTTCGATGAGTTCTGTTGGCGACATCACCACCAACGATTGCGTCGACGGTTCGGTGTGGTCGCTGAGCCAGATGCGGTCTTCGAGCAGGCGGAGCATGAGGTCTTGCCAGCGATCGATGTCGGCTGGCTCGGTGGGGCAGTCACCGAGACCGCGTTCGCGGTCGGGAACGTTGTTGAGGAGGCGATGTTCGGCGATGCGGGCAGTTGCGTTGTCCCATACTGACGCAGCGGCTGGTGTCGTCGGGCGATCCCCGAGCCAGGTCGTGAGCCAATCGGGCTGATCGGCTCGGAGCTCGTGGATGGATTGGTCGACCGCTGTATGAGTGGCTCGCCGGTAGCGGTCGGCGTCACCGGGTGCGACACCGTGCTGGACAAGCGCCTCGGCCCATCGACGTTCAACGGTTTCGACGATGTCGGCCCGACGGGCGAGAGTCGCCTCGGCGGCATCGGTCAGCAGCACGGTGTCGGGGTGGTCGATGACGATCAGTTTCGACCAGTCGAGTTGTTTGACGGCCGTGTGTCCGTCGGCGTTTTCGAAGTGGATCGTGCAGGTGCCGTCGATGTCGTTGATGGCGATGACGGTTCCGACGTTGTCGCGGTCGATCGCACGAACCCGCCGACCGACGTCAAGGTGGGTTCGGGTCTCGATGGCGGTGTCAAGCGCAGCCCGTTGAGGCCGCGGATCGGCGGCGTCGCAGTGTTGTTCTGCCCAGGCGGCGTGGCGTAATCGACAGGCGAGCTCTGGGGCCGGGGTGGTTCGGACGAGGTCGGCGATCCGGGCGGCGTCGGGGTCGTCGATCGTGACGAGGTTCTCGGCGGCGGAGCGGTGCAGTCGGGCGAGGAGTTCGGCCTCGGGATCTGGCTGGGGTTCGGTGGGGAGCGGGATGCCGTGTTGGTGGCGTTCCTCGATGCTGCTGGCTTGGGTGCTGGTGACGTAGAGGCGGGCTTCGTTGCGGGCTCTCGAAAGAGCGACGTAGGCCCCTTCTCGATACAGCCCGGCGGGGCCGACGAGGAACACGTTGTCACAGGTGACGCCTTGGGCTTTGTGGATCGTGATCGCGTAGGCGTGGTCGACCCAGCCGTGTTCGAGGTAGTCGGCGTCAAGCACGACGTGTTCGCCGCTTGTGGTCCGAATCCTCATCTGCTCGGGTCCGAGGTTGGTGATCGTGCCGCGCATCCCGTTGTCGACGGCGAACTGCTCGCCGGTGACGAGCTGCTGGTGCGGGTCGTTGCGGAGCATCACGACGTCATCCCCGACCGCAAAGCTGCGCCCGGAGAATTCGATCTCGTGGTCGAGGTTGAGGTCACCGTTGGCGGCGAGGATCCGTCGGGCGTGGCGATTGAGGAGTCGGGCTTCGGCTCTGGTGCCGGCCAGCAGCAGTGTGTTGGTGTCGTGGCGGGCGGTGTACCAGTCGGCGAGTGCGATCGCGTGGACGTCTTCGGGGGTGTCGCTGATCACGACGCGTCCGTGATCGCGGTAGGCGGCGAAAGCGGTCGGAATGTCGCCGCAGCGGAGTTCGTCGAGGGCTGCTCGTTCCCATGCGTGCTGCTGGCGTCGGTTGATCGTGAGTTCGGCGACCCGGTCGCCGAGCGTGTCGAGAGCGGCTCGGAACGCCCCACCGGCTGAGACTTCGGGCAGTTGATGGTGATCTCCGACCAAAACAATTTTGGCCCCGATTGCGGTGACTTGGTCGATGATCGCGGCCAGGTCACGGGTCCCGGCCATCGCCGCTTCGTCGACCACGACCAGGGTCGTGGCGGTGATTTGTCGTTGCTCGACGCGGTGACGGGCGATCGTCGTTGACGTGATCGCGGAGCCGTCTTGAAGTTCGCGTGCGGCACGCGCCGAGGGAGCGAGCCCAATCACAACCCATCCGGCGTCCTCATAGACGACGCGGATCGTGCCGAGCGTGTGGGTCTTCCCGGTGCCCGCACGGCCGACCATCACGGCCACCCGATCACCCAACGATGTCAGACTCACAACAGCGGCGGCTTGGTCCTCGCCGAGCGCCGACATCCCGACCGCCGCCGTGACCGATTCGATGCCGATCACGCCCACACCGGCCCCGACGCCACGGGCGAATCCGTCGATGAGTCGTTGTTCGGCGTCGAGTAGCGATCGTGACGTGTACCGCAACTCCCGGTCATCGACGATCATTCGGTCCGGCGCTTGGAGCGGGTGGCATTCAAGCCAATGGTCTCCGACTTGGACGACGGCGGGTGATCCCAACGCCCGATGCACGGTCGCCTCGATCGCCGCCAGGGTCGTGTCGGCGGGCAAATGAGAGGCGACGGCTTGGGTGAGTGCGAACCGGGTGAACGTCGCTGTCGTGTCGGTGATCCGATGAACGAGCAGCCACTCGACCCACTCATCGAAACCGACCTGGCGGGCCACCGGTGCCGATGAGCCGCCACGCCCGACTGTGTCGCCGATCAGCCACCGCTGATCGCCGTCGACGGGTCGGCCGGGCACGCCAGCCAGGAGGTGTTCGAGTTCGACAGCAGACCAGCCGAGCCGGTCAGCCCGGTCGCGCCACTCGGCTTCGACCGTGGCGAAATCGGCCGGGACCTGTTTGCTCAATCGGGTTTCGAGCAGTGCCTGATCGGCGGCCGATGGTCCTTCGAGACCGTGGAGGTCCATCCATTCAGCGATCTGCTCGCTCCGCCGGGAAAACTCGCGCAACACGCCCAGCGGGATCCCGGCGATCTCGGCCGAGTCGTGATGGGTCGGCCCCCACTCGACGCCCAACCGCTCGGTCAGCTCCCGGCGCATCGCCGCCTGAAACAACACCCCGGCAGTCCGGGCTGACCGATACAACGCCGTGCCGTCCAACGCCGACCAGCGTCCATCGATCCCGCGAGCGGTGTTGGCGACCAACACATGCCAATGCAAATGCGGATCACCAAGCCGCGACGTGCGATGCCGGAACTCCGCCGCGACAAACCCGTCAGCCACCATCCGGCGTGTCCCGAACCCGGCCGAGTCGTCAACCATCCGACGATTGTTGGTACCTCGCCGAACGAAGCACGCTTCACGTTCAAGCCACGAAAGCGACTCGTCGACGGCCGTTTCGCAGGCTTCGACGACAGCGGTTTGCACGAACGGATCACCAAGCGCCCACAGCACCGACACCGATTTCGGGACAGCAAACGTGAGATCGAACCCCGGTACCCGACGCGAATGCGACGACAGTCGCGTCCCGTTCGGCGTCAACCCGGTCCCCGGTGCCAACCCGGCCAGCACAGCCCGCAGCTCATCGGCAGCGACGTCGCCGACGAGGCCGAGCACGGTCGAGCCGGTCCCACGCCAGACACCCAGAGATTCATGGCTTCCGGTGTAATACTCGTCGAGCCCGGAGGCGACCTGGGCGAGGTAGTACGACTCGACCCCGACACGCAGCTTCCACAACGACAGCATCACCAGGTAGATGCCTGCCGGAACCGGCGTTCGTGACGCGTACGGGCACCATTGGTGCAAGTGTGCAGAAGATTGCGGAATCGATTGGATGACCAGTGGCACGAGAAGGCCCGAACCATCAGGTTCGGGCCTCCTCATCGGTGGACTTGGGAAGGCCGCGGGATTAGGCGGCGGTACGGAGGCGTTGGGTGTGCTCCCAGTCGGTCGGCTGGTAACCGAGGCGTTCGATGGCGTCGATGTAACGAGCAACAGTCGCAGTCGTGAGCGAACGGCGGGGGCGGTGCGTTGGAATGCATTGCCGGCGTAGCCGTCGATGGAGATGTCCGACGGGGCAGTCACCTCGGCCCATCCCTGCTGCTCGGTGAGCGCAGCGACGAGACCGTCGAGGGTTGCCACGGGCCCCGCGTATGAGCATCCCCCAGTTGGGCGGACACCTCGTATAGGAGGAAGTCCATGTCCAACAAGAAGAGATCGACGAACCCCACCAATTCCGGCGACCACCAATCGCGCCGATCGTTCCCGACATCACCCACATCAACCCACCCGGAACAAATCTGTCTCAGACCGCTTGACAACTTCCGACGCGTGGGGCGCGAGGTGACAACCCCCGCCCAATCTGTTACCGTGTTGGCCCATGCGCATATCGAAATGCGCCCTAGTGTTGATGGCTGCACTCCTGCTACCGGCAAGTATCGCGATCGCCTCGCCAGTGGGGAATCAAGGCGGCGGCCCGGGATATTTCGCGGATGGCGCAAGCCACTATTTTTGCTTCAACAGTAGCGTTCCAACTCAGGAGCGAGACCGCATTCGCGGGTCGATGGACTACCTTGATGTCACGACTGACATGTGGGACGTCCAGACGGGCAACAACGGCTCTACATGCGGCACTTCGACCGATGTCGTCTTCATCTACCAATCTCCAATACAGTGGCCGGGTGCCGCAGGTGCGCGCGGAGCGGCACCATGCTATCGATGGTTGAGCGGTGCGACATGTGACCAGGTCTGGCTGTTCCTCGATGTCGGCGCAATCTCCTCCGAGACTAGCCAGCACTTCAATATCCAAAGCCCTGACCATCAGCCCAACTATGAGGTGAACCTCATCAAGACGATAAGGCACGAGATCGGGCATTCCGCCGCCCTGGCTCACTCGGGCGGCCTATGCAACTACTCGAACTGCTCGTCCGTCCAGCCTGATTACGTCGACTCAATGGTTTCAGGCTGGGTGCCAACCGATCTTCTCTGGACGACCTACAACCAGCACCATCGCGATGAGATCAACTTCTTGTACTGAGGAGGCGCAGTGACCGTCATACCACGGTTGTGTATCGTCGTGAGCCTTGTCGTTGTGGCTGTAGCCGGATGTGGCAAATCGCACTCGGCTCCTGCCGAGCCAGCGTTGGCGCCGGCGGTATCTTCGCCGAGGTTGACCGTTGATCCCTCAACGGCGCCTCCACTCTCGATTCCGGTTCCAGACACGATTCCGGTTCCAGACACAATTCCGGGGGCCGACGCATCGCTGGTGAGGAAGCCGGATCTCGAGTCCTTTGCTGAGGCGTGGCGGCAGCTTACGGTCCTCGTTGACGAGGGCGACCGGACGGCGCGCGAAGTGCCATTCGATCCCGCGGCACTCGCACAGGATCGAAGACTCGATGCCGCCGCGGATGGCGTCACGACGGCGGGCGCAAGCTTGGTGATCCGTTCTGTCGGCCTCACCGGACTTCCCGATGACCAACCTGTCGAGTTCGCCTTGTTGGTGCTCGGGACGCGGGTTACAAGGTCGCGCGGGATGGAGACACATTCGCTTTCTGTACCGCTCTATGTCGTGGGTCCGACGCTGAACGGCGACGTAATTGCGGCCGCGCAGAGAGTGGTCGACAGTGTTCCCGTCGGCGCACGGTTCGTTGCGGTAGCCGATTCGTATGATCCGTTCACTGGGCTGAGCGATCTCCGCAGCATTCGTATGATCGCCTTCGCCACCGACGAGGGCGTGCTCGCCGTCAACACGACGAGGGTCGACGGTCTGCAGCCCCTACAGCACGGATCACTCGATGAGCTGTGGGAGACGCTGCGGACGACCTGACCTGAGCCGGGCCTGAACCGTCAGCCAGCGCACCGGGTCCTGAGGTGGACAGCGCGCCGCATCCACCGGGTACGCGCGATGTCCGACGCGTCGTCAGCGGGCGTCGGCCCAAGTTCGCCGGTTACCGAGTGCCAGCAACAGGCACAACTCTGGGCGACCTGGTACACGGTCGTAGCCGACTCACCCGCACCAGGCTCGGTACGTCAGCCCAGCTCTACGACGACTGGACCCGCGCCAGGGTCAACATGATCGAGTCCGCTTACTCGGTCCTCAGCGATCGAGGGGTCGAACTCCCGTCGCTCGACTGAAACCGCGACGAGACGCATCGCCTCGGTAGAGCGGGCCGATCAGAACCCGAGCAAGGTGTCGGCAGGCACGGTCGCTCGCTATCGCTTGGTGTTGCAGTGGTTGAGCGGTGGGTGGCCGAGGCAAGTCAATCCAGTTGGAGAACGAGTCGCAACGCTTCACTGAGTGCTGCGAGTTCGTCGTGGGTCAGCCGTCCCACGAATGCTCCAAGTCGCTCAGGTGCAACGGCTGAGGTCTGTTCGATCAAGACTTGGGTGTCCTCGTCGCCGATGGTGACTGTTGGTCGAAAGATCCGCGGCGGTGACGATGCCGACGTCGGGGCCACGAGCACGGTCGACAGCATCAGGTCAACGGATTGGACGATGACGGCGTAGCGCGCTCCTTGTTGCTCATGTCCGCGCGCCGACCGAGGAGCGCGAAGTCGATGGACGCCACCACGCACGCAGTTCGTCCATCTCTGCGAGAACGCGGCGGCTTTCCGCGCGATCGTCGTCGTTGCTCATCAGCTCGAGGGAGTCGGCGCGCATCTGCTCGCGACGGCGGAACCGTACGGCGTCGACGAGTGCCTGACGGATTGCCCACTTGTGACCACGGACGTCTTCATCTCGAGGCCGGCAACTATCCCGCCGTGGGACGGCTGTGGGACGAAACGCGGCAACAGGCGGCAACATTGGTGTGTCGGGAGTGGTCGTGACGTGCGGTTTGTTGCTGTTTGTGGCCGTTTGCAGTGCCTCGATTAGGTTCACACCGTAGAGGTCATCGGTTCGAGCCCGGTATCGCCCACCACGAAAGCCCTGATCAGACCCCTCGGTGCCCCGCTCCGGCGGGGCTTCTTCATTTCCAGGTGCACACCAGGTGCACAGCACCAGCCGGCACAGAACACGATCACACCGCACGCGTTGACACCAGCCGACACAACGTTCTTGTAAATCTTGGAGAAATCCAATAGATTAGTTCCATGCCGTCAGAGCTGCTTTCTCTCGCCGAGGCCTCGGGTGTGCTGGGTCTCTCGGTCGAGCGCGTTCGTCAGCTGGTCGTGTCTGGTCAGCTTCCCGGCCGGCGATTTGGCAATGTGTGGGTCGTGCCGCTCGATGCGATTGCTGCCCGTCGGCATTCACCCGGAGTGCGCGGTCGCCCGTTGAGCCCGATGCGAGCTTGGGAAGAGATCGTTGCCGGACGAGTCGAGTTGCCCAAGGCCGGTCGCTATCACCGCAGGGCCGAGCTAGTGCGGTGCGACGTGAGTCGTGCCGATGCGGGAGCATTGCCGGCGCGAGTCGGAGCACTCATCGGTGGGGTAGCCGCAGCCGCTGAGCATGGTGAACTGCTTGCCGCCGACGAGCACGCCGATGTGTATCTTTCTCGCTCGGCGTTCGCCAGTCTCGACTCGCTCGTCGCGTTTATCCCTGATCCTCTGGGTTCGGTAGCGCTGCGGGTCGTTGATGACGAGGCGTGGGCACTGATCCCGGCAGGCGGCGTTGCTCCTCGTGGTGCAGTGGCGCTCGACCTACTCGAATCCGGAGACCCACGGCACTGGATTGCCGCCGAACATCTGCTTGGACAACGTGGCTGACGCAGTAGTCATCCAACTGCCAACGCTTGCCGGGCGCCAGGCCGAATCGTGGAAGGCGTTGATCGAGATAGCCCCGAAACTCGGCAAGCATTGGATATTGGTCGGCGGCCAAATGGTGTTCCTCCATGAGGTCGAGCGGCATGCGACGAATGTCCGACCCACCGACGACATCGATGTCGTCGTCGATCTGCGAGTCGAACCTACCGGACTCGATCGGATCCACCAGGCCCTCACGTCCGCAGATTTCGTCCAGGACTGGCCGAGCCCAGACGGACTCGCTCACCGCTATCGGCGCAACGGCGCTGCTATCGATGTGCTGGCACCCGATCACATCGGCAAGCGTGCCACGTTGCTTCTGGGTGCCGGGCGGACGATCGAAGCGCCGGGAACAACTCAGGCGTTCGCCCGAAGCTCCGTCGTTCAAGTCGAGCTCGCCTCCGGCGGCTCGGCCGTGATCCGGCGACCGACGTTGATCGGCGGGTTGCTCGGCAAGGTAGCGGCCGTCACCGAGATCGTGTCGATCTTGGCGGCCGAACGCTCGAAGCACCTTCGAGACGTGGACGCGCTGGCACGACTGATCGGTCCAGACGACCGTGAGGGCGCTGCGCTCTCGAGGAGCGAGCGATCAACGCTCGCTGGCATTCTCGTGGCCAACGACCTGAGTCCGCTCGCCGCAGCTTCGATTCGACTGTTGATCATTTGAGTCGGCCGCGTCGGCTACTCCGTGTGTGAAATCGGTCACAGCTGTTTGTCCGTTGTGTACGTCTGCGTATCACCGTGTATCTCCACGTATCACGGTGTGCGTTTTGGTGTTGGCGTCGCGAGATTTGGGCGCTTGCGATTGGAATCACATCGGTGTAATTAGGACGGTCCATGGACACGTCCAACAGTTCGATCGAAGCATCGGAACCTTCGTTGTTGACTGTCGATGAGGCGGCGCGTGTGCTCCGTATTGGTCGGTCGTTGGCGTATCAGCTTGCGACTGAGTATTTGGCGACCGGAGGCACGTCGGGGATGCCGGTGATCCGGCTGAGTGCGTCGTGTTTGCGGGTGC
>JANPLQ010000030.1:0-86563 GCA_031422395.1 Ilumatobacteraceae bacterium | reverse complement strand
AAGAACTGACCGCCGTCATCGCTGCTGGCATCAAAGCCGGTCGGCGAGAAATCCTCGTCAGAGGCGATGATGTAGTTGTTGTCGAGCGTGAATTCCGACTGGTGTGCGTTGCCCTCAGGTGCTTCGCTGAGTCCGGTCTGCTCAAGCAGCTCAGGGTCGATCAGGTCGAAGTCGGAATCGGCAAGATAGAACGCGTTGCGTGGGTCCGTGACGTCGAGCTTGACGTAGCCACCATCCCAGTACGACAGGAGCATGATCTGGCGACCGCCGATCTGCTTCACGACCATGTCGTGGAGGAAAATCTGGACGAGGTTTGACGGAGCCGCCTGAACGATCTGCGGGAACTCCTCGTCGAGGTCATACTCACGGATCAATTTCGGCTTCTTCGGATTCGTGATATCGATGATGTCGACATCGGAACCCTCCTCGTTGTCGACGATCACCGCGTACGCCTTGTCGCCGGCATCCCACGCAAACACACTGTGGATCTCGTTGGCGGCCTTCTTGCCCTGGCCGTTGACCGTGAAGTCGCCGTAGCCCTCGACAAGTGGGGTCGGGTGACCAGGGTTGGTGATGTCATAGATATTGAGACCACCGAAACCGGTCTTCTCGTTGCACTTCTCGTTGTTGGTCACCAGGATGTCGCCGGTAAACGACGGCGTGGAAACCGACAGCGCCTGCACACCCTCGCCCGGGTAGCTGCCTTCCTTCGAACCGATGAAGGCAACTTCCTTCGGCGTCTCGGGGTTGCGGATGTCGACGACGTGGACACCGTTGTACTTGCACGTCACCACGCCCCAGGCAGCGAGATAGGCGTAGCCCTTGTGGACACCGACATCGGCGATCTTCTCGGGCACGGCGTTCTTCAGAGCGAGCTTCGAAATGAGCTCGACGTTCGTCGACCCTGCTGGCAGGTGGCCTTCGTCGCCGCCGTGCTGAGCATCGTGGTGGGCGTGGGTGATCTTGGCGTTGTCGATCGTACCGTCGCCGCTGCTGGCGCCATCATGCGCCCAGGCGGTGATCGATCCAGCGGACAAACTGCCGATTGCAACGAGCGCTGCAACGCGCCGTTTGGACATCTTCATCGGAAATCCCCCTTGGGGTAGTGGTCATGTGGAAATGAGCGCGGATCGCTCGGGCCGTGTGGCGGTACAGCCATTCCAGACCGTAGCCCGGCTGGAACATCTGTGCAAGGCGGGTCAGTCCAACGACAAGCCGTAGTCCAAAAATTCGGATGACCAAGCCGAGGCGGAAACGTCAGCCGTGGCGGACAACTGCGATATCAGACCGCCTGATCGAGATTCAGGAATCGAGTCACAGACCGTAGACAGCAGCGACGTTCGGCATGCCACGCGACGCCGACAGCGAGTCGGGATTCGGACACGGCGACTCAGGTGCATCCCCTACTGTCCACGGCTGCACACACGGCTTGCCGTCGTACGCCGCAACGTGACGCGAGATCCAGTCGGCGACACCCCACGAACCAAGCCTTGTCTCGTGCACTCCATCGGACGTGAACCAGCCAGGCGCAACGCGAGCGAAGGTGTCGAAGTCCCATATTCGGACGTCGGGATTGGCCCCTGATGCGACCTTCTCGGCAAGGACCCGATTCATCTCGCCGTAGTTCGACCTCCCAGCCGTGCCTGGGAGCGAATAACCGACGTTCGACCGATAGGTCATCCAGGCGATGTGCCGGAAGCCCTTTGCACGAGCAGCCGCGACCACACGTTCGAAATCGGTCGAGAAGCCGGCATGCCAGTCGTCATAGCCGGTGGCGATCACCAGGAGATCGTTCGGCCCAGGCGCCGCAAGCACATTGATCTCGTTCACCACTGTTCGTGGCGCATAACCCTCGCGGCCGCGACAAGACGGCTGCACGAGTCGTCGGCACGACTCAAGCCGAGTATCGAACGGGAAACCCTGAAGCCCACCGAGGGCACCATTCCACCGAATCCCCGCGACAGCAGAATCGCTGATGATCGTCACGAACCGAACCGGAGGATCGTTCGACGGAACCACCTCAGTGGTCGTCGGCATCGGGGTGCCGGTGAACCACCCGGTGATATCGATGATCAAGTGCGTGCCCTGCAATGCGTGGACGGCGACACCGCGACTCGTCACCGCCGTAATCGCGCTGTTTGCGATGGTTTGGTTGGCGCGGTCGGCATTCAACGTCGATGTCGTTCCGAACGCTGTGCCGGCGGGGTAACCCAACCACCATCCGGCGTCCTCTGTCTCGGTCACCGTCCAGTTAGCGGCGATCGCGGCGGCCACACCGGTGACTCCAGCCGTTGCGAATTGGCGCCCACCGGAATCGTGTAGCCGTGGTCCCCCACTCGGTCCGACGGCGGCACGCGTGTCGACCAATCGGACTGGGACGGTCGCCACGAACAGGCCATCAGTCGACCGAGCCGACGACGGTCCCGTGAAGTACCCAGTGATGTCGACGATCACGTGGTTCCCCGAACGCGTCGAAACCTCAAAGCCTCCATCATCCAGACCGACAATCGTCGAGGCGGCGCGGGTCTGCTGTGCCGCATCGACGTTGAGCATGGATGCCAGCGGTGGTTCGGCGCCGGACGGGTATGCCACGAGCACGTCGGGGCCAAGCGTTTCTGTCGTGGTAATGTTGATCGCCACCGCAATCGCACCAGGAGGAACATCGGGTTCGACGTGTACCACGCCGTTCTGGCCCGGTCGCCCGATTTGACGAGTGTCGACCAAACGATGTGGAGCCACCTGCACGAAGCGACCGGACGTGACCGCTCCAGCGGCCGCAACGAAGTACCCCGACACGTCGATGACGATGTCGGTGGCGGCCGGCGACACGACCGAGATCGCGCCCACGGCGCCGATTTGTACGAGCGCCGAGTTGGCTCGAACTTCTCCCGGGCGATAGTTCAAGGCCGAAGCGAGAGGCATCGCGGCACCAGCCGGCCAGACGGTCACGAAACCCACCTGGCTGGGGTACACCGCTGTCACGGTGAGTGCGGCGGCGGCGGCCCCCATAGGAACATCGCATCGGCCAGTCACCTGCACGTCCGCCGACACATTGGCGGCCAGTCGACCGGGGCTGTCGGTTCGAGTATCGAGCAACCGACACGGTTGTACCGGCCGGAACGCCGACGGCGCGGATACCGGAATCGTCGGCCCGTCGGCCTGTGCCGTGATGCCTGAGAACGGAGCAAGACCGGCAATCGTCAACCCGACGACGAGGCCGAATCGGAGCGGCGTGTGCATTCGGTCCGGCTTGTACGCCCGTCGCCGTCGAGGCAACGCGGCACGAGGATCTTGACGAAACGTTGGGAGCGACGACACGTGTTTATATCGGAACGTTTCGACCTGATCTGGAGCGGTCAGACCGGGCGGTAGTTCGTTCACTTGCTGCCGCACGGAAACGTGTTTACCCAGCCGCACCGCCAGTCAAACAGTCTCGTCGCCCTTGTCGACGAAGTTCCACGCAAGTGGCGTGATCGCTCCGACGAATAACAGTTTGACGAGGTCACCAACCAGGAACGGCGTCAAGCCATAGGCGATTGCGTTGGCACCGTCAACTCCGCCTTCAACCGGAATATTCAGCTTGTAAGCCAGCCACAACACACCGAACAGGTAGATCACAGCGGTGCCGGCCAGCATCGCCGGAATCGATGTAGCCAGGCTGCGGTCCTGGCGTCGCTCGGCCAGATAGCCAACGAGCGCAGCGGCGACAACAAACCCGAGGAAGTAACCCGCAGTCGTGCCAGTGGCGACGTCCCAGCCCGCCTCGCGACCGGGAGTGTCGTCCTGGGCATACCAGGCGACCGGCATGAACAGACCAGCGATCCAGTACAGGGCCTGGCTGGCGGCACCACGCTGCCACCCCAACGTCGTGCCAGCGAGCAGGACGGCAAACGTCTGACCTGTGATCGGCACCGGCGTGAATCCGAGATTGAACTTGACCTGGGCGAGGATCGCCGTCAGCGCAGCAAATCCGACGACAAGCGCTGCGTCTCGGACGATCGACATCGTCCGATCTGTCGGGTGTGGCAGCACATCAGCGAGTGTTCGTGGCTGGGTAACGGCGGCTGTCGTCATGGCGGCAGATCGTACTTGGCTGCGCGTCTCGGAACGCAACTCGTCATCACGGCGTTATCAGCTCGACGCCTGGACGAATCCGATCACGGCCACGAAGCTCACTCACGGTTTGATCACTCACGATGTCACTCATCTTGCCGCGCACGAGCAGCGACCGGCGGATTACGACTCATCGCCATACACGTCGGCTGCCAGTTCGACTCCGTCGGCTTGCAGTCGAATCGTGCGCGGTGCGATGTCGTTAGCCATACCTCATGATGGAGCGCGGTGGACACTGACGGCATAGTCGCCGTGTTTGAACGGCTCACAGGCCCACGTCGAGAATCTCGCTTCCAGCGTCAGCGCACTCGCTGCGCAGTCGGCGTCATAGCGGTTGAGTGTGTAGTCGTGATCCAGCTGAAAACCAGCTATCAGCAACCCGCCAGACCGGATGTGACGAGTCAGGTTGGCGACAATCGCCTGTTCGCTGCCGGGTCGCACGAAGATCATCACGTTGCCTGCCATGGCGACGACGTCGAATTGGCGGTCGAGTGACACGTCGAGCAGATCGGCCTCGACCCACTCGAGTTGAGGTGCTTTCGTTCGTGCCTCGGCGAGCATCGGTGGATCGAGATCGACACCGACGACTTCGATGCCGCGTGCCGCCAGTTCGATCGCGACCCGCCCGGTCCCGCAGCCGGCATCGAGCACCGAGGCGGGTTCGAACCGACTGATCAAATCGGCTTCGCCGTGGATCGATTTGCCTGCGGCCGCCAGTTCAGCCCAACGCCGGTCATAGTCCGCGCCGCGCGGCACGCTGTCGTGGTCTGACCAGCGCGAACTCACAGGTACTCACTCACAGGTACTGGGGGATCACCTCGGCGACTTGCTCGGGTGACGTCGCCGGCGAGAACCGTTCGACGACGTTGCCCTGCTTGTCGACGAGAAACTTCTCGAAGTTCCATGTGATGTCAGCGCTCTCGGCTTCGGACGGTTGTGCCGCTTTGAGGAGCGAGTACAGGGGAGACTGATTGTCACCGTTGACCTCGATTTTGGCGAACATCGGGAAGTCGATGTCGAACTTCGAGGTCACGAACTCGAGAATCTCCGCCTCGGTCCCTGGCTCCTGCTTGCCGAACTGATTACACGGGAACCCGAGCACCTGAAGATCTTCGAACCGGTGGTGAAGCGCACGCAGACCTGCGTACTGAGGGGTCAGCCCTCAAGCGCTGGCGACGTTGACAATGAGGAGCACCTTGCCGCGGAACTGGCTGAAGTCAACCTGCTCGCCGGTGATGCTCGCCAGCTGGAGGTCATAGAAGGAAGTCATGCGGGCGACTGTATCCCGACGCGAGCATGCCGCCACGAGCAATGCTGGTGTCGTGCCAACGGCTCGTCGCATCATCGGAATTGCTGGCTGCCCGGGTGCCGGCAAGTCGACACTCGCCGCACAACTCGTCACCGACGATCCCGCTAATACAGTTGTCGTGCCACTCGACGGATTTCATTTCGCACAGCAGGAACTGGTTCGTCTCGGTCGCTCCGATCGCAAGGGCGCACCCGACACCTTCGACGTCGGCGGCTATGTGGCGTTGTTGAAGCGGCTGCGGAACGACACGGGCTGCACGGTGTACGCACCGTCGTTCGATCGCCAGATCGAAGAACCGATTGCCAACGCCATCCCCATCGCACCTCAACACACGACAGTGATCACCGAGGGCAACTATCTGCTGCTGGCGGATGGAGGATGGGAGCACGTGCGCCCGCTACTCGACGAGGTGTGGTTCGTTGAGGTCGACGAAGACGTGCGTCGTTCGTGGCTTGTCTCACGCCACATCGCACACGGTCGATCACCCGACGAAGCAATCGCCTGGGTCGAAGCGGTCGACGAACCGAACGCCGTTCTGATACAAGCGACACGGCACCTTGCCACTCGAGCGGTACCGTCGGTGCCGTGAACCTCGCCGAGTTGCAGGATGTGATCGAGCGGACATATGGCGATCGCGATCGCGATCGTGGCGTGGCGCCGACCGTTGCCTGGCTCGCGGAAGAGTTCGGCGAGTTGGCGCAAGCAGTTCGCAAGGGAACTCGTGCGCAAGTCGAGCACGAGTTCTCCGATGTGCTCGCCTGGGTCGCCACCCTCGCCAATCAGGTCGGCGTCGATCTCACGTCAGTCGTCGACCGCTACCAAAAAGGCTGCCCGAAATGCAGTTCGATCCCGTGTGAATGTGCTTGACGATGATCGAACGAGAACGACGGTATCTGGTTGACCGGTTGCCTGACGATCTTGCGGTTGGCAGCGCGATCGTTCAGGGGTATCTCATGACTCGACCAGCGTCGGTGAGGGTGAGGCGGCGCGATGACACCCACACGGTCACGATCAAGACAGGGTCAGGACGCACACGCACGGAGATCGAGCGGGCAATCGACGCCGACGAGTTCGATGCGCTGTGGAACGTCGCCACCAAACTGCGAATCTCCAAGCGGCGAGTGCTCGTCCCGCTCGATGACGGCCATACCGCTGAACTCGACCTTTTCGAGGGAGCGCTGACCGGGAGACGGATGGTCGAGGTCGAGTTCGACACCGACGAAGCGGCCGACGGCTTCACGCCACCAGACTGGTTTGGTCGAGAGGTCACGGAAGACCGCCGCTTCACGAATGCATCACTGGCTCGCAACGGCTGGCCGACCGACGAGCCACCTCTCGTCGGGTCTTCCGGTTCGGTGTGAGGGTTACAGGAACAGTTCTGCGATTTGGATGGCGTTGAGGGCGGCACCCTTGCGAAGGTTGTCGTTACTCACGAATAGCGCCAACCCGCGACCCTCTGGGGCACCATGGTCCTGTCGGATACGGCCCACGAAACTCGGGTCTTTGCCAGCTGCGTCCAGAGGCGTCGGCACATCGCTGATCTCGACGCCTGGTGCCATGGCGAGCAGCTCGTAGGCCCGTGCGACCGAGATCGGACGTTCGAACTCGAGGTTGATCGACAACGAGTGGCCGGTGAACACCGGCACTCTCACGCAGGTTCCCGACACTGCAAGATCGGGAATGTTGAGGATCTTGCGACTCTCGTTGCGGAGCTTCTGCTCCTCGTCGGTCTCGAACTCGCCGTCGTCCACCAGCGAGCCGGCCAGCGGCAACACGTTGAACGCAATCGGCTTGGCGAACTTCTGCGGTGTCGGGAACTGCACCGCATCGCCAGCGTGGGTCAACTCGGCAGCACGGTCAACGACCTGGCGGGCTTGCTTATCAAGTTCGTCGACCCCGGCCAGCCCACCACCTGACACCGCCTGGTAGGTGCTGGCGATCATGCGCGTCAGCCCGGCTTCGTCGTGCAACGGCTTCAGCACCGGCATCGCTGCCATCGTGGTGCAGTTCGGGTTGGCGATGATCCGCTTCGGTGCATTGCGGATCTCGTGTCCGTTGACTTCGCTGACGATCAGCGGAACATCAGGGTCCATCCGGAACGCAGACGAGTTGTCGATCACGATCACACCGGCGGCAGCAAACTTTGGCGCAAGCGCCTTCGATGACGTCGCACCGGCAGAGAACAGGGCGATATCGAGACCAGAGGGGTCAGCCGTTGCGGCGTCTTCGACGATGATCTCTTGGCCCTTCCACGGCAGCGTCGTTCCTGCCGAGCGCGACGAAGCGAAGTACCGAATCTCTGTCACCGGAAAGTTCCGCTCGTCGAGCAGCCGACGGATCACGCCGCCGACTTGACCAGTTGCACCAACGACACCAATACGCATGGCATCCAAGGCTAACGCCGATCGATCACCGAGACGGCGCAGGTTTCAGTCGTCGACTTGCAGGATTTCGATTCGAGCTTCGGGAATTCGAGACTACGAAATCGTGGCGACGAGCCACCAGTGGTTCTTGTTGATGCCTTCGAACTTGCGCATCGAGGCTCCGGTGGCCGACAGTTTGCTCTTCGGGTTGGTCCAGACTTCGATGTCGGAAATCCGACCAGCCAGCTGCCCCGTCACCTGGTCGGGATGGATGCGCGACGCCTGCCAGGCGAGACGGGTAACAAATCGCTTGCGTGTGAGCGCACTGCCCAACTTCGGCACTCGGTACAGCGCCCGCACCAACACGCCGACCGGAAGCACCACGACGTCGGACGAGGCTGGGCCACGGAAGTTGAGCACCAACTTGCCGCCCGACCGAACGACTCGTGCCGACTCGGAAGCGAGTTCGAGTGCATCTTCGGGCTCGCAGTGCTGCAACGTGATGTAGCTGAAGGCGACGTCGGTGCTGTCGGAGGCAACCTCCAACGTGCGGCCATCGGCGACTTCGACCGTGCGTAACCGTTCGACCTTGCCGAACTTTGCGACCGTCTCATAACAGCGTTCCAAGAATCCCTGGTCGAGATCGCAGGCAACTACGGAACCAAACTCGCGAGTGAACGCACACGTCATGCGACCGATCCCAGCGCCGATTTCGACGAGTGTGCGCTCCTGATTCTCGGGCACCCGCAAACCGAACTGTTCGAGATAGGCCGGAACTTCGTGGTCACCTGTGTCGACGAACTCGGCGAGCGTCAGCGTGTCACCGGTTTCGTTGTTGAACACCCACCCGGTCTGGCGAACGACCTCGTCGCCACTCAACATTTGTTCGGAGACGCGCCCAGCCGCCTTCCACGGAATCAGTTGGCTGCGGCGGCGCATCAGGTGGTCACTTACGTTCCGGCAGCGGCGCAGAGTACGGCTGACCCGAATCGAGGCCGAAGGCGGTGTGCAAAGTACGTGCCGCCCGCTCCAGATCTGATGAGGCAATCACGACCGAGATCCGGATCGTCGAGGTCGAAATCATCTCGATGTTGACGCCCTCGTCCGCCAACGTGCGAAACATCTTTGCGGCGATGCCAGGCGAGGTCTTCATCCCAGCACCGACCAGCGACACCTTGGCGATGTCGCTGTCGTGAGTGACGCCCTTAGCCCCAACTTCCACGGCGACACGCGCCACGATCGTTTCGGACACCTGCATGTCAGCCATCGGCACGGTGAAGCTGATGTCGGTGTGGCCTTCCGTCGAAGTGTTCTGAACGATCATGTCGACGTTGACGTTGGCGGCCGCCAATGGCTCGAACAGGGCGGCCGAAATGCCAGGTTGGTCAGGCACGCCGAGCACCGTGACCTTGGCCTCAGTGCTGTCGGTGACGACACCTGAAATGATCGGATCTTCCATGGAGGGCTCCTCGATGGTGATCCACGTGCCGTGTTCCCAGGTGAAGCTGGAACGGACGTGGAGCGGAACGTTGTGGTTGCGGGCGAATTCGACGGACCGGAGGGCCAACACTTTGGAGCCGGCACCTGCCATTTCGAGCATCTCGTCGAAGTTGACCTTGGGCAGTTTGCGAGCCTGCGGGACGATCCGCGGGTCAGCCGAGAACACGCCAGTCACGTCGGTGTAGATCTCACACGCATCAGCGCCGAGTGTCGCCGCTAGCGCAACTGCGGTCGTGTCGGAACCACCGCGGCCAAGGGTGGTGATTTCTTTTTCTGTCGAGACGCCCTGAAAACCGGCCACGACGCAGACCTTGCCTGCCGCAAGTGCGGCACGGACACGGTCGCCTTTGACCTCGAGAATCTTGGCTTTGCCATGCGATGAGTCGGTAATGATCCCGACCTGGCTGCCGGTGAAACTGACGGCGTCGACCCCTCGATCGGCGAGCGCCATACAGACCAACGCCATCGACACCCGCTCGCCCGTGGTGAGCAGCATGTCCATCTCGCGGCCCGGCTGTTGTGAGGACACGTCGTTAGCCAGCTTGATCAGGTTGTCGGTTGCCTTGCCCATCGCCGACACCACGACAACGACATCGTTTCCGTGACGCCTCGTGAACACGATGTGGTCGGCTACGGCCTTGATCCGATCCGGGTCTGCGACGGACGTGCCGCCGTACTTCTGAACAATCAGTGCCACGGGTGCATGAGCTTACGCCGGGATGTTCCCCGAACCGACTCAGGTTCCGTCACTCGTCGGTGATCTCGCCGTCGGATCCCAGTTGGGCCACGATGTCCTCTGCTTGATCGATTCCGGCGAGCTTGCCCAGGAGCCGATTGGCCTTTTCGACGACGCTGCTCTTCCCGGTCGATGCAGCCTCGGTGAGGAACTGGTGGGCGGCGTCGTATTCGTGCCGAAACAGGAAACAGAGGCCCAAATTCAGCGCAACCCGGCCACGGTCGGTCCCGGGGAGCAGGTCCGTCTCGTACATCTGCATGAAGTACCCGTGCGCGGTATCCCAGTCAAGACTGAAAGCAGCGTTCATGGCTGCCCGATTGAGTTCATCAAGTTCGGTGCGGTCGACTCCGTCGGCCAACGCCGACTCGGCCGTGGCGATTTCGCGAATAGTCGTCCGAATCCCCTCGATCTGATCCTTGAACGCCGACGCATCCGCGCTTTCTGCGACTTGCAGATAGCCCTCGGCTTCCTGTGCTTCACCGGCCTGCACGTGACATGCGGCCATCCCGATTGCGGCCCGGCTGACCTGCGTTGGCGTCATCTGGACGCCCTCATACGCGGCCGTGTAATACTGCCACGCTGTCGCGAAGTCGCTCCGATTCCGTGCGTCGTCGGCAGCGTTGAGGACCGCGTCGGCCTCCGTTTGATCGGCAACACCATCGGCCTGGGCGTCGACTGCGGCGTCAACGCGCCCCATCTCGGAGACACGGGCCCGCGCCTGCGTGAGGTACTCACCGGTTGCATCTTGCACCGCTGCCTCGAAGTACCACATCGCTGCATCGGGCGAACCGAGTCCGAGACACGCCTCGCCCAGTCGCAGCGATGTTCGCCCCAATGACGCCCCCTGCACCGTGCCCGATTCGTGCACCGGAAGGAGGAGGTCGTAGGCACGCTGGTGGTCGCTATAACCGATCGCCGCTTCGGCGGCCTCGAGAACCGTGGCGATCTGGGCGTCGTCGAGCGGGGTGTCACTCATCGCTGTCACTCATGATGACCATCGTCAGCGCTCACCAGGATCTGCGGTAGTGCCTGCCGACCGACGGTTCGGGCAGTCTTCGTATCCCGATCGGGAAAGCGCCAGCGGGTTGCCCGATCGATTGCCCAGGCGGGAAAATTCAGACCGCCCGATTCTGTCAATGTTGAGAGTCCATGACGCAGGGAAATGAGACACCGTGACGCGACCCACTGTTCACGAAGGCGACAACGACAATCGCGACGTTCGGCTGCTGCAACAGCTCTTGCGCGATATGAATTACGACGTTGGCGGCATCGACGGAGACTTCGGTCCGCGAACCGCTCGCGCCGTCACTGCCTACCAGGTCGACCATGCGATCGGAGACACGCCTGGCGAGTGTGGTCCCAACACATGGGCTGCGCTCGAGGCCCAATTCGGTGACCTCGAAGGGCTGCGGGCGGAAGAAAGCGTCCGCGAGTACGTCGATGAAACCTATGGGACCGCCCATTCTTCGATGGATCCCGACGAACAGTTGGCGGCGCTGGCGGCGGCAGCGAACGCGCAACTCGCCAACGCCGGAGTGCCGTATGTTCCGATTTCGTTCGGGAGTACCGCACCGAACTGGGCCGAGTTCGACTGGCGCACGTGGGAGGTGACCGTCGACAGGCCGATGTACGAGCAGGCCCAGGCGGACGCACACGCCGAAGAGAACATGGACAGCATCTACCACGAGTCACGCCACGGCGAACAGTGGTGGACGATCGGCAGAGTGCTGGCCGGCCTCTACGACATGGATGGGGCCGCAATCAACGCCCATACAGGGCTCAATCTCGACGTCGCCACCGCCGCCGCGCTCGATCCGATCCTGCAGTCGACTGCGCATTCTGATGCGGCAATGGCATGGTACGAGCAGAACTTCGGCACCTCGCCGATCCCCGCTGGCACGGACGCGCCTCGCGAGGCTGACGCCGGTGGGGCCGGCGGGAGCGTCAAGCGAGCCGTGCGCCAGTACGTCAGCGGCGGTTCGGCCGAGGGTCGGATCATCTTGCGTCGCGACTCGGAGGAAGCGAGCGAGATTCGTTACCTTCAGGAGCTCCTCACGTGGCGAAACTTCTCACCTGGCAACGTCGATGGCGACTTCCGGGATAACACCGAGCGCGCCGTGAAGGCGTTCCAGTCTGCGAACGGCCTCGATGACGATGGCGTCGTCGGCCGGCAAACGTGGGAGGCCCTGATTCCTTGAGACATCGGCAACTGACCTGCTGAAATCACACCGGCCCAAGCACGTGCGGCCGCATCGAGTCGGCAAGACTGTGACGATGACGCGGATCGTGAGGGTCGGAGCGGCGCAGCTTGGCCCGATTCAGCGCGACGACACTCGAGCGCAGGTCGTCGACCGGCTGTTGACGATGCTTGCCGACGCAAGTGACGCTGGCTGCGACCTGGTGGTGTATCCGGAGTTGGCGCTGACGACGTTCTTTCCGAGGTGGTTCATCGACGACATCGCCGGCGCAGACCACTGGTACGAGCGGTCGATGCCGAACGATGCGACGCAGCCGCTGTTCGATGAAGCGAAACGTTGCGGTATCGGATTCTGTCTCGGCTACGCCCTAATCGAGAATCAACATCGTTGGAATGTGCAAACGCTCGTCGAGCGCGATGGGACGATCGTGGCAACGTTCAAGAAGGTCCACATCCCTGGGCACGAGCAGTACGAGCCTGAACGACCGTTCCAACACGCAGAGCGGTACTACTTCGAGCCGTCACCCGACGGGTTCGGCGTGTGGGATGCATTCGGGGGGCGGATCGGGATGATGATCTGCAACGACCGTCGGTGGCCCGAGTCGTACCGCGAGATGGGGTTGCAGGGTGTCGAGATGATCCTGTGCGGCTACAACACCCCGCTGCACTACGCGCCTGACCCGAGCCAGGACGCGCTCCAAGGTTTCCACAACGGGCTCGTGATGCAGTCGGGCGCCTATCAGAATGGAACGTTCGTCATCGGCGTCGCCAAGGGTGGTATCGAGGAAGGTGTGCCCTCGCTCGCAGACTCGATGATCGTGGCACCATCGGGCGAAATCCTCGCCAATGCAACCACCGACGGCGACGAACTCGTCGTCGCCGACTGCGACCTCGACTGGTGTAAGCAGTACACCGGCACGCTCTTCGACTTCGCCCGTTACCGGCGACCCGACGCCTACACCCACCTCTCTACCCAAACCTCCACATCTACCCAAACCTCCACAACGTCGACCCAAACCAGCTGACCGACGGTTTGCCAGGCGCAGTTGCCATGCTGGTGACGTGACCGACCGGCGTAGAGTCGACCGGCGAACCGCTGGACCTGCCGAGTACCCGCATCAGACTTCGTCGCCGGTCAGTTCATCTTCCAGCCACCGTCGACGTTGATCGTCTGGCCGGTGACGAAGTCGGCATCGGGTCCGCACAGAAATGACACAGCACCGGCGACGTCAGTCAACGCGCCGCGGCGTTGCAGCGCTTGGCCTGCAAAGATCGACGCCGAGTAACCGTCGGGTTGCATGTCTTCCGCAGCGGTCGGGAAGGCTCCTGGGGCAACACAGTTGACGCGCACGTCGTGCGGGCCGAGTTCGGTCGCCAGCGCCCGCGTGAAACCAGCAATCGCACCTTTGAACGTGACGTAGGCGACGATGTTCGGCCAACCACCGTGTTGCGTGATCGAGCCGATGTTGACGATGCTGCCGCGCCGCTGAACGAGCATGTGCCTCGTCGCCGCCTGGGCAACGAAGAAATACGCACGCTGGTTGATCGCGTGAGCCCGGTCGTATTCATCCGTCGTGATGTCAACAAACGGTCCAGACGGGAACACCGCGGCGTTGTTGACGAGGACTGCGAGCCGGCTGATCGCAGCGGCCTCGTCAATCGCTTGACGGACGGCGTCGACATCACAAACATCGAGTACCACGGAGGTGGCGCGCTTCAGCCCGGCAATCGCCCGAGCAGCCGAATCGCCGTCTCGGTCGGATGCGACGACATGGAACCCATCGGCATGCAGACGTCGCACGATCGGAGCCCCCAAACCGCCTCCTGCACCAGTCACAAAAGCGACATCACCAGTCATGGATCGAACGATAGGTGACAGGTTCTGACGGATGAGCTTTCGATTCGACGATCACTTTGACAAACTGTTAAGCGTGACAGGCTTCATCCTGAACGGCACACCGGTTTCGGTGTCTCGACAACATCCTCATCTATTGGCTGCGTTACGCGAAGAACTCGACGTCACATCACCGAAGGATGGGTGCTCCCCAACCGGTCAATGCGGGTGTTGCACCGTGCTGATCGACGGCAAGGCCGTGGTGTCGTGTCAGATGTCGCTCGACAAGATTGCAGGCAGTTCGATCGTCACGCTCGAGGGCGTCGATCAAACCGAGCGTGACGCGTTTGCAAACGCCTTTGCCGCCTGCGGCGGTTTGCAATGCGGATTTTGCATCCCCGGGATTGTGATGCGAGCCAAGGCCCAGATCGACAAGAAGGGTTCGTCGCTCACTCGCGCACAGATGGCACCACACCTCGGAGCGCACCTCTGCCGCTGCACGGGGTACGTCAAGATCCTTGACGCAATCGAGTGCGTCGCCCAAGGTCAGGTGTGCACCCCGGCACTCTCCGGCGAAATCGGCGGGGCCGGGGCGAAGTACCAGGCCGCCGAACTGACACTTGGTGACCGCGACTACATCGACGACATTCGCGTACCGGGCATGCTGCATGCTGCGCTGCGTCTGACCGACCACTCACGGGCTGACATCGTGTCGATCGACACATCTGGTGCGCTCGGTGCCGATGGCGTCGTCGCCGTATTCACCGCCGCCGATATTCCCGGTGAACTGCGGGTCGGATTGATCTACAAGGACTGGCCGATCATGATCCCGATCGGCGGTCGCACGTCGTGCGCCGGCGACGTGATCGCAGTCGTGGTGGCCGGTACTCGGGAGCAGGCGCGTTCCGCCGTCGAGTTGGTCGAGATTGGCTACGGCGTGCACCAGCCGGTCACCGATCCCGTCGCGGCGCTTGGCGCCGAGAGCCCACTCGCGGTGTGGGGCACCGAATCGAACCAGCTTTCGAAGAGCGCCTACCGACGCGGCGGTGACTTCGACGAGGCGCTTGCGTCGAGCGCGTTCACGGTCCACGAGACGTTCACCACGCAGCGCATCGAGCATGCCTTTCTCGAACCGGAATCGACGCTGGCGGTGCCTTCGGGTGCCGGAGATCAGCGCTCGCTGCACGTCTACTCGGGCGGCCAAGGCGTGTGGGATGACCGCAACGACATCGCCGCCGTGCTCGACCTCGAGCGCGACCGCGTCACGGTTGAGCTCGTGTCGAACGGTGGCGCCTTCGGTGGCAAGGAAGACATGAGTAACCAGGCCCAGACCGCTCTGGCGGCGTGGTTACTTGATCGCCCTGTGAAGTGCACCCTGACCCGCGACGAGAGCTTTCGGATTCACGCCAAACGCCACCCGATCACGCTCACGTTCACCGCTGGCTGCGACGTCGACGGTCGGTTGACCGCGCTCCGGGTGCGCGGGATCGGCGACTCCGGGGCGTATGCGAGCGTCGGTATGAAGGTGCTCGAACGCGCCGCCGGGCACGCCGTCGGGCCATACCGGTGGGCGGCGATCGACGTCGAGACGGTCGCCGTCCGCACGAACAACCTGGTGTGCGGCGCGTTCCGAGGATTCGGTGCCAACCAGGCCCAATTCGGCACCGAAGGCGTGCTCGATCGGCTCGCCGAGCAGGTCGGGATTTCGTCGTGGGAGATCCGCAAGCGCAACGTCGTTCGGTCGGGCGACGAATGGGGTCCCGGTCAGATCATGGACGATGGTGCGAATGGTGCCGAAGCCTGCCTCGACCAGATCAAATCCGCATACGACGTCGCCCTGGCCGAGGGTCACGCCGTCGGATTGGGCCTCGGGATGAAGAACTCAGGGCTTGGCAACGGATTCCGTGAGGTCAGTGGTGCAGTCGTTCGGTTCGGCTCCGACACCGGCAGGGTCGAGGTTCGCCACGGCTGGACCGAGATGGGGCAAGGTGTTCACACCGTCGCGCTGCAAGTTGCTGCTCACGAACTCGGGATCGACCCGAATCTGATCGACGTGGTTGTCGACACGACGCGTGACCTCGGCTTCGGTCAGACGACCGGTTCTCGCGGCACGCTGATGGCTGCCGGTTCCGTGCAGCAGGCGTGTGAGGCGGCGCTCGCTGCCGGCTGTGCGCCGGATATCGATCACTACGGCGAGTGCCTGGTCGATTGGACCCAGAAGTTGGGCGACCCGAATGTCGCCAATCCGACGATCCACTCCTGCTTCAGTTACGCCGCGCAATTGATGATCGCCGATCGTCAGACCGGCAAGATCGACAAGGTCGTCGCCGTCCACGATGTCGGCAGGGCGGTCAATCCGACACTCATCGAAGGTCAGATCGAAGGCAGTGTCCACATGGGTCTCGGCTATGCCCTCACCGAGGACTTCCCGACCGATCCTGAGACAGGCTTTCCAACCAATATGACGTTGCGATCGCTCGGGATCCTGCGCGCCAAGGACGTTCCGACGATCGAAGTTCACATCGTCGAAGTACCACAGCCTCGATCGCCGTACGGAATCAAGGGAGTCGGCGAGATCGGCCTCGTGCCCACCGCCCCTGCGGTAGCCGCCGCCCTCCACGCCTTGGACGGTGTATGGCGAAATCAACTCCCGATGAGCCAACCCTCAACGTCCTGACGCTTCCGACGCGGCAAGATGGTTGGCCTGTGAGCAGCATCTCGGTCTCCGAACTCGAATACGCACCACCCGGCGTCGACTCGTTGTTCTTCGAAGTTGGATTCGGCGTCGCCCCCGGTGAGCACGCCGCGCTCGTGGGCGCCAACGGTGTCGGCAAGAGCACCATCCTGCGGATCCTGGCCGGTGAACTAGACGCCGACGAAGGCGAATACGCGCTCGGCGGATCGATGCTCGTGATGACCCAGGACGTCGGCATGTCACGCCCGACCGACACGCTGCGCGACATGCTGATCGAAGTCGCCCCTGCACACCTGCGCGACGCCGGCCGAGCGATGGTGACGGCCGAACGAGCGATGCTCGACAGCACCGATGCGAACTTCGAGGGCGGCACGGCATTTGCCGAAGCACTCACAGTGTGGGGCGATATGGGCGGCTACGAGCTCGAATCGCAGTGGGCGGCGGCGGCTCGCCGCAGCGTCAAGTCACCGGTCACCAACTTCGCAACTCGGCTCGTGAGTGAACTGTCTGGCGGCGAACGTAAACGGCTCGTGCTCGACCTGTTACTCACATCTGGTGCCGACATTTTGCTGCTCGACGAACCGGACAACTATCTCGACGTTCCCACCCGAGTCTGGTTGGAGGATCAGATCAAGACGTGCAAGAGCACGATCCTGATGGTCAGCCACGACCGCACACTGCTGGAACGGGTCGCCACCAAGATCATCGTGATCGAGGGGTCCGGATGCTGGGTTCATGGTGGCTCGTACACGACGTTCCCCGAGGCGCGTACGCGTCGCCAGGAACTGCTCGGCGACGCCCTGAAGCGGTGGAACGACGAGGAGCGCCGCCTCTTCCACCACATGAAGATCATGAAGCAGCGCGCTGCACAGAACTTCAAGAACGCCACTAAGGCCAACGCGGCTGAGACTCGCTGGGAGAAGTTCGTCGCCATCGGCCCGCCTCCGCCACCGGTACCCGATCAGAACATTCACGTCAAACTGCGCGGTGCCGACTCGGCACGACGAGTGATTCAGATCCTCGACGTGTCGGTCGGCGACCTGTTCTTTCCTTTCAGCGACGAGGTCCACTTCGGCGAACGGGTCGGTCTGATCGGCCCCAACGGGACCGGCAAAACCCACCTGCTCAACGCCATCGCCGGGTCGATCGACACCCACGAAGGTGCGATCAACTTTGGGCCGCGTACGTCGGTCGGCACGTTCACGCAGATCAACGATCGGCCCGACTTCCGGGGACGTGAGTGCATCGACATTGTGCGAGCACGAGTGTTCGATGATGAGAAATCGATGCGATCACTCGGGCGCTACGGACTCGCAGGAAATGCCCGCCAGGAGTACGCCACGTTGTCAGGCGGCCAAAAGGCGCGGCTCGAAGTGTTGATCCTCGAACTCGAAGGTCACAACGTGTTGCTGCTCGACGAGCCGACCGACCACCTCGACATCGAGTCGTCAGAGGCCCTGGAGCGGGCGCTCGACAGCTTTGTTGGGACGGTGCTGGCAGTGAGCCACGACCGCACGTTTCTTGCCCAGTTGGACCGGTTCATCATGATCAACGACGATGGCGACGTGTACTCGCTCCCCGACTACGAGATCGCCATGGCCGCCCTCGCCGACCCCGAGGCGGTCGCCAAGATGCGACTTGCCAAGAAGCTCACATGAACCATTTTCGATGGCGGGTTCGTCGTCCGCTTCGCTTCCATCTCGCGCCGCTGTACGGCTCGTCGCTGGCGCTTCCCTCGCCGCCTGACCGTGATCCGGTGGCATGCGCCACTACCAGGCACGGGTACCGTGGAATCGATGAGTGTGATGCGGGTTCAACGGTGGGCAGACATGTCGAAGACCGACCGGGATTCCGTGCTCAATCGCGGACTAGATGACATTTTTGATCCGGCGCTGCGCGCATCAATCGGGGAGTTGATCGAGGACGTCCGACAACGCGGTGACGCGGCCGTGTGTGACGCATTGGCACGACACGACCGGATCGAACTGGAACCGAACCAACTGCGGATCAGCGACGACGAGTTCGACTCGGCACACGTCACCGACGCCGTCGACGACGCCATCGACGACGCCATTGCGCACTTGCAAGCGTTCAACGAACAACAACTGGCACGGACCCCCGAATGGTCCTTTGAGGCCGAGCCGGGCCTGACTGTCGGTGAGAAGTTCAGCCCAATCACCTCGGCCGGCCTATTCACACCATCAGGGAAAGCCAGCTATCCGAGCGTCGCGTATCAACTTGCCGTTCCCGCAATCGTCGCAGGCGTACCGGAACTGGCGTTGGTCGTACCACCGGTGCCGGGTGGCCTTGGCGAGGTCGACCCGGCGGTGCTGGTGGTGTGTCGCAAGCTGGGGCTCCGCAACGTGTTCCGGGTCAACGGCCCAGCTGGAATCGCAGCGCTCGGATTCGGCACAGAGACGATCCCCCGGGTTCGCAAGATTGTCGGGCCAGGTTCGCCCGCCGTCACGATCGCCCAGGTAGAGATGCAGCGCCACGGGGTCACTACGATGATGCTGCTCGGCCCCACCGAAAGCGTCGTGATTGCCGATGCCAGCGCCGATCCGATGTTGCTGGCGGCGGACCTGCTGATCGAAGCCGAGCACGGCACCGACACATCGGTCGTACTGTTGACGAACGACCCGGCGCTAGCTATTGCCGTCGATCGCCAACTGGAGCGCCAACTGCTCGACTTGCCGGCGGTGCGAGCCGACGCGGCACGCGTTGCTCTCGGTCCGAATGGCGGTTGTGTGATCGTCGATTCGCTCGACGAGGCGATCGAGATTGCCAATCTGTACGCCCCAGAGCATCTTCAAGTCGTTGTCTCCGACGGTCTGATCGAACAAGTCGTTGACCGTCTGATGAATGCCGGTGAGATCCTGATCGGCCAGCACACCCCGTTCAGCGCAGCCAACTTCGTGATCGGTTGCCCTGCGTCGCTCCCAACCAGCGGGTTCGCGCACGTCAGTTCAGGCATCACCGCGGCCACGTTTATGAAACGAACGGCGATCGCCCGCGCCACCGAAATAGCCTTACGCCGTATGGCTCCTTCGGTGATCGCGTTGGCCGAGCACGAAGGGTTTCCGGCCCACGCCAACGCTCTCCGGCGGCGAACTTGAACCAATCTAGAACGGCGCGTGCGTGTGCAACCCCTCTGAGTGGCCTACTATCGCAGCGTGACGACCATTCTGCTGGTTGAAGACGACGAACGGATCAGTGAACCACTGCTTCGTGTGCTCGCCACCGAAGGCTTCGACGTGCTGCACGCCGCCACCGGCACCGCAGGGGTCAGCATCGCCACGTCCGGCAAACCGGACCTGATGCTGCTCGATCTCACACTGCCTGACATCGACGGACTCGACGTCTGCCGGAAGGTCAGAGAAGACCGACCGGGGATCCCGATCATCATGCTCACGGCTCGCGCCGAGGAGATGGACGTGATCGTCGGACTTGGCGCAGGAGCCGACGACTACGTCCCGAAACCGTTCCGACTGGCCGAGCTCGTGGCTCGCATTCGGGCTCGGCTACGGATCGCCGAAGCCGCCAACCAGATCCCGCGTGAGCTCAGTGGAGGTCCGCTTCGTGTCAACACCGAGTCACGCCGGGCGTACCACGATGGTGAGGAACTGGAACTCACCTCGAAAGAATTTGATCTGCTTGCACTGCTGATGAGCAAACCTGACGCCACGTTCACACGCGAGCAAATCATGTCGTCGGTGTGGGACGAGAATTATTGGGGTTCGACCCGCACCCTCGACACTCACGTCTCGACACTGCGACGCAAGATTGGCGACCTCTCCGATCCGCCAACGCTGATCGTGACCGTCAGAGGCGTGGGGTTCCGGTTCGAAGGCTGACGGCGAACGACCATGCGTCGTCGCCTCGTTGTGTCCACGATCGCCATCGTGCTCGTCGTGCTCGGCACGATCGCGGTGCCGATCGGCCTGATCGTCTACAACGCCGCCGAACGGCAAATCCAGGCGCGCCTCGAGACACAGGTGGCGACCGTCGCCAACTCGATCAACACCGACCTGAACGCCGACCGCCAGCCTGACTTTGATCAGATCCGCGTTGTGCTCGGGCCACGCGACGGCCTCACAATTATCGACCCATTCGGTAATTCCTCGAACCCAATCTTTCCGTTCGGGCTCGAGTCGACACGCACGGCGTCTCGGACTACTGACAACGGAACAAAGGTCATCGTGATCACCGACGCAGACCCTTTGGACGACCAGTTCCGCGACCAACTCAATATCCTCCTCGGACTGGCGATTGGTGCGCTGCTCGCCGCCGCCGCGCTGGCTGCTGTGCAGGCGCATCAACTCGCCAGACCACTTGAACGGCTTGCGGCTCGTGCGGCGCGCATCGGTGACGGCGACTTCAGCCTGCAGCCCGTCGGGAGGACCCACATCCCTGAGATCGACGACATCGAGTCGGCGCTCGATCACAGCTCACAGCGGGTCGACGCGATGTTGTCGAACGAGCGTCATTTCACGGCCGACGCGACGCACCAATTGAGGACCGGGATCACGGGAATCGCGATGCGACTCGAAATATTGTCGATGAACGACTCGACGGCCGTTGTTTCGGAGGCCGAGGCTGCCCTGGTTCAAACCCACCAACTCAACTCCACGATTGACGAACTGTTGGCGGTGACCCGCAACCGATCCGATCAGGAACGAACAGTGTTTGACCTGGCGACACTGATCAATGACCATGTCAAGGAATGGCAACCGCGATTCAGTGCAGTCAAACGAGTCATCTCGGTGATCACCTCACACACGGCTCCTCCTGTTGTCGGCACGAAGGGACTGGCGGGCCAGATCATCGACATTCTGATCGACAACGCCCTGCGGCATGGGGCAGGCACCGTGACGTTGATGATCGACGGCCCCTCGGTTGTGGTCATCGATCAGGGTCCGGGGGTTCCACCGCACCGGCTGAAGTCGATGTTCGACGGCCCGGTCGACCCGGCCGCGCGGCACGGTCGCGGTCTGGCGTTGGCGAGACGCCTCGCGCAAGTTGACGGAGCGACACTCGACGTCGTCGGAAATTTTCCGCTCAGGCTTCGGTACCGGCTCGTCAGAGGTACCCACTCGAAAGGGTGAGTCGCTCCGAACGGTTCCAGAAAAACCAATCGCCGCCTCCAAGGGGCGGGATCCCTGGAGACGGCGAACGGAAGGAAACTACGTCAGTATGTCGCATTATGTGCAAGCCAAGAGTCCGCTACTCGTCAACTTTCCGCAAACTCGGAGGTAGTGATCTTGAACTGCTGATCGGTGCCCTTGCCCGCGTCTGGCGTCGTGACGCCAACGGTGATCGCTCCACCTTCCTGCACGCGGCCCTCAAGAATCAAGACGGCAGCCCGGTCACTGAGTTCACGTTGAATCACTCGTTTCAGGGGGCGCGCCCCGTACGTCGGATCGAATCCGATCGTCGCCAGCAGGTCCATTGCGACGTCGGTCACCGCAAAACTGATCCGACGGTCGGCCAGCCGTGAACGTAAGTGCTCGAGCTGAATCGACACGATGTGGCGCAGGTCCTCGAGGGTCAGCGAACGGAAGCGAATGATGTCGTCGACTCGATTGATGAACTCGGGCCGAAAGAACGTGGTTGGATCCCCCTGCAGGTTCGAGGTCATGATCAACACGCAGTTCGTGAAGTCGACGGTGCGGCCTTGCCCATCGGTCAGGCGACCATCGTCGAGTACCTGGAGGAGCACGTTGAACACGTCGGGATGGGCCTTCTCGATCTCGTCGAGCAGCACGACGGCGTACGGCCGACGGCGAACAGCCTCGGTGAGTTGACCGCCCTCGTCGTAGCCGACGTAACCGGGTGGGGCACCGATCAGGCGGCTGACCGAGTGTTTCTCCATGTATTCGCCCATGTCGATCCGGATCATCGCCCGCTCGTCATCGAACAGGAACTCGGCCAGTGCCCGCGCCAGTTCGGTTTTCCCGACGCCGGTCGGGCCGAGGAACATGAATGAGCCGATCGGCCGATTCGGGTCAGACAGCCCGGCCCGACTACGTCGGATCGCGTTGGCGACAGCGGTCACCGCGTCGTCCTGACCGACGACCCGCTTGTGCAGCGATGATTCGAGCTGAATCAGTTTGCTCATTTCGCTTTCGAGCAGCCGGGTCATCGGAACGCCAGTCCATTTCGCCACAACTTCGGCAATGTCTTCGGCATCGACTTCCTCTTTGAGCATCCGCGTGTCGTGCTGCAACTCGTTGAGGTGACCGGTTGCTTCCTCGACGCGGCGTTCCAGCTCCGGGATCCGGCCGTAGCGGATCTCGGCTGCAACGTTGAGATCGGTCTCACGCTCGACCTGCGTCCGAAGATGCTCCATCTCCTCTTTCAGATTTCGAATGGCGTCGATCGCTTGCTTCTCAGCCTCCCAGTGTGTCTTCATCACGTGCGCCTCGGCGTTGAGTTCGGCGAGTTCCTCATGTAGCGCATCAAGCCGATCGACTGACGCCGCGTCGCTCTCCTTGTCGAGAGCGACCTGTTCTATTTCGAGTTGCAGGATCCGGCGTTGCACAACATCGATTGCGGTCGGCATCGAGTCGATCTCGATCCGAAGTTTCGAGGCCGCCTCGTCCATCAGATCGATCGCCTTGTCTGGCAGGAATCGGTTGGTGAGATACCGGTTCGACAACACAGCGGCGCTGACCAGCGCAGAGTCTTGGATCCGGACGCCGTGGTGTACCTCGTAACGTTCCTTGAGGCCACGCAAGATGCCGATCGTGTCCTCCACCGAGGGCTCGCCGACGTATACCTGCTGGAATCGACGCTCGAGGGCGGGATCTTTCTCGACGTACTTGCGATACTCGTCGAGGGTCGTCGCTCCAATCATCCGGAGCTCGCCGCGCGCCAACATCGGCTTGATCATGTTGCCGGCATCCATCGCACCCTCGGCCGCACCGGCACCGACGATCGTGTGTAGTTCGTCGACGAACGTGATCACCTCTCCCGCAGCATCGGTGATCTCTTTGAGCACGGCCTTGAGCCGCTCCTCGAACTCACCGCGATACTTGGCACCGGCCAGCATCGAGGCGATGTCGAGCGCAATCAACCGCTTACCCTTGAGCCCTTCTGGCACATCGCCGTCGGCGATTCGTCGCGCCAAACCCTCCACAATCGCGGTCTTGCCGACACCCGGCTCGCCGATCAGCACTGGATTGTTCTTCGTACGACGCGAGAGCACCTGGATGACACGACGAATTTCGTCGTCGCGGCCGATCACCGGGTCGATTTTGCCGTCGGCGGCACGACGAGTCAGGTCCTGCCCGTACTTCTCGAGCGCGGCGAACTTCTCTTCCGGGTTCTGATCGGTGACCCGGTGGCTACCGCGCACGTCACGCAGCACCTGGAGCAGCTCCTCGCTCCCAACGCCGAGTCGATCGTTCATCGCCAACAGCAGGTGCTCGACCGAGAGATAGTCGTCGCGCAGATCCTTGCGGTACTGGTCAGCCCGCTCGGAGACGTTGTTGAGCTCACGGTTCAACCGCGGTTCGCTGCCGCCGTGGGCCTGCGGCAGCTTATCGACGGCGGTCTGAGCGCGGTCTCGAACCATTCCGGGAGATTGGCCGAGTTTCGCCAGCGCGGCGGCAACGACGGTGCCCTCCTGCGAGGTGAGCGCAACGAGCAGATGGTCAGGAGTCAGTTCGGGATTCGAGTTCGACTTGGCCTGATCAATCGCCGCCGCGAATGCCTCTTGAGTCTTGACCGTCCATTTTTTCGGATCGAGCGCCATAGCGAAAGCTTACGCTGGCGTTTCCAACTTGATACACATAGACTTAACTTCTATGAGTGGAGTTGATTGAAGGTAAGCTGGAAGAGTAGGTCAGAGGAGGCGACGACGGCCGCTAACAGACCACTCGTGGTGGGCAGAACCTGTTCACCGAAGAATCGAGCAGACGCCACCTTGGCGGCATGAAAGTCGTCGTCATGTTCGAGCGCTGCGAGCGCCGCTTTCGCCATCAGTCCTGCGCACACGGTGGTGCCGAGCAGCCGCAGGAACGGAGACGAGCCAGCCAACAACGAACGTTGATCCGTGCCGGCGATCGAGATCAGATGTGCCGTCGCAGTTCGAGCGACGAGAACCGCCGCATGTAACTGGGCGCCAAACTCTGCCAACGCCGGTATCGCCGTCAACTTGGTGGCCCGAGTATCGAACTCATCGAGCAGGTCCGTGATCACACCGCCGCCACGCATCGAGAGTTTGCGGCCGACGAGATCTGCCGCTTGGATCCCGTTGGTTCCTTCGTAGATCGCCGAGATGCGAATATCGCGATAGTGCTGGGCGACACCGGTCTCCTCGACAAAACCCATTCCGCCGTGAATCTGCAGCGCCAGCGAAGTCATCTCGTTGCCGACGTCGGTACACAAACCTTTGGTCAAGGGAATCAGCAGATCGGCGAGTTCGCGCCAGCTGCGTGCCTCGTCCGGATCGGTAGCCGCGTCGGCGCGATCAAGTGCTGCGGCATTGGTGTAGACGAGACATCGCATCGCATCGATCCAGGCTCGTTGGGTCATCAACATGCGACGCACGTCAGGGTGCTCGAAAATCGCACTCGATGTTCCGCTCGGCGCGCCGGCAGCGCGGCCCTGCAGGCGATCCTGGGCATACTGCAACGCCTGCTGGTACGCCCGCTCACTGAGGCACAAACCTTCCAGCCCGACCGACAGGCGGGCGTTGTTCATCATCGTGAACATGTTGCGCATGCCCTCGTTCTCGCCACCGATCAGCCAGCCGATCGCACCGGTCTGTTCGCCATACGACATCACACAGGTCGGCGAACCGTGAATCCCTAGTTTGTGCTCGATCGACACACACACGGCGTCGTTGCGATCACCCAGCGACCCGTCAGGATTGACCAGGAACTTCGGAACAAGGAACATCGAGATCCCCTTGGTTCCAGGCGGTGCACCAGGCGTGCGGGCGAGTACGAGATGGATGATGTTGTCTGTCAAATCATGTTCGCCGTAGGTGATGAAGATCTTCTGGCCGGTGATCAGCCATGAACCGTCACCAACCGGTTCAGCCTTGGTCCGCACGGCTCCGACATCGGACCCTGCCTGTGGTTCGGTCAGGTTCATCGAGCCTGACCACTCGCCCGTGAGCATCTTCGGGAGGTAGATCGACTTCTGCTGATCGGAACCGTGAGCGTGGATCGCATCGATCGCCCCTTGGGTCAGCAGTGGGCACAGCGACAACGCCATGTTGGCGGAGGTCAGCAACTCCTGAATCCCAATCGCCGTCACCCACGGAAAGTCGGCACCACCGTATGTTGGGTCGAACGGCACCGCTCCGAAACCGAGCTCGACCCACTGGCGGTACGCCGGCTTGAAACTGTCGGGCGTGGTGACTGTGCCGTCAGAATGCCAGCGTGACCCGATCCGGTCCCCGTCGATGTTGGTGGGAGCAACCACTTCGGCCATGAACCGGCCGACCTCGGCCAGCACGTCATGAACCGTCTCGCTGTCGACGTGGCCAAACCGTTGGGTGCCGACAATCGCTCCGAGATCAGCGACGTGATCGAGCACAAACCGGATATCGCGAAGTGGTGGGGAGTAGGCGCTCACGTCGCAAGTCTCGGCTGGCGGACACGTGCGCGCAACTTCAGATGTCGCTGAGATCAGCGCGCCCGACAAAACCTGACTGCCATACCGCTTAGGTACCCTCAACGTTGTATGTCTCGTGAGCGATCTCCGTTTGTGGCTCAGGGCACATGGCGGTCCGGGGCACTACATGTGTGGGGCTGGAACGGCGATACCGCAGCGTCGGCGGCCTGGTTGTACGGGGGTTTCGGACGCAGCCGATGGAGTGCCGATCGTGAAAAGGGTTGGCACGATTCGCCGATTTCGTATGGCGAACTCTCGAGGCTGACATTGGAGCTGCCGAGCGGTGCCCGCAAACCGCTTCCGACCGTCAGCCTCGACCCGTTCGGGGCTGCGGTCTGGCTGTCCGAAACGCCGACCGGTGAGGAACTGTCGCCGTCGATTGCCTGGTTCGCTGCGTTGACGCAGTTTGCGACAGGGCTCGTCAGCTCTCAACGCGTTACGCCGGAGGTGTTCCAGGAGGGTCCGTTTCTCGTCGCCCGGTGGCGGCCAGTTCTCGGCGCCACGCACCGTGACGCCCTCGCACATGCGGCGTCGATCGCCCCGGCGGTCTGTCGCAATGGTTCATCCGCCTCGACGCTCGACATCGTGACGACACTCGTCGATGGTGTCGCTCGGTCCTTCCTCCATCACGCCGGCTGGAAGCCGGACCTCGGACGGCAACGCTCGATCGACGTGCAGGCAATACGAGCGGTGTTCGCTTCACTTGCAAAGCCCGACCCGGTGATCCGCAACGGCACCGATGAATTCCACGATGCGCTCAACGAACTCGGCCGTACGCTCGACCGGCACCGACGACGACTCGACGGTCAACCAGTTGTGTGTGGTCGTGTTCGGCTGACCCTGCCGGACGATGCGCTCGACCCCTGGCTCGTCGACCTCGAGTTGGTCGACGACGCTGACCCCGGCCGTTGGTGCAGCGCCGACGATATCTGGAGCTCGTCAGCCTCGGCGATCGATCTCGCCGGCGGCGAGTCGCAACTGACGACCTTGATCGACGAGATCAAAGCGTTGGCGGCGTTGGTTTCCGCCAACATCGGCGTGCTTGCTGACCTCGGGATCGAACACGAACCGGCCGGCGTCGAACTCGACATCGACGAGGCCGACGATTTCATCGACATCGCCCCGGCCGAACTGGCTCGGCTCGGAATCGAACTGATCGGGCCTGAGCACCTCGTCAAGGCAAAAGTCTCGGTGCGCGGCACAGCCTCCGAGTCACCGAAGGACGATCGAAAAGCGCGCTTCGGAAAGGAGGCGCTCGTCGCGTGGGAAGCGATCATCGACAATACGCCGATCTCGGAGGCCGAGCTGGCCCGAGTCGAAGCCGCCGGATCGACGCTGATGCGGGCCGGGCACCGGTGGGTGCGGATCGACCCGGCAGGTCTGCGTCGCGCCCGCCAAATGCTCGATGAGCACATCAAGCAGCGCTCCACGCTCGGCGCCGTCGAACTGTTGCGGATGGCATCGGGTGAGCAACTCGATGGCGACGTACCGATCGAGATGGTTCACGACCAGCCTGACGCGCTCGGTGCTGACGAGAACTGGATTCGTTCGTTGCTCGCCGGGCTACCAGACGAGCAACTTGACGAAGTCCACGAAGCCGACACGTTCGTCGGTGAACTGAGGCACTACCAACGTCGTGGCTTGGCCTGGATGCAGTTCCTCACGCGGCTCGGGCTTGGAGGTTGCCTCGCCGACGACATGGGGCTCGGCAAGACCGCAACCACGCTCGCACACCTCGTCGAGCGACCCGGCCCGCATCTCGTGATCTGCCCGCTCAGCGTGGTTCACAACTGGGAAGCCGAATCCAATCGATTCACGCCCGGCCTCAGTGTCGTCGTGCATCACGGCGCCAGCCGCCAGGTCGGCGAGCCTGCCCTGTTCGGCCTCGCCGACGCCGACATCGTGATCACTACCTACGGCCTACTGCCGCGTGACATCGATGCCCTGGCGGCGGTGCAGTGGACCACAGTCGTGCTCGACGAGGCGCAGATGATCAAGAACGCAGGCACGAAGGCCGCCAAGGCGGTTCGCCGCCTGCCTGCCGCTCAGAAGCTGGCGCTCACCGGGACTCCTGTCGAGAATCGACTGTCGGAGTTGTGGGCGATCCTCGATGCCGTCAACCCTGGACTACTGGGCAGCCAGCAGCGGTTTCGTGAGCGGTACGCGACGGCGATCGAGCGCTTCAACGACGTCGAGGTTGCCGGGCGGTTACGCCAGCTCACGCAACCGTTCGTGCTGCGACGCACGAAAGCTGATCGTCGCCTGATTCCCGATCTGCCGGACAAGATCGAGCAGATCGCCTATGCCCAACTCACCAAAGAGCAGGCGGTCCTGTACCAGAAGGTGGTCGATCAGCTGTTGATCGATGCGAAGGAGCTGGAAGGCATGCGACGACGCGGAACCGTGTTGGCGGCGCTCACGCGCTTGAAGCAGATCTGCAATCATCCTGCGCATGCGCTGAAAGACGGATCGCGGTTGGCGGGGCGCTCGGGCAAACTCAACCGGTTTGACGAGCTGGTCGACGAGCTGCTCGATGTCGACGAACGCGCCCTCGTGTTCACGCAGTTCCGCGAGATGGGCGATCTGCTGCAACGCCACGTGAAGGAACGATTCGGGACCGACGCTCCGTTCCTGCACGGCGGCGTCTCCAAGAATGGTCGCGACCGAATGGTCGCCGACTTCCAAGCCGGGCGCGGATCGCCGCTCCTACTCGTGTCGCTGAAAGCCGGGGGCACCGGACTCAATCTGACAGCCGCCAGCCAGGTGATCCACTACGACCGTTGGTGGAATCCGGCGGTCGAGGATCAGGCCACCGATCGGGCATGGCGGCTCGGTCAGCAACGCACGGTCAACGTCCACAAGCTGGTTTGCCAGGGCACGGTCGAGGAGCGGATCGGTCAGGTGATCGACGACAAGCGCAAGATCGCCGATGCCGTGATCGGCACCGGCGAAGCGTGGTTGTCCGAACTCAGCACTGACGATCTGGCACAACTCGTCGTACTCGATGCCGGGGCCACATGAGTCGACCGCGGAAGCCATACGGACCCAATTCCCCAGGACGGTTGCCGGCGACGATGATCAAGGTGCTCGCTGCGGAACTCAGCGACCAGGGCCGGTTGTCGCGCGGAAAGCGGTATTGGGCAGACCATGCCGTGACTGACATCGTGATCGGGCACGGCTCGGTCACCGCCCAGATCCAGGGCAGTCGGGCAACGCCGTACATAGTCACGATCGAAGCCAAGGCCGGGGCAGGCGTTCCGACGAAACGCGATGTGTGGGTGCGCTGCACCTGTCCCGATGATTCAGGGAACGGTTCAGGCGCATGCAAGCACGCCGTTGCCGCACTCTTCGCAATGTCAGACGAGGTGGCATTGGAGCCCGAACTGATCGATCGCTGGCGTCGCAGCGCGAACACGTTCCCGATCAGAACCGCCGACGAGTCTGATGACGAGACTGACGACGAGGCTGCTGAATCGCCGGAACCGAAGCGAAACCGGCGTGGTGAAGCCGACGTGATCGAGCTCCGACCACGTCGTGACCCGATCGTTGACGAACTGTCACTACTGATCCAGTCACCGGCCGGCAGCGGTTCACCCGACATCCCTGACCCCGAACCGATCAGCCACGGCTCGATCCGCGATCACCTGCTGGCTGAGATTCTGACCGATGCGCTCGAGGTCCTCGCCAATCGGTGGCAATGACCTGGCACGTTCCCAGGGCGTCCGTCTCCTACACTCGCACCGTGGTCGGTGACGTCTCTTCGGTGATCAACGCCCTCGTCAGAAATCTTGACGGGGCCGTGCGCGGCAAACACCATGAAATTCGAATGGCGGTGGCATGCCTGTTGGCGGAAGGCCACCTCCTGCTCGACGACGTGCCGGGGACCGGCAAGACGACCTTGGCGAAAGCGATCGCCGGTTCGGTCGCCGGCGTGTGGAAGCGAGTGCAGTTCACCCCCGACCTACTGCCGAGCGATATCACCGGTGTCATGGTGTACGACCAGCGCAACGGCTCTTTTGGATTTCGGGAGGGCCCCGTCTTCACCAACGTGTTGATCGGCGACGAAATCAACCGAGGAAGTCCGAAGACACAATCGGCGTTGCTCGAAGTGATGGAGGAACGCCAGGTCACGGCCGACGGGGTCAGTCGTCCGGTGCCTCGCCCGTTTTTTGTGATTGCGACTCAGAATCCCAAGGACTTCCACGGCACGTTCCCGCTGCCCGACGTTCAGCTCGACCGGTTCACGATGCGGCTCAGCCTCGGCTACACAGACCACAACACAGAGGTCCAGTTGCTCGACGAGTACAACAGGCATCGACGCGACGAAACGATCACCCAGGTAACCGACGGAGGACAGCTCGAACGTGTCATCGAGTCAATCGATGCGATCACTGTTGCCAGGGGTGTCAGCGAATACATCGTGCGGCTTGCATCGGCGACGCGAGCGCATCCTGATCTCCGACTCGGCGTATCAACTCGTGGCTCGATCGCCTTACTACGTTCTGCGCGGGCGTGGGCGGCCACGGCCGAACGCGATTTCGTGACACCTGATGACGTGCAAGACATCGCGCTTGCGGTCTGCGGGCACCGGATCGCGCTCACGCCGGAAGCAGAGCTACGGGGAGCACGAACCGACCTGATCGTGGCGCAACTGCTCGATGAGGTGGCGGTCCCGCGTTCCCGCGAGGGTTGAGATGTTGACCCACTCGGGACTCGGTGGATTGATCGCCGCAGTGATCTTGGGGGCCTGCGGACTGTGGTGGCACTATGAGGAACTGCTTGTGCTGGCAGTCTGCTTGTTGGCCGCGATAGCTGTTGCGTTGTGGAGCGCGCGTAGTCAACACCGAACCAAGATCACTCGATCGATCGCGGCGCCTCGCGTAGCACGCGGCGATCCGATTCGAATCGTGTATCGCGTGTCGAACACAAGCCGGCGGCGGGCAGCACGCGCCGTGATCGTCGATCGGTGTGACGACTCCGAGATTCGCGTTCCACATCCCGCGCTGGCGCCCGACGACCGAACAGAAGTCGACGGAATCCTTCCAACCCACCGCCGGGGCATCTTCCAGGTCGGTCCGTGGGCGGTCGAGCGAGTCGATCCGTTTGGACTGGCCGTCGGTCTGCGTACGTCCGACTCGACCAGCACAATCAGCGTGCACCCGCGCGTCCACGCACTCGAGGGTCCCTACGGATCGATGCATACGGTCGAGAACGAATCGGTCATGCGACGCATCGCGTCCGATCCCTTGAGCGGATTCGTGTCACTTCGCGAGTACGTCGTCGGCGATGACCCGCGACTGATCCATTGGCCGACAACGGCGCGAATGGGAACACTGATGCTTCGCGAACACGTCGAGTTGCGGCGTCCCGAATTCACCGTCGTGCTCGACTGCGCAGAGAGTGTTGCCAGTGCCGATGATTTTGAGGAGATGGTCGACGTCGCCGCGTCGGTTGCGGTTCACGCCATCCGCAGTGGCATACAGGTCACGGTTCGAACTACCGATCGCGCCTATCCAGGAGCGCTCCGACCGCTCGATCGCCACACACTCGTGCTCGACTTACTGACACCAGTCAGCCAAGTGGCGACGCACGCAGTGGCGTCCCTCGCTGAGCTATTCCGGGGTGGGTTCGACCACACCTCGATTGTGTTCGTCACCGGACCAACGGGTCCGTCCAGCACGCTCACCCACACGGAACGCCTGTCCGTCGTTCGGGTTGGCGAAGGTGCGCTGGCCTCACCGGGTATCACACTCGGCGCAAGCACCGCGACCGAGTTCGTCCAACGGTGGCGGCCATGGCGCTAATCCGATTGCGGGTTGTCCTGATCACGGCGATCGGCCTGATCGTCGCCGTGCTTGCCGGTCAAGTATTCGACTCGTTCGAACCCGTACTGCTGATTGCTCCGGCGCTGCCAGGGGCTGTCACGATTATGACGTTCACGCTACGTCGATCGATTCGGATCGGAAGCGTGGTGTTGTCGGTGCCGTTGGCTGTGCTGGTGTGCGTTTTGGTCGACGGCGGTTCGCTCGATGACGCGACCTCCGGGATCTTGCATGGACCCCGAAAGCTGTTGACGACGGAATGGCCGAGTCCCGCCGAACCGACGCTGATCGGCTCGGTTGCACTGCTTGTGGCACTGACGACCGCACTTGCAGGATGGCTGGCAACTTGGCCTCGTGTCCATCTGTCACCCCTCGCGGTGATGGTCACCGGATTGACGGGAACGATTGCACTCGCCGCGCCGCACAGGCCCAGTGCGTGGACGCTCGCATTGATCGGTGTGTTGTCTGTGACGTTGGCGCTCGCCCGCCCGGGCGAATCCGTTCGCCAACGCGGCCGAACGCTGCTTGGTGAACGCACCCTGGCGATATCGGGTATCGCCATCGTGGGGGCAGCGATCCTCGTCTCAGGAACGATCACGTGGGCCAACCGAGCCGATCCGCGTCGAGTGGAGGACGCCACACTCACCGCCGTCCTGATCGACCCGCTCGAAGCCACGGTCGCTCTTCGCCAGGTCGACCCGCCAATCGAACTGTTCCGCATCACCGATCGGTCAACCTTGATCAGCCCGTCGCTGCCTGTTCGGTGGCGGCTAGCCGCCCTCGACACGTACGATGGGCAACGCTGGGTACCGCGTCTCGCGCTGCGCCCGATCGGCCAACGACTCGGCTTCGCCGACCCATCCGGACCTGACGAAGCACCGCCGATCCGGTTCCGCATCGAACTACTCGTCGATGGTCTCGACCTGATCCCCTTTCCGGGTAGGCCGCTGGCGATCGACTCGAATGTAGCGACCGACGTTGAACGCACCGTCGTACAGCTCACCGACAGGCCGGACGCGGGCGATTCGTTCGACGCCGAATCTGAGTTGGCAAGAACTGTCACGGCCACCGACTCGGTAATCGTCCCTCGGCAGGTCGACGAGATCGCCGGCACATTCACGGAGTTGGCCCGCAACCTGGCCGGCGACGGAGGGTTGATCGAACGAATCCGCAGGATCGAAGCAACGATGCACGACGATTGGCAGCTCGATTCGGATGCGCCGGGTAGCGGACAACAGCGGGCGTTGATCGACCGGTTCATGACCAACACGCGGCGAGGCTCGAGCGAGCAGTTCGCAACGGCGTTCGTGCTGCTCGTGCGTTCACTCGGTTTCGAGGCGCGAATTGCGACCGGTTTCCGAGTTCCTCCAGGCGTTATCGAGGACCAATTGACGCTCTTGTCGTCATATGCGGCGGCATGGCCAGAGGTCAACATCGCCGGCGTCGGATGGGTTGCGTTCGATCCGGTGCCGGCGTCGGAGACAACAGACGAAACCGCACCGCCACCGCCACCGGAAGCGCAAAGTCCGGCGGCTGCCCAGCCGCCGATCGCAGCCCCAGCGGACCGGGCGGAGGAAGTCGTCGACGCCGCGCCCAACGGGACCAAAGAAGCCACAGGGTGGAATCGGGTGAGAACCTGGATCGGCCGCGGTGCGATCGTCGCCGGGCTGTGTGTGTTGCCGATCGTCGTCGGGATCGGATCAATTCTGTATCTCAAGTGGCGACGCCGGAGGCGGCGGCTTCGCTCTCCCAATCCGGTCGATCAGATCCGAGGCGCATGGGCCAACGTCACAGATTCGCTGGTCGATGCAGGGCTCTCGATCGCTTCGTCGTGGACGAACGGCACGATTGCCGAGGTCGCCGCGCCACTTGCACCCTCTGTGCCACACGAGATTCGACGGTTGGCGGGGATGGCCACAGCGATGACGTTCGGCGCCATCGACGACGGTCACCGGTTGATAAACGATGCCTTCTACACCGCTCACGTGATCGATGAGGCGATCCGCACGGATCGAACTCGTTGGCACCGACTGCGCTGGCGACTCAGCCTGCGGTCGTTTCGACGAGGAACGCGATCACCAGTGCTTCCCCAATGATCGTTCCACTGATTGACGAACTGACTACTCCCCGGTGAGTACCTTGCGAAGCTCGCGCTTCAGGAACTTGCCGCCGGCGTTGCGAGGAAGTTGCTCGTCCCGAAACCACACCGTGGCCGGCACCTTGTATTTGGCAATCCGTTCGGCGAGGAACGCTCGCAGTTGATCCGACGTCATCGCCGCCCCTGACCGTAGAACGAGCACAGCGGCGACGTCTTCCCCCAGACGATCATCGGGGACGCCGAAAACGGCCGCCTCGGCGACGTCCGGGTGTTCATAGATTGCTGCTTCGACCTCCGAGCAGTAGACGTTTTCTCCACCGCGCAGGACCATGTCTTTGGCCCGGTCGACGATGAAGACAAACCCGTCGGCGTCGATCCTGGCAATGTCACCCGTATGGAACCATCCATCTTGAATCGCCTCGGCTGTCGCCTCTGGTCGATTCAGGTAACCCTTGATGACGATCGATCCGCGGACACATAGTTCCCCCACTACTTCTGGATCGGGTTCGATGTCGCGTCCGTTCTCGTCGATCAGCTTGGCGTCGAGCGTTGGGACGACACGACCACACGAGGCAGGCTTCAGCGTGTAGAGCTTGCTCGAGTTGGCGGTCACGATGCCATGTGTCTCGGTCAATCCGTAACCGGTCGAAGGTGACCCACCGGCCAGCGACTTGTCGATCTTGTCGACCAGATCAGGCTGAATCGCTGCACCACCTCCGCCCATCCCCTTCAGGCTGGAAATGTCGCGGGTCGCCCAGTCGGGGTGCATCAGAAGCTCGCGACTCATCGTCGGTACGCCGGAAAAGTTGGTGACGCGTTCGCGTTCGATCAGTTCAAGTGCACGTCCCGCATCCCACTTGCGCATCAACACGATCCGGCCACCGATCAACGTGCACGGCTGAAGCAGGCAGTTGTTGGCGGTGACATGGAACAGCGGGGTTGGCGCCATGAATACCGACTGGCCAGGATCGCCGGGCGGCTGGCTCGGAGGCTGCAAATCACCAGCAGCGATTGCTTTCGATTCGGCGGCGGCGTTTGCCATCGTCATGAAGGCGAGGTTCAAAATGTTGTGGACCGAGCCGCGATGCGTCAACTGGGCACCCTTCGGGAAGCCTGTCGTGCCTGAGGTGTAGAAGATCGTGACATCGTCGTCGGGGTCGATCATCGCGTCAGGCAGTCCCGGAGGTGCCGACGCAGGATCCACCACGTCGGCCCAGCGCGATGCATCGGTCGGCAAGTCACGGTCAGACCGCACCGTGATGAGGTGTAACGGTTGGTCGGCGCGGAGTTGATCGAGCACGGGCAGCACGCGTTCGGCGCGCTCGTCGTCGGCGATCAGCACCTTCGGGCGCGAGTCCGAGATCCCGAATGCCAGTTCCTGACTGGTCCACCATGCGTTGAGTCCGACGACGGCGGCGCCTATCGACGCCGTCGCCCAGTACGCCACGACCCACTCCGGGTAGTTCCGCATCGCAACCGCGACGCGGTCACCAACGCCGACGCCGTGGATATCGCGCAGCAGGTGGGCGAGAGCTCGGACCTGGCCGCCGATTTCGGCGTAGGTGAACGTCTCGTCCTCGTACACGACGTACGGCTTGTCACCGTGGAACTGGGCCAACTCCCAGATCGAACGCATCGTTGGAGGGGCTGAACCGAACACCCGCATCGGTGCACCCCGCACCTCGATCGTCGTCATGGCAAAGCCAGATCCCTCGGCGATGAGTTCAGCCCAGGCAGCGTCGAAGTGCTTGATCACAGCACTGGATCATGCCACCCCCGCCGTTCATGTCGCGGTCAACCCCTGTATGACGTGTTCAGCGCGACTTGAACGGGTTGGCGAGGTGCGTCACGACGAGGCTTCGGAGATCGTCCATCCCCGTGCCTTTGGCGGCGCTCACCCAGACGATGTCACCCTTCTCGAGTTTGCAGCCTGCCGCCAGATCCCGGCGGCGGGTGTCGCGTTTCGACGATTTGACCTTGTCCCACTTGGTCGCCACAACAGTGTGCGGGACCTGATTCTCGCGGAGCCAGTCGAACATCTGGGTGTCGAGCGGCGTCGGCCCGATCTCGCCATCAACGAGGATGAACACCATCGCCAACGTCTCCCGGTCGAGTAGGTAGCCCTCGATCATCTCCGGCCAGTCTCGCCGGATCTTGCTCGGCACTTTTGCGTAGCCGTATCCGGGGAGGTCGACCAGCGTGCCTCCGGTAGCCAGCGAGAACAGGTTGATCAGCTGCGTGCGGCCGGGCGTGTTGGAGACTCGGGCGAGCTGCTTCTGGTTCGCGAGCGCATTGATCAACGACGACTTGCCGACGTTCGAGCGACCGACGAAGGCGACCTCGACTGCCGACTCAGGCAGTTGACTGGCGCGGCTCGCCGACGAGACGAACTTGATCTGCAGCGGTCCTCCGGCCATCTCAGCCCGCAATCAGCGTTGCCAGCGCCCATAGGGCGGCAATCAGACCGAGCCCACCGAACAACATGCTGCGTCCGATCGGGGCACGTTCGAGATGGCTCTCGTCACGCTGCTGCGCCGGCGGCTTCACGACCGCCAACAGGTTGCCGACGAATAATGCACCACCGAGCGCGAGGACCAGCCACGCGAGAAGATCGGCGCCGAGGAACACGACGTCAGTCTGTCAGGCGATCACCGCGAAGATGCCCTCGCCGGTGACCACCTTTGACGTGATCCATGCGAACGGGCAGACCGGGTCCCAGAAGAACTCGATGTCGGACGACGGATCAGTCGACGGTGGGACGGTCGGGTGCATCAGGCGACAGTAGAACTGTTGAACTTGCGAATCGCCAGTGTGGCGAAAACGGCGATGATCCCCACCGACCACAGGATCGACCAGATCGCATCGTTGCCGACGGGGTTGCCGTTGTAGAGGGCGCGGGCGGCGTTGGTCACGATCGTGAACGGATTGGCGTCGGCGACCGGCTCGAGCCAGCCCGGCAGGGTCGACGGGTCGACGAAAGCCGACGACACGAACGTCAGCGGGAACATCCAGATGAAGCCGGCCGAGTTGGCCGCCTCGACCGAGCCGACCGATAGACCCATCAGCGCCTGCACCCAACTCAAGGCGTAGCTGAAGAGCAACAGCAGCAGGGTCGCCAGAATCGCCTCGAACATCGTGCCCTCGAAACGGAACCCGATCAGGAAGGCGACGCCGAGCATCACGAAGAATGTGAACAGGTTGCGGACGAGATCGGAAACGGTTCGCCCGACGAGCACAGCCGAACGGGCCATAGGCAGTGATCGAAGCCGATCGATCAAACCCTTGCTGAGATCCTCGGCGAGGCCGATACCCGTGAAGGCGGATCCGAAGACGAGTGATTGACTGAAGATCCCTGGCAACAGGAACTGGTCGTAGTTCTCGAAGCCGGCGACTTCGATCGAACCGCCGAACACATACACGAACAGCACCACGAACATGATCGGTTGAATCGTGGCGAAGATCAGCAACTCGATGTTGCGAGGGATGATGCGAAGGTGCCGTTCGGCCTCGACCCACGAGTCCTTGAGTGCCCATTTGAGACGCTCCATCACGCCGCGGCCTGGTCGTCGTCAGTGGTAGAACGCCCGGTCAGCGTCAGAAACACATCGTCGAGAGTCGGGCGTCGCACCTCGACGTCGAGCACATCGATGCCGGCGTCATCGAGCGCCCGAATCACTCCCGGCACGACTCGGTCACCAGAACGGATCGGGGCCGAGAAGGTGCGGCCGTCTGGCTCGACTTCGATCTGACCCGTACACATCGGTTGCAGGGTCGCCAACGCCGATTGGCGACCTGCCGCGTCGGCGATCGAAACCCGCAGTCGATCGCCACCGATCCGATCCTTGAGTTCGTCGGCAGTTCCGTTGGCGATCACCTTCCCGTGGTCGATCACGATGATCCGCTGTGCCAACCGGTCAGCCTCGTCGAGGTACTGGGTTGTGAGCAGCACAGTTGTGCCGTCGTGTTCGAGTTCCTCGATCAGGTCCCACATCGCCAGCCGGCTGCGCGGATCGAGCCCTGTAGTCGGCTCGTCGAGAAACAGAACCGACGGCCGAGCAATCAAGCTCATGGCGATATCGAGCCGCCGACGCATCCCACCCGAGTACCCCTTGACGACGCGGTCCCCGGCCTCGACGAGATCGAATCGCTCAAGCAGGTCGGTGGCGCGCGCCTTGCCCTCGGTCGAGGGCAGATGGAACAGGCGAGCGACGAAGTGCATGTTTTCGCGGCCGGTCAGGCGCTCCTCGACAGCCGCGTACTGGCCGGTCAGACCTATCCGCTTGCGGACGCCGTGCGGGTCGGCCACGACGTCGATTCCGTCGATCTTGGCGACGCCTCCATCGGGTCGTAACAGCGTCGTCAGGACACGCACGGCGGTCGTCTTGCCAGCGCCATTTGGCCCTAGCAGCCCGTAGATCGCTCCGCGAGGAACCTGCAGGTCGACTCCGTCGAGCGCCGCCTTGTCACCAAATCGTTTGACCAATCCGCGCGCATCGACCGCAAAATCCGTACTCATGCGACCATTCTGTCTGAGGGCTGCAACACTCCGGTCAAGCGAACGGCTAGTCGGTTTCGGGGATTGAAACTATTGGCGCGTTCGAGGCGGCCGTTGTCGCCATTGGTGACGTGGGCGGTGGGCCGACTTCCACGATGTTGATCGCCAGTTGTCGTGCGAGCGGGTATCCGCCCTGGAAGCCCTCCGGATCTCCGCACCAGACTTGGATTGCAACCACACCACGCTCGGGCGGGGCAGTCCACTCGTAGATCCAGTGGGCTGCCCGCATGCCCGTCTCGATCACATCGGTCGACCCGTTGAGAACCCACAACTCGACTGGTCCGAGCGGTTGACCATCGACGACCCAGCAGGTGCCTTCGATCGAGATCGAACCACCGGCCCCAACGACCACAACGCCGTCGGGACCTTGCGACGGGGACGTGACGCTGAGCGGCACGGGCGACGGTTGTGCGAGCGTGCTGGTCGTACTGGTCGTCGTGCTGGTCGTCGTTGGTTCAGGAGCGAGCGTGCTGGTCGTCGTTGGTTCAGGGGCGAGGGTGCTGGTCGTCGTGCTTTCTGGCGGCACAAGCAGGGTGCCGAGTCGCTGAGCACCGGCCGGGCTGGGTCCGACCGATCCGATCATCATCAGTCCGCAAATTGCGACCCCGGTGGAGACGACCACCACGACCGCGCTGCCGAACCGATTGGCCATGAACAAATCTTGACAGATTTGACACGCTGAGTGGCGGCGCGCTGCATTTGAACGCCAAACGTCACACTGAAAGTCGATCTCCTCGGCGATCAGCAGCAAACCGGCCGTCGGGCACGACTGCGACGGGGGTCAAGCGCGGTCGGCGTGGACCTGACGCTTATACGCCGCGGGCAGCGTTATCGAATCGTGTGTACTGACCAAGGAACACCAACCGCTTGGTTCCGATCGGCCCCGAACGATGCTTGGCCACAATCACTTCAGCCGACCCCTTATCAGGCGAATCAGGGTGATACACCTCATCGCGATACAGGAACATGACGACGTCGGCGTCCTGTTCGAGGCTGCCGCTCTCACGAAGGTCTGACAGCATCGGGCGCTTGTCGCCCCTTGCTTCCAACGTTCGGCTGAGCTGGCTGAGGGCAACGATCGGCACCTCGAGTTCACGGGCGAGAATCTTGAGGCTTCGACTGATCTCCGACACTTCGAGTTGGCGGTTCTCGGCACGCGTGTCGCCACCCATCAATTGCAGGTAGTCGATGACGATCAGGCCGATCCCGCCGTACTGGGACTTGATACGGCGCGCTTTGGCGCGGATCTCCATCACAGTCACACGCGGGTTGTCGTCGAGGAACAACGGCACTTCGAGACGCCCGATTGCCTTGCCGATCTTGGCCCAATCGGACTCAGCCAGCTTTCCGGTGCGGATCTTGGTCGAGTCGACGCGTGCCTCACTCGACAGGATTCGCTGTGTCAACTCGGTGTGGCCCATTTCGAGCGAGAACACGATCACGGGCTTCGTACTGTGCTGCGCCACATGCGAAGCCATCCCCAACCCGAACGCCGTTTTCCCCATCGCAGGGCGAGCGCCGACGATGTAGAGGGCACTGGGTTGCAGGCCCGACAGCAACTCATCGAGATCGGTGTAACCGGTGGCGATGCCGGTGATCGTGTCGCCCCGGTCGTAGGACTCTTGTAGTCGGTCCATCACGCCGGGGAGTAGCTCTTCCAACGTACGCGTGGAATCGGTGACGCGTTGCTCGCCGACGTTGAAGATCTTCGTCTCGGCCTGATCGAGCGCCTTGATCACGTCGTCGGGTTCGCTGTAGGCCAGTTCGGCAATGTCACCTGCAGCGAAGATCAGCTGCCGAAGCAGCGCTGTCTCCTGGACAATCTTGGCGTAGTGACCTGCGCTCGAGATCGCCGGTGTGGCGTTCTGAAGCTCGTGGAGTGCCTCCGGCCCGCCGACCTCGGCGATCAGGCCGGCGCGACGCAGTTCGTCGGCGACCGTGACTGTGTCAGCGGGAGCACCGCTCGAGTAGAGCCCTCGGATCGCATCGAAGATGTGACGATGGGCGGGTCGGTAGAAGTCGTGCGGTTGCAGCCCCATCTCGCTCACGATGCCGATCGCATCCCGAGACAACAGAAGAGCACCGATCACCGACTCTTCGGCGTCGATGTTATGGGGTGGTACTCGGCCTCTCGAGCCACCGCTCTTTGGCCGGTCGTTGCGTTGTGGTGAGTGTTGTGGTGTGTGGTCAGTCGGGAAATAATCATCGCCGGGCATGGGGAGTCCACTCTCGCGGGTAATGCCTGTGGGGCGCTAGGGGAACAACCGTGTGAATTGCCCTGTGGATACGGCGCGCGCCCATGTGGACAGTGTGCACTGAGGGGTACTACAAGGTTCCGCAGGCGCGGAAGGGCCCCGTGGTTTCACACGGGGCCCTTCAAACTGGCAGTCGCCAATCTCGATTCAGCTGGCCGCGACGACTTCGATACTGATCGGGAACGAAATGTCGTGATGCAGCGAGGCGGTCGCCTGGTGTGCCCCGAGCGTCTTGATCTGCTCGTCGAGGTGAACCTTGCGGCGTTCGATCAAGATGCCGGTCTGCGCCTCGACGGCGGCCACAATGTCGGCAGCAGTGACGGAGCCGAACAACTTGCCTTCGGCACCCGCCTTTGCCGTGATCGTGATCGTCTTCGGGACCAGCGTCGTGGCGATGGTGCGAGCAGCATCGCGATCACTGGCGTCACGAAGGTCACGGCTGCGGCGCATCTTGGTGGCCTGCTCGATCGCTCCAGGGGTTGCCTTCATGGCGAGATTCTTCGGGAAGAGGTAGTTGCGGGCGTGGCCGTCAGCAACGTCGACAACGTCGCCGCGCTTACCAAGCCCAGCTACTGGATTGCGGAGAATGACCTGCATGATCAGCCCTCGCTCGCTTCCGTCGTTGCCTCGTCGCCACCGAGTTCGTCCTCGGCACCTTCGACGACGACAGCCTCGACCTGAGGAGTCGGCTCGCGGTCCTCGCGAGGCGCACGACGCTCGCGGTCGCCGTCGCGCGGTGGGCGGGTACGACCAGTCGACGAAACACGCTTGGCGTAGGGCAGCAGCGCCAGTTCGCGAGCGATCTTGATCGCGTTGGCGATCTCGAGCTGCTGCTGACGGTTGTTGCCTGATACGCGCATACCGCGGATCTTGGCCCGATCGCTGAGGAACCGGTTGAGTAGGTCGACGTTCTTGTAGTCGACGTACTCGATCTTCTCGATCAGCAGTGGGCTGGTCTTCTTCTTGAACTTGCGTGGATTGGCGTCCTTCCCGCGTGGTGCGCGGGTCGGGGCTTTCGCTTTCTTAGACATTCGGGTGGGTCCTTCCTGGACGAATCAAAATCGAGATCATGAGATCGAGGGTCAGAACGGCTCTTCGTCGCCGTAGACCGGGTCGGGCTGACGGGCACCGGTGTTGCCACCGCCACCGCCGCCACCACTTCCGCCACCGGTGTTACCACCTTCGCCGCCGCCAGTTCGCTCGGTGCGTTCGATTTGGGCTTGCGCCCAACGGAGGCTTGGGCCGACTTCGTCAGCGATCACCTCGACGATCGACTTCTTCTCGCCGTTGGTCTCGTAGCTGCGCTGTTCGAGGCGGCCGGTGACGATCGCTCGCGAACCCTTGGTCAGGGTGGCGGCGGCGTTCTCGCCGAGTTCGCCCCAGCACACGACGTTGAAGAACGAGACCTGCTCGACCCATTCGTTGTTCTGCTGGTAACGCCGGTTGACGGCGATACCGAAGCTTGCGACGCCGCGGCCACCGGTGGTGTACCGGAGCTCAGGATCACGAGTGAGGTTGCCGATCAGGGTGATGGAATTGCTGGACATGGTGGTGGTTCCCTTCGTGGGTTCTGCCGAGTCAGGCAGCGGCGTCAGTCATGCCGCGGCGAGCCGCCTCGGCATCTGGCAACCGGAGGAGCTTGTGGCGAACGATGTCGTCCGCGAGACGGAGCTGACGCTCAAGCTCGTCGAGGGCGCCGCCAACGGCGAGGCACTCCAACACGAGGTAGTAGCCGGATTCCTTCTTGTTGATCGGATAAGCGAATGGTCGCTTGCCCCACCAATCGGGCTTTCCGTGCACCGTTCCCTCGGCTTTGCCGATGTCGTCCACGATCGTCTTGATCCAGGACTGGGCCTTCGCATCTTCGACGTCTCCGTCGATGATGACCATTAACTCATAGGCACGCATCATGCGTGGTGTTCTCCCTTCGGACTTTGGCCACCGGTCGGTGCCCAACGGCTCCGACACGATGTCGGAGCAGGGTCAATATGACCCGGCGAGTGTATCGGTGCATACGTGCACATGCTCACAGTATGAACAGGGGCTGTCACACAGTTCGTTGCGACATCACTGCGGTCTCGACGAGGTCGTACAGCTGGCCTGCGAGTTCGAGGCCGGTGCCAGCGTCGGCTTCCATCACCAGATAGCCGCCGTAGCCGTCTTCGAGCTCGAGCCAGGGCACGGCACCGTAGGCACCGGGATCACGGATACGGCCGCCTTCGCGGTCGACCCACCATCCCATGGCGTAGCCCGTGTCCGGTCCGGCCGACCCGTCGTAGGCATCGTCGATTCGGTCGTCGTGGAGCCGATCGAGGGCTGCTGCGGACAGCACCTGGTTGTCGCCACACATCCCACCCCGCAGGTGCATCAGGAGCAGCTTGGCGTAGTCACCCGTGGTGAGATATGCGCCACCTTCGAGGTTCGGGTTGTCGGTCGGCTTCAGCGTCGAGGGGTCGGAGTTGAATGGCAACGGGTAGTCGAATCCGCGGGTGCCGATCTGAGAGAAATGGTTGTTGTAGCCAAGCGTCTCGAGACCGCACGGCTTGACGTAGATCTCGTCGACTAGCTGCGCCCACGACTTGCCGGAGGCAGCCTCGGCAACTGCACCGGCAACCTGCCACTGCGCGCCGCCATACCGGAACTCGCTGTCGGGAGGTGCGATGTCGGCGTCGTCGGCGGTCGTGGTGAAGATGCTGGCGGCGCAGTCGTGCAGTGAACCGGTGGCAATGAACTGACAAACATACGGCCGATACCCAGGATTGGGGAGCAAGCCAACCAGCCCGGAGCTGTTCGAGATCAACTGGGCAGGAGTGATCTCGGGGTTGCCTTCACCCCAATCGACAACATCGGCGACGGGTGCGTCGACGTCGAGTAAACCGTCGTCTTGGAGGCGCAGTAGGACGCCGGCCGTGATCATCTTGCTTGACGAGGCAACCAGTGATATCCGGGCCTTGTCGAATTCGCCCCAGTAGTCCTCGTAGATCACGCCGTCATCGCGGTGCACAATCACCAGACCAGCACCGTGCAACCCGCGCTCGTCGACGAACTGTTGAACGACTTGCGCCACAGCAGCGAAGTCGTACGCCAGCGATTCCGGCTCCGGCTCCGTGGTCGTTGTTGAAGCAGCCGGGAGCTGCTCGGTGGTGGGCACCGGCTGAGGTGTCTGCACGGCTTCCGGTTCGGTGGTTGTCGTCGTGACCGACGTACTTTCGGCGGCCGCAACCGACGTTTCCGTAGCTGTCTTGGTCGTTGTAGCGGTCGAGTCGGTGGAGTCGCCGCCACAGGCCGCCACGACAAGCGATCCGGCGACGATCAACACGCCCGACAGTCTCCGAGGTTCGATCACCAACGCAGGGTACGTCGCGATCGACCGACTCATCTTTGAGCGCGCGATATCGACAACAGATGTTGATTTCGCGCTCCTGGCGCGCTGCGTCGTGTTGACCAAACGGCGTTCCCGCCGGAACTCATCAACGCACAAGCGGACCAGCTGACAGTACGAGACGATGGTGATGCACAACGATGGTGATGCACCAGAGAAAGGACCGTCTCATGCGACTCTTGCGAATCGGTGTGGTCATCGGACTCGTCACGACCGTGTTTGCGTGTGGTTCCGATGACCAATCGTCCGACACAACCACCTCATCAACGACGCCTTCGGCGCCCGCCAACACGACAACGACGCTTGCCCCAACCACGACAGCACCGGCCGTCGCGACGACGCCGGCGTCGCAGCCGAACCTGGTCGACGTGAAGGTGTATTTCCTGCGTGACGAACGGCTGGTGATCGCTCACCGGCAGGTTCCCGGCCCAGCGATCTTACGTGAGGCAGTCATGGAACTGCTCGCCGGGCCGACGCAAGCCGAGCTCGCCGCCGGGCTCACCTCGACGGTGTCGACCGACACGACATTGCTCGACGTAAACCTCGTCGACGGTCTCGCCACAGTCGACCTGAGTTCCGACTTCGGAACCGGCGGCGGATCGCAGTCGATGATCGCCCGAGTCGCACAGGTCGTGTTCACGATCACGCAGTTCGACAACACCGAACGGGTCCAGTTCTGGATGGAGAGCGAACCGATCGGATCCCTCGGCGGCGAAGGCCTGACCCTCGACAAGCCGCAGACCCGGGCGATGATCGACCGCACCATTTCGGGCAGCGTGATCATCGACGTCCCTGCTTCCGGCGCCACCGTCAGCAGCCCGTTCACTGTGACCGGTGAAGGCGACGTCTACGAAGCCCAATTCCCGATCGAAGTGTGGGCCAACGGCGAGCAGATCGGCGGCATCGCCCCCGTGACCGCTGGCGCGTGGGGAACCTGGGCAGAGTTCGAGGTCACAATCACACTCGACGCTCCAGCCGGGCCGATCGAGCTCATCGCCTATGACCCAGGGGGCTGCGGTACCGACCCAGAATGCCCGACCATCATCAAAACGATCGTCCCCCTAATCTTCACCGGCTGAGCGACGGGCGACGCTGGTATAAACGTTCCGTGGATTCCGTGCCTGCGACGAAACGTTTCGAACGTGCTCGGCGGCATGCGGCGTTCATCCGCTCGATGATTGCGCTGCACCCGCGACCGTTCATCATTGCCGTCAGCGGGGCATCCGTGTTCGCGCTGTGCACCGTCGCATCGAGCATCGCCATCAGGTGGACGATCGACCACGTCGTGATCCCAAGGTTCGAGGACGGCGACGTTGCCGTCAGCACGGTCGTCGCTGCGTGCGCGCTGATCATCGGGATCGGTGTCCTACGAGCAGCCGGTGTCGTCGTGCGTCGATCATTCGCCGGGATCACGCAGTGGCGGATCGGTGAAACGCTCGCCAGCCAGGTCGCCGAGCGGCTCGTCCAGCAACCACCGAGCTGGCATCAGCGACAATCAGACGGGCAACTCGTTGCCCGAGCCGGCGTCGACGTCGAGACCTCTGTCAGCGTGATGGCACCGATTCCATTCGCCACCAGCGTGGTTCTGATGATCGTTGTCGCCGGCGCCTGGCTGTTGATCACCGACTTCGTGATGGGTGCCGTCGCCGTCGGCGTGTTTCCGATCTTGATCGTCGCCAACATCATCTACCAGCACCGGGTCGAACAGCACATGGACGCCGCCCAAAACGCGCTCGGCGACTTTTCCGGCGCCGTTCACGAGAGCTTCGAAGCTGTCCAACTCGTCAAGGCATACGGTGCCGAACAGCGCGAGACCGAACGGCTGTCGGCACTGGCCGGAGAGATCCGAGACGCTCGCGTTCGAGCGGTGCATCTCCGCGGCACGTTCGAAGCGTTGCTCGAAGTCACGCCATCGTTGACCAACGTCGGTCTCGTCGTGCTCGGTGCCTATCGGGTCAACTCCGGCGACGTCACGGTTGGCGAACTTTCGGGCTTCATCTACATGTTCACGCTGCTGGTGTTCCCGCTCCGACTGATCGGTCACGCGCTGGCCGACCTGCCCTATTCGCAGGCTGGATGGACCCGCGTCAGATCGGTCGTCGACGAACCGCTCGATGGCGACCCACAACACGTCGTCGGTCGTCCGGCCGGAAGCGCGGCCGTCGAACTGGATCACGTGTCATTCATGTATCCCGGGGATGTTCGAGTTGCCGTCGACGATGCAACAGCCACGATTCGGCCAGGGCTCGTCACCGCAATCGTCGGTTCGACAGGATCCGGCAAGACCACCCTGGTCGATCTGATCGGCGGTCTGATCGCGCCAACGTCAGGGACGATCAGACGTGCCGACGGGCCGGTCGCGCTCGTGTTCCAGGAAGCGTTCCTGTTCGCAGGGACCGTGCGCGACAACGTCGAAGTCGGCACTCCGGCCGACGATGCCTCGATCTGGGAGGCGCTCCGACTGGCCTGCGCCGACGACTTCGTGTCGGAGCTTCCGAACCAACTCGACACAGTCGTCGGCGAGCGTGGTGTGTCGTTGAGTGGCGGGCAGCGCCAACGCGTCACGCTCGCCCGTGCAATCGCCCGAAAGCCAACAATCCTGTTGCTCGACGACACCACGTCAGCGCTCGACCCAACGACCGAGTTGGCCGTCCTCGCCAACCTGCGGGCGTCGCTCGCCGACACGACGGTCGTGATCGTCGCATCACGCCCATCGACGATCTCGCTTGCCGACGACGTGATGTTCGTGGTCGACGGCAAGATTGTTGCCCACGGTAGTCACGACGATCTGATGCGCGACGAGAGCGCCTATCGCCAGCTCGTCGAGGCATTCGAAGCCGATCGAGGCGCGGTCACCGGGAGGGCTCAGGGATGAACGACGAGACCGGACGCCTCTCGACTGCCGGAACAATTGGTCGCGGACTGGAGGAAGCACCGATCCTCCGCCAAGGTCTCGGTGTGACTTGGTTGATCGCCGCCGTCGGTGCGGCGGGTCGGGTCGTGGTTCCAATCGTGATCCAACAGGCAATCGATCGGGGCATCATCGATCGCGGCGACGATCGGCGCGGAGTCGACATCCGGCTCGTCGTGATCTGCGCCCTGATCGGCGCAGCCGCCCTGATCGTGTCGGCGTTCTTCGGGCGCGTCGCCACGATTCGGCTCGGCACCCGCAGCGAACAGGCGCTCAACGACCTACGTACCCGACTGATCGACCACATTCACCGGCTCAGCTTGGCCGACCACAACGATGAGCGACGCGGCGCGCTCGTCGCCCGCGTCACCAGCGACATCGAAACGCTCGCCCAGTTCTTCCAATGGGGCGGGTTGGCCTTGTTGATCGACGGGACGTTGATGGTGATCGTGGCTGCGGTGATGCTTGCCTACAACTGGATCCTGGCGCTTGTCGCGATCTCCATTTCGATCCCGCTGTTCATCGTGTTGCGAATCGTGCAACGACACCTCGTTGCCGCCTACGACACGGCCCGCACGCGCAACGGCGAGATGCTCTCGTCGATCAGCGAGCTCGTCACCGGTGCCGAAACCATTCGGGCGTACGGTGCCGGCGAGATGTTCCTCGACCGCACCCGCACCGCAATCAAGCGCCGAGCCAACGCCCAGATTCGCGGCAACATCATCGGCGCCTACCTATTCCCGCTCGGCGAGGTGTTCTCGGTCGTGACGATCTCGGCGGTCGTGTCGGTCGGTGTCGCGCTCGGTCCCGACCACGGACTCACAGCCGGTGCTTTGATCGGCTTCATATTCCTCACCTATCGCTTCCTTGAACCGATAGCCGAGTTCACGGAAGTGATGGACGCCACGCAAACTGCTGTCGCAGGTCTGCGCCGCGTGTTAGGTGTGCTCGAGATCCCTGTCGGGCCACCGCCACCCGCCAACCCCGAGCCTCTGCCCAAGGGCCAGCTCGATATCAATATCGACGATGTCACGTTCTCGTACCGGAGCCGAGGCGTCAGTGACGGCGTCGACGATGTCGTGCTCGATCGTGTGTCGGCCCACATCCCCGCCGGCCAACAGGTGGCGATGGTCGGTGCGACCGGTTCCGGCAAGACGACGTTGGGTCGGTTGGTCGCTCGCATGGCCGATCCGATAGCCGGCGAGATTCGGCTCGGTGGGGTGCCGCTCCATCGGGTCAGCAACGTCGACTTGCGCACCCGACTCGTCGTGGTCTCGCAGGAGCCGTTCCTATTCAGCGACACAATCGCAAACAACATGCGCTTCGCCCGACCTCACGCAACGACGCAGGAACTCGAGCAGATCATCGAACGCCTCGACGTCACAGACTGGGTCGAATCACTCCCCGACGGGCTCGACACCCGCGTCGGCGAGCGGGGCGACTCGCTGTCGGCTGGTGAGCGTCAACTCGTGGCGCTGCTCCGTGCCGGCGTCGCCGATCCCGATGTGCTCGTGCTCGACGAAGCAACATCATCGGTCGACGCGCTGACCGAAGTCCGGATTTCACGGGCACTCTCCAAACTCGCCGTCGGGCGCACCACGATCGCCATCGCACATCGGTTGTCGACCGCAGCTCGGGCCGATCGCGTGCTCGTCCTCGACGACGGCCGTCTGGTCGAAGACGGGCACCACGACGAGTTGGTCACCGCCGGCGGCGTGTACGCCGGGTTGTACGAAGCCTGGCTGACATCGACCGCCACCGACCAACTGATCTAACCCGCTCCACCAAGACTTCTCGTGGTCAGTCGAGCACGAGGCTGGGGATCGTCAGGTGGGCGGGCACGGCATCCCGAGCAACTCCAACACGCTGCCTGCCCCGAGACCGGCTTCAGTCAATCCGCCCTGGCTGATCTCGACTGCAAACGTGAAGTCGCTCGGCGTTGGGTAAAGCGGGCATGGGTCGGCGGTACACGGCTCCATATCGAAGGCGTCGAGAAACGTTCCAGCGGCGTCGAAAAACGCGATCGACAAGGGCGTCACCGTGTTCTTCATCCAGAACGACCCGCTGTGCGGTTCCGGGTAGACGAACACCATTCCATCGGCCCCGCCAAGATCGGTGACAAACATCAGACCCCTGCCGCGCTGGTCTTCCGTTTCGGCGAGCCACATGCACAGTTCGCAGATCGTCCCGTCTGCTTTGGTCGCCCGCGCCGCTATCAATTCGAAGCCCTCCGGCACTACGGCGCTCGGATCGATGGTCGTCGCAGCGACCGCGATCGTCGTCGGGATTGTCGTCGCGCTCGGAGTCGCGGTCGTGATCGCAGTCGGAGTTGTCGTGGTCGTGCTGGTTGCCGGCGATCCGGCGCAGGCAGTCACCATCAGCAAACTCACACACAGCCAACGCATCGAGAGAGGTTACGTCCGACCGGCCAAGCGCTCGAGCACACAGGGGCGGCGGCCGACGGCTGGGTCGGCACGTGCTTCGTACCCGAGACTTCGGGTCACTTACCTCGACCAGCTGCGGGCCGGTGCCGCCGCTGCTGGGCGATCGCTCGACGCCCGTTGACCCACGACCAGTTATCGCCAGCCCCGAGGACCATCAAGAGGCTGCCCGTCTCGCCAACGGTTCGATCGAGGGCGGCAAGCAAACCTGCAGCACCGCCCTCGACAGGACCGACCGCCCGGAGTGAGACGTGCAGCATCATCACGTCCCCGCGGCACACACCCAGCCGACGGAGATCGGCCACCAGTCCATCCACGATCATGGACGCATATTGTGCTCGAAGTCGATGTCTCGGCAACCTTTGTCAGATTGGAGGGCGGCCGATGGGGGCGACATTCAGTTCGACGGCTCGACCGACTCGTAGCACTGTTGGTTCATCCCATCGGTGGCCGACGATCTGGAGGCCGATCGGCGTACCGTCGGGGTGCAGCCCGATCGGGACCGACATCGCCGGGCATGGCGAGGTGAGGTTGAACACGCCGGTCATGTCGTGCGACCGGACGCGACTGTCATCACGCGTTGGAGTAGGCACCTGATTCTCTCGCTCGGCGGGGACCGGTGCCGACGACATCGTCGGGCACAGCAGCACGTCGACATTCGATAGCGCCGTGCGGAGCCGACGCCATGTCTCGGTTCGTTCGATCTCGAGTCGCTTGTATTCGACGGCGCTGAATGAGCGGCCGTACTCGATCAGGCGCAACACGTTCGGATCCATCCGATCGGCGAACTCCTCGGTGAAGTGACCGAAGTACGCCGCCATGAATACGCCCCACAACTTGACCCAGACGTCATCGTCGGCTGACGTGAAGCCGGGATTGACCTCCACAACCGTGGCACCCGCCCGACCGAGCGCGTCAGCGGCGTTCTGGACCGCGGCACCGATTGCCGGATCGACCTCCCAACAGCCAAGATCGATGCTGAGTCCGAGCCGCATGCCGCGCACGTCGCCGTCGATCGCGGCACCAAGATCGAGTGTTCCCGGAAGCGACAGGATGTCGGCATCGTCTGGGCCCTGCGTAGCAGCGAGAAACAGACTGGCGTCATCGACGCATCTGGCGAGCGGACCGTGATGCGAAATGTTGTCGAAGAGTCCTGGCAGTACGTCCATCGGTATCCGACCGAGGCTCGGCTTGATACCGACGACACCGCTCCAGGCGGCCGGAATCCTGACCGAACCACCCATATCGCTGCCCTCGGCGAGCGGTACGCATCCTGACGCCACAGCTGCACCGGACCCGCCGGATGAACCGCCCGGTGTACGCGTCAGATCCCACGGATTACGGGTCGGACCCCAGAGTGGACTGTCGGTGATCGACGCATGGGCGAACTCGGGGGTAGTTGTCTTGCCGACGACAATTGCCCCGGCGCGTCTGAGTCTCTTGACGATCGCGGCGTCGTCGGTCGGCACCCAGTGCTCGTGGGTAAAGGAGCCGAGCGTGGTGCGACAACCCGCAGTCGGCGTGGTGTCTTTGAGCGCGATCGGCACACCGTGGAGAGACCCGAGGGCATCACCACGAGCGACGGCTTCAGCGGCCGCTCGCGCGTCGGCTCGAGCCGATTCGTCCCAAACGAAACAGAAGGCATTCAACGCAGGATTGACCTCACCAATTCGAGCCAGGGCATTCTCGATCAACTCGACGGGTGATACGTGACCGCCTTGTACGAGTTCCGCCATTCGCACAGCAGGCAGGTACGCAAGATCAAGATCGGTCACGTCCTCGACGCTAAATCATCGACGGCGTCATCCGACTGACCAACCGAACACTGAGTCAGTGAACACTGCGTTCGGGTGCCTCAGCCTGCGGCCCGGCGGCGGGTAGAGCGTTTCGCTTCACACTGAATGTGATCGCCACCGTCATCATCATCAGGATGACCGCCAGGGATACATACGTATTGAGGTGGTACCAGTGCGACACCGTCATTTTGAGTCCGACGAAGATCAGAATGCCGCCGAGCGCATGTGACAGGAAGTGAAATCGCTCCTTGGCATTGGCCAACAGGAAGTACATCGCCCGCAACCCGAGGATCGCGAAGGCGTTTGAGGCGAACACCAGGAACGGCTCGTTCGAGACAGCAAGAATCGCCGGCACCGAGTCGACGGCGAAAATGACGTCGGTGATCTCGATCACGAACAGCGCCGCCAGCAGCGGGGTAGCCGCCCGACGAGCATTGATCCGGGTGAAGAACTTCTGTCCGTCCAATTGCTCCGTGACCGGCATCACTTTGCGCAACAGACCGAGTCCCCGGGTCGCTCCCTCGGTGCCCTCGTCAGCTCGGTGACGGATGACTTTGGCACCGGTGTAAATCAGGAACACACCGAACACGAGCAGCAACCACCAGAATCGTCCGATCAAAGCACTCCCCAACACGATGAAGATCGCCCTGAGTGTCAATGCACCAAAGATGCCCCAGAACAGCACGCGATGTTGATACTTGACGGGGATCGACAAGGTCGTGAACAACATCGACCACACGAACACGTTGTCGACGCTGAGCGACTTCTCGATCAGATAGCCGCTGATGTACTCGCCAAACGCAGCCGAGCCAAACGAAATCGCGACCACCCCGGCGAACGCCAGACCGCATGAGACCCAGACGATCGATTCGGTGAGCGCTTCCTTCGGCGTCGGGGCATGGGCCTCGCGGTGCCGATACAGATCGATCGCCAGCATCACCGCGATCGTGGCGAGCAAGCCGATCCACGCGCCGACAGGTACGTCGAGATCGACGAACTGAGAACGATCACTGTCAACGGCATACAACATGAGGGAAGTCCTTTCGACTGGTCACGGGGTGAACAGTCGAAGGTCTCGCTCCTGCTGGATGGCAGGCGGGGGGCCGGGCGATTTCTCGCCGTACTGACGACCGGTCCCGTGGGGCTACTCCCCCTCGACCCGTTCAGTATGGAGTTGTTAGGCGAGGTTCACAACCGGCGGGCAATTTCGCCAGTCAACACGGTCAATTCGGCCGGTCACGGAACCAGAATTCGATCAGCGCCGTGTCTTCGTCGAAATCGGCGGCATGCTCGGTTTCGACCGGAAGCCGATACCAGTCACCCACGCCGTAGGCGGTTCGTTGGTCGGCGACTGTGAGATACAACGTTCCCTTCGTGATCACGCCGACGTTGTGGGTTTCGTGCTGATGCGGCGGGATCGATGTGCCAGCCGGGTACGACGCGAACAACACGTCGGCATTCTCAGCCGGCAGCCGAAACGCGTCGATTGCCCCCTCGAACGCCGAGAGCAGTTGAATCTCGGTTGGAAAGTGCTCGACATGATCAGTCATCGTGTCTCCATTCGTGGTTGCCTGTTGGGTTCGGTTCGGTCGAGCAAGCTGCGGATCGTGGTCATCGACTCGAGCAGCAGATCTGTGTCCGCTTGATCGAGGTGATCAACAAGTCGCAGCACGCGCACGTTTGATCGCTGGATGATGTTGGCGAGGACGCGCTCGCCAACTGCCGTGAGCTTGACAACTCGCTGACGACGATCGCTCGACGGGACACGACGGCGGATCATTTTGGCATGCTCCAACTCACCGAGAATTCGACTCGTGTACGCCAGGTCGAGCTTCAATGCCTCGGCGATCGCCGACACCTGCGGTTGACCGAGTTGGGCAGCGGTGTACAGCATGCGCGATTGAGCCAAATTGACCGGGAGACCTTCGTGGCGATCGTCCAACGCCCCGATCAGTTCGGTGTAGAACCGATTGAATTGCCGGATCTGCTCGGCCAGTTGATCGGGACTCATTCCGCCGATATTAGTGGACTACAGTCCATCATTTCTACTTGGATAGCGGATCGCAACGAATCCGACACGAGTGAACGGGTTTATCCAAGAATCCTCACCTATCCGCTCGACCCTGAGCGCGCTTGTGTGAGCAGGCGCTGGGCACCGAGCGATCCTCGAGCACCATTCTCACTGAGGCGCGGACCGGCCGACGTCACCCCAGGTCCACCACTGCGTTTCGAATTGGATCGCCTGCTCGGCAGCCCACACCGAGAACAGCGCCGTCAACCGATCGACGACCGTCCGCAGGTGTCATGGCCGAACCTCCATGAGTCGCCGATCGAGGTCATCGAGTAGGCCAAACAACACACGGTCGGCGGGATTGTTGCCGAGGAATTGGGTAACGGTGAAAATCCGTGCACCTAGCGGAAGATCGATCGGCGAGTCATCGATGAACACGGTGGGCTGGTGGGCGGCATCGAAATGATCGGAGGAATATCGGTCGCGCAGATCCCGTTCACCTTTGCCGTAGAACGCCACGAAGTGTCGGTCGATTTGGTGCTGCGTCGCCCTCCGCCTGGCGTACTCGGCACCACCGGCACTCCACAGCACACAGATCACGCTGCGCGCCGCAAGAGCGAGGAGCAGTTCGGCGGTGCCAGGTCGCAACGATCCGCCACGAATCGACCCGATCAACGTGCCGTCGACATCGAACGCCCAAACGTGTGGAGAGCTGACCGGGAGCGTCATCGTTCGATGATCCGATCAAGTAGTCCAGCGCGCGACATCAGACATCGTGCAAGCACATGTCCACGGCTGCTGGATGGTCGACAGTCCGCGTTGTCGATCAACCACATCCGAACCTCGTCACGAAGGACCCGTTCCTCAGCGGTGAAGTTCAGGTCCACAGGAAAAACGTAACCTCTTTTCGCCAACCAGTTCCCTTCCCGCCACGGTTTTCGTGAACGAACTCGAAAACTGCGACGCCAAACGCTCTCGTCTCACTTTGCGCCGACCCACCACCCGAGGTACAACGGTGCGGTGACGGCCAGCACCACACCCAGCGCCACACCGCGCGCCACGCCGGCAATCTGCGGTGCGGCACAGGTCATACAGCGACCGGGCGAAACCAGTCTCGGCGATGCCAGCGGACCGATCGAATTGATGGTCGCCGCCGCCCGCGCGGCGGCGACAGACGCCGGCGCGATTCGGCTGCTGCAACAGGTCGACTGGATCGGCGTCGTGGGTGGACTATGGAGCTATCGGAATCCCGGTCAGTTGATCGCCGATCAGATCGGGGCACCCGACGCCCGTACGGCGCTGAGCGGAATCTCCGGAACGGCACCCGTCGAGCTGCTCGGCGTCGCAGCCGAACGGATCTGGCGAGGCGAAATCGAAGTCGCCCTGATCGTCGGCGGCGAAGCTCGCTGGTCGCACCAACGGCTCAAACGCGACGGTGTCGAGCCCACATGGTTACGAACGCCAGGCGCCGGACAGGTCGAGCATCTGGCGACGCTTCCCGACGAAATGCTCGCCGAGTTTCAGCTGTTCGGTGGGGCGGCGACCGCCTACGCGTTGTTCGACGACCGCCGCAGGGCCGAACTCGGCGAGACCGTGGTTGCTCACCGCAATCGGATCGCCGACCTTTGGAGTCGCTTCAGCGAGGTCGCCGTCGACCATCCATTCGCCTGGGACCGCAAGCCGCACACCGCAACCGAGATCGCCGAAGCAACCGACCGCAACCGAATGATCGCCTTTCCATATACGAAGGCAATGGTCGCCAACAACACCGTCGATATGGCCTCAGCGGTGATCGTGTGCAGCGTCGAAACAGCGCACGCCGCCGGCATCGCCGCCGACCGTCTCGTGTTCCCTCACGTCGTGTCACACAGTCACGAAACGTGGCAGGTCATCAACCGCCACGAGCTGCACCGCTCGTCTGCCCTCGAGGCGGCGGGACTAGCGGCATTCGAGCACGCCGGAGTCACGCCAAGCGACATCGCTCACCTCGATCTCTACGCCTGCTTTCCGTCAATTGTGCAGATCAGCGCCGAGGCGCTGGGATTCGATCCCGATCGGCAGCTCACGGTCACCGGTGGCCTCGGCTTTGCAGGCGCACCGATGGCCAACTCGGCCGGCCAATCGATGGCGGCGATGATACCGCTGATGCGCGATGGCGGGTGGGGATTGGTCCACAGCAACGGTGGCAACGCCACCAAGCAAGCGGTCATGATCTGTTCCAACGAGCCGCCGACACAGTTTGCCTGCATCGACACCCAGCAGCGAGCCGACCTGCGGCCGCGACAGGCGGTCGCTTCCGGTTGGCAAGGTGCGGTGACCGTCGAGGCAGCCACGGTCGTGTTTGATCGTGACGGCCCGACGAATGTGCTCGCCGCCGTGCTCACCGCAGACGGAGAACGCGGCTGGGCAACCAGCACCGACGTCTCAGTGATCAACGACACGATCTCCGAGGGCCTGGCCGGGCGCGCCGTCCGACGCGGCGCCGACGGGGTGCTGGCGACATGATGGGTTCGATCGCGATGTCGATGACTGGGAGCACACCATGAAGTACGTCAAGCTTGGGAACACTGGGCTCGAAGTGTCGAGGATTTGTCTCGGGTGCATGAGCTACGGCGAACCTGGCAGGGGCAGCCACGAGTGGTCGCTCGACGAAGCCGCCAGCCGACCATTCATCCAACGCGCCCTCGACCAGGGGATCAACTTCTTCGACACCGCCAACGTGTACTCACTCGGATCAAGTGAGGAGATCGTCGGGCGGGCATTGGCCGACATGGCCACCCGCGACGAGATCGTGATCGCCACCAAGGTGCATGGCGCGATGCGGCGCGGGCGCAACTCGATCGGACTGTCGCGCAAGGCGATCATGACCGAAATCGACGCCAGCCTGCGGCGACTCGGCACCGACTACATCGACCTCTATCAGATTCATCGCTGGGACTCCCGCACGCCGATCGCGGAGACGATGGAGGCTCTCCACGACGTCGTCAAGGCGGGTAAGGCGCGCTACGTCGGCGCCTCGTCGATGTACGCCTGGCAGTTCAGCAAGGCGCAGTACACGGCCACGCTGAACGGCTGGACGCGGTTTGTCAGCATGCAAAATCACTACAACCTGCTCAACCGTGAGGAGGAGCGCGAAATGCTGCCATTGTGCGCAGACCTGAGTGTCGGCGTGATCCCGTGGAGCCCACTGGCGCGGGGGCGATTGACGAGGGATTGGGATACTCAGACGAAACGCTCCGAGTCCGACGAGTTCGGCAAATCGCTATATGACACGTCGGCCAGCGATCGCGTGCTCGTTGACAGGGTCGCCGAAATTGCTATCGAGCGGGGTATCCCGCGAGCACAGATCGCGCTGGCGTGGATGTTGTCGAAACCAGTGATCACATCGCCAATCGTTGGTGCTACAAAACCGGAACACATCGACGATGCAGTCGCCGCCGTCGATGTGCAACTCACCTCCGACGAAATCGCCAGGCTCGAAGAGCCGTACACCCCTCACGCGCTTGCTGGTTTCATGTGATCTGTTAACAATGGTCGGTGCCTCAAACCCTCATTCATGTCGCGCTGAACCCCTCGATGCCGTATCTATCGCGACATGAACGGGGTGCGGGGCGGCATCTCCAAGAGTCAGTGGTCGTGTCGATGATGGACGTCCGGCATGTGTGGGTGGGCGTGGACCCTTGACTCGTGTACATGCTGATGCTGATGGCGGGTGCGGGTAGCGCCGCCGGGATGTTCGTGATCGTGATGACCATCGTCATGTCGATGTTCGTGATCGTGATCGACGGCGACGTGGCGATGGACGTGCTCGTGATCACTACGCAACACCAGCCCTACCCCGACGACGCCGAGCGCCAGCGCCCCAGCCTCACGACCTGTCACGGTCTCCGAAAGCACCGTCCATGACACGATCGCACCGACGAACGGGGCTGTGGCGAACACCAACTGTCCGCGAGCGGCACCGAGATCCCGCGCACCGGCAACCCACAACGTGATCGAGATCCCGTACCCGAAGCCGCCAACGACCAAGGCCGCCAGCACCGGCCACCCGCCAGGAAGATCACCACGAAGCAGGCCGATCGTCAGATTGGCGGTGCCGGCAACAACCCCTTTGGCGAGGGTGATATGAGCCGGTGCCAGCTCGTCCAGCTTGGCGGTGATGCAGTTGTCGAGCCCCCAACACAGACAGGCGCCGGCGATCAACAGCGCGCCCAAACGGAGGTCGGCATTCCCCGACCATCCGAGCAGCACGCCAGCCAGCACGACCAGCACGGTGCCGGCGGCGACACGACTCCCGATGTGTTCGTGGAAGAACAGGTAGGCGAGAAGGGTCGTGGCGACCAATTCCAGATTCAGGAGCAACGACGCACTCGCCGCCGACGTATGGGCCAGCCCGGCGGCAAGAAGCACCGGCCCAACAGCCCCACCGAACACGACGGCGATCGCCAGACTCCGCCCGGAACGCCTCAATGCCACGCCTGTCGGCGGCACTCGACCGATCAATGGGAGCACAGCGATGGCGGCACCGATGTAGAGCAGACCGGCGAGCGTGAACGCGCCGAGATCGTCAACCAGTCTCGAAGCCGCAGGTGCAGACACGCCGAACAGAACGGCGGCGACCAGACATCGGGCTATCCCGCGGTTGATCATCGGCACGTCCGACTCGAGGCCGCCATCCCCCCAGGCTACGGAGCAACCGGGATTCAGCGGCCCAGATCGGATTCGGCGACGACTCGCAAGGCCTGCGCGGCGATCGTCAGCGCTGGGTTCATCGCTGCTGAACTGGGGAAGAACCCGCCGTCGATCACCCAAAGGTTGGCGACGTCGTGCGTCCGGCACCAGGGGTCGAGCACACTCGCCACCGGGTCGCTTCCGGCAACGGTGGTGCCACACTGGTGGCTGTTCATCGAGATGTCGAACTGCTGCGTGAACACCGCGTCGTACCCCGCATCGCGCAGCAATCGCTTCGCCCGCTTATGGAGCTTCCGGTGCGTGCTGAAACCTTTGGCCACGCGGGTCGTCGTGATCCGATCCCCTGAATCCACAGTCACGCGGTTGTTCGGATCTGGGAGATCTTCGGCCATCACGAGCCACTCGACGCTGCGACCGGCGATCGCGTTCAGCAGTGCCAGCGGCACCTTGGTCGCCCAGCTCTTCATCATCACGCCCTGGACCTTGCCGATCAACTGCATCGCGCCGAGCGGGAATCCATCGCCGCCGTCGTGATACCAGTCGTTGACCGAAAGTGTCTTCTGGAACGTCACATCGTTGCGCCGGTTGACATCGATGGCGGCGATATGTGCGTTGTTGTGCATCATGAAATTACGGCCGATCAGCCCCGATGAGTTGGCGACATCCGAGGCCAGGAGTAACGCCGCCGAGTTCACCGACCCTGCCGACAACACGAACTTGCCGCCACCCACCTGAACGGGACCGTCTGTGGTTTCGACAAGCAGATGGTCGACGCGACCGCCCGACACCACAATCCGGCGAACCCGCGCTCCCTCGATCAAACGAACACTGCCACTCGCGATGGCGGGATCGAGAGCACACGTTTCGGCGTCGCTCTTGGCTCCGATCCGGCACACAAACCCATCGCAGGTCGCGCATCGGATACAGGTCCCATCCGACCCGAAGTCGAGTCCCATCGCGTTCGATGCCGGGTGCACACCAACCGCCCGCAAACGGTCGGCCATTTCGGCGATGTACGGCTCATGAGGTATCGCGGGAAAAGGGAACGGGCCGCTGCGCCACGGCTCCGTCGGATCATCGCCACTGGCCCCGTGGACACGATAGATCCGCTCCGCCTCGGCATAGTACGGCTCGAGATCGGCATAGCTGAAGGGCCAGGCCGGTGAGGTTCCCTCGTGATGTTCCGTCGCTTCGAAATCGGTCTCGCGGAACCGAGGCAAACTCGCTCCGTACACCTTCGTGTTGCCGCCCACCACGTAATGCACACCAGGTGAAAACCGTTTTCCGTTGCCGTCGGACCACTGCTCGTCCGGCTTGTACCGGCGATCGATGAATACTGCTTCGGGCGACCAGTTCTGCGGCTCACGCGGCAGCCGGTGCCCGCGTTCGAGCACGAGCACATCAACGCCGAGTCGGGCCAGCGCAAGAGCGGTGGTTGACCCACCCATCCCCGATCCGATGATCACGACATCGGCGCGTAAGCCGTCCATTCCAGTGACGGTAACCGACCTACCCGGTAGCTCAGGCGTTGACCGTCAGTGTGGCGGTGTATCCCTCACTCTGGTTCCCTGACATGGTCGCCAACTGGTGTACGCCGCCATCGTCGCCGAACACGTTGTCGCCGCTCAGCGAGACACCACCGAGGTTCCGAACGCTCGATTCGTATCCAGACGCGGTGTAGGCCTCGGCGAGCACGTCGGCAGGAAAGGCGAGCTGCGAGGTGGCCCAGGGCTGAGCGCTTCCAACCGCATCGGCCAGGCTCTCGAAGACCTCGAAGTGAATGTGTGGCCAGCGGCCGGCGTAACACCCGGGCACGATCGTCGTGAACTTGACGATTCCGTTGGCATCGGCTTCGGCGATTCCACGTAGGTAGTTCTGCTCGGGGATGTCGTACATCGAGTACTTCCCAGCCTGGTCGCAATGCCAGAGGTAGACCGCCGAGCCGGGTCGCGGCACACAGCCCGCCGCAGAATCGTTGATCGTCAACTCGATCTCGAGCACAAGCCCGTCTGCGGTTCCGGTGGAACCGTCGATGCTGGAACGAATGTCCTGGCGAACGACGCCTGACAGTGGGCGAACGTTTGGACCGTTCGATCCGTCACCGGGGTACGGACCACCGGTCTCGGTCGGAATCGCTGAACAGTCTGCATTGTCGACGGCGACGGTGTCGGCCGACACTGGCGTCGTGGCTGGCGTCGTGGCTGGCGTCGTGTCTAGAGCGGTCGCCGGGCTCGTTGGGAGCGTGGTTGTCGATGGGTCGGTGCCGGGAGCCGCACCAGTTGACGTGCTGGCGGATGCTCCATCCTCGGACGACGAGCCACACGCCGTGACGATCGCGGCGACGCCCGCGCCGGTCAGCAGACCAAGCATTCTGCGGCGGTTGATAGTTGATTCGGTTGGTCCCATGTTTCGCAACGGTAGAGATCAACAACTTCTGGTCCGACACGTCAACGCCGATTCTCAACGAACTCTTACCGAACTGCATCGAGCCCACAGATCGAACACCCGGATCCGCATGCCCGTGCAGTTCAGGTGCGAAGGGTGTAGCCGCGGCGGTGGACGCTGGCGATCGATGCTCCGTGGGAACCGAGCCGACGACGGAGCCGGGCGATCGTCACCTCGACGACATGAGGATCGAGGGTTTCATCGCTCCACACTTCCCGACTCAAGTCGAGTTTCGACATCACCGCATTCGGACTCCGCACCAACGCGGCCAGTAACCGAGATTCGATGTCGCTCAACTCGACGACCTCGCCATCGACGATTGCCGACGTTCCGGCCAGCACCAGTTCGCCAGTTGACAGTCCGGTCGACACCTTGTTCTCGACCAAACGGTCGACGACGGCGCGCACGAGCGGGCCAAGCCGGAAGGCGTCTGGCACGACCATGCATCGCGAGGCGACGCCAAGCTCCATGGCCACGTCAGCGCATACCGGGCCAACCACACCGACCACGGCGCGACCATCGGTGAGCGCGGTCCGCAGATCGTCTTCGACCTCGTGTTCTGCCGCCATCGCCATCCAGTTGCGGATCGCAGGACCGGTTGTGAACGTCACGGCTTGGATCCGGCCTGCAATCAGCGACGACGCCAGTTTCATCGCAGGTCGATCGTCCAGCGGCATCCGCCATTCATAGACAGGGACGACCAGCACGTCTGCACCCGCCGCCGTCAGCCGCGCTATCTCGGGGGAGTCACCGCTGCCATCGACTTGCAACGCCACGACCGAACCCGGACGAATGCGCGGCATGGCCATCTCGACGGCCTCCGACAAACGCTCCGATGGGGCCCGCGCCACGACATCCAAGCCGAGCGAATGAACTGCGCCTGAAGCCTTCGGACCGCGCGCAAAAATCGCCGTTGCCCGCAGTGCCTCGAGCAACTGCGAGCCGAGATCCCAGCTCTCAGCGGCTCCGAACCACGACCTGACGCCAAGTCCGGTGTTGGCGATGAACACCTCGGGATGACGGGCGATCACCGTCTCCGTGACGGCCCGTAGCGGTGCGTCTGACCCAAGCGGAATCGTCCGAATCGTCGGACCGTGAACGACCGTTGCTCCGCGCCGTTCGAACAGCGAGGCCTGTTCATCCCATCGTCGGTCGGCCGTGATGCCGATGCTGAATCCTCGAAGCACGAGTTCCAGTCTGGCCCCGGAGTGTGACGAGGATGTTTCCACTCGGTGACTCGTCAATACCGGCGAATCAGCGCTGGCCAACTCGCTCGACCCTGACGGCGCACTGCTTGTAGTTCGGTTCGCGGCTGATCGGATCGAACTCATCGAGGGTCAGCCGGTTGGCACAGCGTTCGTCCCAGTGAAACGGGATGAAGACCTCCCCGGCCCGGACAATCGTGGTGACACGCGCCCGAATTCGTTCAACGGACCCGCGACTCGAACGGACCGCAACCAGCTCGCCCGAGCGCACACCAATTCGTTCAGCGTCAATCGGATGGATTTCCACCCATGCCTCTGGCGACAGCTCCTCGAGGATTGCGACCCGCCCAGTCTTGGTTCGAGTGTGCCAATGTTCGACGGTGCGACCGGTGTTGAGCAGCAGCGGGTAGGCCGCGCCAGGCGGTTCGCGCATCGGTTCCGGCACGACGGCATGCACCTTGGCTCGCCCATTAGGTCGGTTGAACCGCAGGTCGGTGTACAAGCGTTGTGTGCCGCCCAGCGGCACGGTCTCGTCATCCGATGGGCATGGCCATTGCACTCCACCGGCCTCATCGATTCGATCCCAGGTAATCCCGCTGTAGTCACATGGCCGCCCAGCAGAGATACGCGACCATTCGATGAAAGCGTCCTCTGGCACTTTCCATCCGGGGAACAGGTCGTCGCATCCCCATCGCTCGGCGATCGACATGAAGATGTCGAAATCGGGCATCGCGATTCCAGGCGGCTGCACCGCCGCGCGTACCCGCGATACGCGTCGTTCGCTGTTGGTGAAGGTGCCCTCCTTCTCGCCCCAGATCGCGGCCGGCAGGATCACGTCGGCGAGCGCCGTTGTCGGAGTGTGAAATCCGTCCTGGACAACCAGTAGGTCGAGCTGCTTGAGGGCCAGTTCAAGCGTCTCGCGGTTGGGAAACGAGACGACCGGGTTGGTGCCGATGATCCACAGTCCCTTGATCTTGCCCGACATGACGGCGTTGATGATGTCCGGGTAAGCGCGCCCGCGTTCGGTTGGCAATCGATCGACCGAGATACCCCACAGTTCGGCCAACTCATGCCGTGCAGCGAGATCGTCATACGCTCGATAGCCGGGCATCGACGCCGTGAACCCGGTCTCGCGGGTACCCATCGCGTTGCATTGTCCGGTAATCGACAACGGTGCCGCCCCCGGCTTGCCGATGTTGCCGGTCAGCACTGCCAACGTGTTGAGCAGCGTGACCGTCATCGATCCCTGTGCCGAATGGTTGACGCCCATCGTCCACGCCAACACGCACCGTTCGGCGTTCCCGATTGTGCGGGCAACCAGCCGCAACTGTTCGACGTCGATACCACTTTCGGTTGCGGCCCGTTCGACCGTCCAGTCGGCAAGTGCGACGATCAGTTCGTCGAGGCCGTCGATCATCGGCCGGACGGCGTCAAGATCGATCAGACCCTCGTCGAGCAGCACACGCATGATTCCGTTGAGCAGGGCGATGTCACCTCGCGGTTTCACGGCGACGTGTACGTCGGCAATCATTGCCGTCTTCGTGACACGCGGGTCGACGACGATGATCGTCGTGTCGCCGGCGAGCAAACGGGGAGCCAGCAGCGGGTGGTTGTCGGCGATATTGGCACCCCACAACACGACGACGTCGGCGAGTTCGAGATCCTCGTAGCAACCGGGCGGACCGTCGGTGCCGAAGCTCAGCCTGTAGCCGGCAACTGCGCTGGCCATACACAGTGTCGTGTTGCCATCGACGTGCTTCAAGCCCATCCCCAGCCGGGCCAGCTTGCCGAGCGCGTAGAACTCCTCGGTGACGAGTTGGCCGGTCGAGATGATCGCAACCGACTCCGGACCCTCGTCTCGCAGCAAGCGCTTGAACTCGCTGATCATCCGGTCCAGGGCGTGGTCCCATGACGACTCGCGACCATCGACGATCGGATGTGTCAGTCGCCCGTCGGCATCAATCGTGTGGTGCTCGGAAAGTCCCTTCGGGCACAGCCGACCACGGTTGACAGGATGACTCGGATCACCCTGCACGGCGACCGCCCGACCATCTCGAACGCCGACCAGCATCCCGCAGCCGACCGAGCAGTAGCCACACGTCGTCCGCACCCAAGCGTCGGCGGCGCGGCTTTCGCTGATCGGGCCCTGCCCGGGGCTATCGATGTAGCGGTAACGATCGCCGCCATGATCGACACCGAGCAGGCTGTCGACTCCGCGGCGGGCTCGCTTGAAGACACTCATCGGTGCGCCCCAGCCGCCCCACGCCAGAACGCGCCAGGCATGTTGAGTGGAACGACGGCGACGAAGAACAGCCAGCGCGCCACGAGTTCGCTGACAGCTAACACGAGGAACGCTGGGACGTAGGCACCGCCCATCGCCAGCCCACCACCCACGATCCCCAAACCGAATCTGAACAGCGTCCACGGCCCGAACCACTGCAGTTCCAACTTCACGGCGCCGCGCCACGGCTGACGATGATCTCGTTGCAAACGCAACCAGTTGAGAGCGGTCGCTCCGAGAGCGGCGACGACTCCCACCGCGCTCAGCACACCGTGTCCGGTCACGAGTGAGCCGAGGGCGATGGCGGTCGCGAAGAAGCGAATCGGCGTCCACAACGAGTTCCACGACGGACGACCAGGCACTACGTACAGCCGCGCCGAGGCGTAAACCCCCATCAGGCCAATGCCGGCGGCGGGCCACTGCAGTGATGGAACAACGGTTGCGATGGCAGCAATACCTGCGTACGCCGACAGAGCAGCGACTTCCCGGCTCAACCAGGAACGACGCAGATTTCGCAACGCCTTCCAGGCCATCGCAGGCCGACCGAGGTGGAACATCGCCCCGACCAGCGCCAGCGAGGCAAACGACGCCGCAGCGATCCGCTCGCCGACCGATCCAGCCGTCAGACTGACACCTACGGCGAACTGGCTGATCAACGTCAGCCACACGAGCGGCCAATGCGGATGCTCCGGCCTCAGGTTCCAATCGCTAGCCGCCATGGTGTCGGCAGGCATGTTGCGTGGGAGCACGATCCGAGTCGTCGACATCGTCAACTCGACGCTCGGAAGCTCTGGGGCATCGCCGCTGCGATGATCGAGCAGCCACTCCTCAGGCACGAACTTCTCGACCGTGATGGCATGCGTTGGGCAGGCGTTGACGCACGCCGGTGCCAGCCCTTCGGCGAGGCGCGGTTGGCACATGTCGCATTTCGTGACGATCCGGCGATCAGGTTGAAACGCCGGAACCGAGTACGGGCAGTTCCAGGTGCAGTATTGGCACCCGATGCAATCCGCTGCATGGTGGGCGACGACTCCGTTGGCGAGCTTCTCGTAGGCGTTCGTCGGGCAGCCGGACAGGCAAGCCGGATCGAGGCAATGATTGCACGACATCGAAAGGTGAAAGCGCCGCGTCTCTGGAAACTCGCCGCCTTCGATTTCGCCGACCCGCCGCCATGTTGTCCCTGCGGGCAAGCCGTTCTGTTCAGCGCAGGCAACCTCGCACGAGTGGCATCCGATGCAGGCATCCATGCTGAATCCGAATCGATACTGTTCACCGGCATCGAGTGGCAGGAGTTCCGGTCCGTGCGGAGTGACACCACGGTGAGGCTTGCGGCCGATCAGCACAGGCGTCGAGGGAATCGACGTAGCGATGACGGTTTGAACGGCAATCGCTTCGGCAACAAGCGTTTCGAGCGCCGTCATGTCGCCCCCACGAGCCTCACAAACACCGAACCATCGACGACACGCGCCTCGTGAACCGATACCGACACGTGGTCCCTGTCGATGCATCGCCCGTTACGTAGGTCGAAGCGGTCCTTATACATCGGCGAGGCGACGGTCGGCACCCCATCGACCTCGCCCACCACACCTCGGCTCAACACACTCGCTCGGGAGCACGGATCGATGTTGTCGATCGCCACAATCTCGCCGGTCCACAGCGCGAACACGGCGACGGCGCGCCCTTCGATCAAAGCGGCGACACCCCTGTCGGTCGTCAATCGTGCATACTCGCAAACCGTCGTCCACTGGTTCGTCCGCCGGTTGGTCGATTCGGATGTCTGGATCATCGTCATGGTCGTGCTCCTTCGAGGTCTGGCACCCGTTGGCCGCGGATCGTGACATGTGTGATCGTCGGATCGGGTTCGGGTGTGTTGACGAACGAGGCGAACCGAGCGAGACGCTCAGGGCTTGCCAACGTGGCCGCCCACTCACACTCATACGTTGCGATGTGGGCGGCCATTTCAGCGTCGAGCTCGGCACCGATGGCGAGCACGTCGTTGATCACGACTCGGCGGACGAAGTCGATCCCGCCGGGGAGCTTGCGTTGCCACGTCGCAGTCCGCTCCAGCCGTTCGGCGGTGCGCACGTACCACATCAGGTACCTGTCGATCGCTCGGATCAGGGCGTCGTCGTCGAGGTCCTCGGCCAGCAGAACCGCGTGGGCGGGGCGCATCCCTCCGTTGCCGCCGACGTACAGGTTCCATCCATGTTCGGTGGCGATCACGCCAACGTCCTTGCTCTGCGCCTCTGCGCATTCGCGGGCGCAACCGGACACGGCGAGCTTGATTTTGTGCGGGGCGCGCAACCCTCGGTAGCGGTTCTCCAACTCAATCGCCATCGCCGTGGAGTCCTGCACGCCGTAGCGACACCAAGCGGTGCCGACACACGACTTGACGGTGCGAAGTGCCTTGCCGTAGGCGTGGCCGGACTCCATGCCGGCAGCTACGAGCCTGGCCCAGACCGCAGGCAGCTGTTCGACCCGCACTCCGAACAAGTCGATCCGTTGCCCGCCGGTGATCTTCGTGTACAGGTCGAACTCGCGAGCAACTTCACCGATTGCGATCAACTGCTCGGGCGTGATCTCGCCGCCCGGCACCCGCGGCACGACCGAGTAGGTGCCGTCACGTTGCAGGTTGGCGAGGAAGTGGTCGTTCGAGTCCTGCAGGCTGGCTTGCTCGCCGTCGAGGATGTAGCCGGACCCGAGCGAGGCGAAGATCGACGCCGCGACCGGTTTGCAGATCTCGCACCCGTGACCCGAACCGTGCCGGGCGATCAGCTCAGCGAACGTGCGGATTCCGGTCACTTTGGCGACCTCGTACAGCTCTGGTCGCGTCATCGCGAAATGACGACACAAGCGCTTGACCACCTCGCGCCCCGACGCCGCGAGATGCTCGTCAATCAGCAGTTGCAATGTGGGAACGCACGAACCGCATCCGGTACCCGCCTTCGTACATTTCTTCACACCAGCGACGTCTTCGAAACCCTCGCTGACCGCCGCACGGACCGAGCCGCACATGACGTTGTGACACGAGCACACCCCGGCGTCATCGGCAAGCGGGTCCGATGTCGCGCCAGCAGTCGGCCGAAGCACGTCAAGCACATCGGGCGACGGTGTGGCGCTCCGCAGACGTTGCACGAGCGTGTTGAACGGCGCCACGTCGCCGACCAGCACCGCTCCGAGTACCTCGTGCTGTTCACCAACGATCACCCGTTGCCAGATACCTGTTGCGGGGTCAGCGACGATCACGTCCTTGCCGACGGCATGCGGGTTGCCGACGCATGCCACGTCGACACCGAGCAACTTGAGCCGCGTCGACGTGTCGGCACCTTCGAACAGTTTCTGTCCACCGAGAATTTGGGCGGCAGCAACCTCAGCCATTTCGTAGCCGGGGGCAACCAGGCCGTACACCCTGTTGCGATGGCAGGCGACCTCGCCGATCGCAAACACGCCCTCCACCGATGTCCGACATGCGTCATCGATCACGACCCCGCCACGCTCGCCAACCTCGAGACCAAACTGGCGTGCAAGCTGGTCACGCGGTCGAACTCCTGCCGCGAACACGACCATGTCGGTGTCGATCGAATCGTTCTCACCAAACGACACGGCACACACTGCATCGTCGTCACCAACCTCGACGCCCGTTACCCCGGCACCGGTGCGGACGATCAAACCAAGATCCTCGATCCGACGCCGCAGCGCCCGCCCGCCGCCTTCGTCCAACTGCACGGCCATCAGACGCGGAGCGAACTCGGCAACGGTCACTTCCAAACCGAGCAGCCGCAATGCGTTCGCCGCTTCGAGCCCGAGCAACCCGCCGCCGACGACGACGCCCCTCGTGCAGCGCGTCGACCATTCCCGCATAGCGTCGATGTCGTCGATCGTTCGATATACGAACGACCCTGCCGCGTCAGTGCCAGGGATCGGCGGGACAAACGGCGACGAACCCGTCGCCAGCACGCACGAGACGTAACGGAACACTCGACCGGAGGCCGTTGTGACCAGTCGCTCACCAGTGTCAAGGTTGACAACCGGGTCACCGAGCACGTACTCGACCGCATCGCTCGCATCGATCTCGTCCGATGTCATCGTGAGTTCAGATTCCGTCACGCCGTCGAACAACGAGGAGAGGTGCACCCTGTCGTAGGCCTTGCGAGACTCCTCACCGATCACCACTACTCTCAACCCGACTCTGCCAGCCGATCGGTCGCCAACGACCGCCTCGATGAACCGATGCCCGACCATCCCGTTGCCGATCACGACGACATCGACCGCCGCCTCGACCATCGCCTCGACCACGACATCGACTGCGGTCATGACGTGGCCAGACCTGAACGTTCTGGGCGCATGTAGACCATCCATGTGACTGCTAGGCATGTGAGGTAGTAGACGATGAAGCCGACGTACGCCGCCGTTCCGGTCCCGTTGGACAGGAATGACTGACGCAGCGCGAGGTTCACGAGCACCCCGCCGAACGCACCGACGCAACCGGCCAGACCGATCAACGCACGGGTAAGTCGGCGAGCGGAACGATCCTCCTCGAACTCGTCGGCGCCTGCTGCAATCGCTCGATCGGCCTTGACACGAAAGCCCTGCGGAATCATCTTGTAGATCGAACCGTTGCCGATCCCGGTCAGAATGAACAACACGATGAAGCCGAACAGGAACAGTGGCAGTGATTTCTCGACCGAGGCGATGACTACGAGAAGCGCCCCAATCGCCATCGCCAGGAAGGTCCAGAACGTGACCGCGACAGCACCGATCTTGTCGGCCAACTTGCCACCGGTCGGGCGCATGACAGATCCAAGAAGCGGTCCGAGGAAGGTGAGGTAAGCGGCTTTGACAGGCGTGTCGAAGATGTCCTTGAATTGCACTTGCAAGACTTGGCCGAACGCAAACCCGAACCCGATGAATGATCCGAAGGTGCCGACGTACAGCCACGAGATCGACCACATATGCGGCTGCTTGGTGACATCTCGCAAGGCCCGCTTCTCGTTGCGGGCGCCGCTGAGATTGTCCATGTACCGCCACGCACATGCTGCTGAAACCAACACGAGTGGTAAGTAGAACACCAGGATCGCTCGGGGATGCTCCTTGCCGATCGTGGCCAGCACTGCCAAACCGACGAGTTGTACGGCAGCGACGCCAAGATTGCCGGCGCCTGCATTCAGCCCGAGCGCCCAGCCTTTCAACCGCATCGGATAGAAGGCGTCGATGTTTGCCATCGACGATGAGAAGTTGCCGCCGCCGACACCGGCCAACGTGGCGGCAAGCAACAAGGTGCCTAGCGAGACACCTGGTTCCAAGACGACGGCGATGTAACCGATCGGGATCAGCAGCAGCAATGCGCTCACGACCGTCCAGTTGCGACCGCCGAACTTGGCGACCGCCAATGTGTACGGGATTCGGAGTCCGGCCCCGATGGCGGTGGGAATACTCGTCAGCAGGAATTTGTCAGATGGGCTGAATCCGTACTCTGGTCCAAGAAACAGCACGAACACCGAAAACAGGCTCCAGACACAAAACCCGACATGTTCGGCGAAGATCGAGAAGACGAGATTGCGACGAGCAATCGTCGAACCGCCGGAGTTCCAGAACGTTTCGTCCTCGGGACGCCAGTCGTCGATCCAACGGTCCGACGGCTCGGCAATGATGATCACGCGTCCTGGCAGCAGCGATTCGGTGAGGTTCATGTCGACGACCGTACGAGCGTGACGTTTCCCTGTCGTTTCCCCCGATGACACGCTCGGTGAACACCAGCACACGACCGCAGGTGGGCGGTTGTGAGATGTTGGGCGGCTTTCATTCGTAGATTGAACGATCTAGGGTCCGCGTTGTCGGTCGACAGGATCGTCGTGTTCTTATGGAGGTACCTCAAATGGACAAGCGGACAATGTCTGTATTCGCCGCCGGTGCTGTGATCGTTTCGATCGCGGTTCCGACGATCGTGAGCGGTAACGCTCGACGAACGGAAGGAAGTTTGGAAAGTTTGCACGCCGCCGAAACGCCGTACATCGCTCGGTTGACCGGCGCCGCCGAGACCGGCGGAGGCGATCCAGACGGGACCGGAGCTGGAACCGTTTCCTTCGACTCCGTCTCGGCAACCGAGGACGAGGTGTGTTGGGATCTCTCGTACACCGGTATCGAGACCCCGAGTGCGGCCCACATCCATTCGGCTGCGGTCGGCATCAACGGTCCAATCGTGATCGACTTCGGTGCCGTCGGCCCAACCTCGGACACGGGGTGCGCCATACTTGACCCGGTTCTCGCGGATCAGATCATCGCCAACCCGAGCCTTTTCTACATCAACGTGCACAACACTGCCTTTCCGGCCGGTGCGATCCGCGGTCAGCTCGCAAAGGGACCTGAGTCGGCTGGGGCCACGCATTTCCTGCCAACACCTCTGCGGGCCTACGACTCGCGAATTGCTCCAGCCACGGCAATAGCAGCCGACACAACTCGCACGATCAGCCTGGCGACAGCCAAGGATCTGGCGTTGACGACCTTGGTCGCCGTGCCACCAGGTGCCACCGGGGCAATCGTGACGCTCACCATTACCGAGACAGTCGGCACCGGCGGATTCTTGAAGTTGTACAGCGCGGCGAGCACTGAACCGCCGACCAGCAGCGTCAACTGGTCGACCCCTGGGCAAAATGTTGCTGTCACCACGCAAGTGGCTGTCGATGCCTCGGGACAGGTCAAGGTCACAGCCGGGCCGACATCGACGCATTTCATCATCGACGTGATCGGTTACCTGTACTGAGTTTGCTTGCAACTTGGGCGGCCGGCGTCGTCGGGGAGTCAAGTGTGACTCTCCGGCGACGGCCCGGCGATCAGCGCCGTCGATCTGCTCCCTATACGTGCTCGCCACCCGCCACCTACCGAAGATCTAGTACGGTCGGGTCCCCTGCGGCGCACCGGTGTCGCACACTGAAGGGATACCTGAATGAGCACTCAAGCACTTGAACAGGCCGTCGCCGCGTCACGTTCGGCTCTCGTCAACGTGTCGGCAGATCAACTCGGCGGCAGCACACCCTGCGCCTCGTGGAACGTCGCCGAACTCGTCAACCACATGATCGGGGCACTTGACTTTTTCGCCTCCGGCGTGACCGAGGAGATGTCGGCCGACGCAGTGCAGAATCCTGCCGACGGCGACTTCGTGGCAGCGTTCGACGCCGCAGCTGCACGTTGCGTTGCCGCCTACAGCGCTGAAGGCGCCGCACAAAGCATGGTCACCCTGCCGTTCGGCACGATGCCGGGGGCGGCCGTGATCGGAATCGCAGCGACCGACTGCTTCACGCACGGGTGGGATGTCGCCAAGGCGACTGGACAGTCGACCGATCTCAACCCGGACCTCGCCGGGCAGCTACTGGCCGGTGCGCGGCAGTCGATTCAGGACAGTTTCCGTGGACCCGATTCTCAGGCCCCGTTCGGTGCCATACAGCAGGCACCCGACGACGCAACCACCGCCGACCAACTCGCTGCGTTTCTGGGTCGCTCACTCTGAGCTCAGTCCGAATCGGGTTGGCGACCCCGTCCAGTAACCCGTTCATGTCGCGATGGTCACCGCATACGGGGGTTCAGCGCGACTTGAACGGGAGCCCTGCCGCCGACGCCGGTAAAGATCACGACGATGCAAACACGTGAACTCGTAGACGTCGAACTGGTCACCGATGGACTGGAATTTCCCGAAGGCCCGATTGCGTTGCCTGACGGTTCGGTGCTGCTGGTCGAAATCCGCGCCGGAACACTGACGAGGGTCGAATCCGATGGCTCCAAATCGACCGTCGCCCATCTGGGTGGTGGACCGAACGGTGCCGCAATTGGCCCCGACGCAGCCGTCTACATTTGCAACAACGGTGGAATAGGAGCTGACCGAGGTGCCGGCCTGATCCAGCGCGTCGATCTGTCGACTGGCGAATCTCGCACCCTCTACGCGGCATCCGATGGTGCGGTGCTCGTTGCGCCAAACGACTTGATTTTCGATCACACCGGCAACTTCTGGTTCACCGACCTACGCGGCAACACGGTTCACTACGCGGCACCGGACGGTTCGTCGGTTCGAACCGTGTTACGGCGCGTGGATATGCCGAACGGTGTCGGGCTTTCGCCAGATGGAGCCGTGCTGTACTGGGCGCAGACTCAAACTCGCCAGGTGGTCCGACGCCACATCGAGCAGCCCGGCGTACTGACACCATCCGTCGGTCATGACACGACGGCAGTCATCGTCCACGGCGCGATTGATCCGTTCTCGGTGCTGATCGGCCTGCCCGGTGCGACCGAACTCGATTCGCTCGCCGTCGATTCGTCTGGTGCGGTGTGTGTCGGAACGCTGGTCAACGGCGGGGTCCTCGAGGTTCCCTCCGACGGTGACCCGGACGGCGTCGTGCACTGGACGCTTCCCGGTCGACTCGCCGACAATCTGGTGACCAACATCTGCTTCGGTGGGCCTGACCTCACGACCGCTTACCTGACATGTTCCGAAACCGGTCGGCTCGTCAGGTGCACCTGGCATCGCCCAGGTCTCGCGCTGAACGCATGAAGCTGACCAGCGACCAAATCGCCGGAGACGCTCACCGACCACTTGCGCGAGGGGCCGACTTGTTTCCGCACGCCACGACGCATTTCGTGGGTGGTCCTCTAGGCGAGAAGGTTGCCGTCTTCGTGCAACTCCGCGAGGGCCACTCGATCGACCTGTTCGAAATCAGCCAACACTTCATCGCCTCAGGGGGGGCGCGACAAAAGACACCCGAACACCTCCAGTTCGTCTCCGAGTTCCCGAGAGGTCTGAGCGGCAAGGTTCGCAAGATCGATCTCCGCGATCGACTCGCCCGGTAATCGAGCGTCGCGGGATCATCTACGCTGCCGATCGACCACTCAGGAAAGTGAGGGAATCGTGAATGTCCTGTACATCTCCGCAACAGGGCTCGGCGACGCAACCCGGGCGTCGATCCCGATCCATCTCGCTGTCAACGGCTCGTTGGAAGCTGGGCAACAGGCAAGCCTGCTGTTGGTAGGCGACGCGTCAGAACTGATCGTCGGTGATACGGCAAATTCAGCAACCGGTATCGGAATTCCAGCGATGGCCGACCTCTTGACAAAAGCCCGTGACCGCGAGCTCCCGATCTTCGTTTGAAAGGGTTGCGCTGTTGCCCGTGGGGCGACTGACGACGACCTGGCTCGCATCAAAGGAACATGGGCGACGCCAGTCGATGTCGCCCACCTGATTGCCGCCGCCGACAGGGTGCTGACCTTCTAGCGAGTCGACCTGCCGGATAGACTTGACACTCTTGTCAGATTCTCGGAGGGGTCGTTCTGATGCATCTCGTAGGTTCCAGCGCAATCGTTGTCGGTGGAGCCGGTGGGCTCGGTGCAGCAACGGTCCGGAGACTGGTCGCGGCGGGTGCCACGGCCCCCGTCGCCGGTCCCGCTGGTCCGGCGCCCAACACCGTTACCCGCATTGCCCCTCCTCCGCAGTCTCGACGGGCGACGTTAGCCAGTGACGAAGGTTAGGAGATCACGTCAGCCGGCAGCGGAACCTTGCTCGACCGTTTGGGCGTTGACCGCTTGGCGACACCAAGCACGATCCCGCCGGCAATCAACATGATGCTCAAGACGACCCCAAAGAACATCACATACCAGACACCGTCTGCGTAATCACCGTCCTCCATAGGTGGCAGGTTGACGATCAAAATGATCGTGGCGAGCAACGCGATTCCCGAGGCGAGGAATCGCTTCCATAGCCTCGCAGTGTCGCTCAGGACAGCGGGTCTCGATGCACGCCACGCCAGCGCTGCGGTGCAGACTGCAATGAAGGCGATCAGCACGAAAATCAGGGCGTAAACGGTTCCTCCGGTGAAGATTGCGCCGATCGTGGCGGCAATCGCGAGCGCGAATGCGACCGACGCAACGAGGTTGACGGGTGGTCGGTTCATGTGGGCCTCCAGGTGTAGTGATGGAACGGTGATCATCAGGTCTCGAATTGCCCGCAGCCAGCTGCGAACGCTTCCGTCGTCGTCGATCTGCTGTTCGAACACGGCGATCAAGTCCGAGCGGTACTCATCGCGAAACGACTTCGGATACAACCTGGTCAGCTGCCGGTAGGTGGCAATATGGATGTCACTCACGCCGACAGCCCTCCCAGACCTGGCACTCCACGGAACTGGTTGACCAGTGACCGAATCCGATCGAGCTCGGTTCGTGCCACCCGATCACCCTCACTCGTCAGCTGGTAGTAGCGCCGACGTTCGTTGTCTGCGCGGTCCCGATCATTGGTGGTTTCGATGATCAGCCGATCGCCGAGGAGACGATTGAGGGTCCCATACAGCGTGCCGGGGCCTATCCGAACCGCGCCCTGGCTTTGGGCGTCGACGAGCCGCATCAGCGCGTACCCGTGGTTCTCGCCGCCCAACAGAGCAAGCAGCAAATATGTCGACGCGGCCGGCATCGGTTTGTCATCTCGACGGTTCACCATAGTCACAGTTTGATATATCGAACTCCGATAGTCAAGAGAATTCTCGACGCTGCGCTCGTCCGCCGCCATCTGGCTCAGGTCTACTGCGCGGCTCGAACCTGCGATCGGTTCACCACTTGTAGGGTGCTTCTGTGCCTGATCTCGCGCGACAAAGGATTCGATCAAAGTTCGAGGCGTTCGTGCTCGACGCAAGCGCAGGCGTCACGCACAAGATCCACGGGCAGGCGAAGCGCGACGTGATCGGTGCAATGCAGGGGACGATCGTCGAACTGGGTCCTGGCACTGGTGTCAACATGCGTTACTACGCTCCCGGGGTCCACGTGATCGGCATCGAACCGAATCGACTGATGCACGAACGACTACGAGCCAAAGCCGCAGAACACGACGTCGATCTCGAGATTCGCACACTGCGCGGCGAGTCGATCGATATCGATGACGAGTCAGCTGACGGCGTTGTCGGCACGCTGGTGTTGTGCGGTGTTGATGACCCACAGCAGGTTCTGCGCGAAGTCCGGCGAGTGCTCAAGCCCGGCGGCAAGTACTTCTTCATCGAGCACGTGATTGCGCCAGTTGGCAGCAAGACCCGCAAAGCCCAGCGGGTCCTCCTCCGCCCGCACCGATGGCTGTTCAACGGGTGTGAGGTCACGCGGGAAACCGCCTCGGTCATTCGGTCGGAGGGATTCACAGACGTCGAGATTGGCGAGCTCGATACGGGCATCCGCTCGGGTCACGTCCGCCACTTCATCTCGGGAACCGCCACCAAGTAGCACGGGAGTCAGATCACCGATATGCATCGCTGCGATGAGCAACTGACTTGACGATGACAACCTTCGCAGCTTCGTCGATGACGTAGACGATCCGAAAGTCGCCGCGTCTCGCCGACCAATGCCCCTCGAGTTGAAACTTCAGTTGCTTCCCGACTCGTCTGGGGTTGTCTGCAAGAACTCCGAACACGAACTCGATAACGGCGTGAGCGGCCTTGATCGGAATCCGATCGAACGACCTCAATGCCGATGCAGTCAACTCGATCTCATACGTCACGCCATTCTCAGGATGATCGATCGGCAAGTCGGACCAACAAGTGATCCTTCGTGACCCGCTCGACACGTCCGGCTGCAATGTCGGTGTCGGACTCGCGAATCCGTGCCATCAATCCAGGATCGGAGAGAATCGCCAGGGTTTCCTCGAGGGACTCCAAATCATCGATACTCATCACGACTGCGGCCGGGTGCCCGTGTTTTGTGATGACAACTCGATCATGCTCTCGATCGATTCGTTCAACGAACTCGGACAATCGATTCTTCATCTCCGCAAGCGCCACGTACTCGGTCATAGCCAGAAGTATAGCTACTTTGACCCCTGCCGCGGGGCGCCGCCGGCAGGACGACGACGTGATCATCGGAATGCTGGTCGGCTACCTCAGCGAGCCACCACCAACACGACAGCCGGTCCGATTCGCAGTGCTCCAGAGCATGTACGTCGAAACCGAGTATCGATCGCGCGGCATCGGTGGACTACTGACGCAGCGATTCCTTGACTGGGCGAGGGAGCACGAATGCGTCGAGGCGACCGTGAATGCCTACGTCGCCAACGAGACGGCGCAACGGTTCTACGTCGAACACGGCTTCGCCGGCCAAAGCCTCGAACTCACACTGGCTCTCCGTAGCTGAACCTGCGCCGACGCGCTGTCGAGCGTGGCACTATGGATCCATGACGGATCATGACGCTCTGGGTTCGACCAGCTCGGCCCCGGCCGGTTGGTATCCGGACCCACAGAGCCCGGCGACACAGCGATACTGGGACGGGACGACGTGGACCGCACATGTGCACGATAGTGCGGCAGCGGCGAGGGGCGGCGGTCCCACCGGATATACCGGATACGGCGGGCCGGGCATGGCGGGCGGCGGTTTGTATTACGTCTCCGTGATGGGTCAGGAGCAGGGGCCCGTAAGCGCGCAGCAACTGCAGCAGATGGCGCTCGCCAAACAGCTCGATGCCAACACGCTGGTGCGGGCTCAACACGGTGGTTGGTTCCCGGCATCGCAGGTGCCTGGGGTGTTCTCCGACAAAGATTGGACCACGGCGTTGATCCTGTCGGTGCTCGTCGGTGCCTTCGGTGTCGACCAGTTCTACCTCGGCAACACCGGGTTGGGTCTCGGCAAGTTGTTCACCCTCGGCGGCTGTGGCGTGTGGTCGCTGATCGACATCATCCGGATCGCCACGAACAGCGTCATCGACAGTGAGGGCAGACCGCTGCGCAAGTAGGAGCTGTGATCGTTGCCGGTCTAATCGACGACATCGTGCTCGCCGAATCGATGCAGGGTGGCGGCGTGCTGGCCCGTTATGCGGCGAACCCGCTCGACCCACTGACGTGCCGGGTCTCGCCAACAATCGGTATTGCGCCGGCGGCCTGAGCGCGATTCCCGGTTCGGCCAAGGACTACCAGCCATGGGCACCGCCGGGCGCGGATCTTGGCGCTCTCGACTTCCGGCAGCTACGACGGACTGTCCACAGGTTCGGGCGTAGTATCGGATTTGCCGACCAACGATGGGTCGCGTGAGCTGCTCGGTCGGAGGAGATTGGCGATGGAATCAACCGAAGGCGCCCGTTCCTTCCTGGCGTCGGGCGACGCGTACGACGCGTTCATGGGCCGATATTCGCGCCTGCTTGCTGCCCCGTTCGCGGACTGGGCTGGCGTGGTCACCGGCCAGTTTGCGCTCGATGTCGGGTGCGGCCCCGGAGCGCTGACCGATGTGTTGGTCCAACGGCTCGGTTCCGGTGCGGTCTCGGCGTTCGACCCTTCGCCTCCGTTCGTGGCCGAATGCGCAACCCGCCATCCCGATGTCGACGTGCGGCTCGGGCGTGCCGAGGCGATCCCGTTCGATGATGACGCGTTCGATTGTGCCCTGGCCCAGTTGGTGCTGCATTTCGTAACCGGCCCGAGCGACGCGGCCGGCGAGCTCCGAAGAGTGGTACGGCCGGGAGGGATCGTCGCCGCCTGCGTGTGGGATTTCGCCGAGGGGATGGAGATGCTGCGTTGTTTCTGGGACGCCGCCCTCATCGTTGTTCCGAATGCGCCCGACGAGGCACGAACGATGCGATTTGGCCGCGGGGGCGAGATCAGCGAGTTGCTCGAAACCGCAGGCTTCGCCGACATTCACGAAACGATGCTCAATGTCGAATCAAGGTATGAAACGTTCGACGAGTTGTGGTCGGGGTTCCTTGCCGGGATAGGGCCAGCCGGCTCGTTTTGCATCTCCTTGGCCGATGATCAACGCGCAGCAGTTCGGGGAGAGCTGTTCAGCCGCCTCGGTTCGCCGGCTGGAGCATTCTCGCTCTCGGCCGCCGCACGATGCGCTCAGGGCCGCGTCCCCGGCTGATGCGGCGAGTATCACTGATCGCGGAAGTACCCGCACGGCATCGACCGTGAGGAACGAACGCAGGATCGCCCCGTCGAAGTGACGACCGGCGATGCCCGACCCCCGAGGCGACCTTGATTAGCTACGTGGCTTGCGAGATCGCTGCGCCCAAGACCCCAAGATCCTTCGTTCCGTACCGCTCGCTGATCCAGATCGTGTTGAGCCCGAGATGCTCGGCCATCTGCGCCTGACCGACCGCCAACGTCGGGCTCGACACCCTCCCCGGAAGCACGTATGCCCCGAGCGGGATGGGCATGCTGCGCTGACTCACTGATTGGGCTATCTTGACACAAGTGTCAGATGCCGTTCCCATGAGAGACTCGGTCGAAACGGCGCGCACGCTGCAACACTGGCTCGAGGCCCGGCTCGACGTGGAGGGCGTCACAGTTTCCGATCTATCGGTGCCGAAGGCGGGGTTCTCGAACGAGACGATCCTCGGAACCGCTATGTGGGTTGACGCCACCGATGACCAACGAGTCGTCGAATTCGTGTTGCGGATCGAACCAACCGGACATCAGCTGTTCGTCGAACCCGATGCACTCCGGCACGCCGAGGTGATGTCCGCACTGGCAGGCCATGTGCCAGTGCCTCGCGTCTGGCTCACGGAGTCGGATCAAACCGTGTTGGGTGCACCCTTCTTCATGATGGAGCGGGTTCACGGCCGAATCCCGAGCGACGTGCCGAGTTGGCACCAGAAGGGTTGGATACTCGACCTTTCGCCGACCGACCGAACCACGCTGCACGACCATGCCCTGCAGCAACTCGCCAACCTGCACGCCATCGACACGGCTCCGGTGTCGTTCAGATTCCTCGGGACAGCCGACGATACGCACAGCCACGGGTCGGCTCTGGCGCGATACGTCAGTCATCTCCACACGTGGTACGAGTGGTGTGAACCCGTTCGCACGTACGGCGCCGATGTGATCGACGCGGCCATGCAGTACGTGACCGAGGAGGTGCCGTCCGATCCTTGCCAGTCGGTCGTGTGGGGCGACGCCCGAGTCGGCAACATCATCTTCGGTGACGACCTGTCGGTGGCGGCGATGCTCGAGTGGGGAGGGACCACACTCGGGCCACCGGAGGTCGATGTCGCCTGGTGGGTCATGTTCGACGAATTCCTATGCGAAGCGAAAGGGCTCAGGCGGCTCGACGGTGTTGCTGACCGTGTGCAGACCTTCGAGCGGTACCAGACGCTTTCCGGCCATCAACTCCAGAACATCGGCTACTTCGAGGTACTTGCCGGGCTGACCCTGTCGTTGATCAACAGCCGACTCGCCCATCTGCTCATCACGACCGGCAAAGCCCCCGAACACATCGCCGCAGAGTTCGTCACCCGAGTCACAGCGATCACCAACCGGTCATTGAACCGAGTCGCCGGCGACTGACCTACGGCCCGAGGAGCGCTGCGGGAATCACGGCGATTCCGTCGGCCTGGCTCAAGATCTAGGTCCACCTACCGCAATCCCTCGTGGAGGTAGCCCCGATGTCTCTGAATGACCGCGTCGTGGTCGACGCGGTCCGAGACGTGCGGGTCATGGTGTCCTGATTCGCTTCGGCGGGTTTGCCGGGAGGGGCACTTCGATGACTACGAACCGGCGTCGAATCGAGCGAGCCGTTCGAGGTAGTCGGCGACGTCAACGCCACACGGTGAACGGCTTGCCGCTCAAATCCCCAACGACTTGGCGATGATCGTCTTCATGATCTCGTTGGTGCCGCCGTAGATCGACGTGACACGGGCGTCGGCGTAGGCGCGGGCAATCGGGTACTCGGTCATGTATCCGTAACCGCCGAACATCTGCAGGCACTCGTCGACCGCTCGCTTCTGGAGGTCGGTGCACCAGTACTTCGCTTGAGCTGCCTGTGCCGCTGTCAGCGTGCCGGCGTTGAGTTCAAGCACGCACTGATCGATGTAGGCCTGCGCGACATCGACAGCGGTTGCCACCTCGGCGAGGACGAACTTGGTGTTCTGGAACGTGCTGATCGACTTCCCGAAGGCGATCCGCTCTTGCACATAGTCGATCGTCCATTTCAGTGCAGCCCGAGCGGCGGAAACACCGTATACCGCGATCGAGAGCCGCTCCTGAGCGAGGTTGGCCGACAGATACTGGAACGCCTGCCCAGCCTCTCCGAGCAGATTGGCGGCGGGAACCCTGACGTCCGTGAAGAACAGCTCGGCAGTGTCCTGGCTGTGCATGCCGATCTTTTCGAGATTTCGCCCCCGTTCAAAGCCTGGCATTCCACGCTCGACAACCAGCAACGACATGCCAGTGTGGCGCTGGGTCGGATCCGTCTTGGCGGCGACAATCACCAGGTCGGAATTGATCCCGTTGGTAATGAATGTCTTCGATCCGTTGAGCACGTACTCGTCGCCGTCGCGTACCGCCGTTGTGGCGATGCCTGCAAGGTCGGAACCCGTTCCCGGTTCAGTCATCGCAATCGCGCAGATCAGTTCTCCAGCGGCGATCCCCGGCAACCAGCGTTGCGCCTGTTCGTCGGTGCAATACTCGACGAAATAAGGCGTGGTGATGTCGTTGTGGAGTGTCAGCCCGAGCCCAGCGCCGGCGACCCCGGCGGCGGCGATTTCCTCGCTGATGATCTGATTGAAACGGAAGTCGTGGCTGCCACCACCGCCGTACTGCTCGGGAACCGCCATCCCGGTGAATCCGAACTCTCCGGCTCTGGCAAACACGTCTCGGGGAACGATGCCGTCGCGCTCCCAGTCGAGAAAGTTCGGGCTGATCTCCTTGGCGACAAATGCCGCAAACGATTCCCGAAACGACTCGTGATCCTCATCAAACAACCGACGCATGCCTATCACGCTAGTGACTCGCCATCGGCGGAGGCCGACCAGGCAGCGCTGCTGAAGCCGTATATCGTTTCGTCGCCCCGGCAGCCTGACGATGTCGCCGGTCAACGGCGGCTACTCGGTCGCCCTGTAAGGGTGGAAGACTCTTGCCAAGGCGAATGAGGAGCTATTGACGTGGGAAGCGCTTGGTTCGAGACGGTGGCTGTGGCGCAGGCGCGCGCCAAGAAGCGACTCCCCAAGTCCGTGTATGGGGCATTGATCGCAGGCACCGAGCGCGGGCTTTCGATGAACGACAACATGTCGGCCTTCGATGAGATCGGGATTCGCCCAGTCACCGCAGGTCAGCCTCCGACCCGAGACCTGACGACCTCGATCATGGGGCAGCAGATCTCGATGCCGGTGTTGATTTCGCCGACGGGCGTGCAAGCCGTGCATCCCGAGGGTGAGCTGGCCGTTGCACGTGCCGCCGCGGCGCGCGGTGTGGCGATGGGGCTCAGCTCGTTCGCCAGCAAGCCGATCGAGGACGTGATCGCCCTCAATCCGCAGACGTTCTTCCAGATCTACTGGGCCGGCGACCGCGATTCGATGGTCGCTCGAATGGAACGTGCCCGCGCGGCGGGTGCGGTCGGGATCATCCTCACACTCGACTGGTCGTTCTCGCACGGGCGCGACTGGGGCAGCCCGGCGATTCCTGCATCGATCGATTTCAAGACGGTGCGCGCCCACGCCTTCGAGACGGCGATGAGGCCTCGCTGGCTGTTCGACTTCGCCCGGTCCGGCGCGTTACCCGACTTGAGTGTTCCCAACTTCGCGACCGACGGCGGCAAGCCACCCGGTTTCTTCGAGGCCTACGGCGTATGGATGCAGACGCCACCGCCGTCATGGGATGACGTTGCCTGGTTGCGTTCGCAGTGGGACGGCCCATTCATGGTGAAAGGCATCGGCCGCGCCGACGAGGCGAGACGTGCCGTCGATGCCGGTGCTACGGCGATCTCGGTCTCGAACCACGGCGGCAACAATCTCGATGGCACACCTGCACCGATCCGTGTGTTGCCTGAGGTCGTTGCGGCGGTTGGCGATCAGATCGAGATCGTGATGGACGGCGGCGTTCGCCGTGGCAGTGACGTCGTGAAGGCGTTGGCACTCGGGGCGAAGGCTGTGATGATCGGTCGGGCGTACCTGTGGGGACTCGCTGCCAACGGCCAAGCCGGAGTCGAGAACGTGTTCGACATCTTGCGCAACGGCATCGATTCGACCATGTTGGGTCTCGGTAAGGCCTCGATCAATGATCTGTCGCCCGCCGACCTCGTGATCCCAGCCGACTTCTCCCCGCCTACCGCGTAACGCTCAGAGGCGGGTGATCAGCCCGCCATCTACGGCGACGATCTGGCCGGTCATGTGGCTGGCTTCGTCGGAGCGCATGAACAGGACGAGGCCGACAAGGTCGGCCGGCGGGCCAAGCCGTCGCATCGCGGACTGGTTCGTCATTGCTTCGAGCATCTTCTCGGGAGTCACCTTGCGAGTCGCCGCAGTATCGATGAAACCCGGAGCGATGGCGTTCACGCGCACACCCTTGCGGGCCAGTTCGGTTTGTCCGTAGCGTTGCCGCAGATCACATCCGAGCATCTCCATCGCCCGCCGCGCCAGGTCAGGACCCGATGATGCAGAGCCACAACTGATCCGACGAAGGCTCGACATATCGTGGCCGGGTTGTTCCTTGAGGGGCGCCAGAAAGCGCTGCAACATCGTCGGAATGAACGTCGTGAACGTCGCTCGTAGGTGCTCGATGCCGTGGATCAGATGATCAGGGTCGAAGCGGGTGGATGATCAGGGCCTGCCCCATGAACATCCACGAGATTGTTCGGATCATCCCTCCGGCGGTATAGAAGGGCGTCGTCGCCAACATGATGTCGGCCTCACGCGACTCAGTGACCTGGTGTCGAATGCCTGCATCACCATGCTGCAATGGACGTTCATCACGCCCGCGGCGGCAGCGACAGTGCGCGCGCCGCCGGATGTGGTCTCGGATGTCGGCGACGACCGGCACGGCGATGGTGGTGTTGGATATCGACGCGTAGCTGGTCGAGATCCATTCGGAGAACAAGCAGGGCTGCGGCCCGAACTACAAAGGCGGTTTCGGGTTCGGGCCGATGCCTTGCTTCGCTGACGCCACCGGTAGGGCACTCGCCGCGATGCGGGCGAGGGTTCGTGCACTACAGGCTCCCGCGTGCTACTCCGAGCCGGTAAACCGGCCTGGCCCAACCGACAATCATCCCCATCCTTAGAACCAGCCATCGTAGGCAAGTACATCGTTGGACCGGACGGCGGAAGGAGCACCACTCATGTGCTCTGCGGAATCGAACGCTGCGAATTCACGAAGCACCCAATATCTATGCCGTAATAACAGCGAGATGTAGTTCTTTGGCTTGACATCCGATCGGGGGGGATCATTCTTGTCGGAGGGCAAGCTGACAACCACGTCGCAGACCCCAAAGGAGCACGCCTGCGATGGATTCGCCTCACCTTGTACCACCGACGTTGCTGACGAATGTCGACGCCGGATCAGACACCTCGACAGTTGGTGCGGCGCGCGGTACAGCGATCGAACCGCCAAACGGACACCGAGACCTCAAGGACGGCGGAGGGTGCGGTATGTGGGCGCAGTTGATGCGGATTGCAGCTGTGATTTGTATCGTTATCTCTACTACGACTGCCGCCCTGCTCACGAGTAGCGACACGGCACTCGCCGCCAACAACTGTTACACCTACACGAAGGATTGCACGAGTCCGACCGACACTCGATGGAACTGTGCGTCGAACGCGGTATCGCTCCTCACAATCTACGACAACACGAGTGTCGGCAAGGCAACGGTCGATCTACGAGCTTCGACGACCTGCTACACGGCTTGGTCTAGGATGAACGATTATTTGTGTTGGACGTGGAACTATGCGTGCGTGATAGAGAAACCATATATCTTTCGAAAATTATCCGATCTCACGATATACAGCACCTATTCGCTGGCAACCTATAATAGCCAGCCTCGCTGGAGCAAGCAGATGCAGAATCCGTTCGCCTCGAAGGCAAAGGCTCATCTAAACCAGGCCGCGGGGAGCTTGTATATTGAGACGGATTGGGCGGTGCTTTCATGATTACGCAACTCCGCTATGTCTTGCTCGCAATACCAGCTGTCGTGGCATCGGCCTGCGGGCAGGCCCCGTCGCCGACGGCTGCGGTGAACACTGTTGCAGCACCAAGAGTCGTCGCGGCCAGCCCGGATGGTTACGTCGATCCGATCAGAGCTGAGATCTTTGGATGGATGACCCCGGCTGAGGTAGCCAACAACGAGCAACAGATGATTGCGTCGTGCATGGCCGAACAGGGCTTCGAATACAAGCCGACGATTCAGGTGGACGAGGAGCCGCTGACACGGGACGCAGCCCGTACCTATCGAGAACGGAACGGTTTCGGACGTCCGACGTCGATGACTGCTAGTGAGGCGTCCGATGCTGCACGAGGCCAATTGGAACTACTCCGTGCGATGAATGCTGAGGATCTCGACGGGTATCTCTCGGCGTTGGAGGGCGCTGAACGCGCTGAGGACCGTCCTAGCGGCGGGTGTATCGGCCGTGCACGCGATGAACTCGCCAACTCTGTACCGTTCTTCCGAAACGACGAGGAGACGAATGCCAAGTTTTTGCAGGCCTATCAGACAGTGTACGGATCGACCGAAATGAAGTCAGCCCTTGGTGCGTACGCTTCGTGCATGAAAGCGCTCGGCCATACGGCGCAGACACCTGAGAAGACCCGCGTGGAGACGCAGTTGGCTGGACCAGACGGCGTGCTCCTGGCGCTAGCGGACTGGGACTGTCAAGCGATGCACGTATGGCCGGTGTGGGATATTCTCTACCCGACTCATGTGAAGCAGATCATCCCGTAGGTTGGCAAGGCTAGATGATGAAGGCAAGCGTCGAGACCGGGCCATCGGCATTGATTAGGTGGATCGTCTTACCGGCCAACTTGAGTTCGTCACCGTCTGTGCTGATTCGATGGATGTGGCCGAGACGTTCCACCGTGATCGGCTGCTGCTAAGCAGGTGACGCTGCCCATCTGCAACCGCCGTTCTTTGGGCAGGGGAGAACTCGGGTCTACGCGATGCCACCAACCTGGCCTGAAAGTTGGCTGGTGTCGCCAAGGGAGTCGCCGGACCTGAGATCGTCGATTCCTACGATCTGAAGCGCCGCCCACATGCCACCGAGGTGGTCGGATTCGCGACCCGGATCGGTTCGATTTACCGTCCACGCAATCGTTTGACGGAACGGTTTCGCGACCTCGTGTTTCGAGCCGTTCAGCGGGTGCATGGCGGTCGCGACTACATCCTTCAGATGGAGTACAAACCGATGCCGCGCTACACGCACGGTGTGTTGACGGGCGTCGACCCGAAAGACAAGACCGATCCGATCGGCCGCATGTTCCCGCAACCTCGTGTCGGCACGGTTGATGGTGACGTGCTGGTGGACGTCCTGCTCGATGATGCAATCGGCCCGTGGTTTGCCGTGATCGGCATCGGAGTCGACCCAACGACCGGAGATCCCGCGACGTTGATTGGTGGCGATCGACAGGAGCACGATTCGTTCGAGTGGAGGCTGCGGGCGACCCGAGTGTCGATGACGATCTGTTGACAGTCCTCGACATCGACGGTGGGTTGCCAACCGCGAACTGGTGATCTTGCGCCCCCCGATCGTTACGTCGCCGCAACGTGCTCGCTGGCCGGGCTGGCGGCAACGACGAACGCGCTCAGAGCATCATTCGGCGACGCAGCTTGAGGTCACGTTTGGAGGCGGGTTGTTGCGTGTGGTGGTGGTCTGGGTGCGCTGGTTTGGGTGTGGCCGTTGGGGTTGGTGACTTCGAGGGTGCCGTCGGGGAGCAGTTTCAAATGCCAGCCGGGACGGTGGATCAAGTGATGGTGCCTGGCGCATAGCAATACCAGGTTGTCGAGACTCGTCTTGCCGCCGTTGCGCCAAAATCTGATGTGGTGTGCGTCGCACCAGGCGATTTTGCGGTTGCATCCTGGGTGTCGGCAGTGGCCGTCACGTTTGGCGACGGCACGGAACATGTCGAGTGGCACGCTGCGTGTGGCACGCCCAATATCGATCGGGACTGAGCCGTTGAGGACGAAGCGTTGAATCATCGAGTCACACAGAAACGCCTCGGTCGTTGACGCCGGGATCGGTTCTCCGTCGCTGGTCGTGGCACAGCAGTGTGCGGTGGCAAGATCGTCGGCGTTGATTGCGAGTTCGATGTGGGGGCGATGTCGTGGTGTTCCGGTTTTGTGGTGGTTGGCGTTGAAGAACGCCACGACATCAAACAAGGCGTCAGCGTGTCGGGTGGCGACGGTGCGCGGGTCGTCTGCTTCCCAAGTTTGTGCGGTGCCGATGGCGTGTTCGAATTCGGCGGCGAGGCGTCGTCGAACACGAATCTGCCGACCAAGGATCCGTCAGAGGCGCGTTGTGAGATCAGTTGGCGTTCAGGAACAGCAGGTTCTGGTTGTTCGGTGATTGCTTCGGCGTTGCGTCGCCATTGACGGCAGGCTTGTTCGGT
>JANPLQ010000029.1:0-41341 GCA_031422395.1 Ilumatobacteraceae bacterium | reverse complement strand
GGCCGCCAGGCCGCGGCGCCATTCGTTGAAACGCGGGTTGTTCCAACCCATCGACTGGAACAGGCTCCACGTGCCGTGGAACAGATGGATGCCAAGCGCGATGTTGGCGACGATGTACAGGATCGCAACCGGCACTCGGCTCAAGCTGGCGTCGAGGTTGCGATAGACCGCACCGTATTCGAAGTCGGGATTGGCCCAACCCCAGGTGAAGTCGGCGAGGTGCCACAACAGGAACAGCAGCACGATGATGCCGGTCCAGCGCATCGATCGGCTGGCAAAATTTGCGACCTGATAGTCACGCGCTGACTGATACTTCACCGGTCGCGCGTTGCGGTTCAGAACCGTGAGGGAGTAGGCGGCGTGAATGTGCAGAATCACCGCACCGATCAGCGTCAGTCGCAGGATCCAGAGCGTGTAACCGTGTGGCAGGATCGGAACGAGCAACTCGCGGAGGAACTCGCCGTACACGTCGATGTCGTACGCCTGCTCGCCGTTGTGCTCGATCGCCCCGAGATACACCTTGAGGTTGCCGATCATGTGCATGATCACAAAACCGATCCCGATGATGCCGGTGATCGCCATCACGTATTTCTTCCCGACAGCAGTGGAGTACAGGTCAAGCAGGAACGGCTTACGTTTTCGGCCCTTGCCTACAGCGGTCCCCGAAACAGGATCGCGACGCCCTGAACTCGGCGTGATCGTTGGTGCCATGAGTCCGAAAGCTAGTCGGCTGGCATTCACAAGCCCGCAATCTCATGGCGACTATCGCCAAGAACGCGACCCCATCGGATTCGCAGATGGGTCGATTCACTCGTCGCTGACGAAGTCGATCAGGCGCTCTACGGCTCCGATCAATTCGGGCTCGAGATCAGCAAAGGTATGCACTCGATTCCGGAGTTTGGGCCAGAAGCCGTCGAACGGAACGCCGAGGGCGGCGCACAGGCCCTGCTTCCACGGCTGGCCTCGCGGAACCTCTGGCCACTTCGTGAGGCCGAGCGCCTTTGGCCGGATGCCGGCCCACACGTCGACATACGGATGCCCTGTAATCAGCACCGATGGATGATCAACGACGGCGGTGGCGAGCCGCGACTCCTTTGAACCGTCGACGAGATGGTCGAGCAAGACACCCAATCGACGCTGACCACCCGGCTGGAAGTCGGCGACGGCGGCAGCAAGATCGTCGGCACCGTGCATCGGTTCGACCACGATTCCCAGCTCGCGGAGATCGTCACCCCACACGTGTTCGACCAGTTCGGCGTCGTGCATACCTTCGACCCAGATCCGGCTCGCCTTGGCAACCCGGGCGATTCCGTCACCCGCTATCGAACCGGAAGCGGTGATCCGATTACCCGTGATCGCCGGAGTTGCCGTCGGCCGCACGAGGCTGACCGGTTTGCCTTCGAACAGGAATCCGCCCGGCTTCCACGTGAAGAAACGGAGTTGCTGCTTTCGGTCGCGCAGCGTGACAGCCTCATAGTTCCAACGCACGACATCGCCGACGAACCCGCTGGCGCGATCTTCGACGACAAGACCCATCGACACCTCAATCGTTGGGTACAGCTTCGGTTTCCTGCTCTCGGCGAAGTCGTCGAGAATGTCGCGTTGATACGCCATGGTTGTTGAGAGTCTTGCATGGGAACCGAACCGGGTGACGTAACGTCCAACCCGCATGGGGAGCACAACACGTCACGACATCAGTATCCATCCGCTCGGATTGCGGCGATGGCGCCGATTCAGGCCTGTGGTGCTGATCGCGTTGATCGCACTCTCGGCATGTGGCGGCAACGACGACGCCCAGACAGCAGGGGTACCGGCAGCGGATGCCGGGGACGAGGCCGCTGCGGCCACGGCGGAAGCAGCCGATGTCGCGATCAACGGCGAGGCGGGGGATTCGGCTGATGAGGATGGCGGCGGGTTGGACCTTGGTGTGATCGGCCGCGATGTGATCATCGAGATGCACGTCACGATGGGCAGCGACGACATCGCCGCCACCGTGGCGTCGATCACCAACGAGGCCAACCGGCTCGGAGGCGGCGTCGCTCAGGCTGACGTGAACTACGGCACCGGCGTCGACGGCGGTTTCGCCACATTGGTCGTCAAGGTGCCGCCGGATCAGGTCGATCGACTGCTCGACGGGCTCAACAGGACTGGCGAGGTTCGGTCGATCGGGCAGAGCGCGCAGGACGTCACCGAGCAGCTGATCGACCTTGATGTTCGGATCGAGAACGCCCGAGAGAGCGTCGAGAGCGTTCGCAGGTTCATGGATCAAGCCGTTGCCCTGACTGATCTCGTCACGCTCGAGGGCGAGCTGACTCGTCGACTGACGGAACTGGAATTACTCGAAGCGCAACAGCGCAACCTGTCAGACCGGGTCGCACTCTCGACGGTAACGATTGAGGTGTTCCCCTCTGAACAGGTGCCCGAGATCGAACAGGATCCCGGGATTCTCGATGCCCTGCAGGATGGATGGAATGCATTCGTGGCGTTCCTGTTCGGTGTCGTGTACGTCCTGGCTGTGCTCGCCCCGTTCTTGATCGTCGGTGGCTTCGCAGCGCTGGCGGTGCGCTGGTTCCTTCGCCGTCGTCAGCGAGCGGCGACCGAGGCGACCCCGGCGTCAACCGGATCTGTGTCGCCCGGGCCTGACAACACGGTTCCATTGCCAGCAACCCAACCGCCAGCGACCCAACCGTCGGAGGATCCACCCGTTGAGTAGTGACATAACTACTCGACGCCGTTCGTAGTCAAGTTTTGTCAACGTTGCGTCAACCTCATGTCGACGCAACGTCGATATTGGAAGAACCATGACCACTGTTGACGCTCTTTTAACCACCCAGGGTCACACCGGCACGAGCCTGCGTGGTAACGTCGCGTTCATGACGGATCAACTTCACGAGGTCGCTCACACGACTCGTCGACCGGCACCATCACGGCTCCAAACGCGCCGGAAGCCGACGACCAGTCTGGTCAAGCGTCCTCGTACGTCGGATGGGTCGACCAGCCGATCGCAAGAAGTCACGATCACGCATGAGTTGTCGCTGACTGGCGAACTTGCCGAACAACTGTGGGTTGCGTATCACACCAACTTCGCTCCGCTGGCCAAATTGGCGATTCAGAAGCAGTCGTCAGAACGCGATGAGATGATCGCTTGTTTCGCCAACCCAAACTTCATCAAGATCGTGGCATGGCAGGCGGGAGTCCCTGTCGGCTTCGGGTTGGTCACGAACGTGCTGGAAGAAGTGCCCGAGATCTCACCGGATTTCCTCCGAAGCAAGTACCCGGAGCATGCCGCACGAAACGCGATTTTCGTTGGGATCTATGTGATGGTGGCCCCCGGCCAACGTGGGTTGACGCTGTTCAGTCGGCTGTACACCGAGATGTGGCAGATTCCCGCAAGCGTCGGGGGGAAGCTTGTATTCGACATTTGCGACTTCAATCGCACCATGTTCGATACCGACCAACTCGTCAATCAAATTGCCGGCGCATTTCCGCAGGGCTCAGTCTCCGTGGTCGATCGGCAAACGTGGTACGTCGCCGATCTTCCCGAGCCGATTCCCTCAATGCCACGTCGCGCGATGCCACGCCGCGAATCCAGCCGACCGGCCACTAAATCGAACAGCTAAATCGAACAGCTAGAACGATTGATGGGTTGGCCAGGACGAAGGGCCGCCAACTCGCACGCGACCGCTCATCGTCGGCACCAGCAGCCGATTCGCTGTCTCCACCAATTCGGCGGCATTCAATGGTGACACGGCGCGCCCGAACAGGAAGCCCTGCATCCGATCGCACCCGAGCGCGCGCAGCGCGGCCGCTTGCGCCGGCATTTCGACACCCTCGGCGACGGCTTCCAAACCGAGTGCTGACGCCATCGCGATCACGGCCGCCACGAGCGACCGGTCCGACTCGTGGTCGCACATGCCGGATACGAACGAGCGATCGATCTTGACCCTCGACACCGGAAACCGCTTGAGGTAGCTCAACGAAGAGAACCCCGTACCGAAGTCATCGATCGACAACCGCACGTCCAGCGCCCGCAACGCCGACATCACAGCCATCGTGGTGATCGACTCCTCGACCATCACACTCTCGGTGAGCTCAAGCCAGAGCGCATCGCCGGGAAGACCGTGCCTTCGCAACGTGTCGGCGACGACCTCGACGATGTCGCCGGTGCGGATCTGCCCTGGTGACACGTTGACCGACATCGTCAAGTGCTGGCCGCCGGGAAGCGATCGCCGCCACACCGCCAACTCGCGGCAGGCTTCATCGAGCACGAACTTGCCGAGAGCCGGAATCAACCCGGACTCCTCGGCGACGGGAATGAACTCGACTGGGTGGATCGGCGTACCGTCCACCGTCCATCGAGCGAGCGCCTCGAATCCGATAATCCGCGCTTCCGCGCCCGACACGATCGGCTGGTAGGCGACCTTCAGCTCATGGCTAGTGAGCGCATGACGGAGCAGCCGCTCCACCTCGACGCGGCGGGTGGTCTGTTCCTTCATCGACAAGTCGAATCGGGTCGTCGCGTCGCGCCCATTTTCCTTGCTCCGATACATCGCCTCGTCAGCTTCTTGAAGCAGTTCATGGACACGGTCTGCATCGCCCTCGGAGGCCGAGGTGAATCCGATCGAAGCCGATACAAACGCTTCTCCGGAGGTGAGTTGAAATGCTCGCCGGAGCGCTCCACGGATGCGAGCCGCAAGAGCCACGGCGGCGGCATCCGTCATGTTCTCGGCAACCACAACGAACTCATCCCCGGACAACCGGTAGACGTGACGATCGTCAGGGGCTTGAAGCACGATTCGCTGAGCAGCCTGGCGCAACAGTTCGTCTCCGGCGGTGTGACCGAGCGAGTCGTTGACCAATTTGAGTCTGTCCAGATCGAGAAACATCAACGTCACATACGAGTCCCGTGAGCGACCCAACATTTGGGCAACCCGTTCCACCAGCAGGGTACGGCCGGGCAGACCTGTCAACTCGTCATGCGTTGCACGGTGATACAACACAGCCGAGGCCACTCGCTGATCGCGCATCGCCGCCACCAGTCGCACCACGGCAGCGGTCGCCAGCAAGGCACAGATTGCGACGGTGACGAGATCGGTCACGGTGTGATCTCGGCCTGCCATCACGGCGATCGGAACGAGCAGCGCGGCGCCGACCGCCAACACGCGGGTATGACTGAGGGTCGCGGTCGCCATCCCTCCATTCCGTCCTACCATCGATCGCATCGACGGGTGGAGCGCCGCCGTGCCGATCGCCGCCGGAACCAACAGATATGGGACTTCGATCACCGGTTGCGGTAGTGAGAGTCGTCCGATTTCGCCGAAGGCATAGATCACGTCACCGACGAGCAACGAGATCGAACCACCGAGTAGCAGAGAAAATGCGGTCGAACGCTCACCGCTCGAAAACGCCAGTTGACCGGCAATCACGAGCAACATCAGCGACATTGTCGGGTAGGAGGCGACCGCCAGTTGCGCTGGCAACCAGGCGTCGGCGATGTCGAACGTGGGACGAATCAGACCTTCGAAGACGAGCAGCGTCGATCCGGCGGCGATCATCAAACCGTCGAGCAGCGCAGGGCGTTCGCTGTGTCCGCGCCGCAACCGAAGCAGCCAGTACAAGGCGGCGCCAAACAGCAGATACCCCGGGATCGCGACCGTGTCGGCGACCAGCGAACGGTGTGGGCTGAGATCGCCGCTGGTGTTCAAGATCTCATGGATGATCCCTGCCAGTGTCCAGACGACATCGGCGAGAACCAGCATCCACCACGGACTGCTCTTCGTCGGCCGATGCCAACGGACTCCGACCGCGACACACACGACGCCGCCGAGCAGGACCAGAAAATAGGCCACCGGTCCGACGACCCCGAGGGCGTACAGCGCGATCACCACCAGGAACACGCTGAGCGCTGCCCAAGCTACGGAGTTCGACGGTGTCCGAGTCCGACCAAGACTCGAACCTCTCCAGCGAAACCGTGCGCCCGGGGCGGGCACGCCGACCGTCAGTTCGCCGATTTCCATATCTCTGGTATCGGTCAATCCTGACGAAGACTTAACATATTTTGATCAGTTTCGGGGTGATCTGGAACCCCAGCCAGTCGAAAGCAATACCAGATCGCTGACCGAGCCGTCTGGAAAGCCGAACGCGGCGCGGAGTCCGGTATGCGCGATCGCCTCAGGAAGCGGTAAGGGGGCCAGCAATGTCGAGCCTGTGCCCCATCGATGCCATCGTTTTCCGGGTGATTCGGTGAAGGTGTGATTCGGGCGGCCAATCATCGCCACGTCGCCGTGTACGACCCCGACCTGTTCGTAGCCATGGTCGATCTCGCTGGCAGGACCCGTCGCGTACCATTCGAGATCGAACCCGATCGGCGTCGGCACGCCATAGCCGAGACCCAACGCATCACTCGGGTCGTTGAGCGACGTTGCGTATGTTTCGTTGCCGATCGACCATTGTTCCAATGGCGAGTCACAGGTGTGTTCGGCCCATAACTGTTCAGCTTTGACGATCAGCGGATCGGCGCGTACGGGGACCTCCCATTCGGTGACGTGCAGTAACGGTTGATCGAGTTCGACGAACGCCGCCCAGTACCAGGCGATTCGACCGAGCAGCCGATGGCCGGAGATGAACCCGGACGATCCATCAGGCTCCCACCCAGCAAACACCCACTCTTCGACAGCCGCTCCGGCGTGGGGAAACTCATCGGCACCCCGAACACTGCCGTGTTGGACGGCATGTTGGACGCTGCGATGTACCTCCATGATCAGGCAGACTATGACCGCAATGGAGACCGATCGCACCGACACGAGCATCCGCTATCTCAGCCTGGCATGGATCCGAGAGTTGACCCGCCATGTCGCCGAGAGCGTCACACTCGCCGACCTGTCCCACGCGCACCGCATTGGCGTTACCCAAACGGTCACCGGCGGGCCCGAAGGCGACGTGATCTACCACCTTCAGGTCGGAGACGGCGCTGCCGCGTTCGGCGCCGGAAGAGCCGATCCGGAGGATGTTCGAATGGAACAGGACTGGGACACAGCTGTGGCCGTAGCGACCGGTGAACTCAACGCTCAGGAAGCGTTCGTGACCGGCCGAATTCGGCTCCACGGCGACCAGCAATCGCTGATGGCATCGCAACCAGTGTTCGGCGCACTCGACGCAGTGTTCTCGGCCGTCAGGGAACGCACGCGGTACGAGTAACCCGATGCCGGAAATGCCCGAAGTCCAAGCTCATGCCGAACGGCTGACAGCCGACTTCACCGGGCGGGTGCTCACCAGGTTCCAGCCGCTCACGTTCACAGCACTCAAGACGGCGGTCCCTGCGGCGTACGAGGCCTACGGTCAGCCTTTGATCAAGGTCGGCAGACGGGGAAAGTATCTGCTACTGGAGTTCGAATCGGTGTGGTTCGCGGTTCACCTGATGCAAGGTGGACGACTGCTCGTCGATACCAAGCAGGCACCCAAACCGCGTGGCGGCCAAGCCCGATTCGTCTTCGGCGACGACGCCCCGGGGTTGCTCCTCACGGAGGCAGGAACCGAGAGACGCGCCGGCGTATGGTGCCTTCCGTCAGCCAACACGCTCGATTCGCCACCGCTCGACGTGCTCGGACCTGAGGCCGACATCGTGACACCGCAGGCGCTGGTGCACCTGTTCGAGGCCAAGAACCAGCGCCTCCATGGATTCCTACGGGACCAACGTTCGATCGCCGGACTGGGTCGACGACTGGCCAACGAGATCTGCCACACCGCCAGGGTCAGCCCATTCGCGATGACCGGCAAGCTCGGTCTTGACGGCGCAAGCAAGGTCGTGGTCGCCATCCGGTCGTGCGTTGACGACGGCCTGGCTTACGAACGCATCCGCCCGGACATGAGTTCATCGAAAGATCGGCCAAGCGGTGTTCACCATCGCGACGGTGCCCCATGTCCGCACTGCGGCGACCCGGTGCGGTCGGTCGAGTATTCGGGCTACACCGTGAACTACTGCGCGGCCTGCCAAACCGGCGGCAAGATTCTCGCCGACAACACCACCAGCAAGTTCCTGAAGTAGTTCGCAGCACGCCGCATCGGCGTCTACGATGCCGGTCCGTGCGCATTGGGATTTTGACTCGCGAGTATCCGCCTGACGTCTACGGAGGGGCAGGCGTTCACGTCGACTTCCTGGTCCGCGAACTGAAGAAGTTGGCCGACGTCGACGTCCATTGCATGGGTGAGCCGCGCCAAGGTGCCACGGCGCATTCTGAACACGACGACCGTCTGGCGGATGCCAATTCGTCGTTGCGGGTACTCTCCACCGATCTCGCAATGGCGGCGGGCGTTGCCGGCTGCGACATCGTTCACTCACACACCTGGTACGCCAATATGGGTGGACACATCGCCAAGTTGCTGCACGACATCCCACACGTCGTGACGTCACATTCACTTGAGCCGCAGCGGCCTTGGAAGGCAGAACAACTGGGGGGCGGCTACCGGGTCTCATCGTGGGCTGAGCAGACGTCGTATGAGGCGGCCGACGCCGTGATCGCCGTGAGCCACGGTTCGATGCGCGACGTCATGGCGTCGTACCCACGACTCGACCCCTCCAAGGTGCACGTCGTCCACAATGGAATCGACACCGAGTTCTATCGACCCGACCTCGATACGAACGTGCTCGACCGATTGGGCGTCGATCCCTCGAAACCATCGGTCGTGTTCGTCGGGCGAATCACCCGCCAGAAGGGTGTGCCGCACCTGCTGCGGGCGGCGCTCCAGTTCAACGACGAGGCACAAGTCGTGCTGCTGGCAGGAGCCGCCGACACGCCTGAACTGGCCGCCGAAACCGACGCCGCCGTAGCCGCGCTGCGGGCCGCTCGTGACAACGTGTTCCTCGTGTCAGAGATGCTGCCGCGTGACGAGGTTCGCCAGGTGCTGAGCCACGGAACCGTGTTCGTCTGCCCCTCGGTGTACGAACCGCTCGGGATCGTGAACCTCGAGGCGATGGCCTGCGAAACAGCCGTAGTGGCGAGCGACGTCGGCGGTATCCCCGAGGTTGTGGCCGACAGCGAAACCGGCCTACTCGTGCACTACGACGAGAGCGATCCACGAACCTTTGAGAATGAGTTTGCGGCCGCCGTCAACCGAGTTCTCGCAGACAGGGAACGTGCCCGAACGATGGGCCTCGCCGGCCGAGCCAGAGCAGTCAAAGAGTTCGGCTGGGATGCCGCAGCTCGCAAGACAATGGAGATCTATACCTCAGTCTTGTAGAGGTGGTGTTGTGAGGCGGTGTTGTGAGATCTCCACGACATGTCACCACATTGACCCGCTGTTCGTGCCTGCGTTCACACGACCGAGGTGGTTCGGTATCGTCGTGGAGCGATCAGGTTGAATCACGTTTGGCAAATGCCCGTGTGACTTTTGGCACTTCATTCTCGAATGAGAGCCGTCCAGGGGGTTCGATTTCGGGAACAATCTCAGGGTTTTGGCGGACCAAAATCGTCGTGTTCGCGCTGGCGGTGCTCGTCATCACACGGAACATGGTCCGATTGGAATATCTTGCCGAATTCCATAGATTACTGCGCCCCGCCTTATCCCCGCGCACGCACACGATGAGACACTCCGCGCGGGTATAACCACTTATTGTGTTCTTCGATCAGGTTGAAGGGGCTGTTCGCGCAGGGTGCCCATCGTTCTATTTATTGACTGACTACTCACCGTGGCATAGAGTCAACCGACCACTCACGGAGGATCAACATGCGCAGTACTCGATTAATCAGCATTATGGTTGCGACATCCTTGGCGGCCGCCGCCGGGGTTGTAACCACGACGCTGGTGGCCAGCGCGGCGCCGAGCTACGTTCGGCTCCACCTCGGAACTGACGCGCTTCGATTTTCACTCGGCTCCGCAACCCAACCGATCACCGTCGGCAAGAACAGTTGCGCGATCAACTCCCCTGAAACGCTGATCGACCTGTCGTCGGTCGGAAACCAACCAGCACCGGGCCTTTCAAACTACGGTCTCGGGATCAAAGGCAGCCCGTCGAGCGGCAACGGATCCCCTTGTGCCCAAGTCGATCCTGCCGAACGTTTGATCATGAAGCCCGGAACCAACCTGCCCGGTCGCACGTTCAAATCGCTGCGGTTTGACGTAGAGATGACCGGCAACGCGATCGTCGTCATCACCGTTGCACGCGGACTTAGCAACGAGGTCTACAAACTGCAAACCGGAAACAACATTCAATCGGCCCAGTCGTCAGAGTCCGATTACGACACAAGTGCGCCGTACTTCGCCTCATCCACAATGACCGACAACGTCGATGCCTGCGCCTCACCGAACAGTTCGGGGCCGAACAGCGCAGGCAACGACAACTGTCAATGGACGATCACGCCGAGTTTCAACTTCGACACGATCACATTGACCACCGAGGTCGGCACCGTCACGCTCGAAGGCGCCGGCGACTTCGCCAACAACCCGGCCTTCGACTCATTGTTCGAGCTGTCCAATGCAGCACCGTCGGCCGTTGACGACAATGTCATCACCAACGAAGACACCGCCATCACGTTCAACGTGCTGACTAACGATCTTGATGGCGACGGCGACGGGCTCACGGTTACGGGCAATGGCGACCCAACGTATGGCACGCTCAGTTTCGCATCGCCTGGGTCGTTCACGTACACCCCGGACCCGGGTGAGCATGTCGGATCCGACTCGTTTACGTACAACGTGAGCGACGGAATCGATGGGTCGACGGCAACGGTCAACATCATTGTCACCCCGGTCAACGATCCGCCGGAATCGATCAGCGGTGAAGCAGAGACACCCGAGGAAACAGCAGTCACGATCGTGGTCGCCACCGACATCGACAGCACAGTGTTGACGGCAACCTGCACGAGTGTGCCCTCCGGAGGTTCGATCGTGGACAACGGCGACGGGTCGATCACGTTCACCCCGCCGCTGAACTTCAACGGCGGTGTCACGATCACCTGCAGTGTCGTCGATGATCAGGGCGCAGCGACCGCCACGTCCGCCGTCGTCACCGTAGGGGTCACGCCGGTCAACGATGCCCCGGTTGCGGTAGTTGACACAGGCGAGATCGATCAGGATCTCAACGTCTTGATCGATGTGCTGTCCAACGACACCGACATCGAATTCGACACGCTGAGCGTCAGCCTTGCTGCGGTGACCGGTTCAGTGTCACCTGCGAACGGATCGGCAGTCGTCGAGGGAACCTCAATTAGGTACACCCCGAACCCAACCTTCTCAGGTACCGACTCGTTCACCTATCGGGCATTCGACGGTGACGCCTACTCAAATCTGGCGATAGTCACCGTCAACGTCTGTACCGTGGGAGCGGTTACCGATCAAGACGGTCAAGTCGGTCAAGACGTGGAGGCGACCTTCGTACTCTTGTCCGAAACTGACGCCTGTAAGCAGTACGCGGTCGACGCCGTCAAGGTCGACCCTGTCGATGGGGAAAGTTCTGTGCTCTTCACGCCTTCGGGCGGCGAGAAGGTCAACTACCGCGGTTACCTCAGCTTCGAGCCACAAGCCGCCTCGGTGACGGGCCCGCTCAGCCTGCTACTCGAGTACGACCCGCTCGGTGGCGAAGCCTTCAAACCGGTTCGGTGGTGCATCAACCCGCAGTTCGACGGAGCAGGCGATGTCACCACCGCAACCCTGCCGACTGGTGAGACATGGTGTATCGCCGGCGAAACTTCCCGGGGCGACATCAATGGCGAGGCCGTCACGGTGTGGCAGGTATTCGGCTACGACGATCCGAAGTTCCAGTAGACGACGACTGGGGTAACTCAACCTCGACGCTCAATTGAGCGAAAATAGTGGAACACCGGTCGACCACTTCGACCGGTGTTCGGCGGTCATCGACCACGTCGAACTTGATGCTGACCAGCAGCAAGAGACCCTCTTCATAGGTCAGACCTTGATCGCGTGCCGACGACAGGCCCTGCGCAAGCACCGCCCGACCCTCGTCGAATCGACCGCTTCCTGCGAGTGCCAGCGAGCGCACGCGTGCCAGCATCGGCTGATACATAGGGTCGACCGAACCCATCAATGTCGCCGCTTCGTCCAACGTCTCGATCGCTTCGTCGCAACGGTCGAGCGCCACGAGCGCTGCCGCGAGGTACGTCGCTGCCTCGAACGCAAACCCCCGTTGCCCCACCGCCAGCGCCTCGGCTCGGACCGCGACGAGGTACTCGACCGCCAATGCGCTGTCGCCTCGCTCGACCAGCAGCCTTCCCAACTGGGTCTCGGCAAACAGCACGTCGTCGAGCGCATGCGAGGCGCGCAGAACGCGTATCGATTCGCGCAACATCGGCTCCGCTTCCTCGAATGCCCGGCGACTCACCAACACCTCTGCCAGGTTGCTGCCGGAAAGTGCGGCCGACGCTTCGTTGCCGCAGCGGCGATAGGCGTCGAGCGCTTTGCGATACCACATCACGGCGTCGCCCCACTGACCATTGAAGTAGGCGATCGCTCCAAGGTTGTTCGACGCCTTGCCGGCGCCGTCGAGATCGCCCATACGCTCATACAACGCCAGCGCCATCTCGCCGTAACCGGTTACTTCCGTCGATCCGAGCACCCGATTGGCCCAATCGGAGACCAGGTACGCCCGAGCGAGCGCAGCGTCATCGGCGGCCGAAACGGCCTCTGCGATCGCCCGGTCAGCAAGACGGCGGGCAGGTTCGGCACGCTGCTGCGCCTGGCGCAGCAAAGCCTGGAGAGCCGTCAGTCGGGCGCGAACTGCGTCGGCGCCGGAGTCGCCGACCTCGACCAGCAGCCGGTGGCCCTTCGTCGCTTCAGCCAACGCTGTCCGGTAGGCACCGAGGTGTAACCGTACTCGAGCTCTTCGCCACAACAGGTCGGCACGGACGACTCGATCTCCATCGACGATTCCGGCCGCCCGCCGATACGCCTCGATGGCGTCCTCGAACAGGGCAAGCTGCTCGCGCACATCGCCGAGCACTCGCCATACATCGACCAATTGATCGGCCATCGATCCGTCGAGTCGTCGGGCCGCTTCGATCGCCCGCTCGTATTGCGAGGCGGCCTCGAGGTTTGCGTAGCGATCACGCGCCCGATCACCAGCGATCCTGGCGTACTGCCAGGCCCGAGCATGTTCGTGGGCGAGTGCGTAGTGAAGAGACAACACGTCCGCCACCGTCTCTGGATTGTCGCCTGCGTCACGTTCGGTAATACGGCCGGCACGTAGGTGCAACTCACGGCGACGCCGGAAGGGCAGCCCCTGATAGGCGACGTCACGGTGCATTGCGTGACGAAAGCGAGCGCGATCGGTCCCTTCGTATTCGAGGAAGCGCCCAAGTTCGCGGGTCGTTGCGTCGTCGAGGTCGATCTGGTCATCGGCCACGAGTTCCCGAAGCACTGACACGCGAAAGCTGCGTCCAAGCACGGACGCGTATCGAACCAGTCGCCTGGCGAGCACGCCAAGCGCATCGAGCTCGGCATTCACCACTGCGTCGAGCGAGTCCGGAAGGTCCTCAACGCGGTTATTCCGTGCCATCCGCAACATCTCACCGAGGAACAGCGGGCTACCACCGGACCGCTGGACAAGGAGGTCGATCTCGTGTGGCCGCAACGGCGCCGCAGACGTTGCCGTGATCACGATCGCAGCCGCCTCCTCCGCGCCCAGCGGTTGCAGGTCAATCCGCTCCCCGTGTCGAGGATCCACTCCCCCCGGCTCTGGACGCCTGGCGACGACGATCAGCCAAGGATGATCTCTGACCGCCTTGATCAAGCGTTCAATCAGTCCGACCGATGCGCTGTCCATCCATTGTGCGTCCTCGATGATCAACAACATCGGATCCCGGTGCGAGGCCGCCAGCAGGGCAACTACGGCGTCTGCCGTTCGATCCGGGCGGAAGCGCAACTCGATCTCATCGACGCGTTTCGTACTCGGAACATCGATGTGCGTGACGTCTCCGAGCAGCGGTAGCAAAGGCAGCAATTCAGGCACTCGATCGGTGACCGCATGTCGGAGACATGCCTCCATTACGACCTGTTCAGCTCGTTCGACCTGCAGCAGCTGACGGATCGGATCCCTGAAGGCGCGATACGGCGAAGATGACCCTGCCTGTTCGGCGTGGACGCCGATCGTGATCATTCCGTCGGCGATCGTCTTCGCCTCCTCGATCAGCCTGGTCTTTCCGACGCCGGTCTCGCCGACGATGGTGACAACCGACCCTTGACCGGAAGCAACCCGGGCGATCGCTCGAGCAAGCACGCCCATCTCCGCATCACGACCGACAAACGGCAACTCGTTCGCCATCGCGGGTATGCGCGGACCGATCTCCTCGCCCACCGAGTAGGCCTGTACCGGCATCGATTTCCCCCGCACGAAAAAGGGCTCAAGGGCAGTCGTTGCGAACAGTGTCCTCGATCGATCCAGCACCTCCGGGGTGGCGTACAACTCACCGGCACCGGCCGTCGCCATCAGGCGGGCGGCGAGGTTCACCGTGTCACCCATGACGGTGAACGTCGCCCGATGCTCGAACCCGACCTCCCCAGCGAAGACGTGCCCACGATTCACCCCGACCCTCACCGGTAGCCGCGTTTTGGCATCGATGATTTCGCGCACGGCCCTGAGCATGCGCCCGTCATCGTCGCCCTGTGTCACCGGTACTCCGGTGACCAGGATCAGCTTGCCGCCGTCCTTGTCAAGGTCCGATCCGAGCAACGTGACACCTGCTGAGTCGACGGCGTGTTGAGTCACCGAAACCAGTTCGTGCAGGGCGTCGGCGACGCCGTCGGGCCCCGCCGACTCCATGAGCGCGTCAACTCCTTGGAATTTTACGAACCCGACCGTGGCAACCCGATGCTCCGCTTCGGTGGCTCCCTGGGCCAGGTATCCGCGCAGCACGACGGGCAGGGAGCTGGCGATCGTCTCGATCGGAACCCGTAGGCGAGGAAGTGCACCCACGCTGGCGATCGGACTCTGACGCCAGCGCAGGAGCAATCCGTCGCCCTTGGCAGCTCCGACCGCACCGAAAGGAAGACGCAGCGCTGTCTCTGGGCTGATGAGAATTTCACCGGCATCGGCGGTGCTCTCCATCAGCGCCACCCGAGTCGCCGCAGGTCCCGTCACGACGAGTTCGCGATGGGAGCTGCCAACCTTGAAGACGTGGACGATGCCTGAGTGAATGCCAACCGACATGCGGAGGGGAACTCGACCAACTGACGTCGTGATCTGAGCCGCGTCCCGAAGCGCAGCGCGCATCTCTACGGCCGCGCAGGCGGCGTGAACGGGGTGATCGTCTCCGACGAACTGGAGCAACAGTGCGTCGCCGCCGAACTTGATCAGACCGCCGCCGCGTTCGTACGCCAGTTCGAGCATCCGACCGAACACCCGATTCAGGACGTCAGTGAGTTCCTCGGCGCCGATCCTGCCGCGTCGCGCGAGGCGTTCTGACAGTTTGGTAAAGCCGGACAGATCGACAAAACACAAGGTTGAATCGATCTCCTGCCACAAACGGTCCGGCGCATCGACATCCCATTCGCTTGCGACTCGCGGAACGTACCGATTCAGGCTGTCGATCTCGGTGCTCGAAATCGTCACAACCAACCGTACCGCACAACGTCAACTCGACTCGTGTTGATCTGTCGGACACCCGATGCCGACGCGCTCAGGCCAAGCCGTCCACGGTCAGGTGCCTACAATGCAACATGCGATCTCAGCCGGATTCGGCGACGCTCGATGGGCTGCTCGACGGGTCGGTGCGGCGTCTGATCGAGCAGCGGTTCTGGGAGCCGATCGAGGCAAACGCCGAGCCGCACGAGATCTCCGACCTCCTGCGGGTCGGCTCGTCATGAGCGAACCTCTGCCGGTCGTGGCCCGGGTCGCCGCGCTGCACCGAGTCGACCTGTTCGCCGGGGTCCCTGGTCGCGTGCTTGTCGCTGTCGCCGAGGCGAGCGATGAAGTATCGGTCGACGCCGGAGCGACAATCATCGACGAGGGTGCGTTCGAAGACCACTTGTTCGTCGTCGTCGATGGACGAGTGCGGGTCCACCGGGGCGGCACCACGCTCGTCGAACTCGGACCTGGGGCGATCGTTGGCGAGTTGGCCGTGCTGGTTCCGGAACCCCGGTCGGCGACGGTCACGGCACTGGAGCCGACGCGCCTGCTCACCGTCCGCAAGCTAGTGCTCGATGAGCTGTTGCTCGACTGGCCCGAGCTGGCGCACGGTGTGATCGCCTCGCTCGTCGCTCGGCTGCGAGCAGCGGCTGGACACGTCGCCCACAACGGCGGTGACTAGGTCGTGACGGTCGGCGATGTCTCGCACGACCGGACCACCCGCGGCGTCGTGTTGCTGCTCACAGCCCAGGCGTTCGCATTCGGCATCACCATGGCGTTACTCCTGGTGCCGGCCAATGCGCTCTTCCTTGATGAATATGGGTCGACGTGGCTCCCCGCGACCTACATCGCGATTGCAGTAATCGGGATCCCGACGTCGGCCGTAGCAGCAAGCGCCGTCCGACGATTTGCCCTCGTCGCCGTGGCAGCAGCGGTGCTCGGCGCGTTCGCCGCGGTGTTCTTCGGCTCGTGGCTTGTTCTGGTGGCTGGCGGAAACTGGATCTCGGCACTCCTGGTCGTGTCGTTCCCGATCCTTATCCAGATGGGCTTCGTGTTCATCGGGGGGCAGGCCGGGCGGATGCTCGACGTGCGCCAAATCAAGGTGTTGTTTCCGCGCATCGTCCTGGGGTTCGCTGTCGGTTTCCTGGTCGGTGGCCTCGCCGGGATCCCGCTTCTGGCGTTGCTCGGGTCGACCCGCAATCTGCTGCTCGCGACGACTGCGTTCGAGGTGATTTTCCTCGGATTGCTGCTGCTCACATGGCGACGCCACCCCGTGGCCCTCTCGCAGCACGACACCAACGAACCCGCCAGCGGGCCACGGCTCCCCCTGCGGCAGCTCCTCACCCAGCGGTTCGTATTGCTCATTTTCGCCTACCAGGTGTTATCGGCGATGGGCACGCAGGTCGTCGACTTCTTGTTCTTCGACCGAGCGTCGCACCGATACACGGGAGACGACATGACCCGATTCCTTGCGCAGTACACGGTCATCGTGAACCTGGTCGACATCTTGTTCCTCGCCCTCCTCGCAGGTTTCCTGCTACAGCGCTTCGGTGTCCGCTTCGGCCTAGTCGCCAATCCAGCGGTCGTCACTGTGCTGCTCGTTGCGATGGTCGTGCCACTTGCCCTCGTCGGCGGCGGATCGCTCGGTCTCTTCACGCTCGCCGCATTAGCCCGGATCAGCGATATCACGCTGACCGACGGGACAACTCGCACTTCGATCAACGCCGCATATCAAGTGCTGCCCGTCGACGAGCGACTCGCGGTCCAGGCCAGTGTCGAGGGGATCGGCGTGCCGGCCGCGATTGGCATCTCCGGGGCGCTGCTGCTCGGGCTGCAACTGCTTCCCTCGCCACTGACAGCGGTGATCGTGTTCGCCGTCGTGCTCTGCGGGGGGTGGACGATGGTGGCCTTCGCCGTGTCCCGCGCGTACCGCCGATCGTTGGCAGCCACCCTGCAGCGGCGTCTCCTCGACGACCACGGCCTCAACTTGGAGGAAGAGGCCGAGGCCACCGCCATGCGGGTCCTGCTGCGAAGCGACGACGGCGGTGAGGTGCGACTCGGACTGGATCTTGTGGCTGGCGTTGCCTCGCCTGCGGTTGCCGCCGAAATCGCCCGCCTCGCCGACGATGCCCGCCCAAGCGTACGGCTCGGCGCTCTGGCCCGTCTCGTCGTGCTCGACGCCTCCGCTGGCGAGCGACTGGCTACCGAGATCGCCGCGGCGGCCTCGTCAACCGAACCGGCCGACCGGCGAGCGGCGGCCGGTGCGCTCGGCCTTGTCGGAGGCAATCGGGCGATCCTCGTGCAGTTGCTCATCGACGACGATGTCACCGTCCGCTTGGCAGCGCTGGCGTCGGTCGGACCCGACGACGGAGCGACCGTCGATCGAGTCGTCGCGGCGCTGGGCAACACAGCGTCAGCGGCCACCGCCGGTCGGGCGCTCAACAGGCTCGGTCAGGTCGCCGCACCCGCAGTCGAGGCGCTGCTGTCAGCCGGATCGCCGCCCACTCCAACTGCGCTGCGCCTCATGCGGGCATGCCGAGTATTCGATGACGAGGGGACTCGCGTCGGCCTCCGGAAACGGATCGACGATGACGATCGCGTGGTCAGTCTGGCCGCCCTCGACGCGTTGCGAGGATCGGCTGTCGACGCGTCGTTGGCAGCCGCGCTCGACCACGTGCTGCACGACGGCGCAGCGCATTCCGCGCGGGCGCTCGCCGCCCTCCACTCCCTTGGTGTCCCGCCGGATCACCCGCCGGATCATCCGTTGCGTCGAGCGCTGGCCGACGAGGTCGACTTAGCGCGTCGGAGGGTGGTTGCCGCGCTCGCCGTGCTCCACGGTCTCGATGCCAGTACAGCGATGCAGGCACTCGACTCTCCCGATCGCAACCGTCGGGCGCTGGCGCTCGAATCGTTAGATGTGACCCTGAGCCGGACCGAGGCGGCGCTCTCGTTCCCGGTCATGCGGCCCGATCTGAGCGCCGACGACCGACTGGACGCGCTCGCCCGAGTCGTCGATGTGCCGAGCCGTGATCGCAGTGCCTGGCTCGATGACCTCATCACCGACGGTGATAGGGCGTGGCGTAGTCCGTGGCTCCGAACCTGCGCCGAAGCATCACGACGGTTTGGTGATGAGTTCGTTTAACGCCACTGTTGGGTCAACGAGCGCACGCGCCTGGCCCGCTCCAACGACCGGAATGCCGTTCGTTTCGAGGACACCGATCTGAGCAAGCAACGAAGCCTGATCACAGTAGATGTGCTCTGAGGCAACGAGACCACCGTCAAAACCCATGACGACCACCAGGGCGACTTCGACGCGCCGTCCGGTCGGCGGTATCCCCGGCAGCCAAAACGGCATTTCGCGTGTGTGCGTGAAGCGAATGATCAGTTCGTCGACAACGCGCTCGGTGCCATCGGTCCGTGAGACATGCTCGACCTCTACGTCGTCAGGCCAAGATGGAATGAACGAGTCCCGATAGAACTCATGGAGCTCTGTCGTCCCGCGGCCACCAGTCAACACAGGGATGTGAATTACAGTCGCGTTGGCAGCCATCGTGCGCATCGTTGCGTCGGCGTCCTTCGACTCGAACTCGCGGGCAACATGCTGATCGAAAAGCGCCCCAAGATCAGCCACGCCGAAGCGTACGTCGTCGACATCGATGCTGTCGAGACCGATCACCGGTTGTTCGCAAGCATGAGCGCTCGCTCGACGGCGAGCAGTAGGTTGGAGCCATGACTCAACCGGCGGAGACTCCCCTGCTGCGCCGGATTCGCGAGTCGGTCATTGGTGACGACCAAGTGATGGACGGGCCATACGGCCCACATCGCGTCACCTACGCCGACTACACCGCCTCCGGACGGGCCCTGAGTTTCATCGAGGACTTCATCCGCGACGAGGTGCTTCCGCGCTACGCCAACACCCATACCGAGTCTTCGGGCACCGGCCTTCAGACGACTCGTCTCCGGGAGGATGCACGTAGGATCATCCACGACGCGGTCGGCGGCGACGACGAGACCTGCCTGATCTTCTGCGGTTCAGGTGCCACCGGGGCGATCGACAAATTGATCGGCATCCTCAACCTTCGGATCCCGGCAGACCTTGACGATCGCTACCACCTCTCGCAGCACATCCCCCTCGGGGATCGGCCGGTGGTGTTTGTCGGACCATTCGAGCACCACTCGAACGAACTCCCGTGGCGTGAGTCGATCGCCGACGTGGTCACGATCCCCGAGGACGCCGACGGCCATATCGACCTCGCACGACTCGACGCCGAACTGACTGCTCACGCCAACCGACAACTCAAGATCGGATCGTTCTCGGCGGCCTCAAACGTGACAGGCATCGTGTCCAACACCTGCGCAATCGCGGATCTCCTTCATCGCCATGGCGCGCTCTCGTTCTGGGACTTCGCCGCCGCCGGGCCGTACATCGACATCGAGATGTACCCCCAATGCGCCGAACATCCACTCGCCTTCAAGGACGCCGTGTTTCTCAGCCCGCACAAATTCGTCGGCGGCCCGGGCACGCCGGGCGTGCTGATCGTGCGCCGCTCGCTGTTGACCAATCGCGTGCCCGACGTCGTGGGTGGCGGGACCGTGACATACGTCAACCCGACAGAGCATCGTTATCTCGACGACCCCGTGCACCGAGAGGAGGGCGGCACGCCGGCGATTATCGAATCGATCCGCGCCGGGCTTGTGTTCCAACTCAAGCAAGCGGTTGGTGTGGCGACGATCAAAGACCACGAGGAGTCGTACTGGCATCGCGCAGTCCAGGCATGGTCAGCCAATCCTTGGCTTCAGGTGCTCGGCAACACACACTCCGAGCGCCTTTCGATTCTGTCGTTCGTCGTCAAACGACCTGACGAGAAGTACTTGCATCACAACTTCGTGGTGGCGCTGCTCAGCGATCTATTCGGCATCCAGGCACGTGGCGGATGTTCATGCGCGGGACCGTACGGTCACCGCCTGCTCGGGATCGACATCGAGCGATCGCACGAGTTCGAGCACGAGATCACCCAGGGCTGCGAGGGAATCAAGCCAGGCTGGACGCGAGTCAGCTTCAACTATTTCATCTCGGAAACCGTGTTCAGGTACCTCGTCGACGCCGTCGATCTCGTAGCCGAGCACGGGTGGAAACTGCTGCCCGAATACCGATTCAACCCGGCCACCGGCCTGTGGCGGCACCACCAGGGTCCCGTCGAGCCTCCGTTGCGCTTGTCGCAACTGTCCTACGACCCGGCCTCCGGTGATCTCATCCGGCCGCCGGTCGACCTGGTTCGAGCCCCGGAGTCCGCTCTTGCCGGATATCTCGACGCCGCCCGGCAACGTTTCGAGGCGGCACCAACCTGGACGCAGTCAGATCCGCACCCTGGCGCACTCTCTGCCGAGTTCGAGCACCTCCGCTGGTTCGACCTGCCTGACGATTCGCTCACTGTGTAACCGATCGGCGAGGTGCTCCGATTCGACGAGGCGTGCTCGGGCTGAATATCCGAAAGAGTGTGAATGATACCCCCAGGGGTATACTGAACCGTGTCACGCCGCCCCAAGGAGCACGACCCATGTTCTTTCGCCAGTACTACCTCGCCTGCCTCTCCCATGCCAGCTACTTGATCGGCGACACCACAACCGGACAGGCGGTCGTCGTCGACCCCCAACGCGACATCGCCGAGTACCTCGCCGACGCCGAGGCGCACGGACTGGCGATCGTGAAGGTGTTGGAAACCCATTTCCACGCCGATTTCCTCTCCGGCCATCTTGAGGTTGCGGCCCGCACGGGTGCCACGATTAGCTACGGCGTCGCCGCCGCCGGTCGAGCTGAGTTCCCGATCGAAACGCTCCGCGATGGTGAGCGGATCCGGTTGGGTGAGGTTGAGCTCGAGATCCGAGAAACGCCGGGGCACACGCCCGAGTCGATCAGCATCGTGATCTTCCCAACCGGCGGCGCGGACAACCCGTACGGGGTGCTTACCGGCGACACGCTCTTCATCGGCGACGTCGGGCGCCCGGACCTACTGGCCACGGTGGGCGTCACTGCCGACGAACTCGCACGTCAGCTCTACCACTCCCTCCACGAGCGACTCCTGACGTTGCCGGACGCCACCAAGGTCTTCCCTGCGCACGGTGCCGGATCGGCATGCGGCAAGAACCTATCGACCGAGACAACATCCACGATCGGCGAACAACGACGCACCAACTACGCGCTCGCCCCGATGAGTGAGAACGAGTTCGTCGAGGCCGTCACTCAGGGGCAGTCCGTCGCTCCGCTCTACTTCTCGTTCGCTGCAAACCGCAACCGTGAGGCGCGCGATCTGCTCCCAGACGACACCTCCGTGCCAAGTCTCACGATCAACCAAGTGATCGCCCACCAGCAAGCCGGGGCGATCGTGCTGGACGCTCGCGAGGACATGACGTTTGCCGCCGGCCATGTACGCGGTTCGGTCAACGTCGGCCTCGGTGGACGGTTCGCCGAGTACGCCGGTGAGGTCATCCCGCCCCAAACGCCGATCGTTCTGGTGACACCACCCGGTCACGAATCCGAAGCGAAAGTTCGATTGGCTCGGATCGGGTTTGACCTCGTGCTGGGCGCACTCGAACACCCGGTCGACACCTTCGTCGACCACCCCGATCTCACCGAGCGACTCTCGCGACTTTCCGCCGAAGCACTCGCGGAACGGATCGAGACGATCCCAGATCTCGTACTGATCGATGTCCGCAACCCGGGCGAGGTCGCGCTCGGCACGATAGCCGGAGCCCGGCCGATCAGCCTCCCAGCGCTGCTCACGACGCTCGACCAACTCGACAGGACCGCACCCACGGTCGTGTTCTGTGCCGGCGGCTACCGATCGGCGATTGCCTCCAGCCTGCTGCGATCCCAAGGTTTCACTGACGTCTCCGACCTCGTCGGCGGCTACACCGCGTGGCAGACCCGCCATCTCATCCGTCTCCCAGCCGTCGACTGAGCCAGACATGCGCGCCCTACTCGCCTCGCCACTCGGGTTCCTCATCGGCATGTCGCTCAGCGCGCTCGGTGGAGGCGGCTCGATACTCGCTGTGCCCGCGCTTGTCTACGCCGCCGGGCAATCACCAAGCCACGCCACCACAACATCGCTTGTCATCGTCGCCATCACCGCGACGATCGGCATCGTGCCGCACTGGAGGGCGGGCAGGGTGCGCTTCGGAGCGGGCACCATCTTCGGCCTCGCCGGCATCGGTGGCTCGTTGCTCGGCTCGCACTGGAACAGGACGGCCGACCCGGATGTTCTTCTGCTCGCGTTTTCCGGGCTCATGCTGATCGCCGCCTACGGCATGTGGCGACGAGTCAAGAAATCCCCGGAGTCGACCCCGCTTCGCTCAGTCGGCGCGGCGGTTGCGCAGGTTCCCGCGACCTCATTCCGGATCGAGCCGATGACGATCGCCAACGTCGTCGTGTCAGGAACGATTGTCGGACTCCTGACCGGATTCTTCGGAGTCGGTGGTGGCTTCGTCATTGTCCCCGCCCTCGTACTCGCACTCGGGTTTACGATGCCCGAAGCCGTTGGCACGTCGCTGCTGGTCATCACCATCAATTCGGCTGTCGCACTCACCACACGGTTGCAGGCTGGCTCCATCGAATGGGGCACGATCATCCCGTTTGCGATCACCAGCCTGCTCGGCGTGATCGTCGGGAGTCGCCTTGCCAGGACCCGAGACTCCGGTTCACTCCAGCGTTGGTTCATCGCACTGCTCGTCGTCGTCGCTGGCTACACGGCCGTCCGTGCAGGACTTGCGCTGACAGCGCCCAGCACAGGAACCGGAGGAACAGCCTGACATGATCGGTCTTCCAGCCAACGAGTTCGTGTATCGATCGGTACTTGCCGTGTGCGCTCACCCTGACGACGAGTCGTTCGGGCTCGGCGCCGTTCTATCGACCCTCGCTGAGCATGGGATCGAAACCAGGGTGCTGTGTTTCACACACGGAGAGGCATCCATGCTGGGCGCCGATGGGGTCAACTTGGCCGCCATTCGCGCCGGCGAACTCGCCGCAGCGGCAGCCGCTCTCGGCGTCCGGTCCGTACACCTGTTGTCGTACCCGGATGGCGCGCTGGCCGAGGCGGCGCTCGAGCAGCTCTCCTGCGAGGTGGAGGGATTGGTGGCGACGAATTCGGTCGATTGCCTCCTGGTCTTCGACGTCGGTGGTGTGACGGGTCACCCAGATCACGAACGCGCCACCGAGGCGGCGCTGTCAGCCAGCGAACGTCTCGGTTTACCCGTCGTGGCGTGGGCGATCCCGATCTTGGTGGCATCGGCGCTGAACCGTGAGTTCGGGACCGGCTTCGTCGGACGCCATCCGTCGGAGATCAACCTCGTGATCGAAGTTGATCGGCGACTCCAGCGCGAGGCGATCCAGTGCCACGCCAGCCAGTCGACCGACAACCGGGTGCTGTGGCGTCGGCTCACGCTCCAGGGAGCAACCGAATCATTGCGTTGGCTGAACCCTCCCGGAAGGCATCGTGAACCGAGCCATCTCGCGAGCATCGCCACCAACCCCATCTCATCGCATACATCCTCACCGGTTACGGAGCCCACACCATGTCCATGAACGTGTCCGATACCTCCGCTCTGGACGTGCCGACTCCGCCACAGCATTGGTTCGCGCGACTCGGCCGCTTCTCCGCCCGCCGCCGCAAACCCGTGATGCTCCTGTGGTTGGCGGTCGCGTGTGGGGCGGCACCGCTGGCAATCTCCGTGAACGGTGCATTGTCAGGCGCAGGGTGGGAGGCCCAGGGTTCGATCGCACAGCGCGTGCGCGACGAATTGCGCACCGACTTCCCTCAGGTCGGTGCCGAAGCAGCCGTCGTTGTCATCCATCAGACGCTTCCGATCGCCACGGATGCATCGGCAGTCAACGCCGTCGTGCAGGGGCTGACCGGTGCCGACGGGGTTGAGTCGATCGCTGACCCGCGGGCCATGCCAGCCGACGCGGGGCTGATCTCAGCCGACGGCCTGACAGCGCTGGTCCCGGTCGAACTCGTCGCCGCCACCGACGCCGAACTGCCAGAATCCGCTGGGCTCGTGATCGAGAAGGTCAGGTCCCTGACAATGCCGACCGGCACCCGCGCCGAAGTGACCGGCGAATGGCCTGTGTGGAGTGACTTCAACACCTCGAACGAAGAAGCCCTTCACAAAGCCGAACTGTTGTCGGGCCTCCCCACCCTGATCCTGCTGTTCATCGCCTTCGGCTCGGCCGTCGCCGCGGGCCTCCCGCTGCTGCTCGCCATGTCAGGCATCGCGGTCGGCTTCGCCGGGCTGCATCTCGCAACGTCGGTCACACCGATGTCGGTGTGGTCGATGAACTTCTCGATGATGATCGGTCTCGCGGTCGGAATCGACTACGCACTGTTCATCGTCTCCCGATATCGCGAGGAGCGCGAGGACGGCAATGACCCATCCGAAGCCATGGCCTCGACGCTCGATAGCGCCGGCAAGGCCGTCTTCCTCTCGGCTCTCACCGTCGTGCTTTCGCTGGCCGCCGTGTTCCTGGTTCCTGTCATGGTGTTTCGATCGATGGCGCTCGGGATGATCCTGTCCGTCATCGCCGTCGCCGTCGCCTCACTCACGCTGCTCCCTGCCGTGCTCGTGTCGCTCGGCGACCGGGTGCTCGTAGCCAGAGCCGAGGACGACCCCGACCGCGCCGCTGAGGGCCGATGGGCGCGCTGGACGACACTGGTGATGAGGCGTCCGGGCATCACGCTGGCGGCAGGCCTCGCCGTCGTGCTGCTGCTCGCCGCCCCCACCCTCGGGATGCGGCTCGGGATGCCCGGCGCACGCGTCGTCGATGAAGGCCGCTCCAGTCGCGACGGCTACGAGATGGTGGTGTCCGCCTTCGGGCCGGGCGCGACGGCACCACTGTTCGTTACTGTCGACGCCGCCGAGGCGCCACGGGTGGTCGACATTGCGCACGCAGATCTCGGTGTCGTCGACGCCCGGATCGTCTCCGAGCCATCAACCGGAAGCGGCCGCACCGTAGTACGGATCACACCGGCGACAGCGGTCGACGACGCTGCGACGTCCGACCTCATCGGGCGACTGCGCAGCGCGATCGGCGACGCCGCACCGACCGCTTCGGTCGGGGGTCCAGCTGCGCAGAACTACGATCTCACCGACGTTCTTACGGGCAAGGCCCCCCTCGCAATCGGCGCCATCACGGTCGTGGCGTTCATGTTGTTGCTGATCGTGTTCCGAAGCCTCGCACTGGCGATCTCATCAATCCTGCTCAACTTCGTCAGCGTGGGGGCCGCCTTCGGGTTTGCGACGCTGGTGTTCCAGCACGGATGGGGTGCCGGCTTGATCGGAATCGATTCGCAAGGTTTTGTCGACGCCTGGGCACCGCTGTTCTTCTTCGCCCTGCTGTTCGGGCTCTCGATGGACTACCAACTGTTCCTGCTGGCGGCGATCCGAGAACGTTATGAAGCCACAGGTGACACCCAACTCGCGATCCGCGACGGCATCGCCCGCACCGGACGTCCGATCACCAACGCCGCCCTGATCATGATCGTCGTGTTCATCGCCTTCGGCGTCACGGGGCCGATCCCCCCGACCGAACTCGGGATCACGCTCGCGTTGGCGGTGCTCCTCGATGCCACGGTCGTCCGAATGATGCTGGTGCCGTCGCTGATGAAACTCCTCGGCGAGCGCAACTGGTGGATTCCCGGATGGCTCGACCGGCGTCTGCCGCATGTCCATTTCTCGCACTGACGGCGCCCGGTCACGCCAGCTTCATGAACATCTTTTGGACATCGGCCAAGGCATATCCCTCTGCCGCGGCCCGCTCGGGGTCTGACACGCACCACGTCAGTCCAGCGGCGACCAGGAGGAACCCGGCCTGTTCGAGCGCTTTGGTCGCCGCCGACAGTTGCGTGACAATCTCGCGACAATCACGACCCTCTGCCAACATTTGCTGCACGCCACGAACTTGTCCCTCGGCGCGACGGAGTCGCTTGGTGAGATCGGCGATGGTCTCTTCGGGTAGCTCCACAATGGTCCCTTCTAGATCCGGGTGAACGGGCGTAAATCCATGATGCCGAAGCCGGGACCAAAGTCCCTGGTCAACTATACCCCAAGGGGTATACGCTGTTGGTAGATGTCCGGCAGACCACGGTCGTTCTTCGGCCAGATCTGCCAGGCGTGAGACGAAAGAGGAACAGAGATGAACGGATATGGCAAGGCAATACTCGAAGAACTGCGGCCCTTGCACCGCGAACTGCGCCACGCGATTCCTGACGTGTACAAAGGTTTCGCCGAGTTCCACCACGCCGCCTTCGCTGCTGGGGAACTTGATGCCAAGACCAAGCAACTGATCGCCCTGGCGATCAGCGTGATCCAGCGTTGCGACGGATGCATCGCCTCGCACTCAGAAGGCGCGGCACGCTCTGGTGCCACCAGGCAGGAAGCTGCCGAAGCGATCGGCGTTGCGATGCTCATGAACGGTGGCCCTGCCACGATCTACGGGCCCCGCGCCTACGCTGCGTTCTGCGAGTTCGCCCCGGCAACCGAGGCCCACGCGCCTGAGATGGCCATGGCCACCTGACCGACATCTGGACAGCGGGGCTCAGCCGAGCACGACTCGGACATGGTGGGTTGCACCGTCATCGGCGAGCGGGATCGAAACTGCTCCATCAGCCAGTTCGTGTCCGTCGAGTTCCATCGACGCCACCCCGCGACTGGCCCCGTGAGGGTTCTCGACAACGATCTCGTACCTGGCGCTGTGGTATCGGAAGTCGATCTCGAAGCCTGGCCACGCTCGGGGAATGCACGGATCAATCCTGAGTGTCGTTCCGCGCAGTCGGAATCCCAGGATCCACTCGACGCCGGCCTGGTACATCCAGCCTGCCGAGCCCGTGTACCAGGTCCAGCCGCCACGGCCGACGTGCGGCGGTTCGGCGTATACGTCAGCCGCCATGACATACGGCTCGACCTTGTAACGGTGGACCCCTGCCCGAGTGCTGGCATGATTGATCGGGTTCAGGATCGAGAACAGTTCACCGGCCTTGTCACCGTCGCCCAGTTCGGCGAAGGCGAGCACCGACCAGATCGCTCCGTGGGTGTATTGCCCGCCATTCTCGCGGACACCGGGTAGGTACCCTTTGACGTAGCCCGGATCGACGTCGGAGTGATCGAACGGCGGGGTGAACAGCAGTACCAAACCGTCGCCGCGTCGCATCAGGTACTCCTCGACGGCGGCCATCGCATGGGCGGCGCGGGCGGGATCGGCGGCACCAGACAGAACGCTCCACGATTGGGCGATCGAGTCGATCCGGCACTCGAGATTCGAAGCCGAGCCGAGCGGTGTGCCGTCGTCGAAGAAAGCCCGACGGTACCAATCGCCGTCCCAGCCGCTGCGGTCGAGGGCGTTGGCGAGTGCCTTCATGTGCGCTCGCCAACGTTCGGCGTGGACGCCATCCCCGCGATCGTCAGCGATCGGAACGAACACCGCCAGCGCGGCGTAGAGGAACCATCCCAACCAGACGCTCTCGCCGCGACCCTCGTGCCCGATCCGGTTCATGCCGTCGTTCCAGTCGCCTGATCCCATCAGGGGCAGCCCGTGCACACCGACCTTGAGGCTCCTATCAAGCGCTGCCGCACAGTGGTCGTACAACGACGCCGACGCAGGCGAGACTGACGGCTGGAAGTAGGCGTCCGTGTGACCCGACGGCAGCGCCATACCTTCGAGGTAGGGAACGATCTCATCGAGTACAGCAGTGTCGCCAGTGACCGCCATGTAGCGATCGGCGGTGTAAGGCAGCCAGAGCAGATCGTCGGAAATCCGGGTTCGGACGCCACGACCCGACGGCGGATGCCACCAATGCTGCACATCTCCCTCGACGAACTGACGGGATGCGGCCCTGAGGAGATGCTCCCTGGCGATTTCGCGCTTCGACGTCACGAGCGCGATCACGTCTTGGAGTTGATCGCGGAACCCGTATGCGCCGCCAGCCTGATAGAACGCCGACCGCGCCCACATCCGGCACGCCAGCGTCTGGTAGGTGAGCCAACGGTTGAGCATGATGTCCATCGAGCGGTCGGGTGTGCGTACATGGATCGTGCCTTGGGCATCGTCCCAATAGCGTGCAACGCTGCGAAGAATCGCATCGTGGTCAGCCATCCGTCCGCGTCGAATCAGTTCGGTCGCCGCCGCCGCATCGTTGGCCTCGCCGAGCAGAATCACGATTCGGGTCTGTGCTCCGCTGGCGATCTCGACACTGGTTTGCAGGGCGGCGCACGGGTCGAGGCCGGCACCCGTCGCTCCGAGAAGCCGGTGTCCGCGGTCGAGGCCGGCGGGTCGATCGGGAGCTCCATTGCGGCCGAGGAACTCAGTCCGATCGGCAGTCCAGGCCGTCTGGCGCCCACCGAGGTCGAGGAAGGCGACCCGGCCGGCAAACTCCGTGTTCCACGGATTGCGGACCAGGATCGCCTGAGTCTCAGCGTCGAGTGACGTGATGATTCGGGGAGCGCTAGCACCGCGCGAGACGCCGAGCACCCACTCGGCGTAGGCAGTCACCGACAACCGTCTGACGCGACCTGATTGGTTCTCGATCGTCAGCACGGAGATTTTGAGGGATTCGTCGAGGGGAACGAACTGAACCAGGTTGAGCGCGATGCCGTTGTGGACGTGCTCGAACCGGCTGTACCCGGCACCGTGACGGGCGACGTACGTCGATTCCTCGCAGCGGATCGGCTGAACAGTCGGGCTCCACAGCTCGCCGCTATCGTCGTCTCTGACGTAGATCGCCTCGCTCACCGGGTCGGTGACCGGATCATTGGACCAGGCGGTGAGTTGATTCTCACGGCTATTCCCCGACCATGTATAGCCCGAACCAGATTCGGAGACCTGGAACCCGAACGACTCGTTGGCGATCACGTTCAGCCAGGGTGCCGGGGTGGATTGCCCCGGGCCGAGGATCGTGACGTACTCGCGGCCACCATCGGCGAAGCCGCCGAGCCCGTTGAAGAACTCCAGCTCCGGGCGCGGCACCGTCGACTGGCTGGTGATGTTCTTCGATCTGGGCGGCGCCGTGGACGGGCCGACTCTCTCCGGGCGATCCAGTCGTATCACCTGCTCGGCAAGGCTGCCTCGGCGGCTCAGCAACACGGCCCGAGATGCGCTTTGCAGGAGCGTACGATCCTCGTCAGATAGCTGGTCGCCGCGCAGAATGTACACCGCACCGCGTCCTGGATGGCCATCGTTGACCAAGATCGACTGGCTCGTGCGGACAACAGCTTCGAGCGAATCATGAAGGCTCTGGGTGTAGGTCGCACCGTGTTCGTTGAGGATCACGAGGTCGACATCGAGCAGTTTCAGTCGCCAGTACTCGTGAGCACGGAGCAGTTGACGGACGATGTCAAGATCCTCGACCTCGTCGATTCGAACGAGCACGATCGGCAGGTCGCCGGAAATGCCGTGCGCCCACAGACCGGGTGCGCCTCGCTCGTTGCGACCCAGCACGCTTGCGGATGGTCGCAGCGAAGCATCAGAGAACAGGATCCGGTTCGCCAGGCGTTGGAACAGGTGAGCTTCGTCAGTCGTGATCCCCAAGTGATGGAGCTGGACCTGGGCTTGCGTCCAAGCGAGAATCGCGGCCCGTTCGAACGATGCCGAATCGCGGTACTTGTCGGCCAGATCCAAGACGTCCTCGCGGGATTCGGCGACGACAGTCGAAAATGTCGCATGCGCGGTGGTGCCGGGGGCCAGGGTGATTCTGCACCGCAGACTGAAAATTGGATCGAGCACGGCACCCACCGTGTTCGACAGCGGATGCCCATCGAAGATGGAGACCGGGAAGCGCGCAGATCGTCCTCGACCGAGGAACCGAGCGCGATCAGTTTCGTACTGGATGACCCCATCGACCTGCCCCTCGACCGCTGCGACATGTGCGGCCCAAATCGGCTGTTCATCGCTCGAGCGTGGACGGCGTGTCGCCAGGAGCGCCCCGATTTGAGGAATGAACTCGGTCTGGACGAACAAGTTCTGAAATGCCGGGTGAGCCACGTCGGCGGCCTGCGGCGCGAGCGCGATCTCGGAGTATGACGTCAGCTCGATCTGGCGCTCGTGCGAGCTGTAGTTGGTCAATGACACACGCCGGATCTCGGCGTCGTGCTCGGCAGAAACGACGATCGTCAGACCGGTTACGATCGAGCCGTCGCGACGAGAGAACTCGGCGCGGTCCTCTGAATACGTGACGTCGTAGCTGTCCGCCTCCTTGCCGGCGGGTTGATGCCCTGCCGACCAGACCACGCCCGAATACATGTCACGCAGGAACAGATAGCTGCCATACGAGTCGCTGGTAGCGTCCTCACGCCAACGGTTGACCGACACATCCCGCCAGCGGCTGTAGCCGGATCCGGCGGTCGTCACCATGACTGCATAGCGTCCGTTCGACAGCAGGTGTGTCCTCGGGATCGCGTCGTGGGGCGAAGTGAACCGTCGCAGGATCGGCGGCACGAGATCACGCACGTCGGCGGCGCTCTTTACCTCTTCCGCACGCGGGCGTGATACGAGTACGTCACGCGGCATTCGTTCCTGCAGCAACAACTCAGTGGCTTCGACGATCGGGTCGGCGTGGAAACGCTCGACCATCGTGCGATCGTTCAAGACGTTGCCGAGAGCGACCAACGCCATCCCCTGGTGATGGGCCATATAACTCTTCACGATCGCAACCGACTCCCCTTCAGGGAGGCGGCGCGACGTGTAGTCGAGCGCTTCTCGAAAGCCGTACCGCCCGCTGGCACCCGCCTTGCTCAACTCGACGAAGTTCTTTGCGGCGGCCTTTGGTTCAATCATCGCCGCCAATGCCGTGGCGTAGGGAGCGACCACGACGTCCTCACTGAGGCCTCGTTTGAGGCCGAGGCCTGGCACCCCGAAGCTGGAGTATTGGTACGTCTGCATCAGGTCACGAGCGTTGAATCCTGACTCGGAGATGCCCCACGGGACTCCGATTTCGGCGGCATATCGAATTTGGCGAGCGACGACCAACTGGTTGCTGTGATCGAGCAGGCTGTCGGCTGGTGAACGCATCACCAGGTTCGGCATCAGGTATTCGAACATGGATCCGGACCACGAGATCAAGGCGGAACCTCGACCGACCGGCGTCATCGAGCGGCCTAGCCGGAACCAATGATCAGGGGCGATGTCTCCCTTGGCGATCGCCAGAAAGCTTGCGAGACGGGCTTCCGACGCGAGCAGGTCGTAGTAGCTCGGATCCAAGGTTCCGTCGCGGACCCTGAACCCGATCGAGAACAGTTTGCGGGTCGGGTCGAAGAGGAAGCCGAAGTCCATCTCTCTGAAGAGCTGCTGGGCCTTCTGGGAGATCGCCTGCAACCGCCGTACGAGCATCGTTGCCTCCGCCGATCCGTCTCCCGGGGCATGTATCGGCGGGTCAGACAGGTCGGCGATCGTCGAGAAGCCCGGCGTCTGCGTTGGAATTTGGAGCAGCGAGAGGTCGCGAACATGGCTGCTCACGGCAAGCCGAACGGCTTCCGCCCATGTCACCAGCTCGCTTTCCGGACCATCTCCCCGCTCTGCTGTGATCGCCGCTGCGACGTCTGACAATGTTCGGGTACGCGATGAGAGCTCAGCCAACAGCGCGACCCAGGCTTCGGACGTAGCTGGGACGGTGGCTGTCATCGCCGTGTCCAGTTCGAGCGCTTCGTCGAGGTGCCGTCGAGTGAGTGTCTGGCTTCTGCGGTGATCGCCGATCGCTCCGGCGGCGGAGCGACACAGCGTGATCCCGTCACCGATTCCCGCCATCGCGGCCTCAATCGGCAGCGGTTGGTCGATCATCTGACGACAGGCGTTCGAGAGCGCCAGAAGGTGGCCGGCGAGATTGCCGCTGTCGACCGACGAGATGTATTCCGGCTCGAGCCGCCTCAGGTCGCGGGTGTCATACCAGTTGTAGAGGTGTCCGCGGTAGCGTTCGAGGCGATCGATCGTCGCCAACGTTGTCTCCAGTCGCTCGACCATTTCGAACGTCCCGATCCAACCGAAGTCGCGGGCCGTCACAGTCGCCAGCAGGTACATCCCGATGTTCGTCGGCGACGTCCGATGGGCGACGACCGGCAGCGGGTCATCCTGGAAGTTGTCGGGCGGCAACCCATTGTCCTCAGGACCGACGAAGGTCTCGAAGAACAGCCATGTCCGGCGGGCCGTGAGTCGCAGCGCCCCGACATCGGCGGGTGAAAGCTGCTCTGACGCTGCCGAGTCGAGTGGCCGACTGATCCAGCGAGCGATGAGTGGTGAAGCCACCCACAGCACGCCAAACGGCGCCGCGATCCAGATCGCTTCCGGCTTCACAGCAACGACCGTCCCGACGGTGGCGACAGCAATCGCAACGCCACCAGACATGTGCCGGTAGAAGCCCCCGAGCCGAAGGTCGCGGCTGGCTTTGGCCTGCGCTGCGGTTGTCCACTCAAGCAGGTTCCGCCGTGTTCCATAGACCCGCGCCAGTGTTCGCACGATGGCGTCGACCATCAGCCACGCCTGAAAGGCCAGAAATGTCACACCAAGAGTCAGATGGGCAGCCGCGATCGCGACGTCGGCGCCCAACGCTCGCAGGTGGCTACGTTTGGATATGCCCCGGCGGCGCGGCCGTAGACCAGCGAGGACAGGCAATCCGGCAGGGATCGCCAGCGAGGCGATTACGAACGTTGTCCATACGACGGCGGAGATCTCGGGAAAGGTCCAAGCGGCGATGAGTGCGGCAAGTGCGCATGGCGCGGACATCGTGCGTCGAAGGTTGTCGATCATCTTCCAGCGACCAATGCCGTGAATTGACCTCCGGTCGCGTTGGCCCGTGGCGTCACGCGCCCGACCGAGGATCCACGGCAGAAGCTGCCAATCGCCCCTCGCCCAGCGGTGCTGGCGGGAAGCCGAAACCAAATAGTTGGCCGGGAACTCGTCGAACAACTCGACGTCGGTCACCAGCCCCGCTCGGGCGGCAATCCCCTCGAACAGGTCATGGCTGAGGAGTGAGTTTTCGGGAACCCGGTCCTCCATTGCGGACTCGAACGCGTCAACGTCGTAGATCCCTTTGCCCGTGAAGCTCCCCTCGTTGAACAGGTCCTGATACACGTCCGAGACGGCGGACGCATACGGGTCGATTCCAGCCGATCCGGAGAAGATCCGCTGAAAGATCGATCCGCCTTGCTCGGCCGGGAGCGTTGGGGTAATTCGAGGCTGAAGCACGCCGTAGCCATGAGTTACCCGTCGGGTCACGGGATCAAAGGTCGGTTGGTTGAGCGGGTGGGCGATCGTTCCCACGAGACGCCCGACGGCACCCATCGGCAGCCGAGTATCGGCATCGAGCGTGACAACGTAGCGAACGTCGGTCGGTGCCGTCGGCTCGGCCCGCCCGCTGGTGCGTATCCGAGTCGTCGTCGAGCCACGCAGGAGGGCGTTGAGTTCTTGGAGCTTGCCGCGCTTGCGTTCCCACCCCATCCAACAGCGCTCGGAGTCATTCCAGCTTCGGTTCCGGTGGAAGAGCAGGAAGCGAGCGCCTCCACCTGGGGCATCGCCGTGACGTTCGTTGAGTCGGGCGATGCCTGACGCTGCCGCGGCGAGCAACTCGTCATCTCCTGGAACAGTCTCCGTTGGCGCGTCGAGCCAGTCGGAGAGCAGCGCGAACCTGAGATCGCCCTCCCGGTTCCCGAGATAGTGGATCTCGAGGCCGCGGACGAGGGCTTCGACATCGGTTTCATTGGTGAGCAGCATCGGTACCACGACAAGCGTCCGGAGTCGTGAGGGCACGCCGAGATCCAGATCCAGCCGGGGTAGGGCGCGTGGGCCGAGCACGCGGGTGACCATTCGGTTGACGAGCGCAATCGCCAGATCGGAGGCCGGAAGCACGGCGAGGACAGCGACGACGACAATGCCGGCACCAACTCGGTCCCGGGACAGAAGAAGCGGTGCGGCCAGGACCAGCGCTGTGACGAACGCCAGCGTCCCGAGGTAGCCGGCGACGGGCAGCCGGACATAGGCCCGCCGAAGCCGAACCGACAATGGCACCCGAACCTGGAGGGCGCGCTCGAGCGCCGGCCGACCATCGGCGATCAGGCAGTAACCGGGATCCCGGCTCCGAGCTGCGATGCCCGGTTCCGTTTCGTCAGCTAATGGTGCTGAATCCACCATATCGAGGGCCGCTACAGCGACCTCGACCTCTGTGATACTCGCACCTCGTGCGAGCTCCTCGATGGCGTGCCGATAACGATCTCGAGTGGCGAAATCCATGTCCTTGAACGCGCTACGCGCACAAAGAACCTCGTCGACCAGGCAGACACTTTCGACGAACTGGGCCCAATCGAACGACGAGATCAGGCGCATACTCGTAATCACATTGCGGACCGTCACATTCATGACCGCCTGGCGCTGGTGCGCGAGGCGGACCATCTCCTCCGCCGTGGTCCCCTGGCCGGCGAGCTGCTCCTCCAACCAGCGAAGAGCAGGCGTAACCGCAGGGTCCTGATCACGGAGGCGCTGGAAGAGTTGGACGCTGGCGGCTGTCGGGAGCGTCGTTCGTGCCAGCCGACGCAGCGACACCGCGGCCACCTCGGGGCTGTCGTCGCCGAGGCCGAGCAGGCCGTCGGCGAGATCGTCCGCCATCTGCCGTGCGGCGCGGCTGCGCACGATCTGTTCGGAGAGGCGTCGGAGGTTATCGACGAGCAGAATTCGGAGGCTGATCGCGATTGCCCAAAGTTCACCGATCGTCAGCGGCTCCACCTCTTGATAGGCGCGCACCATCCGCCGCAGGCTCTCCGGATCGAACAGGCTGTCGGTGTGCGCGATGTAGGCCCAGGCGAGCCCCATAACCCGCGGGTATCCCGCCAGCGGGCCCTCGGCGAGCTTGGGCAGTTGGCGGTAGTAGTCCGAGGGGAGGTCATCTCGGATTTCGCGGAGTTGCTCGTCAACGATAGGAAAGTTGTCGACCAACCACTCGGCGGCTGGCGTGATCGAACGTTCCTCCTTGATCGCCCGGGCCAGGAGGCGGTATGACTCCACCAGGACACGACCATTTTCGGCGATACGAGGATGCACGGCACGCCCACGACGGCCACCACCGGTGATCTTCTGGGCCGTAGCAAGGGTATGAGCGTGCTGCTCGAGTCGCTCCACGCTGAAAAGTTCGGCGAGAATCGGCTCCTCGAACTCGTCAGGGGACCAACCCCGCCCGCGATCGCAACTGAGCGGGTCTCTGCTAGGAAATTTTGATCGCATCTTCAGCTTTCAGCGCTCGACCAGGCAGAGCCTACGCTCCAAATCCACCTGGCGAGGTGTCGAGAGTTGGCCGGCCGGAAGCCGGTGACCGGCCGAGAAGGTCATCGGATTGTCGTCTTACTGCAGTTTCACGTCACGTGCCTCGGGGTACGATGACACCGACACGACGACTCAATCCGACGTGCCGGACCGTGCTCCCCGCACGTGCCAGATGCGTTGCTCCGGACCTCGGTAGCGCCTCGTTGAGGTTGCGGTCTGGAGTGCCGATGTCAACAACCATGACCTGCCCACCCGCTGACGCAGCGTGGTGCGCCAACCCGTCGGGGCGGTCGGTTGTCAAGGCGGTGCTGCGTCGAATGGTGCCGTACCTGATCGAGGCGACCGTGATCCCGACGATGCTGTTCTACACCTTCCTGGTCGTGCTCGAACTCAAGTGGGCAGTCATCGCCGCCGTCACTTGGACATACGCCGCGGTCGGACGACGAATCGCCCTGAACCGACCGATTCCGGGCATCCTGATTCTGGCAACCCTTGGCGTAACCGTCCGCAGCGTCCTCTATCTGCTCAGCGGCAACAGCTTCATCTACTTCTTTCAGCCGATCATGCGGACCGTGGCGACGGCCACGTTCTTCGCCCTATCGGTCACCGTTGGGCGGCCGCTCGTCGCCCGGTTTGCGGCGGACTTCTGTGCGTTTACCCCTGAGGTCGGGGGTCGGCCCGCAATTGCCCAGCTGTTTCGCCGGCTGACGTACCTATGGGCAGGTGCTCAAGCGATCGCCGCCGTCACCAGCTTGACGTTGCTGCTCACCGTCCCGGTCGCTGTGTTCGTCGGCACAGCGACGGCGTCTGCGTGGATCATCACGTGCAGCGGAATCGTGCTGACCGTGTGGGATTCGGTCCGTACAGCCAGACGCGACGGGCTGCACACAGCCGTCGCGCCCGGCGGCCGGCTGCACGCCTACGTCGCTCTTGCTGCGTAACCCTCTTCGACGCATTATTGAGCCGGCAGCCGTTTCGGCGATAATCCGAGCCGTGAATCTTGAGCATTTGATATCGATTTCGGTCGAGCTGGACCCGCCCGCCTTGCTCGGGACGTTTCCCGTGGGCGAGCGGCGTCTGATCACGTTCACGTCGGGAACGTTTGTGGGCCGGGACGGACTCATGGGAACGCTGGCGCCGGGCGGCGTCGACTGGCAGGTCGTACGCGCCGACGGCGTAATCGAGATCAGGGCGCACTATCTGCTTCGCACGGACGATGGTGATCCGATCGAGATCGTTTCAGACGGTTTACGGATCGCCAGTCCGGAGGTCGCCGAGCGGATGGCGTCCGGTGAGATCGTCGATCCTGCGGAGTACTACTTCCGGACGCATGTCCGGATCAACACGTCGTCAACGCGGTGGGACCGGCTGAATCGGATCATCGCCGTCGCGTCGGGGGAACGCGGCGCACACGGTGTCGTGATTCACGTCAGCGAACTCACGTGACATCTGTACGGCACGACACCGTCATCGTCGGCGCTGGGATCGGGGGGCTTGTCACCGCCCTGAGTCTGTACCAGGCAGGCATCGAGGCCCATGTCTATGAATCAGTTCGTGATGTCACCGCGCTCGGTGTTGGGATCAACCTGCTGCCTCACGCTGTGCGCGAACTTGACGCGCTTGGGTTGCTGGGGCGCCTCGGAACCGAAGCCGTCGCGCCGACCGCGCTGGCCTATTTCACCAAGCGCGGTCAACAGATCTGGACCGAACCGCGCGGCATCGCTGCCGGGTACGCCTGGCCCCAGCTGTCGATCCACCGAGGCACATTGCAGCGTGTGCTGCTTGACGCAACGATCGAGGTGCTCGGCACTGACCACATTCACACCGGTCACCATCTCGTGAGCGTTGAACACGCAGACGACGGCGCCATCGCCCACTTCGCCACCGAACGAGGCGCCGATGCCGACCATACGGCACACACGTCACTGCTGATCGCCGCCGACGGCATCCACTCAGCGGCGCGGGCACAGCTCTACCCGGATCAGGGGTCGCCACACTGGAATGGTGCCCTGCTGTGGCGCGGGCTCACCGAGGCCGATCCCGTGCTCGACGGGCGAACCATGATCTGGGCCGGGCACCCACGCCAGAAGTTCGTCGGCTATCCGGTCCTCGAGCTGGCCAACGGACGCCAACTTTTCAACTTCATCGCCGAACTCCGAACTGACGACACAGAACTCGTCGATCGCGAGGACTGGAACCGACCGGGCAATCTCGATGATTTCATCGAACCGTTCGAGTCATGGGTCTTCGATTGGCTCGACGTGCCGTCACTGATGCGCTCGGCTGACGGCACGTTCCTGTTTCCGATGGTCGATCGTGACCCTGTCGATCGGTGGTCGTTCGGTCGGACCACGCTGCTCGGTGACGCGGCTCACCCGATGTACCCGATCGGTTCGAACGGCGCCTCGCAGGCGATTCTTGATGCCCGCACCCTCACTGGCTGCTTGACGTCATATCCGAGCGACACCGTACGGGCGCTCGAACGTTACGACGAGGTTCGCCGCCCGACCACCGGTGCGATCGTGCTCGCCAACCGAGGTCTCGGCCCTGAACTTCCGATGCAACTCGTCGAGCAACGCGCCCCCGATGGCTTCGTGGACATCAACGATGTGATCACGTCCGAAGAAATCACCGAAGTCACCGATGGCTATCGGCGCACCGCCGGCTTTGCCCTGACTGCCCTCGCCGATGGGATCTCCCTCGCCGATCGCTCGTATTGAGTGAATCATTCCGGTTGCACGCGTCGGCTGGCCAGCGGTTGGTCTGTCTGCAACTGAGACGCAAGGATGCCACTGGAGATAACTTCATGACCGGGACACCCACAGCAATCGTCACGGGCACCGGTGGCGGGATCGGTGCGGCCCTCGTCAAGCGGCTGGCCGGACGCGGTATGAATGTCGTGCTCGTCGACTTGACCACGTCTACAACGTCAATGTCAGGGGCGTCTTCCTTGGGTTGCAGAAGTCACTGCCGGTGATGAAGGCCCAGCGATCCGGGGCGATCATGAACACGTCTTCACTCGCCGGCATCATCGGCGCACCGGGAATGTCGCCTTGCATCATGAGCAAGCACGCCGTCATCGGTTTGACCCGCACAGCGGCCGCCGAGGCCGCCGCTTCGGGAGTGCGGGTCAACGCCGTTCTACCCGGAGCGGTCAACACGCAGATGATGCGACGCATCGAGGACAGTACGGGAACACCGAGCGAGTATCAGCAGGCCACACCCTGACCACACGGGTGTTGGCCGAGAGTGTCGTCACTGACGGCGCACCAGAACAGCATTTCGAACAACGATTTGGCGTGCCGCTCCCGGAACCGGGCGACTGGCACGCGATTCGGATGGTTACGGGCCACGTGGATCGTCAATCAAACCTCCTGGTTCGCGAGTGATCACCGAAGTGTTACAACGAGAGATCAGCTCCGCCCATCGACGAAGTCGGGCCACACCGCAATACCGGCTCTCGGTCACAATCCTAGATGTACCATCCAGACTCACAACGAGAAGCCCCGACGCATGACCACCCCGGTATCCAAACCGTCGAACCTTGCCGACTTGAACCTCAGCGATATCCGCCACCGCCATACATTCGCGGCGCCAGCGTGGTCCGTACTCAAGGACGCCGTTGTGGAGTGTCGCACCGAGCAGAGTTGGCCAAAGTAAAGGAAGGCCCATGACAATTCCGAACAGCAACAAACCGGGTTCGGCCAATGTCAGACCAGCGAAAACACTGAGGCCGGAGCCAAATCCGACGAGCGGGGCCATCGTGATTGCCACCCAGGCGCGGACAGACCTTCGTAGCGGGGTAGTCACGAACCCACATCGACAATCCCAGCCAGCGGGTTACCGAACGGGTCATACGTCAGCGTGACGCCTTGTTTGACACCTGACACGTTGGCGACTGCTTGGGTGTCGCCGTGAATGTTCGGATACGACCACACATCGCCGGTCGGGCCACGATCCTGCACGATCACACCACCCGGCAACCCAAACGTCCGCTCAATCACCGCGTTGTTGGTGTCCAACACGACATCACCGGAATCACCACCAGCAGAATAGCTATACCGATGCGTTGTCACCGTCGTCGTCGGACCGCCAGCGGGTGCTGGTCTCAACACCAAAGCGAGATGCCCACCAACACCCACCGATGCTGACGTCGCCGTCGCCGTACCCGACGCCCCGGCGGTCGGCTGTACGGCATCACCAATCGAGACCGTCACCGATCGAGACCGTCACCGAACCGGTACCCGTCGATGACGTATCAACCCGCTTCGTGACACCGGCTGGGGTGTCAATGACGTTTCTTTCATGACACCCGTCGACCGAGGGCCCCTGAACGACTCAGAAAGAAATCTTGGAGGCGTGTTGCATCACGTACATATGTCTGATAGTGTAATCTCATGTCACGGCCGGTCGATCCGCAAGCGATGTTCACATCGCTGGTCCACGCCGACCCCGCCGCGTTGACGATCACCGAGGTCGTCTCAACCCTGCAGACGTTCCGTGTCGTGCAAGGCTGGATGGACCACTTCCAAGCTCGCCTGCTGTCACGTTCCAATCAGCTCGACGTCTCCGCCGCTGAAGTCCTGATCCGCAACGCCGGGATCTCCGCTGCCGAAGCGAAAGCCAAGGATCGACGCTCGAAAGCACTCGAAGACGCACCCTCGTTCAGTGACGCACTCGCCGAAGGAGCTGTCTCGGCTGGTCACACCGACGCCTTAGCGAACGCCACGGCGCGGCTTGATCAACCAACCAAAGACCTGTTCCTCGAACACGAAGCCGCATTACTCGATCAGGCGACACATTCGACACCAGAAGAGTTCGCCCGTCACTGCCGACAACTCAAAGACCGGATCGCACGCGATCAAGGCATCGAACGATCAGAACGACAAAAGCGTGACACCAACTTGCGGCGTTCGATCTGCCCGCGCACCGGGATGTACCGGATCAACGCCGAACTCGACCCAGAACTCGGACACCAACTGTTCAGCTCACTCGACGCCGAAATCGCGGCGATGATCGCCGGCAACACCGAGTTGCGCGAGATCGACCGGAACCACCTCGCCGCACACGCCCTCAGCAACCTGATATCAGGCGGACATCAAACCGTTCGGCCGGCCCAGGTTGAAGTCACCGTGATTGTCGATCTCGACACGCTCGTCGAAGGGTTACATGAGGACTCGGTGTGCGAGTTCGGTGACGGAACCCCAAACCCTGTCGGGATGGCACGCCGCCTGGCGTGCAACGCATCAATCCTCCCCGTCGTCTTAAACGGAGACGGAATCCCAATCGACATCGGACGCACACAACGACTCGCCAACCGAGCCCAACGACGAGCCTTACGGGCGATCTATCGGACATGTGCGTTTCATGGATGCGATATCAGTTTCGACCGCTGCGAAATCCATCACCTCCACGAATGGGCCAAAGGCGGCAAAACCGACCTAAAACACCTCGTACCGACCTGCAAACACCACCACCACCTGATC
>JANPLQ010000028.1:0-20250 GCA_031422395.1 Ilumatobacteraceae bacterium | reverse complement strand
CCTCAAAGCCACCCGACCTCATCACCGGTTGAGTTACTTACCGATCGGCGTGCGGTCGGCGCCACGCTTGAAGGGAAACGGATGCCGACCGTGCAGAGCTCGTAGTCGACGTTTCATAGGACCCTCCGGAGCTATCCGTTTCGGCCAGGCAGCGTTTATAAGCAATGCGACGGGAATCACGACTGGACCAATAGTTGACCCAGGCCAAAACACGCCCACAGCACAGAAGGGTGTCACCACGGCGAAATACCGCCATCGATGCGCTAGTACTATTCGTCGACGAGACATGCCCGCCTCATTGAACGCTACACCGAAGACACAGTTCGTCGTTCGACGTGTTCAACACCGCACCGAAGCTATACCGCTGAGTGGTTGTCGTCGAACCACCCGCTGCGGCCGGTTTCAACGCCAACGTGATATGCGCACCGACACCGACCGACGCCGACGTAGCCGTCGCCGTACCGGACGCACCAGCAGCCGGTTGAGTCGCGTCGCCGATCGTGATGGTGACCCGAACCGGTGCCTGTCGATGTCGTGTCGGCCCGTGACCCGAGGCGTTCGTTCCTGGCACGAACACTTCGACCGGAGTTGTTGGATCAACCCCGGTGTAGGCCGCCACAGCGACCGCGGACTTGACGTTGAACGAATACCCGAACACATACGTGGCCGGTTCTGACCCGCCGGCCAGTTTGCGGTACACCCGCGTCGTCACGTTCGTGCCGTTCGGGATCGAGTGGACCAACACCCAACCTGACGGCGGAGTGACCGTCTCCGCGATCGATTCGTCACCAAACCAGCGATCATCAGATCACCGCTCACGACACCCGCCGGTTTCGCGACGGTCAACGACATCCCACCAGCCGCCCCGGAGTTCGCAGACGACGCCACCTTGAACACAACTCCGCCCGCTCCGCCTTGACAGCACAATTCGATCGCAACTCGACGGCAGTCGATGTGTCGCCAGCCCCGACGAGCCAGGCCGTCAACGCCTCGTGCATCCTCGCCAGTTGGCGACGCGCACCGTCCGGCAAACCGTCAACCGAGTGCTCTGAGATTACTCGAAAGAAATCTTGGAAACGTGTTGCATCTCGTACGTACGTCTGATAGTGTAATCTCATGACACGGCCGGCCGATCCACAAGCGATGTTCACATCGCTGATCCACGCCGACCCCGCCACGCTCACGATCACCGAAATCGTCGCAACCCTCCAGACGTTCCGTGTCGTGCAAGGCTGGATGGACCACTTCCAAGCACGCCTACTGTCACGCTCCAACGAACTCGATGTCTCCGCCGCTGAAGTCCTGATCCGCAACGCCGGGATCTCCGCCGCCGAAGCCAAAGCAAAGGATCGACGCTCCAAAGCACTCGAAGAGGCACCCTCGTTCAGTGACGCACTCGCCGAAGGTGCTGTGTCTGCCGGTCACACCGACGCCCTAGCCAACGCAACAGCCCGGCTTGATCAACCAACCAAAGACCTGTTCCTCGAACACGAAGCGGCACTACTCGACCAGGCAACACATTCGACACCGGAAGAGTTCGCACGTCACTGCCGACACTTGAAAGACCGGATCGCCAAAGATCAAGGCATCGAACGATCCGAACGACAACGACGTGACACGACACTGCGAAGCTCGATCTGTCCGCGCACCGGGATGTACCGGATCAACGCCGAACTCGACCCCGAACTCGGACACCAAGTGTTCAGCTCGCTCGAAGCCGAAGTCGCGGCGATGACCGCCGGCAACACCGAACTAGTCGGCGTCGACCGGAACCACCTCGCAGCACACGCCCTCAGCAACCTCGTATCTGGCGGACACCAAGCCGTCCGACCAACTGTTGTTGAAATGACGATCATTGTCGATCTCGAAACTTTGACCGAAGGGTTACATGAGGACTCGATCTGCGAGTTCGGTGACGGAACCCCAATCCCGGTCGGAATGGCACGCCGCCTGGCGTGCAACGCATCGATCCTCCCCGTCGTCTTAAACGGTGACGGAATCCCGATCGATATCGGACGCACACAACGACTTGCTAACCGGGCCCAACGACGTGCCTTACGGGCGATCTATCGGACATGCGCCTTTCACGGCTGCGACATCAGTTTCGACCGCTGCGAAATCCATCACCTCCACGAATGGGCCACAGGCGGACGAACCGACCTAAAACACCTCGTCCCGACCTGCAAACACCACCACCACCTAATCCACGAAGGCGGCTGGACACTGACCCTCGCCGACGACCGCACCCTCACAATCCGAACACCCGACGGAGAACTACACGCCACCGTCCCAATCCAGATCAGACCAGGCAACCGAGTCGAACAACACCGCCAACGCAAACAAGCCAAACAACAAGAACAGCAAGAACACGAACAAGAACCGCTGCCGGTCAAACAGGACGACCAGACGATCCAGACCCTCCAACTGTGAGGGTCACATCGCCGCGTCCCGTGGGCAATCGGGATCGAATTTGGGGTGAGTGTGATACCCCTTCCGTACGATCGGGGTATGGCCATCCGGGCGATCTCTGTGCGCCCCAGGCAGGCGCTGGCGAGTCTCGCCGATTCCGTACGGGCGCTCAAGGGCTGCGATCCGCTGATCCCGGTCACCGTGATCGTGCCAACCAACGCCACCGGGGTCACCGCTCGCCGGTACCTCGGTCGGCACGGCGGCGTTGCCGCTGTTGACATGTTGACGCTGTACCGGCTTGCTGAGCTGCTCGGAGGACGATCGTTGGTGAGCGAAGGCAAGCGGCCCGTTTCGACACCGGTGATCGACCTCGCAATTCGAGCCGTGCTGAGCGAGCATCCCAGCGCCTTTTCCGAGGTGGCCGATCATCCATCGACGATCGTGGCCTTACGCGACCTGCATCGCGAACTCCGGTTCGCGGGGCCTTCGTCGGTGTCGGCCCTAGCGGCATCGTCGGATCGTGGACGCGACTCTGCGTCGATCTCGACTTGGACAACTCGAACGCTCGAAGCCGACTGGTACGACGAAGGTGACCTACTCAGTCGCTCGATCGCCGTCGTGGCGACGTCGATTCCGCCACAACTCGAGCGAATCGTCGTGTTCCTCCCCCATCCGATGCGCGGGCTCGATATCAGCCTCGTCCGGGCCCTCGGTCTGCAGTCCGACGTCACGATCATCGTTGCCGCATCAGGCGATCCAACGGTCGATGGCGAGATGATCGAGTCGATGGCGATGCTCGGTGTCGATCTCGAGGTCGCTAGTACGCCGTGCGAGCCCAATGATCTGTCGATGATTTCCACGACCGACGCCGACGAGGAGGTCCGACACGCCGTACGAGCCGTGGTCGACGCCGCCCGCGAGGGCATTCCATTCGCGCGTGTCGCAATCCTGTGGCCTGCCGACAAGCCCTACGCTCGGCTGGTCGAGCACCATCTCGGTCAAGCCGACATCCCGTGGAACGGGCGACCCGGAACCGGAGTTGCCGAACGAATCGTGCCGAGATTCCTACTCGATCTACTCGATGTCGATCGCCGCGGGCTTCGTCGTCGCGAACTGTTCGACCTGCTCGCCGACGTGCCGATTCGAGATTCTGCGGGCGCACCGGTTCCTGTCGCCCGGTGGGAACGAGTAGGTCGCGAAGCGGCAGTCAACCGCGAGGAACATTGGACACCGCGTCTTCGGGCGTATGCGGCCCGATGCCGAGCCCGCGACCAGGCAGCTGGCTCCGAGACCTCGTATCGAGCAGCTGACGCCGAGGCCCTGATCGCCTACGTAGCCGACCTGCGCCGTTCGCTCGGACATCGAGCGGCGACCCGAACATGGCGTGAGTGGGCTGATTGGTCGGAACGCCAGATCGTGAGCCGCCTCGGGCAGTCGTTCCTGGCCCGGCTCGATGAGCCCGAACGGCTTGCATGGGAGCACACCAACCGGGTGCTCGACCGTCTCCGCCACCTCGACGCGATCGGCGGACCGGTCCGTCGAGGCGAATTCCGGGCCGTGTTCGCCGCCGAGTTCGACGTGGCTCCCGGTCGACTCGGTCGGATCGGCAGCGGCGTCACGATCGGGTCGCTGTCTGGCGCTGTAGGTCTCGACGTCGATCTGGCGATCATTGTCGGTGCTGCCGACGGGTTGATGCCGCCGGCACCGAACCCTGGTCCCTTGATCAGTGACGCCGATCGGCAACGCGCCGGTCTCGCCCCGTCGGCGTCGGTCGGTCTCCGAATTCACCGCCAGTTTTTCTCCGTACTCGACGCAGCGACACGTTCGATCGTGTTGCTCCCCCGTGGAGATCTGCGGAGCACCTCGACGCGCCTCCCAACTCGGTGGTTGAATGCGATCGCGTCAGATCACCCGATCACGCCGATCAGCAGTCACCATGCGGCGCTGCTCGGCTCGGTCTTTCCGGCGCACCATCGCGAACATCGACTGCGGGGTTTGCTCGCCGATGTGTCGATTGGTGGGTCAATCACATCGAGTGCCGACGAGGTGACCGGGCGGGCGCTTCGGCTCCGAGCGGCCCGTCGCTCCGACGAACTGACCGTGTTCGACGGCGACCTGAGCTCGGCAAAGATCGACCATTTTGCTGGCCCGGTCGCACCAACTCACCTCGAAGCGTGGGTGAGTTGCCCTCACGCCTACTTCGTCCAATACGTGCTCGGCGTTCGACCAGTCGAGAACATCGCCGATCAAATGGAAATCTCCGGGGCGGAACGGGGCCTCCTGATCCACCTCGTGCTCGATCGGTTCCACCGCGAAGTGATTGATGGTGCGCTGCCGCAACCAGGCGCTGGTGGCTGGATGCCCGAGCATTGGCACCGCTTGGACGAGTTATTCGATGTAGCCGCCGACGAGTTCGAGCTCAGCGGTCGAACTGGGCGAGACGCGTCGTGGCACGTCGAACGCCAAGCAGTTCGAGCCGATCTCGCACAGTGGTGGGTTCACGATCGTGAACACGTCGCAGCAACCGGGGCGACCGTGATCTGTTCGGAGCGTTCCTTCGGCGCTGTTGGCGATGAGGTCACACTGGCCCTGCCAGGTGGAAGACGACTCAAGGTCAAGGGCCAAATCGACCGGGTCGATCGCACGTCGTCGGGAGGCTTGATCGTCGTCGACCATAAGACGGGGAGCGCCAAGGACTACAGGGAAATTCTGAGGGATGATCCGACGGCTGGGGCAACAAGGTTCCAGTTACCAACCTATGCGGCGGCGGCGCTTGCGATCGCAGGGGTTGACGTGCCGGTCTGCGCCCAATACTCGTTCTTCGCCCGCGAGAAGTACGAACGCATCGGTTTCGAGTTCGACCAAGTCGCGTGGGCGCTCGTTCGAGATGACCTTGGCCTGGTGGTCGACGGAATCGAGGCCGGGTACTTTCCGAATCGTCCTGAGCCACCGGGATTTCAGTTCTACGTGAAATGCGCGTACTGCCAGCCTGATTCGCTCGGCACCGGAGAGCGCTTCCCCGACTGGGAGCGCAAGCGACGTGACCCGAGGCTGGCTCGATGGTTCGCCGAACCCGAACTCAGTGCGGAGGCCGACGATGGTTGACCGCCCGACTCCTGTCGATCATCAGGCACGCACGCGGATCGCCACCGATCTCGAGACCACCCTGTTCATCGAGGCCGGCGCAGGCGCCGGCAAGACGACCAGTCTCGTCGGCAGGATTGTGGCACTCGTCGCCACCGGGATCGCGATCGACTCGATCGCGGCGATCACGTTCACCGAGAAGGCAGCCGCCGAACTCCGCCATCGCGTTCGCCAGATGCTTGAATCAGCTCACGCCGCCGAGCAGGCACCAAACCTGCGAGCCCGATACACAACTGCTCTCGACCGACTCGATCACGCACCGATCGGGACGTTGCACGCCTTTGCTCGACGGCTGCTCAACGAGTTCCCGATCGCCGCCGGGCTTCCGCCGGGGTTCACGGTGCTCGACGAACTCGAGAGCAACCTGGCGTTCGAGGAGCGCTGGGAAGATCTGCTCGACCGACTGCTCGACGAGGCCGAACCGATCGACGGGCCGGTCGCTGGCGGGTCGATCTTCGTTCAACTGTGCAAGTTCGAGGCGTTCGGTCTCACCAAAGGGTTACGTCGCATCGCCAGTGACTTCCATGCCAACTGGGACCTGGTCGACGAACGCGTCGATCGTGAACCCCCACCACCACTCGTGCTCGACATCGCACCACTGATCGCGCACGCTGTACGAGTTGCTGACACCGCATGCCCGGTCGACGACAGCCAGGCCGGAGTTCTGGCGGCGGTGCGGGATGGCGCAGCGCAACTCGGTCAGCCACAGTCGTTGCTGAGCACGTTGCTCAGTGTCCAGGGCCTGCAACAAGTGGCTGCGAAGGCGGTGCGGAGCGGCAACAAGACGAATTGGAAACAGCACGGCGGGCCGACCGCACTTGAAGAGTTGCGCGTCGCCCACACCGAACTGGCCGAGCATGCCGCCCTGCTCGTCAAACAGGCGACCAACTACCGCAAGCACCTCGTGGGAGCAACGTTGAGTCGTTGGGTGCTCGAATCTGCGGTGACACGGGCTCACGAGGGCGCACTCGAATTCCATGACTTACTCGTGCTCGCCCGCCGCCTCCTGCGGACCAGTGAAAGTGCCCGCCGATCGCTGCACTCGCGATACGAGCGACTGCTGCTCGACGAGTTTCAAGACACCGACCCGATTCAGCTGGCGATCGCCGTCACGCTGGCGGCAGCACCTGACGATCCGGCCCACTCCGGCGACTGGACTGACCTTCGCCCGTTACCTGGTCGCCTGTTCATCGTCGGCGATCCGAAGCAGTCGATCTATCGATTCCGGCGAGCCGACATTGCGCAGTATCTCCGGGCGGCCGATCAGGTCGACGCACAACGCGAATACCTGACCGCCAACTTTCGCTCGTCGCAAGCGATCATTGATTGGGTCAACGACACCTTTGGCGAGCTGATCAAGCTGATCCCCGACACCCAACCCGACTACCAGCCGCTTTCGATCTGTCGAGCCGGAAGTACACAGCACGGAAGCGTGCATGTACTCGGCGTCGACGAGCACACCGATCTGGCGGCGCGCGGCGGCGCCGAACAACTCCGGTGCCGCGAAGCTGCCGACGTTGCAGCGGCAGCCGGGACAGCGTTGAAAGCAGGCTGGCTCGTCGAGGACGACGAAACGCATCAGCTGCGTCCGTGTCGGCCGGGCGATATCACGATCCTGTTGCCCGCTCGCACGTCGCTTCCGGCGCTCGAGGCGGCGCTCCGCGCACTCGATCTCCCGTATCGCGCCGAAAACAGTTCTGTCGTCTACACAACCAACGAGATCCGCCACGTCATCTTGGCGTTACGCGCCGCCGCCGACGCCACTGATGCGTTGGCGCTGGTGGCGGCACTGCGAACAGGGTTGTACGGCTGCAGCGACGTCGAACTGTATGAATGGAAACATGCCGGGGGTTCATGGTCGATCTGGCGCGACGCTCCCGAAGGGTTCGACGATCACCCGGTCGCCGTTGGAATCCGCCACGTTCGATCGCTTGCCGAGCGAGCGATCTCGACGTCACCGGCCGATCTCGTCGCCGCCCTGGTCGACGAGCGTCGAATGCTCGACGCCGCCCTCGACAGTCGAGATGCACGCGATGTGTGGCGACGGGTTCGCTACGTCGTCGAGCAGGCACGGGCGTGGAGCGACGCCGGCGGGCACGGCCTGCGGCGCTATCTGGCGTGGGTGCATCTCCAGGCGACCGAAGCACGAGCGGCCGATTCGATCCTGCCTGAGCACGACCACGACGCGGTTCGCGTGATGACGGTTCACGCCGCCAAAGGCCTCGAGTTCCCAATCACGATCGTCTCTGGGCTGACGACGCTTCCGAGGAGGACCGGCGGCTATACCGTCGCGTGGCCAGGCAACACCTGGGCCTTGGCGCACCGTTCCGACGAGATCTTCGAGGACTTCAAGCCGATCGATGAAGAAATGAGCGACGCCGAGCGACGCCGGCTGCTGTATGTCGCGTGCACGCGCGCCGTCGACCATCTGGTCGTGTCAGTGCACCGGCTCACCCGTAAGCGGCCCGACTCGACGAAGCTGACGAGCGCTGAACTCCTCTATTCCGTCGGCGCCGCTGATGCGGCCGCCGCACAACCATTCGTTGCGGAGGGCGCCGGTTTCGTTGCAACGCCAACGATCGGCACCGCACTCGACTGGGCGGACCGAGCCGAGTGGGAGTTCGCTAGGTCAGCGGCGTTCGAGGTGGCGCGTCAGGGCGACACGATCAGCCCAACTTCGCTCGCCCACCGAGCATCTCCCATCGAGGACGCTGGGCTTGCCAAGGAGCCGGTCGATCTCGATCTACCACCATGGCAGCGCGGTCGCTACGGCACCGCCGTCGGACGCGCCGTCCATGCCGTGTTGCAGTTCGCCGACTTGCACACCGGATCCGACATCGCCGACCACTCCGCCGCGCAATGTGCCGCTGAAGGTGTCTTGGGGATGGACGAAACCGTCGCCGCGCTTGCTCGCTCGGCGATTGCCGCGCCGATCGTGCAACGAGCACTCGGTCTGCCCCATCACCGAGAACTGTTCGTTGCGGCCAACATCGGTGGTCGGGTTCTCGAGGGATACGTCGACCTGTTCGTACAGACACCTGCGGGCGGCCTGATCGTCGACTACAAAACGGATCAATGGCCGGACGAAAGCGAACGCAGCTCACGGATCGCGGGCTACCGCCTGCAACTCGCGGCGTACGGGGTCGCGCTCGAGCAGATCCTCGGACAACCCGTGGTCGGGGGGATGCTGGTTCGCTGCCGGCCCGACGGACCAGCCGAGGAGATCGAGATCCCAGGCTGGGCCGAGGCGCTTACCGAACTTCGCGAGGCGATCGCGAACTGATCAGCGAGTGATAGAGCCCCGCGATGCTCAATCGGAACATCGCCAACAGAAAGATCACGCCGATCGAAAGGCCGAGCGGGATCAAGATCGCAGTCGAGATTCGGACTTTGGCGTCAAGGAACGGTTTGGTGACGCTGGCCTCGATCGGTGTGCCATCGAGGTGCAAGGTCCGCATCGGATCCTCGAAGAACGGGCAGTTGACGTCAGTCTCCGAAATGCCGATCACCTCGTCGCCACCGAAATGCTCGATCGGTGGGGTGACGCGAGACACCAGCAGACCGAGGTCGGGATCGGCGACGGCAGCGATCAGATATACCTCGTCGTCGTTGAGGTACTGCACGTCGAGGCCGTACCGAACGTCGATTTGATTGTTGGCCGCAAATGGGTCAGGTCGGCCTGCACGGATTCGGTCGATGTTGAAACGGATCGAGCGGAAGTCGCGATCGGCCACCGTGCCGACGAACACGATGTGCGGCATCAGCGGGGCGGTACAACCAACTGGGACTGGAACCAGCGGCAACGTAGCCGGTGTCAGGTCGCCGCCGTCGCCGCCGCCGCCTTCGATTTCGACGTCGCCTGGAGCGTCCGGAATCGAGACCGGAGGCACCGTGGTCGGCGCAGTCGGCGGGGGCTGTTCCTGCGCGTGGGTGATCCCAGCCGTTGACAACGCCAAGATCACCCCGATCACGAGCACCAGCCGCACGGTCACGAGAGTACCCTGCGAGCATGGGATTCAACCCGTACCGCAAGTTCGCCGCACGCCCGGCCGACTACGCCATGATCATCGGCGGCACGGTAGCGGCGACGGTTCTCGTGATCTGGGCCTTCCTTGCCTAGGCGCGATTCCTGGTCGTTAGGGTCAGGGTCAGAGTCACGTGGTCAGGGTCAGGGTCATGCCGTCAGAAGGCAGCTTCGTAGTGTTCGACGACCACGCCAACGATCGTGATCACATCGAAGCGAGCGTCCAGATCTGACAGGTCGTTGTCGGCGAGCCAAACCGAGGCCGCTTCACGGAGACGTTGCTGTTTGCGTAGATCGACGGCCGCCGCGGCACCGCCATACCCAGCCGTGCGGCGGGCTTTGACCTCACAGAACACGATCAGGTCCGAGTGGCGGGCGATCAAATCGATCTCGGCCGACAGCCCGTCGCGCCGGCAAATCCAGTTGCGCTCGACAATCTCGAACCCGAGTCGACGGAGATGGAGCGCTGCGCGATCCTCGCCCCAGCGGCCTCGCGCCGTCCGCGACCTGTCGACAGAACTCAGAAGTCGCGCTTCTCGCGGATCTTGGCGGCCTTACCGACGCGGTCACGTAGGTAGTACAGCTTGGCGCGACGAACGTCGCCTCGCTTGACGACCTCGATCTTGGAGACCGTCGGGGTGTGTACCGGGAACGTGCGCTCGACACCCACGCCGTAGCTGAGCTTGCGGACCGTGTAGGTCTCGTGGATCCCGCCCCCCTGGCGACGGATCACGTTGCCGTGGAACACCTGGACACGCTCTTTGCCGCCTTCGACGACGCGCACGTGCACCTTGAGTTCGTCACCCGATGCGAAATCGGGGATATCGGTTCGCAACGAGTCGTTGTCGATCAGGTCGGTCGTCTTCATGGCGTCTCTCTTCAAGCTCAGGCAAACTTGCCCCGAAACAATTGGGGCCGATCAAGGATACGGGACTGGGGGGAACTCTTCCAACAGTGCACGCTCACGATCTGTGAGCCCACCGCGCAATTCGATCAGGTCGGGACGCGATGCAATCGTGCGATGGAGCGCCTGGGCGTGGCGCCATTTGGCGATCCGGCCGTGATCACCGCTCCTCAGGATCTCCGGCACCTCCCACCCACGGAACTCGGCTGGTCGCGTGTAATGCGGTTCTTCGAGCAGTCCGGCCGCCCCGAAGCTTTCGGTGATCGGGCTCTCGGCATTGCCCATCACACCGGGCAGCAACCGGGTGACAGCCTCGATGACCAGGCAGGCAGCAACTTCGCCACCCGACAGCACGACATCGCCAATGCTCAACTCGCCGTCACAGAGATGCTCCCGGACGCGGTGATCAACCCCTTCGTATCGGCCGCAGAGCAGGCTGAAACCGTCCAACCCTGCAAGTTCGTGAGCGATCGCCTGGTCGAATCGGCGTCCACCAGGGCCGAGCAGGAACAGCGGACGCGGCGGATTGGCAGCTGCGACGCTGTCAAAGATCGGCTCGGCGCGCATCAACATGCCTGCGCCACCACCGAACGGCGCATCGTCGACCGTGCGATGCACATCTGACGTGTGATCCCTCGGGTCGTGGAGCCGCAGGTCGACCAATCCCCCAGCACGTGCCTTGCCGAGCAGGCTGTCGGAACAGAAGTCGTCAACCATCGCCGGGAACAGCGTAAATACGTCGATTCGCATGACCCGTGCCGATCTCAGTCCAGTTCGAACAGGCCGTCGGGTGGATCGATCGTGATCAGTCCATCGTCGCCGATGCCCGTCACCGACACCACGAACGTCAGTGGGACCAACGCACCCGATTCCAGTTCCAAGATGTCGGAGGCGGGGTTTTCGATCACCGAGACGCACCGTCCGCGATCGGTTCCGTTGACCTCCACAACAGATGCCCCAAATAGTTGATGGATCCAGAACATGTCAGGCACTTCGATCGGCTCGGCGAGCAGATGCACGCCAGTCAGCCCTTCGGCCGCAGTGCGATCGTCGATTCCGGCAAAATGAACACGGAAACGGCCATTGACCGGCGATGACTGGACAACCGTCAACCAAGTTCCTCGCGCCTGCAGCTTGCCACCGACGGCAACCCGTTCGTGGCGGTCAGTCGTCAGATCGACGAAAACGTCGCCCTTGATGCCGTGTGGACGGCCGATCCGGCCGACTTCCAGGAGTTGAGGCACGGTAACCGACTCGACAATTCAGTCGACGAAATCAGTCGTCGAGGAATTCGATGTCGATCTCGACGCCGTCTTTCGACGCTGCGGCGCGAGTGACGGTTCGAATACTTGCGGCGGTGCGGCCGCGACGGCCGATCACGCGGCCGAGATCACCAGGGCCGACGCGAACGTCGAGCCGGTGCTTCGGACCTGTCGTCACTTCGTCGACCGTCACCGCATCGGGTGCGTCGACAATCGACTTGACCACGTGGGTCAGGACGGCGACCGCGGTTGGTGCCGACTGACCTTCGCTCACTTGGTCGCCTTGAACTGGTCCATCGCGCCGGAAACCTGGAGCAGCTTGGCTACTCGCTCGGTCGGCTGGGCACCCTGACTCAGCCATTTGACGGCCTTATCGTTGTCGACGGTGAGCGCCGACGGGTTTTGCAGCGGGTCGTAGTGTCCGAGGATCTCGATGAAACGACCGTCGCGAGGCGAACGCGCGTCAGCCGCGACAATTCGATACTGCGGCTGCTTCTTCTTGCCGATTCGTGTGAGGCGCAGCTTGACTGCCATGTGTTCTGTCTCCTGGGTGCAATCTGAGAACCATGCAAGACTAGCGGCGTCCGGCCGGATTCCGAACCCCGCCAGCGGTAAGCGTTCGTGCTACACCTGTGGTGTGGTTGGAGGTGTGTTTGGACGTGTGTTTGGATTTGACCCGCCGGATCTCGCCGACACCGATGTCGCCGGTTTGGCAGCTGAACTCTATGGGCTGGTCGGGAAGCGAGTTCGACTGCGTGGGGAACGGTCTCACAACACGTTGTTCACGTCGGTTACTGGCGAGCAGTTCGTGTTGCGGGTTGCCGGGCCAACTGAGAATCCGGCAACGATCGACCTTCAGGCACGAGTACTGACGCACCTGGAACAACGGGCACCGAGCCTGCCTGTAGCGCGAATCCGGCCGTCACTCGCCGGTGAACTCGTCGCCCGTGCCGAATTCGCAGACGGCGAGTACCTCGTTCAACTCGTCACATTCCTGCCAGGGCTCCCATTCGCTGATGATGTGGTGATGTCGTCACCCGGATTGGTCGCAGTCGGCGAACTGCTCGGTGGAATCGCCTGCGCCCTGGCTGATTTTGATCATCCCGCAGCTGACGCCTTCATGCCATGGGATCTAGCCAACGGACTGATTCTCGATGCCAAGCTGTGGGTTGATCTCGGCGCCGACGGGCGCGCTGTGGCCAAGGTCGGTCGCCAGCGTCTCGAAGGGCTCCAGGAGATGATGCCGAGACTCCCTCGTCAGATCATTCACAACGACGGACATCGCGGGAACCTGCTGCGCTCCGATCACGCATCTGAGATGGTGACTGGTGTGATCGACTTCGGCGACCTCACTCGTACCGTGACCACGGCAGACATCGCCGTAGCCGGCGCAAACTTCGTCGGGAACCAGGCCGACCCGGTTGCAGCTTTAGCCGCCCTCACGATCGGCTACCACAGACACGTTGCGCTCTCAGCCATGGAGGTCGCAGCTCTGCCGGATCTGGTACTCGCCCGACTGACCCTGAGCACCCTGTTGACCGACTACCAGATCAAGCACTCGCCGCACATCGCCGAAGCTGTGACGCGGGAGCGGGTTGGGCTGCTCGCCGATCTGGAACGATGGTTGACGATCGACCCGATCAGCGCCGCCGAGCGAATCCAAGAGAGCCTCAGTCGTGCTTGATGGTCGGGACCTACAAACGGAGCGTGAATCAATGACCGACCGATCGCTTATCCAACGCCGTTCGGAAGCCCTTGCTCCGAGTTATCAGTTGTTCTACGACCAGCCGGTCCACCTCGTGCGCGGAGAGGGGGTGTGGGTCTTCGACTCCGACGGCAACCGGTATCTCGATGCCTACAACAACGTGCCGTCAGTTGGGCATTGCCACCCGCGCGTCGTGGCCGCCCTCACCGAACAGGCCGGACTGCTGAACACCCACACCCGCTATCTCCATCATCACGTCGTAGCACTCGCCGAGCGACTCGGCGCGCTGCTACCTGGCGAGTTGAGCAAGTGCTGGTTCGTGTGTAGCGGCACCGAAGCCAACGACCTTGCAGTGCAGATCGCACGCGCCGTCACCGGCAACGAAGGCGTAGTCGTCACCGAGCGCTCCTACCACGGCAACTCGACCCTCGTCGGAACGTTGTCGACTGACAGCTATCCGGAATCGGAACGGCCCGATTGGCTGGCCGTCGTCGAACCGCCGAACACGTACCGTGGACCGTTCCGCGATCCCGAACCCGACCTCGGATCGAGGTATGCCGGATTGATCGACACGGGTCTCGATCAGCTTGCCGAGCGCGGCCATCGGCCGGCGGCGCTGATGATCGACACCAGTTGGGATTCGAACGGGGTACTCATCGCTCCGGACGGCTACGTCACGCGCTCCGCCGAAATCACACGCAGACATGGGGGGCTCGTGATCGCCGACGAGGTGCAAGCCGGCTACTGCCGTCTCGGTGAGAACTTCTGGGGCTTCGAGAATTACGGGTTGACGCCTGACATCGTCACGATCGGCAAGCCGATGGGCGCCGGGCATCCGGTCGCCGCCGTCGTCACGACGCCGGAGATCGCCGCCCAGTTCGCCAGCCGACACAACTACTTCAATACGTTCGGCGGCAACCCGGTATCGGCCGCCGTGGCATTCGCCGTGCTCGCCGTGATCGAAGACGAAGGCCTGCTCGTCAACGCCGCCAGCACCGGTGCGCGTCTCGGCGATGGCCTGCGTGAGCTGGGCAAACGTCACCAAATCATCGGCAACCTGCAGGGTAACGGGCTGTTCTGGGGCGTCGACCTCGTCGCCGACCGCACGACCCGCCAACCGATCGCCTACTCGGATTCCAAACGAATCGTCGGCGAGTTGAGGAACCGAGGCATCCTCGCCGGCGTCACCGGGCGACACACCAACGTGCTCAAGATCCGCCCGCCGCTCGTTTTCAGCGAAGCGAACGCAGACCATCTACTCGAGGTGCTCGACGACCTGTTCAACGGCTACGAGTTGCAAGGCGGCGAAGGCAAGCGAGCACTCGGCGCCGAATGGTGACGCAAGCGCAGTTCGTTACTCATCGCAGATCGGTGGACCTGCCCACAGGCTCGTGATGCGATTGCCATCATCCGTGTCGATCGAACCGGTTGGCCCGTCGACCAGCATGACGATCGGACCGATGTAATCAACCGGCCCGACCAGATCGACCTCAGCGTCAGGATGCAACTCTGTCCATCGCGACAGTTGGTCGCCCACGCGTGCGCCGTTGGCCGATGTGATGCTGTCCACCAGCGTTGACACGCCGTCCCTCAACACGAACGAGAACAGGCGCTGGTCCCCGACCTGTTGATTCGTGGTCAGGTCCCAACGACCGAACGTCACCTCGAGGTTGGACCAAGCAAGAACTCGGGGTGCCCAATCCCAGCAGGAGGAGAAAACCGGAAACGTGATGATCGGGTTGCCTCCGGCTTCCCATGATCTCCTGCGCATGCCGGCGGGGACCATCAGATTCCTGTGACGTCGCCGATCAGGTTAGCGTAGAACTTCTGGCCGTCGCCGGATAGGTGGATGCCATCGTCGGCGAAACAGTTCCCGACGCACTCGTTCGACTTCGTCGCCCAGTCGATGAGGATGATGTTGTCGCCAGGCGAGTCACGAGCGGCGAGTAAGGCGTTGTTCGACGCCGTCCATTCGCGATCGGCACGCACGTTCAGGATGATCACGTTTTTGACATCGCTCATCGGCTTCAGGAACGCATTGAGCGTTTCCTCGCTGATCGGTCCGTTCGTGCCAAGGTGGACCACGACCACGGTACCGAACAGGTCGTTCTCGTCAAACGCCTCCATCAAGGGGATCAAATCGGCCATTTGTCGACTGACCTTTGCATCGACCGTGTATCCGCGACCTTTCAACACCTCGGCTGCGCTCTGCATCACGGAGTCACCGAGCGCAAGCAGTTGGATCGGTTCGGTGGGAAGCGACGTCGTCGTCGTTGTTGTCGTACTGGTCGTGGTCGTCGTCAACTCGGGCGAGATCACGGGACTCTCCGCCGGAGCGATCGTCGTGTTGGTCGGCGCGGTCTCCGCAGGCGGCGTCTCGTCCGGCAGTAGATCTTCGAGGTTGATCGTGGCGTCCTCGTTCTCAGCAAGGTTCTGGTCGATTTCGTTCTGCTTGAGGTCAGCGAGAGCGAGACTCACGGCGCCAAAGGCGAACAGCGCCGTACAGGCAATGACGGTTCCAGCGACGAGCTGGCGCGGTGCCGGATCGCGCCGCCGCCGCAAATTTGACCACCAACGACGAACTTGGCGGTGACGAATCGGGGTTTCGATGAAGCGGTACGACAGTTCGGTGAGCAGTCCTGTTGCAATCATCGCCACGACGAACTGACGCAGCGTCAGCGTGTTTCCGGCGATCTTGCGGATCACCTGATAGATCGGCCAGTGATAGAGGTACAGCCCATACGAACGGGTTCCGACCCAGTTGAGCACCGGGGTGCCGAGCAGTCGACTGATGAGTGTTCTGCGGTGCGTGACCGCGGCGATCACAAACAGCGTTGCGATACCGGTGAGCAAGAACCCACCACGGAACAGCCACGGGCTCGCCCCATTCGGCGTGATGAAGTCGATCCGCCAGCACAGCAAGGCGAGGACCGCGAGTCCGATCAGCGCGCTCAGATCGAGCACACGCGCCTTGTGACGGAGCGGCCCACGCATGATTGCCACCGGTCGCCACACCATCGCGAACGCGGAGCCGAGCAGCAGTCCGCTCGACCGTGTGATGGTCGACAAATACAACCCGTCCGCCTTCGACACGCAGCGACCACGGATCACCCAATACGCCTCCGGGGTGACGTCGCATTCACCGATCCGGCCACCGTGAAAGAGAACCGCCGTGACTACGGTGACGGCGAGGGCGGCGACGACCAGCCATCGAGCGGTGGTTGCCACTTTTCGAGTACCGCCGCGACGCAGGATCAGCATCATCATGATCGGCCACACCAGATAGAACTGCTCCTCGACCCCCAGGCTCCACAGGTGTCGCAGCGGGGCAAAGTCGCCGGTCGCGGTGTAGCCCTGACCGACCCAGATCTGGTACCAGTTCGACACATACAACAGCCCACCGAGCAGATCGCCTCGGAGTTTGCCGAGGGTGTCCGACTTGAAGAACGTCGTGTACACGAGCAGCAGGAACAGCATCACGAACAGGGCAGGCAACAACCGCCGAGCGCGCCGTTTCCAGAACTCGACGATCTTGACGCGACCGGTCCGTTCGCGCTCTGCCATGAGGAGCAGCGTGATCAGATACCCGGAGATCACGAAGAACACGTCGACGCCGAGGAATCCACCAGACAACCACCTGCTATTGGCGTGATAGATCATCACCGCCACTACGGCGAGTGCCCGCATCCCGTCGAGCCCCGGCAGGTACGGGACGTTGCTCAGGTTCTGCTCGCTGCGACCGGGAGGCGCTGAAACGGTGGAGTCGGCATCAGCCATGGGGCCTCCAGTATCGCCTGTTACAGATGGAGTCAGGCACCATCTGTAACAATCCCGACCATGTCAGATCCCGTTATCGACGCAGCGCACGCCACTGGGCATCCATTCGAGATGGTGCCATGCGACCCTGATTTGGCCGATACCGCTGCGTTTTGTGCAACGTACGGTTACGCCCTCGACCAGTCTGCAAATGCGATCGTGGTCGTCGGCAAGAGTGAGCCGAGGGTGTACGCGGCGTGTCTCGTATTGGCGACAACTCGGCTCGATGTCAACGGTGCCGTGCGTCGAAAATTCGGCACCAGGAAGGCGTCGTTCGCCTCCGGCGATGAGACCATCGAGATCACCGGCATGCAGATCGGCGGCGTCACACCATATGGCCTGCCTGCCGACCTCCCGCTGTGGATCGATTCGAGGGTGATGGAGTGCGACCGGGTGATCGTCGGAGGTGGCTCGAGAGATCGCAAGTTGCTGGTACCCCCAGCCTCACTCGCCGCCCTCCCGAACGCCGAAGTCGTCGAAAGCCTCGCCCAACCCCCCGTTCATGTCGCGTTGGAGACGACATGCGAGGGTTGAGCGCGACTTGAACGGGTGGTTGTCAGTGGCGGAAGTGGCGTTGGCCGGTGAAGACCATGGCGATGCCGTGTTCGTTGGCGGCGGCGATCACTTCGTCGTCTCGCACGCTGCCGCCTGGCTGGATGACGGCTGTGATCCCGGCCGCCGCGGCGGCATCGAGACCATCTCTGAATGGGAAGAAGGCGTCGCTTGCGCACACACCACCGGCGGCTCGGCCGGCCGATCGGTCGGCGGCGATTTTCGACGAATCGAGCCGGTTCTGCTGGCCGGCACCGATCCCGAACGCCTGACGATCCTTGGCATACACGATCGCGTTGCTGCTCACCACGGCACAGACCTGCCATGCGAAGACCAGGTCGTCCCATTGAGCATCAGTCGGTTGCGCCTCGGTCACGACTAGCCAATCGGAGCGATCGACCGAGGTCGGATCCGGTTGCTGAATGATCAATCCGCCGTCGAGCGGTTTGAGATCGAACGGCCATTCGGCCGGTGCTGCGGCGGTGATCACACGAAGGTTCTTCTTGGCGAGCAACACCGCGAGTGCATCATCGTCGTAGCCGGGAGCGACGACGACCTCGGTGAACACATTCGACAGTGGCTCGGCCATCGCCAACGTCACGTCGCGGTTGACGGCCACGATCCCACCGAACGCGCTGACCGGGTCGCAGGCATTGGCCATGACATACGCATCGGCGACACTGTCTGCCAGGGCGACACCGCACGGATTGGCGTGCTTGACGATCACGACACCCGGAACATCGAACCGGTTCACCAACCGCCATGCAGCCTCGGTGTCATACAGGTTGAGGTAACTGAGATCCTTGCCTCCGTGTTGGATCATCGTGTCCCACCAACTGGTTGCGCCAGCGAACCGGTAACGGGCACCCTGCTGATGCGGATTCTCGCCGTATCGAAGTGCCTGGGCGCGTTCGAGGGCTACGTGGATCGTCGGCGGCAGAACCTGCGGCTCCGGCTCTGTGGCGTCGAACCACGTCACGATCGCCGCGTCGTAGGTCGCCGTATGGGCAAACGCATCGCGGGCAAGGCGGCGGCGCGTCGGCAGCGACACCTCGCCGCTCAGGCGGATCTCGTCGAGCACCGGTCCGTAGTCGATCGGGTCGACGATGATCGAGACGTGCGCATGATTCTTGGCCGAGGCTCGCACCATTGCCGGGCCGCCGATGTCGATCAGCTCGATCCCTGGCTTCGACGTGAACGGATAGAGATTGACGACCACCAATGAGATCGGTTCGATCCCATACTCGGCCATGTCGTCCCGGTGCTGCGGCTTGGTCGGATCGGCAAGCAATCCCCCATGGATCTTGGGGTGCAGCGTGACGACACGATGATCGAGAATCGCCGGAACTCCCGTGATGTCGGCGACATCGGCAACGGGCACCCCGGCTTCGCCGATCGCCTTCGCGGTGCCCCCGCTCGAGATCAACTTCCAGCCGAGCTCATGCAACGAGGCCGCAAACTCGACGATCCCCGACTTGTCAAACACAGAAAGCAACGCAGTAGGCACGTACCGACCGTACCGACCGCGCCGAGGATGCGCGACACCCCTGAACAAAATGATTACGGTTCGGTGATCAAGCCCGACGTTTCGGGTAACTCAGGAGGAACCATGGATTTCAGTAAGTTCAAGACGAACGATTGGCTCATCATCGGCGGCGGAATCGGCATGCTGATTTTCGGCACTTTTGTCGACTGGATCAAGGTGTCATTCGGAGGGACCTCCGTGTCAGCCGGCAATGCATTCGACTTCTTCTTCACCGGAACAGTTCCGTGGATCTTGTTGATCGCTGCTGCCGTCATCACCTTCTTGACGATCCAAGGCACGATCAAGGCCGGCTCAGTGCCATGGCCGATGATCATTGCTCTGGCGACAATCCTCGCCGCGGTGCTATTGCTGATTCGCGTGCTCTTTAACCCAGGCGTCGGGGAAGGAGGCGGCCGCGGGATTGGCATGATCCTCAGCTTCGTCTCCGGTTTGGCGGCAGCTGCGGGCGGCGTGATGAGTTTTACCGCAGGTGGCGGGAGCATCAAGGATCTCGCTGACATCAACAAGATCAAGGGTGCCTTCGAGAGCAACGACACCCCACCTCCGCCACTGCCCCCGCCCGCCTGACGATCACCGTTCCAAACGCCCGTTCATGTCGCGCTGGACACGGCATGGACGGGTTGAGCGCGACATGAACGCTGGTTGGGTGATTACAGGGTGGTGAGGATGGCGGCCATCAGCTCACCGGCTTCGGTGGGGTTGAGGCCGATCCTGACTCCGGCGCCGGCGAGTGCGTCCATCTTGCCTTGCGCTGTGCCTTTGCCACCGGACACGATCGCTCCGGCGTGGCCCATCTTCTTGCCGGCTGGGGCTGTTACGCCGGCGATGTAGGCGCTCATCGGCTTCGACACGTGGTCCTTGATGAACTCGGCCGCTTCCTCCTCGGCC
>JANPLQ010000027.1:0-10799 GCA_031422395.1 Ilumatobacteraceae bacterium | reverse complement strand
GGTCTTCGATGTATTCGACCTTGCCCTCGCCGAGCGATTGGTAGAAACTCGGCCAGCCGCAGTGAGCGTCGAATTTGGTGTCGGAGTCGAACAGTTCGGTGTCGCACACGATGCAGTGGTAAGTGCCGGGTTCTTTGCTGTCCCAGTACTCGCCGGTGAACGGCCGCTCGGTGCCAGCGTGTTGCGTGACCTGGAACTGGGTGGGTGTCAGGCGCAGTTTGAGTTCTTCAACGGTTGGAAGTTCGGCGTCACTCATGGTTCATAGCCTGCCGTATTTGTCGTCGTGACGCACGCCTGACACGCTTCGTTCGAGAATGTTCACGTGCGGCATAAACGTACGGTGACCGGTGTTGTATCGGAGTCCATTCTGCATCTCGACAACATTGGAGTCACTGAACCATAAATGGCACGTTTCGTATTGGGTCTCTTCTTCCTGATCGTGGCGATCATCACGATCGTCGTAGTGCGCATCACGAACAAGTCGTCTGCCGAGAAGACGACGCTTCGCTCCGGTGCCAGCAAGTTGGTGACGCTCGGTGCGTTCGGCGTCCTCGCTCTCGGCGTGATCTTGTTTCTGTCGTCGTTCTTCCGAGTCGTGCCGGCCAACACGGTCGGCATCCCGACGACGTTCGGCAAGGTCGGCGCTCCGTTCAGTTCGGGTTTCCACATCACCGAGCCGTGGACCGAGATCACCGAGTTCTCGACTCGCACTCAGGAACTTTCGATGTTGAAAGCCAGCGACGAGGGTGACCTTGGTAAGGACGACTCGGTGCGAGTGATCGCCGCCGGCGGTGGCTCGATGTCGGTCGACGTGACCGTGCGTTTCTCGTTGGCGCAAGACAAGGCTGATGATCTGTTCAAGCAGGCCGGAACGCTGGAACTCGTCAAAGACCGCTTCGTGCGCCCTGAAACCCGTGAGGTCGTCCGCAACGTGTTCGGCAAGTACGACGCCGAACAGGGCTACTCGACCCAACGCGCCGAGATCGCCGCCAGCATCACTGACCAACTGCGTGAGCGGCTTGGCGTCAAGGGGATCTTGGTCGACAGCGTCAACATCCGCGAGGTTGAACCCGAAGCCAAGGTGCTCGAGGCGATCAACGCCATCCTGCAGTCACGTAATGAAGCTGCGAGGGCGCTGGAGGATCAGAAGAAGCAGGTGACCGAGGCCGACACCCGCAAGCAGGTCGCCGAGCTCGACAAGGATGCCGCCGTCACCAAGGCCGAAGCAGAAGCAGCAGCGGTCAGGATCGCCGCTGAAGCCGAAGCCGAGGCCAACACGAAGATCGCACAGTCGTTGACCGCCGAACTGATCGACCTGATGAAGACCCAGGCCTGCGCCGACGCGATCGCCAGGACATCCGCCCAGGTGGTCAACGTGTGCTCCGGCGAAGCCACCGCAGGCAGCGGTGCCGGCGACGCCACCAGCGTGATCATCGACGCCCGCCCGTAACCGGTTTCCCTTTTGGGGATCTCGTCGCCCCCACTCCCACATGCGACCGACAAATCTGGGAGTGGGGCCGACCGCCTCGTCTAGCCTGCACAAGCCGCGCCCGGCCCGGCAAGTGACAACGATGCAGACTCTTTCGACACCAACTCGCTTTGTGCCCGAATCTGGGCTGCTGGCGCTGTCCATGCTCGTCGTCGCGATGACCTGGGCGTTGGCGTTTGTCGATGAGCGAGCCGGGCTAATCGTCGGGACACTGATCCCCGCGTCACTGGCGGCGATCTGTGATGCTCGCATCGCACGGCTACCGAATCGATTGGTCGTCATGACAGCGCTCCCCGCCGTGTTGCTTGTGATCATTGATGTCGGGCGTGGTCAAACGGAGGCGTTGGGTTACGTGGTTGGCGGTTCGATTGTGATGACGCTTCCGATTCTGATGATTCACCTGGTGTCACCGTCGGCGATGGGGTTTGGTGACGTCAAGTTGGCCGCCGCACTGGGGTTGCCACTCGGCGCCACAGATCCACGGCTGTCGGTAGGTGCGTTGTTCATCGCCAGTGCCGTCACCGGAGTCGCTGCGTTGGTAACCCGTCGAGCGTCGCTCCCGCTCGGACCTGGTCTTGTTGTCGGAACGGCGATCGCCTGGGCGATCGGCCGCTGGATCGGAATGGAGTTGGCGCCGTGGCGATAGCAGAACGTCGAGACGGACGTACACGAACAGCTGCTCCACCAGTGGCCGACGCATCGCCGCGAGGGTTCCGACCCGGCTCGCGGCGACGCGCCAGAATTGCGGCTGGCTCAGCGCTGGCGGCCGTGGCGATCGGTGGCAACGTGCTCGTCTACTCGTCGCTCAACGATGAGACACAGGTTGTTCAGCTCGTCAACAACATCGCCGCCGGCGAACTGATCACGCTCGACGATCTGCAGGTGGTCGAGGCTGGCCTCGATCCGAGCATCCCCAGCGTGGCTGCCGCCGATATCGGGCTCGTGGTCAACCAGTACGCCCGTGTCTATATCCCGTCCGGATCGCTGATTGTCCAAGAGTACGTGCAGCCGTCCCCGTTGGTCTCGCCCGGCATGGCTGTGGTTGCGGTCGGGATCGCATCGACCGATTTGCCCGACGGCTTGCGGGTTCGTTCACACGTGCAACTCGTGATTGCCCCTGATCAGTCGGCTGAGCGTGTCGTTGTCGAGGGTCGCGTCGTCGCCCGCTCGAACGAGATCGATTCGGCGACTGGGATGATTTCGTTGTCGGTCGAAGTCGCCGAGTCTGACGGTGCGACGTTGGCGGCCGCCGCGCGGGTCAGCGTCGTGCTGCTTCCGCCAGGTGTTGATCCTGTTCTGTCGCCTTCCGTCAACGTTGGCGGCTGATGGGCATCGTTGCGGTTGCCGGAGATGCAGTGACGACTTCGACCATTGCTCTGGCATCGGCGTGGCCGGTGTCTGATGATGCGATCGTCGTCGAAGCCGACCCGTCGGGTGGAGATCTGGCGGCGTGGTTCGATATGCCGGTCGCTCCATCGCTCTCGACCGTGGTCACTCGCGTGCTCGACGGATCCTGGCCAGAAATCGAGCGTCACACACGGTTGGCAAGTGCGGGCTTACGCGTGATCCCGGCGCCCGCCCGCTCGGTCGAAGCGCAGCAGGCCGTTGGCGAGTCGGCGAGATCGCTTGTTGCCTCGTTGGCCGCAATGCGGTCGCCGGTCACGATTGCGGACACGGGTCGATTGCTGTCGTCTCCATCTGCCCATCCGTTCGTGGGTGCCTCCTCGGTGACCGTCCTCGTGCATCGACAGGCTCCACAATCGGCCGGTGCGGCGGCGGTACGTCTGCAGCGTCTCGCCGATCAACTCGACTCGTTCGCGAATACACCGTGCAGCGTGGTCGTTGCGATTCTCGGCGCTTCACCGTTTGGGCTGGACGAGATCGAAACGTTCCTGGCGGCCGCCGCTGGAGCGACACCAATCGTTGGCTTACCTATCGATGATCTTGCAGCCGCCGTATTCGGCGGACGCACGGGTGTTTCCGAGCGCCGCCTCGCTCGACTGCCGCTGATGCGCGCCGCTGGCGACCTTGCGATCGTTGTCGAGCGAGCGTTGCACCAGCATGTTGATGGCTTGTGGAGGTCGGCGCGATGAACCGTGAGCGGTCGACGCTGGTTCGGTTTGTCACCGATCAAGTTGCCGCTCGCCTCGTCGAAGCGATCGAGAACGATGAGACTGATCGACAGGACGGGCGCGGATCTGGTAAGTCGGGATTGGCCTCTGATCGACGACGTCAACAAATGATGGTCGGTGCCTGGCTGAGCGAGGAGATCGCCACCGTCAATCAGGATCGCATGCACCGTGGTGATCCACCACTCGCCGAACTTGCCGACCGAGAGGTTCGATCACGTGTCGTCGCCGAACTGACCGGGTCAGGCCCACTCGAGCCTTACATGATTGATCCGTCCGTCGAGGAGATCGATGTCAACTCGCATCTTTCAACGTGGGTCACGTTCTCCAATGGCCGCAAGGTCGATGTGGGTGCGCTGTGGGATTCATCGGCCGACTTGACCGCTTATCAGAAGCGTCTGGCGCGTCGAATGTCCGGTACCGGCGAAGGTCGACTCGACACGCAATCGCCGATGCTGACGTTCCAGGGTGACGATGGCTCGCGAATCGTGATGGTGCTCGGCGGCCGCAACGAGCACGGCATTTCGACCCATCCGAGGATTGCCATCCGGCGCTTTGTCCTGCGTCAGGAAGGTCTCACGGGGCTTTCGCGGCGAGGCATGTTCCCGATCGAGTTGGTCCCGCGTTTGCAGGCAATGATTCGATGTGGATTCACGGTGTTGGTCAGTGGGCCGCCCGGGGCTGGAAAGACAACCTTGTTGACCGAACTGCTCGGTGAGGTGTCACCACGCGAACGGATCATCACGGTCGAGAAAAATCTGCTTGAACTTCGGCTCGAGGATGACTCGCGCCACCCTGATGCACCGGCGTTGTTCACACGTCAGGCCAACGCAGAAGGCGAGGGCGAAATCACGACACGTCAGTTGGTTGAACTGACCCGCCGCCTCAACCCTGATCGAGTCGTGGTTGGAGAACTAGTTGAGGACGAAGCGCTCGACATGCTCGACGTGGCCTCGATGTGCAAGCGCGGTTCGCTGGCCACAATCCATGCTCACACGTCCGATGTGGTACTGCAGCGGCTCGCCTACTACGTGTCGAAGTCGAATACCAATCTGCCTGAGTTCGCCGTATGGAGTCTGATCGCCCAAACCGTTGACTTCGTCGTCCACATCGACCTCGTGCGCAACGAGCACGGCGACGAGGCACCGGTGCGTCGGGTGACGTCGATCATCGAAGTCGGTGGGCTTGGCGAAAACGGCGGCTTGGCAACCAGTGAAGTGTGGGGTATCGGACACGACGGGCAACTCGCGCAGTTCGCACCGCTGTCAGTTCGTCACCTTCAACGGCTTCGGATTGCCGGGTACGACGCACAATTATTCGCGCCTGGTGGAGTGTGGTGAGCTGCACATGATTTCACTCGTCCTCCTCCTTTCGGTGCTATTCACGCTCGGTATTGCGATAGCGGTGCTGTCGCCCGACGAGACGTCATCGATAAACGTGCGAACCGCTGGCAGCCAGCTGGCTGTCGTCCGACTGTTGATTTCGTTCGCAGTTGGCGGGCTGATCGTGTTGGTGTCGAGCTGGGTACTGCCAGGGATCGTGGTCGCTGTGGGTGCCTGGTGGGGCGTCGGAGGGTGGCAACATCGGCAGAAGTCGAGTGATTCGGAGATTGCACGGCTCGATGCGCTGGCATCGTGGATCGAAAGCGTGCGCGACGTGTTAATGGCGGGAGAGCAGCCGATCGGAGCAATTATTGCGAGCGTTACTGCGTGTCCGCCGCTGATTCGCCCGCACGTCCGTCGCCTCGCTACCGGCCTGTCGCGGCAAGACCCGGAGATCGTGTTTCGTCGGTTTGCGGATGATCTTGATGACCCAGTGGCCGATCTCGTTGCAGCCGGTCTCTCGATCGCTATCCGCCGCGGCGCTCGAACCGTCCCGGTGTTGACGGCTCTCGCCGCGCAGACGCGGGAGCAAGTTGGTCGACGACGGTTGGTCGAAGCGGAACGAGCACCGACCCGCCGTGAGGTGATGTCGCTGACGCTGATCATGGGCTGTTTGGTGTTGGCGCTGCTCGTCTTCGGCCGCAGCCAGTACCTCAACGCATACGACCGACCCGAAGGCCAGCTATTTCTCGCCTGTGCGCTGGGTGGTTACGCGGCGTTGATCGTCCGTGTCCAGAAACTGGCTACGTTTCCCCGGCCAGGTCGGTTCCTTACCGCAGGGCCGGTCAACGAGTGAGCGGCCTCGGATTGCTGATCCTGCTCACCGGCGGCGGAGCGGTCGGGCTGTTGCTGCTGATCAGTGGTTGGCTGCAACCGGCGCCTTCGCTGGCGCGCACGCTGGATCATCTCCACCGACTTGGTGACCCTCTGGCGACGGACGGTAGTGCTGGTTCCGGCCGAATCGGGCAACACATCGCGAGGGTGTTCCGCATCGACGCCCGGCTACTTCCGTCTGAAACTCAACTTTCGCTGGCCGATCGATCCGCCGAACAGCAGTCGATCTTCATGGTCGGTGCGGCGTTGGCCGGTCTGGTCGGACCTGCGGCGATGCTCGGGATCCTGCAAGCGGTCGGGTTGATCGGGATTGGCTGGACGATCCCGGTGGTCGCCGCTGTCGGGTGCACCGTGCTCGGGCCCATCTTTGTGCATCTCGCCACAATCGAGAAGGCGGGTGTTGTGCGCACCGACATGCGGTATCAGGTGTCGGCCTATCTCGACGTCGTCACGATGCTGCTGGCCGGAAACTCAGGGTATGAGGGTGCTCTTGAACAGGCCGCCCATGCTGGTGACGGCCGACTCTTCGTCGAGCTCCGTCGTCGAATGCGTGAGTCAGGCGCTCGGGGTGTCAGCCTCGCGGACGCCTTACAGCGCACCGGCCAGGACCTTGGTTTGGAGGAACTCGAGCAGATCGCCGCGACGGCTTCGCTGAGCGCCGCAGAGGGCGCTCCAGTCGCTCGTACTCTGGCGGCCAAATGCTCAACGCTTCGTGCCGCCTTGTCGACCGATCAGGAGTCGGAGGCCCGGCTGCGCACGAGCCGACTCACCACACCGATCGTCGGAATGTCACTGATCTTCATGGCGCTGGTGATCTATCCGGCGCTGAGTTTTTCGTAACCGCAACATCGACTACATCTGCTACACCTGCCACCTACACCTGCCACACGGAAGGAACCACTCATGTCCGAATCCACACTCCTGGCGACAGCGGTCACCCATCAGACGTATGCAACGTTGCTCAAGGTAGCTGGCCGCAACGACTATCAGGAGGACGTCGAGACCAGCGATCGTGGTGCCGTTTCGCTTGAACAGGTTCTCTGGTTCGTCGCAGCGGGTGTCAGCGTGGCGGTAATCGCGACCATTCTGTGGGGCAAGATTCGCGGTGAGGCCGAAAAGTCGATTACACCGCCTGTAGCACCCTGACCACATCATGATTGATCGTGGGTCGACCTCGCTCACCACGGTGATGCTGACACCCGTGTTTGTCGTGATCGCATTCGCCGCATTTCAGGCTGCTATATGGAGTCACGCTCGCACCGAGGCGCGGGTGATCGCACGCGACAGCGCTTCGCTCGTGGCCCGAAACAACGTCACCGAGGTGGCGGCGCAGCAATCGGCGAGGGCGATTCTCTCGGCCGACACGGATCTTGGAGACCCGACCGTGAGCATCTCGAACAACGGGCGATTCGTCACGGTCACGATCACGGGGCACGCTCCGGGGATCATTCGCGGCACCTCCTCGCCCGTCACTGTGACCGAGGCGATTCCGATGGAAGGGTTTCGTCCATGAGGCGCGACCGTGGGTCCGCCGATGCGCTGGGCCTGGTGTTGATCGCGCCGGTGGTGATCGGACTCGCGGTGCTCGTTGTCTCGCTCGGTCGCGGTGTGGAAGCCCGCGCACAGCTTCGTTCGGCGGCTGAATCGGGGGCGCAGGCAGCTGCGCTCGAACGGACGCCGCTGGCCGCCCGGCGCGCCGGCGAGGAAGTCGTCATGGCGATGCTGACAAACCCTGACACATGCAGCGATCCGACTGTCACCATCGATCTTGACGATTTTCGGGCTGGTGGCGTTGTCGGTGTGTCAGTGCGTTGCTCGGTTTCGAATCGTGGAGTTGAAGTCGTTCAGCCATCATCAAACGAACAAGCCGTCGTGGCCTACGCCACGATTGACTTCTTTCGAGGCCAACCGTGACAGACCTTCAGTTGACTCGATTGCGCGGCGAGCGCGGGACTGCGATCGTCACCGCTCTTGTTCTCCTGTTTTCGTTCACGGCAGGTGCGGTGATCTGGTTGGCCCGTGATGTTGATCGTGTCGTATCTAACCGTTCGGCTGCGCAGTCGATCGCGTTTCAAGCGGCGCGGTCTGGCGCTCAGCAGGTGGTCGTCAACGACCTGCGGGTTCGCACCGAGGATGCCGTGGTGATCGATCTGGCACGCGCCCACACCGAGGCACATCGCACCGCCAACCGATTGTTCGACGAGTATCACGTTGACGGATTGGTCACAGTGGTGCGGCTCGCCAATCCGCACAACGTCGTCGTTGAACTGACGATTCGCGATCCCACCGGCGACGTCACCGGAGTTGGATCGGCAGAGGCGCAGCGCGGCTGATGGAAAGCACCCAGGAACATTTCCCTTTCGTCGTTTCTGTGGCCCCCATTGACACGAGAGGATCGTGAGGAGGGCCGATGGCAACGCATGACACTGGGACAAGCCCGATGATGTTGGTGAGATCGATCTTGCTCGTGACCGTTCTTGCCGTCTTTGCTCCATGGGCATTGATGACTGCCGCTCGGGCGCGGTTCGGTGGAGGCCTGCCTCTGCATGGCGTGCCGTCGCCCGCTGAATGGGAATCCGCTCGAATTCGTGACGCGCTGCGGGATCGTTTGACTGACGACCTGATTTCTGACGTCGTGATTCGATTGGCGCTGTTGGTGCTGTGGGCGGCGCTGATTGTCGTGCTGCTCACGGTGATTGCCGAGTTTGCTCACATGGTCCGCCACAAGGGCCTCCCGCTGCCCGATATCCGTGGATTCGGTCTCACGCAGCGAGCAGCGCGGGTGATCGCCGCCGGGCTGTTGGTGATTGTTCCGATGCTGTCCCCGGCCCGCGCCGTTGCACGTGGTAGCTACCAACTTGTTCCCACGCAGCGGGCACCGACGACGATGATGTTCGATCAAGCAGCCGTGTTCCTGCGACCTGCTCCCGAGCAGGTCGCATCATCACCCAACGAGCACGTGGTTCGTCCCGGTGAATCGATTTTCGGCATCGCTGAACGGTTGGCCGGTCCGAATCCGAGCGATGTCGCTGACTATGCCGAGCAACTGCTCGACCTCAATCTCGGGCGCCACATGGGCAACGGGCAGCGGTTTACGAACGCCGCCCTGATCGACGTTGGCTGGGTTCTGCATCTCCCAACCGCAGCCGGAATCAGCGAACCGACCCGGCTCCCTGGGTCGGTGCACATCGTCGAGAGCGGCGAGACCTTGTGGTCGATCGCTGATGATGAACTCGGTGCCGGCGAACGATGGCCCGAGATCTTCGATGCCAATGCTGATCGAACGTTTGATGACGGCCGCACGCTTGACGACCCGAGCATGATTCATACTGGTTGGGGCCTGGACGTGCCGGGTGAGCCAGTCGATGTTCCAGTCGTTGTTCCGGTAGTTGTTCCCGATGCCGCTCCATTGGTCCCTGAACTGGACGTCGTTGCGGTACCTCGCCGGGTCCCGGTGACGATCATCGAATCAAGCGTCGAAGCTGCTGTCGAGATCGAACCCGCGCGTCCGGACAACACGTGGCTTGCCAAGCCGGCCGAGTCCGATGCTGGCGCGGCCGATCTCGACGATGTTGCGGGCGTCGAGGGCGCGAGTGAAGTACCCGAACTGATCACCTCCGGAGGCGCAGCGATGCTCGCGGCTGGGGTGCTCACGTTGCTGACAGTTCGGCGTCGGAATCAACAGCGTCGCGCCCGGCCCCGCGCCCGAATCCCAGTGCCAACAGCCAGTCTGGCGGCAACCGAACGATCGCTCCGATCGATCGACCCCGGTGAGCGACTGGCCCGAGTCGACGTAGCGATCCGGGCCGCATCGATGGGGTTGGTTCAACACTCGCAGCGCGTGCTCGCAATCCTGTGCGCACCGGACGGCGAGATCGAACTGATTGCTACTGGTGTGGTTGAGCTCCCGAACCCATGGGAGGGTGCGACGGATCGTTGGCACCTGGCCGCATCGATACCGCTTGAGTTGTTGGCCGACGAAGCCCGCCGCACTGGCGCTCCGACGCCGACGCCGACGCTGGTGCAGCTTGGTCGCACAGAATGTGGTCGAGATGTCTACGTCGACCTGGAAGCGATCGAGGCACTCGAGGTCGGTGGACCCGAGCGGTATGCGGATGCGATCGTTGCAGCGGTGGCTGCCACGCTCGCCAGTTCGGTGCTCGCCGAGGTAACGACCCTGATTGGCGTGGGAATTCCCGCCGATGCGTTTCTCGGCCACCGTCTGTACGTGCCGGCGGACGATCCGGTGCAAGCGTTCGCCGTTGCGGCTCATGCGATTGGTTCGACCGGGTCGACGTCGGGCTCGACATTCGAGCTACGTGCCCGTGTCACCTCTGGCGAGACGTGGGAGCCGGCCGTGGTGTTGATCGGTTCGACGGCCGGAGTAGCCATGCCGCCTCAATCTCGCAAAGGGATGGCAATCGTTTCGGCGTCGCCGATCCACGGTCCGTCGAGCCGATTGGTTCCTGACGGTGATGCCTGGGAACTGAAGCCGGTCGGGCTTCGGATGAACCCCATCGGATTGACGTCCGATGATGTTGCTGTACTGGCTGAACTGGTCGAGATAGCCGACGCCGAACTCGAACCGGCCGGCTCCGAACCAGCGAGACCCGAGGACTCGACGGTGTCGACCGTCAGCGAATCGTGGGATCTGCTCGTGCGGTTGCTTGGCCGGGTCGATGTGATTTCAGCGGGTGGGAGCACGGCTGAATTCGAACGATCAAAGACGAGGGAGCTCATCGCATGGCTGGCAACCCACCGCGATCGGCCGACGCGATCGTCAGCCCGAACGGCTCTCTGGGAACTCGACGTGCGTGATGCCACGTTCGCCAATGTGGTGTCGGAAGCTCGACGTTCACTTGCTCGCCTTGTCGAGCCGCCGCAAGGCGAGGAGTGGGTCGGTCGAACGATGACCGAGTCGTTGCCGTTGCACGCCCGGGTTGTGACTGACGCAGATCTCGATGC
>JANPLQ010000026.1:0-6965 GCA_031422395.1 Ilumatobacteraceae bacterium | reverse complement strand
AGGTGGGGGGTTACCCCCGGGGTATCGGCACCACTACCAAAGCGCGGTGGTGGGGGCGCCCCCCGGGTGGGGGGCCGCCACGACCATCACACATTCCGCATCACACACATTCCGCAGCACACATTCCAGGAAAAGGAAACTGAATCATGCAACGACGAACCAGGCTCGTGTCCGGAGGTGTCGCCCTTGGCCTCGTGCTGGTCAGCGCCGGCGCTGTCGGCATTGCCGTTCGCGATCGGTCAGATACTGGCTCGGAACTGGCACCAATCGTCGCCGGCCAATCGGTTGCCGTGACCGGTCGGGTGTCTGGCGAATCGGTCGAGGCGATCATCGAGCGACTGAAGGCGCGAGTTGAATCGGCGCCCAATGACTATGTGTCGTGGGCGACACTCGGCTTTCACTATGTCGAGCAGGCGAGGATCAACGCCGATCCGGCCCTGTACTCGGATGCCGACGAGGCGCTGGCACGATCGCTGGCGATCAACGACGACGACAACTTCACCGCCTACACAGGTTTGGCGGCAGTTGCCGCAGCACGTCACGACTTTGCCACTGCTGAGCGATTTGCCCTGACCGGATTGTCGATCAACACCGCCAGCGCTTCGCTGTACGGGATTTTGAGCGATGCCCAGATTCAGCTGGGTAAGTACGACGAGGGGTTCGAATCTGTGCAGCGCATGGTCGACCTCTCACCGGATACAGCGTCACTGAGCCGCGTTTCGTACACACACGAATTGACCGGTGACGTCGAGGAGGCGGAAGCCGTGATGCGGCGCGTCCTCGACGATGCTCCGACGAACAACGATCGCGCATTCGCCCTGTTCCACCTGGGTGAGCTTGCGCTCGGTGAGGGTGACCCTGACACCGCGCTCGGTTTCTATCTCGAAGCGCTCGAGTTGGCGCCAGACAACATCGCCGCGTTGTCAGGCAAGGCCCACGCGCTCGGTGTGACCGGCCAGGTGCTGACGTCGATCGACACGTATGACCTGCTCGTCGGGAAGGCCCCGCTTCCAGATTTTCTGATCGAGTTCGGCGACTTTCTCGCTGCGCACGGCAAGCCCGACGAAGCCGAGGGACTCTACGAACGGGCACGCACACGGATCGCCCTCGACACGGCCAACGGCGTGCGGACGGACGCAGGGATTGTCTTCTTCGAGGCCGATCATGGTGATCCTCTGGAGGCGTTGCGAGTCGCCAAACAGGGCGTCGACGAGCGACCATTCTTCGAAATGTACGAGGCGCTGGCTTGGGCCTTATACGTCAACGGTCGTTTCGACGAAGCGTTGGATGCAGTCAGCGCGGCACAACAACTCGGCGTGCGCGACGCCGAAATGTACGTGCGGTCGGCAGTGATCAGGGATGCGGTCGGTGACCACGAAGGCGCCCTCGACGATCTTCGGGTTGCCCGTGATATCGATCGGTACGTGCGTCTGCCTGCGGCTACCGACCTCCTCGCCGAACTGGACTCGATCCCCTGATATCCATAGCTTGTGAGTACCCGGTTCGCATACAGTCGAAGCGTGACCAACGAACCGCACGACACGATCGATGCCTTGATGGCCGAACATCGACGCTTTCCTCCGAGCGATGCGTTCAAGGCCAACGCACTCGTTGTCGACACACACCTGTACGACGAGGCCGCCCGGGATGACGTGGGATTTTGGGCTCGCCAGGCGGCCGACCTTGTCTCATGGTCGAAGCCGTGGGACACGGTGCTCGAATGGAATCTGCCGTACTCGAAGTGGTTCGTCGGTGGCGAGCTGAATGTCTCCTACAACTGCCTCGACCGGCACGTGGAGGCAGGCAACGGTGACAGGGTTGCCTTCCACTGGGTTGGCGAGCCCGGTGACACCCGCACGATCACATATCTTCAGCTGTTCAACGAGGTGTCGCAGTTCGCCAACGTTCTCAAAGGTCTCGGGGTCAGGAAGGGTGACCGGGTCAACATCTACCTACCGATGATTCCGGAAGCTGCGGTGGCGATGCTGGCCTGTGCCCGGATTGGTGCGCCGCATAGCGTCGTGTTCGGCGGCTTCTCCGCCCAGTCGCTGGCAGATCGAATCAACGATGCCGAGGCGAAAGTACTGATCACGGCTGATGGCGGCTATCGCCGCGGTGAAGTCTTCCCGCTGAAGCCTGCTGCGGATGAAGCAGTCGCCCAGACGACGACGATTGAACACGTTGTCGTCGTCCAACGGGGGGGCAATCCCGTCTCGATGGTGGAGGGTCGCGATCATTGGTATCACGACCTGATGAAGGGCGCTTCGGCGGACTGTGTTCCTGAGCCGATGGATTCGGAGGATCTCCTGTTCCTTCTGTATACGAGCGGCACCACTGGCACGCCAAAAGGCATCATGCACACGACGGGTGGTTATCTCACACACACCACGTACACACACAAGTACGTGTTCGATCTCGACCCGGCGACCGACATCTTCTGGTGTACTGCTGACGTCGGCTGGATCACCGGCCACAGCTACATCGTGTACGGCCCGCTCAGCAACGGCGCAACGCAGGTGATGTACGAAGGCGTGCCCAACTATCCGGGAAACGACCGCTTGTGGGCGATCATTGATCAGTACAACGTCACAATCTTCTACACCGCTCCGACGGCGATCCGAACATTCATGAAATGGGGTGCCGACGAACCCGCGAAACATGATCTCAGCTCGTTGCGGCTGCTCGGCTCGGTCGGCGAGCCGATCAACCCTGAGGCGTGGATGTGGTATCGGCAACACATCGGTGGCGACCGATGCCCAATCGTCGACACGTGGTGGCAGACCGAAACCGGTGGGATCATGATCAGTCCGCTGCCAGGTGCCACCACCACGAAACCTGGCTCGGCGACGTTCCCAATTCCCGGTGTATCAGCCGAACTGGTCGACGATCAGGGTGAGCGAGTCGACGTCGGTGGCGGCTATCTGACGTTGACCCGACCGTGGCCGGGCATGTTGCGCGGCATATGGGGTGATCCGGAACGGTTCGTCGACACGTACTGGAGTCGGTTCGAGGGCCGTTACTTCGCCGGTGACGGTGCCAAGCTCGATGACGACGGCTACCTGTGGTTGCTCGGCAGGGTCGATGATGTGATGAACGTGTCAGGTCATCGAATTTCGACGACCGAGGTCGAGTCGGCACTGGTGTCACACCCCGCCGTCGCCGAGGCGGCGGTGGTTGGTGCCAATGACGCGACCACCGGTCAGGCGATCTTTGCGTACGTGACCCTGCGCGGTGGCGCTGACGTGAGCATTGATGCACTCAAAGCCCACGTGTCGAGTGAAATTGGTGCGATCGCCAAGCCGAAGGCAATCTTCCTGACGCCGGACCTGCCGAAGACGCGGTCCGGCAAGATCATGCGCCGATTGTTGAGAGACGTCGCGGAGGGTCGCAACCTCGGGGACACCACCACATTGGCTGACGCCAGCGTTGTCGGAGAACTCCAACGGAGGGCCTCCGAGGGTGGTGGCGATGACTGAACGCGATCAAACCGACTCGGATGGACCAGACAGTACGAATCTCGAGGATGTTCTTGATTCGTTCAAGGCTGGCCCTGATCCTGCCGATATCGACCATGTGAGTGATCCGCCCGTCACCAAGTCGCGCCTGAACTGGCGATCCGTGACAGACCTGAGCGAAGAGACACCGCCTGCGGCGGAAGACACTCCACGTCGACGATCTGGTTTCCAATTCGACCTCGGTGGTGCGCTGTCCCGACTTGGAGGCGGCCGCGATGACGATCGTCCCTCGTCGCCTGAAGCGAAGCGCTCGGTTCCGCTCGACGAACCACTTCCCCAACGTGGTTCCGGCACGTCGATCCGACCATCGATGACGCCGCCAGAACCGGGCTATCCGGCGCCTGCTTACGTCGAAGGAGATGTGGAACCGCTGCCACCGCTCCCGCGGCGGGATGCCGCTCCAGCCCCTGTGGCCGAGCGCCAACCAGCCGAGCCGATGCCCGAGATTCGTGAGGCGACGTCGACCGACTACGACCCGAGGGTCCGCCCTGCCGCTCACGGCTCGGTGTTCCCTGAGGCATCCGTCCCGTCGACCACGACGCTCGCACACCAGCACGTCGTCCATTCGGGGCGAACAGCGCCGGCGCCGATCCCGCAAGTCGGTGCGATAGTTCCAACACTTCCTGCGGCGACGCCGAAGGCACCCCCGATGATCGCGGCAGTCGTCGAAGCTCCGTCACAAGCCCCTGATATCAACGCCCTTCGATCCGCTCAGCTGAAGGCGAAGCGTCAACAACACCAGGGCAAGTTGTTCGGCCGCACCTTGCTGGCCGTGCTGGTGATCGCCGGTGCGATGGCGGCATCTCTCCTGTTCGGTCGCGCCTATCTGTTCCCCACCAAGTGGAACCCTGAACTGACAGCCGTGGTCGATGAAGTTCAGTTGGCCGCCGGCGGCGAGTTCGATCACGCTGTGCCGTTGGTCGTGCAGCCCAGTGGCGAGTACGCGGTGACTGTCACGCGGCTCGCTCTGGGTGAGTCATGGACGGCACGGATCGGGGAGTGGCGGGCACTTGGATTGGCCTCGGGTGATCCGTCGGCGGAGTCAGTTGGGGTGGCGCTCGTTGGCCGATTCCCAGTCGTGTTCGACCCGGCGACTGACACGTTGTACCGCTCCGCCGAAGCCGACCTGGAAGTGATCAAGCCTGATATCAGGTTCGCCCTGGAATCTGTGTACGCCCGTCAACACTCGGATCAAGTCGCCGGTGATGTGGTCGTCGCAACCGGAGCCAGCGGTTTGACAGGTGTTTCTTCGCCGGCCGTGTTGGCAGAACGCGCTGTCACCTCGTTCTTGGCGAGACGTTCCGGATCGAGCGCCGAGGCGGGTCCTGCATCGGGCGCCGGTTTACCGATTCCGATCGCCTACGAATTGGCCGCCATCGATCTGCTTGGTGAGGCCGTATTACTCGAAGCCGGCGCAGATCCGAAGGCGACGCTGCCTGGCGGCTACCCCGAGGGGATCTATGCCGCGCTCGATGACAATCCGGTAGACACGACGAGCTTCGTGCTCAGCTCCGGGGAGACATCGATCGCCGATCCGGTCGCGCTCGGCGTCGATGATTGGTCGTTGGTGTGGGGCGTCAGGCTCCCGCTCACCACGGTCAATCAGCTGGTCGGCATCTTGACTGCCGATTCTTATCGTCCGATCGATCGCGCCGGCACGACGTGCGCCGTCGGAGTGCTTCAAACGTCGAACGACGCCGATGGTGCGTTCTTGCTCGGGGCGATGCAAAGGTGGGCCGCCGCAGGTCCGCCGACTGCGCAGGCGACGGTCACTGCGCTCGGCACGACGCGCGTCCAACTCGTGACGTGCGATCCCGGCCCAGATGCGGCTGCATTGCCCGACCAGGATGCCGTCGGTGGGTTGATCCAACGCCAGCTTGCTCGCCTCGCCCGCTGATGCAGCGACAGGTCAGTCCCGGAAATTGTTGAACTGCAATGGGATCTCGAGGTCGGCGGCCTTCAGCATGGCCATCGTCGCTTGCAGGTCATCTCGCTTCTTACCCGTGACTCGCACCGTGTCACCTTGGGTCTGACTTTGAATCCCCTTCGGACCGTCTGACTTGATCAGCTTGTTGATCTCGCGAGCCTTGTCGGATGAGATTCCAACCTTGATCGTGGCGACCTGACGCACGGTGTTTTGTGTGGCCTCCTCGATGTCGCCGTAGTCGAGGCCCTTCAACGAGACCCCGCGCTTGACGAGCTTCTCCTCGAGCACCAGCCGGAGAGCCGCCAACCGATCCTCGCTGACTGTTCTGAGGGTGATGGTGAGATCTTTCTGCTCGATCGAGGAGTTTGTGTTCTTGAAGTCGAACCGCTGGCCGATCTCGCGATCCGCTTGATCGAGCGCGTTGCGAACCTCTTGACGATCCACTTCTGAGACGACATCGAAACTTGGCATGGCGTTGAGAGTACTGGCCGATACGATCGGGCGGCGAAACACCAGGGTCGGTGCCCGAGTGGCCAAAGGGAGCAGACTGTAAATCTGCCGGCATCGCCTACGTAGGTTCAAATCCTGCCCGGCCCACGAAATCCAGCCAGTTTGTCAGAACGCCGTCCCTCCGAGACGGCGTTTTGATGTTGTCCCACAAGCCCATCCGAGTGGTCACCCGGTGGCAGGACAGGCCAGCGACGCGGGACGCTCGCGCCGGTCTCATTTCCCCGCGTCCAGCTGAGCGAGGTCGCGCTGTGCGCAGCGGTTGTGCTAGAACTCTTCTTCAAAGACGGTGTAGATGCACTCTTGTAGGGGGTTCGTGCCGTTCTCGAGCACGTCGATGGGTCGCGTGAACTCGGTCGTCGCAACGGATGCGAGATAGTCGCGAAAGCGCGTGGCCCGATCAGCGCGCACGGCGAGCGCGTCCGAGACAGGCGGCGTCAGGTCGTAGTCGAGGCCGGGCCACGAGAAGTCGACGGAGCCGGTGTTCGGCAGCCCGATCGGGTGGAACTGTTCTCCGAGGATCGGCGCGGTGAACCATTTGTCCATCGCGAAAACGAGATGTCGCACCGTCTGGACGAAGGACCACTCGTCGTTGACGGACGCGCGCAGCGTGGCTTCGGGGAGCGCCTGGGCCTGGGTGATCGTCTTCGCCCACTCGTCTTCGAGAGCCGCCCACGCGGCCCGCATGCCCTGCGGATCCGAAGGACGCAGCATCGTCCGCAGCGGGTACCAAGGATCACGCTCGTTCACGTACGGGGTGACGTCGACGCCGTTGATGACAACCGTGTCGACCAGAGCATCGATGTCGACGTTGACAAGCCAGGCGTGGCTGATCTTCGCGCCGGTGAGGTTGACGTCGCGGAAGCGGGCGCCGCTGAGATCGGCACCCCAGAACACGGCTCCCGCAAGATCTCCCTCGAACTCTTCCGGCATGCTGCCTCCCGTCGCGTCGCTGTCGTCGGGTGCGACGAAGTAGTCGCGGACAAGTCACACCCAGCGCATGATGCCCGCTGTGG
>JANPLQ010000025.1:0-5179 GCA_031422395.1 Ilumatobacteraceae bacterium | reverse complement strand
CGTCGACATCTCGAACGGTATGAGGTGAACGGCCGACGCGTGCATCTGCTCAACCGGGGCAGCCTCGTGAACCTGGCGGCCGGACTGGGCAGTGGCGCTCCGCAGCTCTTCGATCCCTTCTCGGCGATCATGCTGCTCGGTCTCGACGCGATCCTCCAGGGCCGAATCGCTGGCCTGTCCGCCGGTGTGCAGCGGTACCCCACCGAACTCGAGACCAGAGTCGCTCGCGCCCTAATCGACACCACCTCCGACTGAGGCGATGCGAGGACGAGGATTGGTTGCCTGGCTCGCGGCCAGAGCGCATAACAACGGCCGCGGAACCGGCGGTGTGAGGCAGGTCGGGTACGGAATGTGAGCGCGATTCCGAGGCGCGGTGTAACGTCCGTTCGTTGTCTCAGTCGAAGGGGGTGTGCCGTGATCGTTGTTCGCTTCAAGGTGCAATGCCAGCCTGATCGGGTTGACGAGATAGCAGCCGCGATGGGCGATGTGGTTGGACCGAGCCGCAGGATGCCTGGCGTCCTCCACTTCGATGTGGCCCGCGATGTCAGTGATCCGAACAGCTTCCTCGCCGTCGAGGTTTTCGAAGATCGAGCGACCCTGGACCGCCAAGAAGAGCAGCCGGAGGTGGCGGCGGCGATGGAGCTGTTCGAGAGCGGTGCCCTCGTCGCCGAGCCGGAGTACACCATCTATGAGGTGGTGTCAGCGGATTCGCCTGCCTGACGTCCGCCATCTGCCTCGCGGCGAACCAGGATCACCTCCCCTCCCGTCGATGGGCTAACCGGCGTTTGGTGACGTTGTGTACGGCGTCGCGGGCGCGCGTTCTGGGACGGTCGGCGGTCGCAATCGCGTGCCGGTATGCGCTGTCTGGCGGCTCCGTGGTTGCGGGGTGATGTGGGCGGGCTGAGCTTCAGGTCAGCTCGACCCACCGGCTCGGATTGAGGTGCTCCTCGAGCCCCCGCCAGGCAGTCTCGGTGTCCGCAGAATCGACATGCGGAGCGAGGAACTCGGTGACGAAGAGCGACACCTCGCAGAGATCCCACCAAAGGCGGTACAACCGGAGCGCATCGTTGTTGAGCGAGCGTCCAGATTTGGTTGTGTAGTAGGCAGCGGTCTCGGGGTCCTCGTCGATCAACGACCACAGGTCTCGCTCGCAGGGTGCGAGCAGCGTCGTGTCCCAGTCGATGATTGAGGCGCCTTCCGATGTGAAGATCACGTTTCCGCGGTGGGGCTCGCCGTGTGTCACGACCGGGTCATCGCCGCGTCGCCGAACCAGCACGGTCAGATCGTCGTACTTCGCCAACACCCTGGTCAGGTCGGCAGCGTGACGGCCGAGCAGTGCGCGCGTCCGCTCGGCATAGGGCCCCGTAGACCACGGTGACGATGTCTCGGCCAGGGCAGCGGTGAGTCGATCTCGGCTCGGGATGCCGAAGCCGTCAGTGCCTGCGATGCGCTTGACCGACTCGCCCGCTTCGTGAATCTCGACAAGGCGATCGATGACTGCGAATCGCTCGGCCTGAGTCTCGTAGCGTCCATACGAACCAGCTCGACCATCGACGTATGGGTAGATGGCGAGGACATAGCGGTCATCGATGTCTTCAACCACCGAACCGGCATGGCTCGGAGTCGGTGCCACGACGAACAAGCTGCCTCGCCGCTGTAGCGCACGGGCGGTCGAGAGTGCAGACCTGAGCCGCTGTCTGGCCTGCATCCGGGTGTCTCCGGCACTCTGCACGCGCGCATCGAGGTCGTCGGCTGTGACGAACCACTTGATGTCGTCGACGACGACATTCCAGTGGTGACTTCCGAATCCCAGCGCTGCGTAGGCGATGTCATCAGCAACGAGCCCCCAGCCTCGCAACAGCGTCTCGGCAACAGCCTCGTCGGTCAGATCATCGGGCTGAGTGAACACGGCCGAACCCTACGATTCGAGAGCTCGGCCGGTGCAAGGAGTTTCTGGCAACACGACGATCAAGATCGTCGACTTGAGGAGCTTCGAACCCCCGCCCGCGAACCGGCAGTTCGATCACAACCAACCGTCCCGTAACGCGCGGCCGAGCCCTCGTGTTACGGCGTCACCGGTATACCGCGTTCGTCGCCTCGGTGGTAGGTCACTCTCAGCGTTCAGATGGCCGTTAGTGGGCAGAGGCAGACGGCCGCCAGCAAGCAGATTCCGGTGGCCGCCGATAGTTCAGCCCAACACGCTCGAAAACTGGCCCTCGCGACGCGTTCGTACCGACGTTGGGGCTCGATCGTTCTCATCGGGTTTCCCTTTCGCGAATCTCTAGAAAGTTTCTTCCTTAGGTTGGATTTGGTACGTATGTTTGATATGCTCATCTCATGAATCGAGCCGCCGTGACACTTTGTCTGCCTTGCGTGGACGACGTCGCCGGATTGGACGGCGCCGAACTCGATCGCATGCTGTTCGAGTTAGAGATCGCCCGCCGACAGTTGACCGCAACAATCGTGTCGGTCGTCGACCGCTGCGACCAGACCGCCCACTACCTCGCTGACGGACACCGCACCGTCCGATCCTGGAACTCGGCCGTCACCAACACCTCGCCCGCCGAATCAGCACGACGCCACAAACTCGCCCGCACCCTGCGAGACCTGAGCCTCGTCGGTGACGAACTGGCTGCTGGGACAATCGGAATCGACCAAGTCGTCGAACTGGCGTTACTGCACGCCAACCCGCGCTGCGCCGATCAACTCGCCGGATCCGAACAACTCTTGTTAGACGCCGCCAAAGTCTTGGAGTTCGCCGACTTCCGGACCGTCACCCAACGCTGGCAACAACTCGCCGACGCCGACGGCGCCCACCGCAACCACGAACTGACCCACCAACAACGCAACGCCTCACTCACCGAGGCCGGTAGTCAGTACTCGTGGTCAACCAGCCACGGCGTAATCCAAGGCAGCGCCATGAACAACATCTTCACCGCCTTCTGCGACGCAGAATTCTTGACCGACTGGGAAACCACCAAACTCAAACACGGTGACAACGCATCACCAGAGTTGATGCCACGCACCGCCCGACAACGCCGAGCCGACGCCCTCGTCACAATCTTCGAAACCGCAGCCACCACCGAGACGGCGACTGGGAGACTGGCTGACCCGGTCGTCAACCTCACGATCGACCACGACCAATTCGAACAATACCTACGTGAACAGATCGACGGCACACCCGTCAAGATCGACCCCGCCAGCGTGCTCAAGCGGCGCTGCGAAACAATCGACGGAGTCCCCGTCGACCCACGCCAAGCAGTCGCCCTAGCAATCATCGGACAAGTCCGCCGAATCGTGATCAACACAGCCGGCATCGTCACCGACGCCGGACGCCTCCGACGCCTCTTCACCGGACCACTACGCGACGCCCTCAAAGCGACCTCACCAAGATGTACCTGGCTCGGATGCACCGTCCGAGCAGCACTCGCCCAAATCGACCACCTCCAACCCCACAACAACGGCGGGACGACTGACGCAGACAACGCAGCAATCGCCTGCCAACACCACAACCTCTTCAAACACAAACACCAATACACCCCACAACGACAACCCGACGGCACCTGGCAATTCCTACGACCCGACGGCACCCACCTACACACACCCGACGGCGCCCACCACCAGCGGCGTCAGCGGCTCCAAGGCATCTAACCGCCAGTCCACTCCACCAGACGCGGCGCGCTGAGCCGTGCGGGAATCCGGGGTACGGTCGGGTGATGCGTCGTCGCGGGATTGCGTTTGCACTGACACTTGTATCGACCGGGGTTGCTTCGTGGGGAGGCGGACCACCGGTGGCACACGCCGCCGCCGTGCCTTCAGGATTTGCCGACTCTGCGGTCGCCAGCTTCTCTCGACCAACCGCTGTCGAGTGGTTGCCCAGTGACCAGGTCGTCGTTCTGGAACAGGTCGGAAGAGTCAAGATCGGACCTGCGAGCGGGCCATTCACGACCGCCCTCACACTGACCAACGTGTGCAGCGACGGCGAGCGCGGATTCCTCGGGTTCACCCACGACCCCGCCTTCCTCGGCAACGGACTCGTGTACCTGTACTACACGCGCACCGAACCCGGAGCGCCGGGCGGATGCGTCAACCGCGTCAGCCGATTCCAACTCAGCGGCTCGACGATCAACCCCGCCAGCGAGTTCGTGCTGATCGACAACATCTCATCCGTCGCCGGCAACCACAACGGCGGCGACCTCGACATCGGCTCCGACGGATTCCTGTATGTCTCGATCGGCGACGCCGGACGTGATCCGCGTGGTCGCTCCGGAGCGAACCAAGCCGCTCAGGACCTGTCCCTGCTCAACGGCAAGATCCTGCGAGTCACGCTTGATGGACAACCGGCACCGGGCAACCCGCTGACCGGGCCCGGCACCGCCGCCTGCGCAACTCGCGGCAACACTCCCTCGACGCCGACTACGCCGTGCCAGGAGTTGTTCGCCTGGGGCCTGCGCAACCCATTCCGGATCGCATTCGATCGCAACGACGGTTCCAACCGGTTCTTCATCAACGACGTCGGCCAGAGCACTCGGGAGGAGATCGACCTCGGTGGGGTCGGACTCAACTACGGATGGCCGACGCGCGAAGGCCAGTGTCCGCGAGGCCAAAATCCACCGTGTATCGGACCACCAGCGGGAATCACCGACCCGATCACCGACTATCCCCGAACGGTCGGCCAGTACGTCACGGCCGGAGCGTTCACCCCTGACGGGTTGTGGCCGGCCGAGTTCGACGGCACCTACCTATTCGGTGACGGTGGATCGGGCGAGATCTGGGTGATGCAACCCAACGGAGCGGTCGACTACGACGCGCCCTTCGCTACCGGTGCAGGCGGAATCGTCGATATGACATTCGGATTCCAGGCCGACGGTCGGATGGCGCTGTTCTACACACAGGGCGGGTCGCTTCGCAAGATCGTTCCGACCGACCCCCCGGCACCGACCACCGGGACCGGCCTTCGCATGATTCCGATCACACCGTTCCGCGCCTACGACACCGGAAACGCGATCGGCACGACGGTGGGAGACGTGTTCAACGGCACGACGCGACTCGTCGATTTGAATCCTCCTGCGACATATGAAGCAGCGCTCGTCAACATCACGATCGACGCCACCAGGGGCCCAGGATTCCTTCGAGCATGGACGCCAGAGGGACTCCGTCCGTCGACTTCATCAATCAA
>JANPLQ010000024.1:0-13042 GCA_031422395.1 Ilumatobacteraceae bacterium | reverse complement strand
CGAGCTCAAGAAGACCGGCAGCGGCAACCTGTTCACGGTGTTCGGCGAGCCCGACATCGAGATCCGCACGGGCGTGGGCGCGAGCGGGGACGAGGTGATCGTCGAGATTCACGGTGTCGACGTGTACGACCCGTCGACCGGAGAGGTCCGCAGCCGCGACACAGACCACATCGCGTTGTGGATGCTCGACACCAACTACAACGAGGAAAGTTTCTTCGTCCGCCACTGCTATTTCACAGGCGGTAACGACCCCTACGCCAGGTTGAAGCGAGCCCTGCAGGCCGACATCGACGAAGACGCCTGGGCCACGTTGTACAGCACGGTCAGCCGCCCCTTCCCCAAACCCGAAACCGGCAAAATCGCCGTAAAAGTCATCAACGACTACGGAGACGAAGTCATGCAAGTCTTCGAGGTGCCGTGATGGATCGCATCGACCTCCCCAGCTACCGCGAGTTCATGCTTCGATCCATGGAGATCGACAGCATCGTTAGTGAGAACCGCCGACGCGGAGAACGGGCGCTGGTGGCGGGGTCGGATCCGATGTGGGGGTCGGGTGCCGCAAACGAGCGGCCCGCACGCGAGTGCGTGGCAGCATGATTTCCTCCTGAGGAGTGTTCCATCGGTTGAGCGCCCGATGTCAGCGCGAGACGTCAATGCGGCAAAGCCGCAGAGTCAGTTGTCCTGATCGTCGGCAGGGTCGTCGATGCCGAGCAGCTCGTAAACGCTCGGACCGATCATCGGCTCACCGTTCTCGTCGAAGACGATGTCGTATTCGTAGGGGGCAAATTCAGGTATTCGATCGATCATGTCATCAAACCTCGTGCTCGGAGCACTCTCCACGTGTGTTCGCAGTGTGGCGAACTCTTCGTCGGGCCACTGATAGATCAGCTTTTTGATTTGCGACGACCGCGGCGCCGTCAACGCTTCACCACCGAGTTGTTCAGCGGCCCACTGTGAGTATGCACGAGCCCACATCTCATGTCCATATGTCGACGTGCCTCACATGCTTTGAGCGCTTGGGGGTGGCTGGTGCCTCACAGACTTTGAGCGCATGACCTCGGGTCGGGGAAGGCTTGCCTGTTCATGGAAGGCAAGATCGATATGGCTGCTCGACGTCAGGTGACGAACAAGTTGCGCGACGCGTACTGCAAGGGCTCCAAGCTCGAGCGGGGCCGGATCTTGGACCGGGTCGTGGAAGCGACCGGGATGGGTCGCTCCACCGCCCGGCGGATGCTGCGCGGTCCGAGGCTTCCGGCGCCCAAGGACCAGATCGACAAGCGCAGTGTCAAGCCGCGGGCGTATGGCGACGACGCCCGTTCGTTGCTCGAGCACGTGTGGATCCTGATGGGGATGCCGTGCGGGAAGTATTTCGTCGTGATGCGCGGCGTGTGGCTCCCACTGCTCGACGGGGCCGGCGATCTGGACAAGCCGTTCGCGACCGACGTGGCCCGCCAGGAGCTGGCCACGATGAGTGCGGCGACGGTGGACCGGTATCTGCGACCGGCCCGGGACCGGATGCGCCTCAAGGGCATCTCCACAACCAAGTCGTCCCGGCGGGTACGGAACTCGATCAAGATCCGTACCGTCGCTGACGAACGCGTCGGGTGTCCCGGGGCGATCGAAGCGGACACGACCGACATGGTCACCGGGTGGACCGAGAACGCTTCGATCCGCAACAACGCCTCGCGGTGGATCACCCAGACCGTCGAGGAGTTGCAGGCCCGCTTCCCGTTCCCGCTGGTCAGCTTCGATTCCGACAACGGCTCGGAGTTCATCAACCACGACGTCGCCGTTCAGATGTTCATCGCGACGTGGATCCACGATGAACCTGACGTTTCGGAGATGTTGACCCCGCTGGTTCTCCGAGTCCCGGGCAGTCAGCTTGCGCAGTGCCTGCGGGAATCCGATCTCGTGCTCGACAAACGGGAAATCCGGACGATCGCCAAGAAGCTCGATCAGCAGGCGAGAGAGTGGGACGAAAACCACGGCGTTCGCCACCGCAGCACGGTTCGAAGGCTCCTCGGCCTCGGCTGATCGCAAAGCCCGGTCATCACTGGGCCGTAGCTGTTTGAAGAACGTCCCCTGCAAGCGGCGTGATCGGTACCTCGCCTGATGTGGATTGATCACGCCAACCTTGATCCCGGTCTCGAGTTGGGCAACTCGGACGGGTTCGGCGAGGTCAGAGTCGTTGCTAATCACGACCGCAGTCTCACAACGACCACGAAATGCATCGAGCAGCAGATAGGTCGCCAGGTTCACGTCGGAACCTTTCTCCTCCGTCTTCAAGACGGTGACCGCCGCGGGGCGCGTTACGTGATGGCCAAAATGAGCGTTGCACTCGTGTTGTTTACTCGAGCACGGCTCGGAGCTGTTTGAGGGGCAGCATGAGATGGAGCGCTTCGGTTGGGCTCGAAACGAAGGCCGGCACGTGACGCAGGTAAAACTTCTGAGCGGATTCATCACGGCAGTGGACCACGACCGCTCGAAAGCCGATGTCCTCGGACACCCGCAGCGCACGCACGAGCGCGTCTTGGATCAACCGTCGACCAATCCCGCGGCCCTGAGCGCGAGTATCGACTGCGAGTCGGGCGAGTAGGAGCACCGGAATCGGGTCCGGTGCATTACGACGCACTGCTCCCGGCGCGCTGACGTGTTCGACGCCCGCCGATGCAAGCGCGTAGTACCCGAACACGGAACCACCGTGTTCGAAAACGAAGACGGCCGAATTGCCGACTGCCTGTCCCTTCAACGCTCGGGTCTGGAGCCACTCATCCAGCTCGGGCGCGCCTGACGAGAAGTCGGCTAGGTCATGCAGATCCGACAACCTCGGAAGTGGATCGGGGCGCCGAACTTTCACAGATTCGAAACGTCTATATCGGATTGCTGGACCAGAAGGTCACGCAGTTCGGCTACGTAGCCCAGTGGTACCTCGAGCGCCCGATCGAATGCCGACCACTCGTCATTGGACAGCAAGAACAACCTCCGGTCGGCGAGTACCTCCTCGGCGTGTCGAGCCGCACTGTCGAGCACGAAATCGGTCAGACTTCGATCGGTGAGCGCCGCAGCGCGTCGAATCAGGTGCTCCTGACGCGCCGTGATTCGGAGGTTGATCCGCGAATCCTTGGTCGCCGAGCGTGGTTCTGCGATCGAGCCGCTTGCATCCATAGCAACCCCTTTCTGAGGAGATGTGATCACACTGTACATACAGAACGATCGATTCACGAGATTTCTGTACGCACAACGTACGCCACCCTCCGCAACAGCGACTGTGGCACCCCTCGTGCATGATTGTGATTGAGCGCTCGCGCTGTTCGTGTGGCTCGCTCGGATCGACTTATCCAGTCCTGAAATCAGTGCAACTGATATTAGAAGGGCTGATATCGTGTGGGACGTCGAGTACACCGACCAGTTCGGAAACTGGTATCAACAACTCGGGCGGGAGGATCAGCGGGCCGTGGCCGCACGAATAGAACTGCTTGAGAATTTCGGCCCCGGCCTCGACCGACCGACGGTCGACAACGTGCATCAGTCGCGCCACCCGAACATGAAGGAACTTCGCGCCGAACGAAGTATGAGGGTGCTGTTCGCCTTCGATCCGCGCCGAACCGCAATCCTGCTGATCGGTGGTCACAAGAACGCCGCTGAGAAAGCGAATATGAGATGGAACCGCTGGTACGACCATTTCGTCCCGATAGCCGATGATCTGTACGACGAGTACCTCGATGAACTGCGATCCGAAGGGAACACGTGATGCCACGAACACGGAACTTCAAGGAACTCAGTGACCAACTCAGGCGCGACCCAGAGAATGCTCGACGAATCGACGAGATCAAAGCAGACGTTCTACGCGAGCACGCCGCATATCGGATCGGCGAGCTGCGAAAGGCGCTCGGCGTGACTCAGGTCGAACTGGCGGCGTTGATCCGTCGATCACAATCGGCGGTTTCACAGATCGAGAACGGTGAGGTCGGGCTCTCGATCGACCTGCTCCGCCTGATCGTCAGCGAACTCGGTGGCACGCTCGAGGTCACGGCCGTCTTCGACGACCGTCGTATCGCCCTCAGCGCATAAGCGTCGGACGACGTGGAGTCGCTTCGCTGGGTGAGATTCGGAGAACTTTTCTGGATTGATGTTGTGTCTCGTACGTACGTATGATATTATTATCGTATGTCACGACCGGTCGACCCACTGCAGTTGTTCACACTGCTCGTGCATTCGGACCCGTCGACGTTCACGATGACCGATGTCGTTGCCGATCTGAACACGACACGGATCGTGCAGGGCTGGATCGACCGACACCAGGCACAAGTTCTCTCACGTTCCAACGTGCTCGACGTCGCCGCAGCAGAGGTGCTCGCCCGCAACGCCGGGATCTCAGCCGCTGACGCCCGGGCGAAGGATCGACGCTCGAAAGCGTTGGAGGATGCGCCGTCGTTCAGCGATGCACTCGCAGAAGGTGTCGTCTCATCGGGTCACACTGATGCGTTAGCGAACGCCACGGCCCGACTCGATGCTCCGGCCAAAGACCTGTTCCTCGGGCACGAGGCCTCGCTGTTGGATCAGGCATCACATTCGACGCCTGAGGAGTTCGCCAGATATTGCAAGCAGTTGAAAGACCGGATCGCCAAGGATCAAGGAATCGAGCGATCCGAACGTCAGAAGCGTGACACCACCCTGCGAAAGTCGATCTGCCCGCGAACCGGGATGTACCGAATCAACGCAGAACTCGACCCCGAACTGGGTCACCGGATCTTCACTTCACTCGAGGCTGAGATTGCGGCGATGATCACCTCGAACACCGAACTCCGCAACACCGACCGCAACCACCTCGCAGCACACGCCCTTTCCAACTTGGTTGCCGGCGGACACCAGGCGACACGGCCTGCAGAAGTCGAGATGACAATAATTATCGATCTAGATACGATCGTCGACGGCCTCCACGAGCACTCGGTGTGCGAGTTCGGTGACGGAACAATCATCCCGATCGGAATGGCACGACGCCTGGCTTGTAACGCCTCGATCATCCCAGTCGTGCTCAACGGCGACGGAGTGCCGATCGATCTCGGTCGCAAGCAGCGACTCGCCAACCGCCACCAACGACGAGCGCTACGAGCGATCTACCGGACGTGTGCGTTCGACGGATGCGACGTGCCCTTTCACCGCTGCGAAATCCATCACCTACGCGAATGGGGTCACGGCGGGTTCACAGACCTCAAAGACCTGTTACCAACCTGTCCACATCATCACCATCTGGTTCATGAGGGCGGATGGACGCTCACACTCGCCCTCGACCGCACCTTGACGATCCTGCGACCCGACGGCGAACTGCACGCCACCTGTCCGATCCAGATTCACCCCAGGCAACGCGTCAAACAGCGCAGACAGCGAGTCGAACAACGCCGGAAAGACAAACAGAACGACCAGACGGTGCAGCCCCTCACCACCTGAGGGGCGCATCGCCGCGCCCCGAACTCCCCCGAACTCCCCCGAACTCTCCCGGGCCTGGGCAGGTACGGATCAGGCGGCGAAGAACCGGACCGGGAGACTCGCTGGGCCGTGACCGATGGTTGTCATCCACGGTTCTGGCTCGCTGGCGAGTTCCCAGTTATCGACACGATCGAGTAGTTCTGATAACAGGGCGTCGGCCGCCAACACAGCCCGCGACATTCGATCCGGGCTCGGCACGTCAGGCGCCGATGATCGTCACCGTTCCGGCGTCGCCATCGACACGAACCTGCACACCGTTGCTGATCCGCGCGGTCGCATTCACCGTCCCGACCACGGAGGGGAAACCCATCTCTCGACCCATGATCGCGGCGTGGGAGGCGAAGCTGCCGTGGTCGGTGACGATCGCACCGACGAGCGCCAGAAATGCGTTGAACGACTCGCCGGTGGCGGAAGTCACCAACACATCGCCCTCCACCAGGTTGAACAGGTCGTCGAAGTTCCGCACGATGCGGGCCGGACCCTCGTAGGTTCCGCGACTCCCGCCAACGCCGATGATCAAGTTGTCGTCGCCCATCGGTGATTCGATATCACCCAGCACCCCCTCGATATAAAAGCCGAGCGCGGACATGACCCGCCCGAGCGGTGCCGGCAGCCCGTCGACCGGCGGCGGTGGCGGAGGGGGAGGGCCGAGTAGGCCGGGAGCGCCGGCCGCGCTCGCTTGCTTCCGCGTCGCCACCCGGGCGGACAACTCGTCGGCGGTAGGTGTTGGTGAACCGCTCAGGAGGGGGTCGATCTCAGTGCCGGACACGTCGAGGGTGTCGTACATGAAGTTGATCCGGCCGAGCTCGAACAGCCGTCGTCCGAGCTCGATCAGCGCCAGTCTCAGTAGGCCAACGGCAGCGGCATCACTGTAGAGGCCACGTTCGTCACGGAGCCGGTAGACGAAACGAGCCTCAGCAAGCAGGTCGTCGAACGTGTCGCGGTGTTCAACGGCGACCGCTTCGCGCAGCTCGTGGGCGACCGCCTCCGCCCGCCGCCCGGCAGCATCGCGATCGTGATCGAGACAGGCCCGAATCCGATCGAGCACGATGTCGGGGCGTTCACCGATCGTGGGATTGGTGAGGTCGAATCCGGCGGCCAGCCGGAATCCCGACCCCCTCATGTAGGCGTCGACGGCGGGGATCCGCTTTCGAAGCTCCGCCATACGCTCCTCGGCAGGTGCGTCGCCGGCGAGCAGCGCCCGAGCGTCGAGATCGGTTTGCAGGACGTCGATGGCGGGGATCAGCTCGGGGGGCACGACGCCGGAGACCGGAGACCAGCCGTCGAACACGGCGAACATCGGGACGGGATGTTGACCCGTCCAGCGGACGGTGTGGAGGATGAAATCGCCAACCGGCAACATCGCCATCGCGTTGAAATGGTGGTGCTGACACCACATCTCGCCGAGGTGCTCGATGCAACGGTGAAGGTGGTCACGCAGTCCCTCGGTGTCAAGGCCGCGCAAGTCGACGTCGGCCAGCTCCCGGTGCCCGGCGATCGACGCCGGCTTGCGCTCCTCATCCCAAATTCGGACGGCCTCACGCCAGATGCGCTGTTCGAACGCGGCGGCCGCTAGGCCCGCTCGACGGCCGATCTCTGCGCCGAGTTCCTCTTGAGCTTTTGGCCCGTCGGGCCCTGGGGCGTCGAAAGGCACCGGCTGCACGTACGGGAATCCGTTGACGTACTCAAGACGTATCGTGTCCAGCAACACTCCCCAAGGCTCGAAGGTCTCGGCGAACCCTTGGGCGAAGCCAGCCGGGTAGATTTCCTGCAGGAGCGGCGTGACCGCTGCAGGAAGGTGCGCCCGGTCCTGCCTCCAAGGTCCAGGCCCTGGTGGCGTCCAATTACCGTCGTGGACAGTGTCGGTCACAGTATTCCCCCTCAGTACTCAGCGATCCCGCCTTGGCCCCTTGCGGACGCTACTACAGGTCTACGAGGCCCAGCGGATAGGTCAACGTTGATCGTGCCGTAGTTTCATTTCACCTGCTCCGCAGGCGAAATAGGGCGACGTAACGATTGGTCGCCTCGCCTATCGGCTCGGCTTCGAGGCGGCGAAGAACCGGACCGGGAGACTCGCTGGGCCGTGACCGATCGTGGTCATCCAGGGTTCGGGTTCCCCGGCTGGTTCCCAGTGGTCGACACGATCGAGTAGTTCCGACAACAGGGCGTCCGCCTCCAACACGGCCAGTTGACGGCCCACACACAGGTGGACACCAAAACCCCATCCGAGCTGTCCGGCGAGGTCACGCCTGATGTCGAACCGGTCGGGCTCATCCCACTTGCGCGGATCACGGTTGGCGGCCGCGAACAGCAGCCCGCACCGCTCCCCTGCCGGGATCGTGATCCCGTCGAACGCGACATCGACCATCGTGATCCGGCCCGCCATCCGTGACGGCGAGTCCCATCGAAGGCTCTCGTCGAAGGCGTTGCGCACCAGGCTGCGATCGGAACGCAGCAACTGCCACTGGTCGGGGAACTCGCAGAAGGCTCGGATCGCAGCCGACAGGGTCATCACGGTCGTATCAGCCGATGCGGCCACGATCGTCTGCACCAGCAACAGTGCGTCGTCGTCGGTGATCGCACCGGCATCGGCGGCCTCGAACATCGACATCCCGAGACTGTCCGGCGCGAGATTCTCACGCAGGGTCGCTGTGCTGATCCAACCACCGATCGTTTCGGCGTCAGCCATCGCTTCGGCGAAGAGATCGTTCTGCGGGCCGAGCGTCGCCCACACCATGTGACCGAACGCCTCCATGTGTTCGCGCCCCTCGATCGGGAGGCCGATCACATCGGGCAGCGCCTTGTAGACGAACGGCCGCGAGATGTCGGCGGTGGCGTTGATCACCTCGCCGCTGCGATCGATCAATGAGTCGACGATGTTGCGGGCATCGTCGCGGAAACGTGCCTCCCAACGTTCAAGCGCTCGCTTCGACATCGCCCGCCCGATCACGTTGCGAACCTCGGTGTGGCGCGGCGGATCGTCGGTCAGCAGGATCTCCGGGCGCGGCGAGTTGGGGTCGTGGAACGGACGCGAAGTCGAGGAGAAGGAACGCCAATCGGAGAGACCCTGCCGGACGTGCTCGTGACGCCCGATGATGGTGATGTCTGCACGACTCAACTTGACAGCAGGAGCCAACTCGCGCAATCCGTCATCGATGGCGCGGGCGTTGCGAATCGAGTCGACTGAGAACATGTCCAGCTCGACTACGGGTGCGTTCGCCATCTCAGTCGACCACACTCATCACGCTCATGATGTAGGCCGTGTCCATGTACTCACGCAGGTGACAGACCATGCCGTCGCGGATCTCGATCACCCAGCTATACCGATTGTGATAGTGGTTGCCGTTCGCCAGATCACCGTCGGCCTCGGTCTCGGCGGCGACCTGATGGCCGACCGAGAACACGTTCTTGACCTCGATCTTCGGGTCGCCGTCGCGGAACATGCCACGAACCGGTCGCAAGAATTCCTCGATCACTGCATCGCGACCCGACGTCAACCCGCCACCGGGCACCGTTGTCGACATCACCTCCCAGCTGCCATCCGGATGGATCAGCGGTCGAAGCGCATCGAGATCCCCCGTGCTCAACGTGGCGAAGAAGTCGCGTACCAGTTGCTCGTTGCGACCCGACTCAGACATACCAACCCCCGTGTAAGTGCTCTCGCCGAAGCCGCACGCTCGCGCATCTCAACTCCGCATCTCAACTCGCGCGCACCATCAGAAAACGACCATCGGCCCGAGGGCAAAACCCCCGGGCCGGTGTTCGTGATCGTGTAACGGTTACTGCGTGTCGGGCCGCTGATACAGCTGGCCGACGATGCCGCCCCAGATCGTGTGCCACAGGAGCACGGCAAACGGGAGCTTCCAGCCGTCTGGACCTTCGAAGCTGAAGAGCCCCAGCCCTCCGCCGAACGTTGTCGGGCTGTTGACTCGCAGGTACACGTAGGGAATCAGGAATCCGATCGAGATGATCCCGAGAATGAGACCCCAGATCACACCCTTTGTGATTCCACCCATCGTGTTGTTGGCCCCCGGCAGCTTGTCGCGTACCAAGGCGGCAAACAGGATCGTGAACACGACCCCGTCCGTCATGTGTAGGAGGTGACCGGCGAAGAACGATCCGGCCGAGCCGGGTGCTTCGGCGGCGGTACTGAGGAAGAAACCGTTGAAGGTCGCCCACTGCAGTTCCGGCAATCCAACACCAACCATGTAGTAGCCACACATCGTCGCAACTTGGGTTGCGATCAATCCGACGACCACCGGCCCAAGCACAGGATGTGCTCCTACCCAGGATCGCCACCATGCGGCCGGCGCCAGCGCCTCCGCTCCATCATCCATATCCATCTGGGACCCCCAGTCCATGCAGACCGATTTGGTCGGCATCGAAAACACCGTAATCCCAATCTTTGGGATTGTCATGGATGGAGTGGATGGAGTGGATGGAGACGCAACACGCCTCAGCCGCTTGACGCTTTCGTCAAGCTGGACGAGTACGGCCAGCAAGGACGGCTCGATCGATCAGGGGAGGCGAGATGTCAGGGGGCGCGCGCTCGATGGGATACAGATTGTTGATCTCGGTGGTTCGATCGCCGGAATGGCGGCAACGATGGTGCCTCGCCGAAATGGGCGCTGACGTGGTGCTCGTCGAGCCGGTCGGTGGTTCCAATCGGAGGTCACTCCCGGGATTCGTGACATGGAACCGAAGCAAGCGCAGCGTCTCGATCGACGTCGACCTGCCATCCGAATCGATCGGTCGTCAGCGACTTGACGAGCTGCTCGCCCGGGGCAGATGTGTTCGTCCACTGATTCGGTCCGACCCGGTCGAAGCAGCTGGGACTCGACGACGAATCGCTGGCCAACCGTCACCCGCACCCGATCGCGGTCTCGATTCTGGGATGGCCACGAGCTGCTCGCGGCGGGTGCGGTGCTACAGCAATGAACCGATCACGTCGATCAACACATGACTTGCCGCCGGGCCGCATCTGATCTTGATCTTTCCGGCATTCATCGTGCAGACGACACCGTTGGCGATCGTCTGGCCCGCACCGGTGAAGTTCACCGATGAGTTATTCGGCCAACCGATCCCATCTCGATACGCCGAGAGGAAACCAGGACCAGCCGTCTCGGTCGCCGTGAGATTGAAGACAGCCGCACGCGCCGAACCGATCAGGAGCGATGAGAGATCGATCACGCGCTCCTCGTTGGCAGCAAACTTCGAACCGGGCCGCGTGTCCAAAATACGCGGATCGGTCGTTCCGGTGTATGGGATGAACGCTTGGGCAGCAGGGATGTACCCGATCGTCATGCCAAGAATCGAGTCGTCAGCAGAACAGAATGCCCTGACCGCGTAACTTGCGCCAGGGGTGATCTCGGCGGTCACCGCCAGCGATTGCGTTTTGGCGCCGCCCCCTGCCGTCAGTGACGTACCCGGAACGATTTCGGTGAACGTCGAACCGAATGTTCGGCGGGTGATCGAAATGATCGGTTGCCCCTGATAGGCGACGTTGATCTGCTTGATCATCGACCCAATCGGAATCGGCAGCGACGCATAGATGTAGTCGGATGACGGCTCGGGCTGCATCCCGGTGACTTCTTGATAGAGCCGGCGGGGAGTGCCGGTCACAGACACGACGTCGAAGGCGAATGCGTCGAGCGGCAGGTAAACAAGCCCCGCCACAGTCGGTGCGAGAGCTTCAAGTATCGGAGCATCGGGTGCCGCCACCGCCGTCTTGCCTGCGGCCATCGTCACCAAGCCAGCTGCTCCAGCGGCCGCCGCCAGCCCACCGATCAACGATCGGCGACTCAGAGGCCCAGCGGATAGGTCAACGTTGATCGTGCCGTAGTTTTCATTTCACCTGCTCCGCAGGCGAAATAGGGCGACGTAACGATTGGTCGCCTCGCCTATCGGCTCGGCTTCTTAGTTCAACCTGATCGTCGGACGGAAGTTGCTCATCAAGATTCATCGTCTGCCCCTTTGCGGTGGTTCCCGGCTTCCGGGGACACTACGTCATGTGGACATTTCGCCGAGGCGCTGATCTTGATCATCGGCTGAGCACTCGTCTGGTCACTGCGAACGAGCCGAACGTCAAGACGCCGAGCAGCAGCATCGCCCATGGAAGTGCGGTCGCACCGCTGGCGTCGAACCAACGTCCGATCAGCCAAGGAAAGACCAAGCCGCCGAACCCAGCGCCACCGATGAACCAACCGGTTGCGGCACCCGTCACGTGTACGTGACGTTCGATGTAGGTCAGCATTACCGGGAACTGTGGGGCGGTCGCGAGACCCATGACTGCCGTCCCGATCCATACAGGTGCTTCCCGCCCGTCGCCGACAATCAGGCCACCTGCGGCGACGAGTGTCAGTCCGCACGACGCCACCAGCGTCACCTGCGGAGCGAAGCGGTTGGCGAGCGCGCTCGCCAACAGGCGGCCCGTCGTGAAGCCGAGCCAGAACGTCGTCGTCAGCCAGGTCGCCGCCAAGTCACTGAAATGGACTTCTTCGCCATACGTGTGGATCCACCCTGCAAATCCGACCTCGAGCCCGACATACAGAAAGAAGAAAGCGACGAACATCACGAGTAATCGGTGCGTTGTTTCGGTGTGTTCGTCGCGAGCAAGTTTGGGTGCTTCCGGCGCGGGTATCGCAAGTGCGCAGCCTGCGAGCAGAATGCAGGCAACGGCAGCTGAGCGGGTCGCCACCGACAATCCAACGTGCACCAGCAACGGCGCCGACAACGCCCCCAGCCCGAAACACAAATGGAGCGCATTCATCGACCGCCCGACACGGTCACGCAGCTCCCACACGATCATCGCGTTGGCCCCGACGTCGATCGACGAACCCCCGAATCCGAGCAGGACGAACACGCCGAACAGCGCCGACAATGCGTCGAACGAGGGAATCAGCGCCAGACCGGCAGCGAGTATGCACAGACCGGCGGCGAACACTCGGTGCCCATCAAACTTGTCGAACAGGCGACCGGCTGCGAAGGAGCCGACCACATAACCGAGGCTTTGACCGACGAACAGCACGCCGACCCCGCCGATCCCGGTCGCCGACCGTTCACGGAGTTGTGTGAGCGCAGGCCCGAGCACACTCAACGCCAACCCGACCACGAGAAAGCTGGCGAAATACAGAATCACCGATCGTCGAATCATCACGACGCGATCACCGAGCGCAGGAGTGACGTTGGTACTCGCAGAACGGCATCGCCACTAGCGTACCGGCGCGACAGCGGGGCCTAGATTGCAGAGATGGTGACACGTGTCTCAGCGCCCGAGTTCGACGAGGCCGAAGGGTTGTCCGACTGGCGGTTCATGCTGAATCGAATCGTGGCGACGTTCACCGCACCGACCTTCTCCGGTGGTGCAGCGCTGGTGGGGTCACTGGCCGCCGCGGCGGACGCCGCCGACCATCACCCTGATGTGACGTTGCGGTACCCAGGCGTTGTGCATGTGGTTTTGTCGACGCATGCCGCAGGCGGCATTACCGATCTGGATCTGAGCCTCGCCGCCACGATTTCTGGGCTAGCTGCCGACGCCGGATGCTCATCGAATCCG
>JANPLQ010000023.1:0-64933 GCA_031422395.1 Ilumatobacteraceae bacterium | reverse complement strand
ATGTCGTCAAGACCGACGAGACGTCGCAGTGCGCGTCTGCCCCGCCGACCTCCGGCACCGCAACCACACTTGCCTCCCGAACCACGGCCCCGCCGAACACGACTATCGCACCGACGACCACGTTGCCACCCACCACCGTTCCAACCACGTCGCCTCCCACGACCACGCGGCCCCCTCCCCCGCCAACCACCACGATCGCAATCCTGACGCTGTTACCGCAACAGGACTGCGACCCGAACTACTCGGGTGCCTGCGTACCAATCGCGTCCGACGTCGACTGTGCCGGTGACAGTGGCAACGCCCCGGCATACGTGGCGGGCCGGGTGTACGTGGTGGGTTCTGACATCTACGGGCTCGGTGACAACGACAACGACGGGGTCGGTTGCGAATCGCGACATGCGTCGGAGTCCGACCATGTCGAGCATGGGTTCTGAATCTGCGTTTTGTCTGTGGTGCGACGTGTTGTTTCGTGTGTTGCGTCTTCACCAATTCGCGGGTCGGCCGCTCACGACACGCGACAGCAGCAGGTGGACTCCCGTCACCTCGTCTACGGATCAGAACGCGTCAAGGGCCGACTCGACATCGCCGGAAGGGGGCACCGCCCAACACCTCGACCGGGCACGACCTGCGCGCATTCCAACGAGTGAGCGCTAGAAAGAACTACACCGCGATTTACGAACACGACACCACCGACGACGCCTGGAACGTCGGCATCGACGGGATCGAGGGCTGCCAAACCTACGGACGTAGCCTGCGTCAAGCGCAGTCCAGAATCCGAGAAGCGCTTGCGTTGTGGCTTGAACGCGATGCCGACGCCCTCGTCATCCACGATCAACTCCCGAAAGCACTCGCCGTCGTCGCTGAACGTGCCACGCGAGCCCGCACCGAAGCGGATCGAGCCGGGATGCACGCGATGGAAGAGACCGCTCGTGCAGCGAAGCAACTGACCGATCTCGGACTGAGTCGCCGCGACACCAGCGATCTACTCGGTCTGTCACACCAAAGAATCCAACAGCTCTTAGAAGTGAGCTGACACGCGTGATCCCGACCGGCGTTGATGTGCCTAAGTCACAGATGGTGTTCCGTTTCGTGCCTACAGCGTGCCTAGAACAACGGCAAACAGCGGTCAAAGTGGGGCATCTACGGTCGACTGGCGTACACCTGAGTAGCGCCGTCTAGCAGGGGAAACGTGCCTCACGCAGGCCCGAGGCAGATTGCGTCCGTCTAGCTTCCCAAGCCAAGAACGCGCGTTCGATTCCCGTCACCCGCTCCAAAACCTGGTCAGGGACTTGGGAGCTGCGCAGTCGATCGCAGCTCGCAAGTCTGAGTACGAGACGTTCGGTTTGGTCGACTAAGTCGCATCGTCCCAGGTCACGGGTGTTTCGGGTCAATGGTGGGTGTTCGGTTTCGTGCAGAAAACCCCCCATCTCCCTGGCGATCTCAGCGTCGGGCGGCCCGTCGACAAACGATTTGGACCGCACCCTCTGTGAAATCACCATCAAACTTTCGACGTGACTCTGACATGCCATCTCAGCTTTCTCGATGCCTCCACGATCCGAGGGGATGCCCATGCAGCTTTCCCAAGCTGAGAACGCGGGTTCGATTCCAGTCACCCGCTCGGCTGGAAAACACCTCTTAGATGACCCAATCGCCTCGGCGAGAGGACATCTCCAATGGGGCGGGGACTTGGGAGGGGTAAGGAAACGCACGCCCTGGATTGTCGTGTCGCCCAACTGAACCGAGGACACATTCCGATAGTTGGGCGACGGATTCCTCCGGCGGGTGAATACGACCTCATCCCTGGACCGGGCCGGACGCGTCGAACCCGTCGACCAGATCGCAGTGTCTGAGAGCCGACCCTTACCCAATCAATAAGCAACCCGTACCCGCAATGTCTGTCAGGTCGGTGTGCGACTGGTCGGAGCGCCACGCACTCTGTCACGATGTGAAGCCCGAGCCGGAGACAAGTGATGGACCTCCCGACCTTACGAAGTACCGATCGAATTCTCACCACCCACGTCGGCAGTCTGGTGCGCCCCGATGATCTCGTGGCGGCCCTCAAGGCGCGTCGGGCGGCCGCCAACGATGCCGATGACGCCGATGACGCCGAGTTCAATACGTTGCTGGCACACAGCGTCGACGAAGTCGTGGAACGACAGGCGCAAGTCGGAATCGATCTCGTCAGCGATGGAGAGTTCGGCAAGACGATCAGCTGGTCGCGGTACATCCTCGAACGACTCGATGGTTTCGAGGACCGGCCCGACCTCACCGCCGGTGCCAACGATCACAAGCGGCCGCTCGGGCCGCGCAGCGACGTCGAGCAGTTCCCGGAGTTCTACGCCGAGTACGACAGTCACCAGGGGTTCGAGGAACTGATGCGCAACCCGGTATGCGTCGGCCCGATCTCGTACGCCGGTCACGACGCACTCCAACGCGACATCGCCAACGTCAAGGCGGCGCTCGCCAACGCCCACCGCGCCGGGCACGCCGTCGAAGGATTCCTGCCGGTCGTGGCTCCTGCGAGCGTCGCCTACAAGCGACAAGATGTGCACTACGGCTCAGAGGAGGAGTACGTCTACGCCGTTGCCGAGGCGCTGCGCGAGGAGTACCGAGCGATCATCGACGCCGGTTTGATGCTGCAGGTCGACGACGCCCACCTGACGATGATGTACGACAACATCGTCAATCCTGGCACCCCCGACGATTTTCGTCGCTGGGCGCGCTTGCGGATCGACGCCCTCAATCACGCCCTCGACGGGCTCCCTGCCGAACGCTGCCGTTACCACATCTGTTGGGGCAGCTTCAACAGCCCACATGTCGGCGACGTGCCGTTCCGTGAGATCGCCGACTTGGTGCTTTCAGTGAACGTCAGCGGGTACGCCATCGAAATGGCCAACCCGCGCCACGAACACGAGTGGCGGGTATGGGAACACCTCGACCTTCCAGATGACAAGGTTCTGATTCCCGGCGTGATCGCCCACACGACCAACGTCGTCGAACACCCGGAGTTGGTGGCGGAAAGGATCACGCGCCTGGCCGGGCTGGTTGGGCGCGAACGAGTAATCGGCGGTACGGACTGCGGCTTCGCCCAAGGTCCGTACGTGCAGCGCGTGCACCCGACGATCATGTGGGCAAAGCTCGACGCCCTCGTGCAAGGCGCCCGGCTCGCAACAGAAGCGCTCTGGTAACGCATCACCACCGGCGGGGGCTGGATCAGTCGTAGGTGTTGATCATGCGGACGCTGAGCGCCAACATCAGTGCTCCCGCAAGGGCGACAACGAGAAATCCGAGGCCGAGCGCCGACCAGTCGAAGCCGTCGAGGATCAAAGAGCGGACTGCCTCCATGATGTACGTCACCGGGTTGATCGTGGCGGCGATTTCCATCGGTCGGGTGAGCAGTTGGCGGGGGACGAAGTTTGGGGTGAGGAACAACAGTGGGAAAAACACCATGCTTGCCCCCTGGGTGGCTGCGGCGCTGCGTGTCTTCATCGCGATGAGCTGCATGAATCCGCTGAACACCACAGCCCATAGGGCCACCAACACCAGCAATACCAGGAATCCTGGGATGCCGCTTTCGATCCGGATCCCGAACGGCAAGGCGATCAGAACCATCACGGCGGCGACCCCGACTGTCTTCACCAGCTCGGCATACAAGCGTCCTATGACAATCGCCATCCGAGAGATCGGAGTAGCACGCAGCTTGTCGAAGTAGCCGCCCTCAATCTCCTCGACGAGGTACAGCGCGGCGCTGCCGAACGATGCGGAGAGCAGCAGTGAACTGGGCAGTTGGAAGGCGGCATAGTTCTGACCGGCCAGGAACGGGGTGTCACCCGTCGGAAAAATCCTGGCGGTCTGGCCGACATTGACCACCAGAAAGAACAGCGGAATCAACATCGTCGGGATCAACGAGTCAGGAGTGCGGAGTGACTCGCGTATTGCGCGGTTACCGAGAATCAGTGATTCCTTCACGATCAGACCTCCTGCACGTCGCCAGCTACCCGGTCGCGGGTGCGACCGGTGGCATCCAGGAACACGTCTTCGAGTGTCGGTTCCGTTGCCGAACCGGTGCGGGCTTGCAGTTCGGCTTTCAACTCGGATGGCGAGCCGTCGCGGACAATCCGTCCGGCGTCGATGATCGCCATCCGATCACAGAGTTGGTCGGCCTCTTCGAGATATTGAGTCGTAAGGAACACCGTCGTACCCCTCTCGTTGATCCGGCGGACCTCATCCCACACGGTGAGCCGACTTACGGGATCGAGGCCAGTGGTCGGCTCGTCGAGGAACAACACCTCCGGTTGGTTGACGAGCGCTGAGGCGAGATCAAGGCGTCGCTTCATGCCGCCTGAGTACCCCTTGATCCGCCGGTCGGCGGCATCGGTCAACTCGACCAGTTCAAGCAATTCCTGCGCCCGCTCGATGGCATCCGAACGGGAAAGCCCGAACAGCCGGGCCTGCAACACCAACAACTCGCGACCTGTCTGACGCGGATCAAGCCCGACCTCTTGTAGCGCCACGCCTATCTTGCGGCGAGCTCCATGTGGGTCTTCCGTGACGTCGATGCCGGCCACCCGTGCCGTCCCGGATGTCAGGGTCATCAACGTGGTCAGCATCCGCACCGTTGTCGACTTTCCTGCGCCGTTCGGCCCCAGGAATCCAAAGACCTGCCCCGGAGGGATCGCCAAATCAACCCCGCATACGGCTTCGACGTCACCGTCCTTGCCCGTGTAACGCTTGCGAACATCGATTGCTTCAATCGCCAAACCCATCAACCGTTTCCCTTCGTCATCCGTTGTGCGATCACCATCTCACATCTTGCGGACAGATTTTGTCCGCTATTTGCTTACGCCGAGTCGAGCAGTTGACGACTCAGTTCCAAGCCTGCGACGCGGCCGTGGCGACCGGGTCGAGACGTTACAGGCCCGGGAGTTGCTGAATACGTGAATCGATCCGCACCCGACCGCATCCACACCTGCGGTTGGTGGAAGCCGAACCTCCATCAGTTCGGCGACTTCTCCGTCTCGCCGCCAACCGACCATCCCGACAGAATGCAACGGCATGAAACCGATTCAGGACCTCGCCACCTTCGTATCCTCACGCAACGCGCTTCATCAAGTCGTCGAGCACGTGGTGGCCAAAGCTCGATACGTCAACGACGGCAAGATCGGCCTGACCGCGTTCGCTGAAGGCATTGCGACACCGCCATTGTCAGATGGTCGTCGGGTGCAAGTGATCGGCAACACCTTGCTTGTCGGCGGTGTGGCGACTGTGTTGACGACTATCGCCGAGGCGGCCCGAGCGGCGGGCGTTGAGCCTGGGCTTCCCACGGAGTTGTACCCAGCAGCGACTCCGCTGGAACCTGATGCACCGTTGCACATCGATGGCGCTTCGGCAATCGCCATCGGCGAGTGGTACGCGTTCACCTCGTTAGTTCTCAACGCGTTCGCCGCTGAGATTGCCGATGCCTTGCCTTCGCCGTTGATCCTGTGGCCGGAGCATTTCGATCAAGCCTTCTACACCGAGGATGCCGACGAATCGTTTCGAGCCAACTATGGCGCGTCACCCGGCGACGCGGGTCACCCAGACCCCTACCTGTATGTCGGCCCGTGGGGAACGGTGCCCGGCAATGAGTTCTGGAACGCGCCACACTTCAACGGCGCGGTGTTGTCGCATTCCAGTCTCGTCGCCGCCGCGGATTCTGCCTCGGCGGCGTTGCAGTTCTTACGCACCGGCCGTTCGCTACTCATCTCCCACTAGGGACGGCGTGCGACGCCCGGCGCACACGACAAGAAACGCGGCGGAAACACGACAGGTGCGAGCATGGACCGATGGACGACCCGCTTGCGCGAATTGAGCAACTCGAGCGGAGCGTGAAGCAACTCGAGTCTCAACTCGCGTACTTGCGCAACCGGATCGAGAACTCACCAACGGCTGCGCCAGTTGCGCGATCCTCCCGAGTGGTCGCAGCGTGGCCAGCTCCTACGCCGAGGTCCGCTGCCCAGCCGTACAGCAGCCAGCCCACGACCCATCGAGCCGATTTCGAGTTCGATAGTGAAGCCGTCCTGAAGTGGGGTGGAGTCGGGCTTGTGGTTCTCGCCGTCGGCTTCGCGTTGAGCACAGCTATCAGCCGTGGCTGGATCGGCCCCGAACTGCAACTCGTCGGCGCTCTGGTCGTGGCTGCCGGCCTGATCGGATCCGGTCTGAGACTGCAGACCAGTCGTCCGGCCTGGACTTATGCATTGTGTTCGGGCGGTGTGCTGGCCCTGTTCACGACCGTGGCATCATCACTGTTCCTCGACCAGTTCAATGACGATGCGTCGTTGATCTGCATTGTCGCGATCGGTCTCGGGGCGTACGTTTTGTCGCGAGTGATCCGATCGGAGTGGCTTGCTGGTGCCGCCTTGCTTGGCGGATTGACCGCCTGGTTTGTCGTCGCCGACGAGAATCTTCCCGTCGTGATCACCTCGATCTGGGTTGCGGTGTTGATCGCCGCCGTGATCGCGCTTTGCGTCGAGCAAGGCTGGTTCACAGTCCGGCTCGTCGCTGGTGCCGCCGGATTGATCGTCATTCTGGTTCTGGCGGACGAAGGTCAAGACGCAGCGGAACGGGTGGCCGTGCTCATTGCTGCAGCGTTGCTGTATTGCTCGTTCGTCCGTGTGCCAAGCATCGGCGACCTCAGTTCTCCTGTTCAGCAGATTGAAGTCCAACTCGCCGCAACTGCAGGGCCGTGGGCGTTCGCCGCGACTGCGATCGCTTTCGACCTCGATGACGATGCTTCGGTTGGTTCCGTCGCACTCGGTGTCGCGGCGGCGACGGCGGTTGTGGCGTACGGGGTCCGCCGCTGGATTCATCAGGCCCACGTTGTATCGCTGCTGATCGGAGCAAGCGTGTCGCTGTCGATCGGCCTCGCCATACTTCTGTCGACTACGGCCACGTTTGTCGCGCTAGCGGTTCAAGGTGTCGGGCTGATCATCCTCAGTCGAACGCTTGGCAACAGCATCCGTGTGATCATCAACGCCGCCGCCGCGTTGGTGCTCGCGTCCGTGTTCGATGTCGGTGACATGGTCAACGCCTGGCGCTACGACGATTCCGTTGGCGACGACGTGATCCACTTGGCGATCATCGTTGCGCTCGCCGTCGCCGCGTGGCAGACCAGGCATCGGGACGTGCAGCGGGCAGGTGCTGCCGTCGTTTTGGCGATGTTGCTGGTGTGGCTCGGTTCGGTGTTGGTGCACCTACCGCAGGGTCAGGCCGTCGTGTCGGTGTCGTGGGCGGTCGTCGGAACCGTGGTGCTGGTCGTCGGCGCTGTGCGTAAGCGACCGGACGTCGGGATGGTCGCCCTCATCGTGCTCGGCCTCACGGTCGCCAAACTGCTCACGGTAGACCTTCAGGAAGTCGATCGCCTATGGCGTGCAGGCCTGTTCTTCCTGATCGGTCTGGCATTCCTCCGACTCGGCTTCCTACTCCCCCGACTCACTGGCGGCCGCGCCGAACCCGACGCCTAGAGGATGTTGACTGCCCTCGCGATCACGAGCACGACCGTGGCGAGCGAAATGATCGACTGGATCATCATCGTCATCTTGGCCCACCTCGCCATCGGCAACGTGTCGGTCGGACTGAACGCAGCGGCGTTCGTGAACGAGAGGTATAGGTAGTCGACGAATTCGGGTTGCCAGTCGGTGGGTGCAAGGTCCGGAGTTGTCATCTGGGCAAACAGAAAGTCGGGATACGGGTTCAACGCCTGGGCCCGCGCCGCAGGCCCACCGCGGTCAAGGTTCCAGTACCACATCCCGAACACGATCACGTTCGTCGACCAGATTGCACCACCGGTCAACAGCAGGGTGGTCGCGCTGCCATCGAACTCACCGTGCAGGAGGGCCGAGATCAGGCGTCCCGCTGACCCGGCATTGGCGAGGCTGATCACAGCGATCAGCGAGATCATCACGACCCGCAACTGCGGCGTGTGCTTCGTGATCCGGTGAGGATGAGCGACCACCATGGCCAATCCGAGCATGCCGCCGAGCGTCGGCAGCAGCCAGGTCGGCGGAATCTCGTACTGATTGGGAAGCATCACTTGCAAGGTCGTTGCGACAGCTACCGCGATCCGAACTGGCCAGGCCGACTCTCCGTCGGTCAGGCGCCGCCAAGCCGGCACGATTGCCGACGTCGGGATCAACTTGGCCGGAAACGCGAGCATCCGCTCGATGTCGCCAAGCACACCGCGTTCGTCGTCCGGCACCTTGCCAGGTTCGTGATCGTCGGCTGCGGGCATTCGGCGAGCGTAGTTGGGTGTCGATGCAGCGTTGCCCCTGCTCGGGCGGCGGACGTTTGAAGCAACTTCAGGCAACTCTTCAATTCGGTGATCGGCTTGGAAAAATGCTTTGACGTTGTAATAAACTGCGTCGGTCCGAACCGAACAACGGGGGTAATCCATGGGGGAACTGACAGGACGCGTCGCCGTCATCACTGGCGGCACCCGCGGCATCGGCCGCGCCATCGCCGAGGGCTTTCTCGCCGACGGTGCCAGCGTCGTGATCAACGGCCGCGACGCCGCCAAAGGCGAACTGGCTGTCGCCGAGATCGGGGCGGGAGGCAGCGTGCATTTCGTTCAGGGCGATGCGGCCGTGCGCGAGGACTGCGACCGGCTGATCGCCGAAACCGTGGCGCACTACGGCCGGATCGACATCTTGGTCAACAACGCCGGGGGTTCCTCGAACAACGCACCCGTCGCCGACCTCACCGACGAGGCGATGGACAACGCCCTCAAGGTCAACCTGTGGAGCACGTTTTGGTGCAGTCGCAGCGCTCTCGCCCACATGATCCCGCAACAGTGGGGCCGAATCATCAACATCTCGTCGCTCGAAGGCAAGGTCGGAAAGCCTGGCATCGCCATCTACGTCACCGCCAAGCATGCCGTCAACGGTCTCACCAAGTCGATGGCGCACGAAGTCGGAACGCTCGGCATCACCGTCAACGCGCTCTGCCCGGGGGCGATCGAAACCGACATGATGAAAGATGAAGGCACGAAGGCGGCAGCCTCGATGGGTATGGCGTACGAGGATCTGTTGGCATGGTTCGCCAGCGAGTCGGCGATCAAGCGGCTCAACGAGGTCGAAGACGTTGCGTTGGTCGCTTCGCTGCTGGCCTCCGAGGCTGGTGCCGGCATCACCGGATCGCTGATTTCGATCGACGGCGGCTCGGCGCCGTACTGACCAGCGGCATCGACCCAACGGCAACGACCCAACGGAATCGACAGGAGATAGTCATGGGAAAACTTGAAGGAAAGGTCGCCGCGATCACCGGCGGCACTCGTTCGATTGGTCGTGCGATCGCTGACGCGTTCGTCGCCGAGGGCGCGACCGTCGTGATCAACGGTCGCGATGCAACAAAGGGTCAGGTTGCGCTTGACGAGATCGGTCAGCCTGAGCGCACTGCGTTCTTCGCTGGCGATGCTGCCAAGCAGGCGACTGTCGAAGGAATGATCGACTTTACGATCGAACGGTTCGGACAGCTCGACATCATGGTGCTCAACAGCGGTGGTGTTCTGAATACTGCTCCCGTTGCTCAGATGACCGACGAGGAATGGACGCTCGAGGTCGACTGGAACCTCAACCACGTCTTTTGGGGAATGCGCCGGTCGTTGCAACACATGCTGCCTCGCGACACCGGGCGGATCCTCGTGACGTCGTCAATCGAAGGCAAGATCGCTAAACCCGGTATTTCGGGGTACAACGCAACCAAGCACGCGGTCAACGGGTTGGTGAAGTCGGCGTCGAAGGAAGTCGGGACCACCGGTGTCACGATCAACGCGATTCTGCCCGGGTTGATCGAAACGGACATCGTGCGCGAAACCGGGCCTGACAGCGCCGCTGCGATCGGGATTTCCTACGACGAGATGGTGGCGTTCTACACGAACGAATCGGCGATCAAGAAATGCAACACGGTCGAGCAGGTCGCTGCGGTGGCGGTGATGCTCGCCTCCGACGCCGCTCGCAACATCACCGGCTGCATGTTCCCCGTCGATGGCGGGACGATGCCGTACTGATGGCGCACGTGATCGCTGATCACACCGGTCGCCGACTGGATGAACTGATTCGTCTGGACGGGCGCGTGGCAGTCGTGACCGGTGCAGCGCGAGGGCTTGGCGCCCAGATTGTTCGGCGTCTCGCCGAAGCTGGTGCCAGCGTCGTCGCCGGCGACATCGACGTCGCTGGTGTGACAGATCTGGCGAACGAGATCAGTGGAGTGTCCGGTCGTGACGTGATCGGCGTCGAACTCGACGTATCGCGGCCGGAGAGCATCATCGCCGCAGCCGATCTCGCCGTTTCCGAACTCGGCAAGCTCGACATCTGGGTCAACAACGCGGGTATCTCCTACGCCACCGGTCCAGCCACCGATGTCGCAGTCGAGTTCATCGACACGATGTTCGACGTCAACATGCGCGGCTGCTACCTGGGTGCCAGGGAGGCCGCCAACCGGATGCCCGACGGCGGTGTTGTGATCAATCTGGCATCGACCACCGGGTTCCGGGCGAGCACAGGGATCAGTGTTTACATCGCCTCGAAGCACGCCGTCGTCGGGATTACCAAAGCACTCGGTTTGGAGTTCGGGCCGTTGGGAATCCGTGTGCTCGGGATCGCCCCAACCGTGATCGACACGCCGGGAGTGCGAGAGGAGATGCAGCCGTTGCTCGACGCAGGGGTCGACGTCGCCAAACGGGCAAGGGCCAACCCGCTCGGTCGGATGGGGGTCCCCGACGACGTGGCCCGCGTCGTCGTGTTCGCGGCCAGCGACATGGCCGCCTTCATGACCGGATCAACCCTGGCCGTCGACGCCGGCCGCCTCGCCTAACCGGTCCGCTCAGTCGAGTTCGTCGACGAGTTGGGCGAGCCACTTGTGGAGATTTTGGTTGCCGACTTCGTTGCGGCCGAAGCGGAACACGTCGTCGGCCAGGGCCGGTAGTCGACGGCCGATGCCGATCACAGTGACGAAGTCTTCCTCGTAGGTTACGTCGGCATACCTCTGACGTTTCGCCTCTGCTTCGACCACTGCGGCGTCGTCGGTTGGCGGATCGCGGAAGTATTGGTATTGAATCACCGAGCACTCACCGACGGTCGGACCCGGGAATAGCCGACTCACCATCAGGCCGGTCGTCGGGTGCCCGGATATCGAAATGTTCGGGAAGACATAGTGCACCATGCTGAAGGCGGCGTACATGTCCCAGTCGGCCGGGGGTGTGTCGCGCAGTTCGAGGATCGGTTTGTTGGCGAAACCGATCCGGACATGTGGGCCGTACAGGTCGTACGTGTTGCGGTTTGTAATCGACTTGGCGCCGATCGAATTCCGGTGCAGATAGCCGATGTGATAACCGTCGAGGTACCCGTCGGCGGTCGCCTTCCAATTGCCGCTCGGCAGCTTGGTTTCGACGTCGTACCGGTACAACTTGTCGAGTTTGAGAATTTCGAGCGCTGACACCATATCGCCGAGCCACTTGTCGATGTCGAGCGTGGCACCCTCAGAGAGCACCGCGAAGACAGCGCCGGCTCGCTCGGCAGTCGGGTACTCGACCAGGCCCTCGACGTCGAGCCCTTCAAACGCCTCGCGACCGGTATGGCCGACCAGCTTGCCGGCCGTGTCGTACACCCAGGAGTGGTAGGGGCAGGTGAATCGGCGAGCGTGTCCGAAACAATCCGAAACGACGGCCGCTCCGCGGTGACGGCAGGCGTTGAGGAACGTCCTGGCGACTCCGTCGTCACCGCGGACGATCACGATCGGACGCTCGGCGATGTCGAGCGTCGTGAAATCACCGGCCTCGGAGATGTCACACGAGAGCGCCACCATGATCGGATTACGCCGGAACGCGGCTTCTACCTCACGTTCGAACAGCGCAGGATCGCGATATTGCTGTGCCGGCACGTGCAACATGGCATCCGCGTAGTCGCCGCGTTCGGCGTCAACATTCGCCAGCACTCGCTTACCCAGTTCGGTTAACTGCATCGCCACCATCTGGAACCTCCAGTCCTACGTCGGTTGTCATAACTGTAATTCAACTGCAGAAAGCCATCCACTAGCGCGGCTTCGCAGCGCGAGCCAGGTCGGCAAACGATTGATCGCGATCGACCCGCGGTTCGCCAGGCAGCCCGAGCACCCGCTCACCGATGATGTTGCGTTGGATCTCGTCGGTACCGCCGGCGATCCGGTATCCGGGGGCACCGAGCACGTGCTCGTTCCAGGCGAACGTACCCCACTCGCCGGTATCGGCTGTGAGCGCAGCTCCAAGCAACTGACCGACGACAGTGCTGGTGTGATTCATCGACTGGGTCCACATCAGTTTGCTGATCGAACCACCAGGCCCCGACGCGCCGGTGGCCTTGGCTTGCGCAGCCGCCCGCGTCCGCGTCCACTCGCGGACCTTCTTCATCTCGTACGCCCGCGCCAGTCCCTGACGAATCAAACGATCGTCGGTGCGCCGGAGGTGACGGGCGAGCATCACGAGTTCGTCATACCCGCCTCCACGTCGACTCGAACCAGACGTTGCTCGCTCGTGGCCAAGCACGGTCAACGCAACCTTCCAACCGTCACCGACTTCACCGATCCGCATGTCGTCGGTGAGCCGCACGCCGGTCAGAAAGACCTCGTTGAACGATGTCCCACCCGACATCTGCTTGATTGGCCTGATCTCCAACCCTGCAGCGTCGAGTGGAACGATGAACGCCGTCAACCCGGCATGCTTCGCAACGTTCGGGTCGGTACGACAAATCGCGAATCCGTACTGCGAGATGCGGGCGGTCGACGTCCACACCTTCTGCCCGTCGAGCACCCACTCGTCGCCGTCGAGCACCGCCTTGCACGACAGCCCGGCGAGATCGCTGCCCGCCCCTGGCTCGGAGAACAGTTGGCAGCAAAACTCGTCGATCTGGAAGAACTTCTGGCACCACTGCATGCGTTGCGCTGGCGTGCCGAACTCCTCGATTGTGGGCGCGATCAGCTTGCTCGTCACACTGATCACCTCGTGATCCCGCGGGACATCGAACTGGGCTTCGAGTTCTTTGAATGCTGCGTCGTGACCCTTGGTCAGCCCTAATCCGCCGTACTCACGGGCGACGGCGATCGCACCGAAACCGGCGGCGAGTTTCTCTCGATGCCAAGCCTGGTATTCGGACAGGATCGCGCGTTCCTCCTGATCGGTGGCGTCGTGGAACACAACGACGGAAAACTCTCCGTCACCCCATCGTTGTTCGACATCGGCCGAGCGTCGCGGGACACGCGATTCCAGCCATGTTCGCGCCTGCTCACGAAATGCCGTAATCGACTCGGTACCGGATGTCATGGGGTGGCCCTCCTCGATCGTTTCCGTTCGGTTTCCGCTGATGGTTTCTGGAGTGCAACACTAGTAAGACCGACTCCTTGATCGTCAATGGAACCGGGAGAGGAGCGGTCATGGATCTCAAACTTGCAGGCAAGAAGGCGATCGTCACCGGGTCGACCAAGGGGATCGGTCGGGCGATTGTCGAGACACTCCTCGACGAGGGTGTCTCGGTTGCGATCTGCGCCCGCGATGCCGAGGGCGTTGCCGAGGCGGTCGCCGAATTGAGTAGTCGCGGTACCGTTTGGGGTCAGGCAGTCGACGCCGCCAACGGCGACTCGCTGCGGGCGTTCGTTGCTGCCGCGATCGAGCAACTCGGCGGGCTCAATATCTACGTCCACAACACCAGTGGCAAGCCAGCCAAGTCGCTCGATGCCTGGCAGAACAACATGGATATCGACCTGATGGCGTTGATCCATGGCAGTGAAGCGGCGTCGGCAGCGCTCGCCGATGGTGGCGGGTCCCTGATCAGCATCAGCACCTCTGCCGTCGGCGAGCACTTCGCCAGTGGATCCAACAGTTACAGCGCGTTCAAGGCCGCCGTCACGAACTGGACGCTCGGTCAAGCACAGGTACTTGGTGCTCGCGGGGTTCGCTGCAACGTCGTGTCTCCTGGCCCGATCTGGGTCGACGGTGGCGACTGGAATCGCGTCAAGGACGGCAAGCCGGAATTCTTCGCGGCGACCGAGAAGTTGCACCCAATGGGCCATCTCGGTGATGTGTCGGACGTTGCCAACGCCGTCGCCTTTCTTGCCTCGCCCGCCGCCAAGCACATCAACGGAGCCAACCTCACTGTCGACGGTGGCTTCATGAAGCGGATCAATTTCTGATGATGGTGCCCGGACGGCGAATCGACGTGGTGTTCGTCGTCGGTGGGCTATATCACGACTTCGATTTTGCTCGGCTCGAACTGCTCAAGTTGCTGGCCGAGCACGACGAGTTTCGAGTACGCGTGCAACCCGACTACGAGGATTCGGCTGCCATTGCGGCCGCTCAGATCCTCGTCAGCTACACCTGCGACGTGCGTCCGTCAGAGCAGGCTCAGCGAGAGATTCACGATTGGGTCGAGCATGGTGGACGCTGGGTAGCGCTGCACGGGACTAGCTCGGCACTCGACTCCACGCCGGACGGCTGGGCTGCACCCCGCAGCATGCCGGTATGGATCGACACCCTTGGTTCGCAGTTCATCGCCCACCCTCCGATCCAGCCGTATCGTGTCGACAACGTCGCCGTCGACCACTGGTTGGTCGCCGGGGTCGAGCCTTTCGACGCAACCGATGAGCTGTACCTCAGCGACTATCCCAACCGGGCGGCGCTCGAACCGCTGCTGCAGACGACCTACCAGGGCACAGCGCGTGGCTTCGCCGACGGCGACTGGACCGACCGGGAACCCGAGCACCTCGTGATGTACCTCCGTCCACTTGGCGACGGAGCCGTGTTGTACAACACACTCGGCCACTGCCGGAGCCACTACGACATGGTTCCGGTGAAAGACTATTACCCCAACGTCGACCGCTGCTCCTGGGATCTGCCGGTCTTCTACGAACTGCTGCGACGGTCATTGCGCTGGGCACGCGGCGCAACAGCGTGAGCACGATCAAGGACCTGGAGACCTGATGGAACTGACACCCGCACGACACCTCGAGATGCTCCGCAGCATGATCCGCATTCGGCTGTTCGAAGAGACCGCTGGCAAACTGATGGAGGCCGGCAAGATGCCCGGCTTCCTACACCTGTATGTCGGCCAGGAAGCGGTTGCCACCGGCGTCTGCGAGGCGCTACGGGTCGACGACTACATCTCCTCGACCCACCGCGGTCACGGCCACCTGGTCGCCAAGGGCGGCGACTTGTCGCGCATGATGGCTGAACTGATGGGCAAGGCCGGCGGATACTGCGGCGGCAAGGGCGGTTCGATGCATATCAACGACCTCGAGCTCGGGATGCTCGGGGCGAACGGAATCGTCGGTGCCGGCGTGCCCATCGCTGTCGGCGCCGGATTTCGTAACAAGTATCTCGGCAGCGACCAGGTGTCGGTCGCCTTCTTCGGTGACGCCGCCACCAACATCGGCGCGTTCCATGAAGCAGCCAACATGGCCTGCGCCCTACACCTGCCTGTCGTGTTCATCTGCGAACACAACATGTACGGCGAGTACACGCCGACCGAGAAGGCGATGGTGATTGCCGACATCGTCGATCGCGCCGCCGGGTACGGCATGCCTGGCGTGATCGTCGATGGCATGGATGTGCTCGCCGTGCATGAAGCGACGCTCGAGGCGGTGGCACGTGCCCGCCGCGGCGAAGGACCGGCGCTCGTCGAGGCCAAGACATACCGCTACTACAACCATCACGGCATCCAGAACCTCGGTCTCAAGTACCGACCAGACGCCGAGGTGCTGGCTTGGAAGGAACGCGACCCGATCTTCAGCTTCGAGCAGCGCCTGCTCGACGGCGGGATCGCCAGTCGCGACGAGATGGACGACGTGTGGGCCGGTGTCCGAGCCACGATCGAAACCGCCATCGAGTTCGCGGATTCGAGCCCGTTCCCTGAACCTGAAGCGCTGCTCACCGGTGTCTACACGCGGAGCAACTCATGAGCGACCGCACAATTTCGTATGTGGCTGCGTTCACCGAAGCGATTCAGCTCGAAATGGAAGCCGACCCAGACGTGTTCATCGCCGGTGAAGACGTCGGAGCGCATGGCGGCGTGTTCCACACGTTCGACGGCATCCAGGCCCAGTTCGGTGAACGGCGCGCCGTCGACACCCCGATCAGCGAACAGGCGATCATCGGGCTCGGCATCGGTGCCGCCCTGACCGGGCTGCGTCCGATCGTCGACTTGATGTTCATGGATTTTGTGCTCGTGGCCGCCGACCAGATCGCCAACCAGGCGGCCAAGCTGAAATACATGTTCGGCGGCAACGCCAAGCTGCCGCTCACGATCACGACCACCGGCGGCGCAGGGCTGTCGGCCGCCGCCCAGCACAGCCAAAGCCTCGAAGCGATGTTCTGTCACATCCCCGGGTTGATGATCGTGTACCCGTCGAATGCGCACGACGTGAAAGGCTTGATGGCGGCCTGCATTCGCGAGGACAACCCGACGCTGATGGTGCTGCACAAGCGGATGCTCGGCCAGAAGGGCATCGTGCCGGAGGGCCGCTACCAACTCCCGCTCGGCGTCGCCAATGTCGCTCGCCAGGGCAGCGACGTGACGGTCGTGAGCTGGGGCAAAATGGTCAACGACTCGCTCGCTGCCGCCGACGAGTTGGCCGCCGAAGGGACGAGTTGCGAGGTCGTCGATCTGCGGACCCTGTCGCCCCTCGACATCGATACGGTCGTCACCTCGGTGCGCAAAACGAACCGCGTGATCGTGGCTCATGAGGCGGTCCGCTTCGGTGGCTTCGGGGCCGAGGTCGCGGCGCAGATCCAGGAGTACGCCTTCGATTATCTCGACGCGCCGGTCGGTCGCATCGCTGCACCATTTACGCCAATCCCGTTCACGCCGGCGCTCGAGAACGTCTACCTGCCGGATGCCAACAAGATCGCCACAGGGATCCGCGAGACGCTGGCTCGCCCCCTGCTGGCGACCTGAGAACCGGCCGCGTGTCAGTTCATCACGTGTCGAGCGTCGGTGTCGTCGTCAATCCGTGGGCGGGCAAGGATCTCCGCCGATTGCATGCGCCAGTCGGCCACACGCCCGATACCGCCAAGATCGGCATTGTCCGACGCGTCATCGTCGGCGCCCTCGAGGCAGGGGCATCGACGGTGTACCTGGCCGCTGACGTCGGACGGATCGCCGAACGCGCAGGGCGCGGCATCACAGGCGTGCAGCTGGTCGATGGTCCGGGCACAGGATCTCCGCTCGACACGCGTCGGGCCGCATCACAGTTCTGCGAACTCGGGTGCCGCGCCGTCGTCGTCCTCGGCGGTGACGGCACATGTCGAGACGTCGCCATCGGTTGGCCAGACGCGATCATGATTTCGATTTCGACCGGGACCAACAACGTGTTTCCACGGTTCGTCGATGGTTCCTCGGCCGGAACCGCAGCGGGCCTCGTTGCGTGTGGTCGAATCGAGACGACCCTTGTCGCGCGTCGGTCGAAACAATTGGTGATCGAGATCTCGTCAGGTGAGCGCGAGCTTGCGCTTGTCGATGTGGCTGTCATCGTGGGATCGGCAACTGGCGCCCGCGCCGTCGTCGATCCGTTGTCGATCCGCGCTGTCGTGGCGGCGATTGCGTCGCCGATGAGCACCGGTCTGTCGAGCATCGCAGGCCGAATCGCTCCACTAGGCCCTGACGACGACGGCGCCGTTGTGGTCCGAACCGGCGGCGACGAGCGCCTCGTCAGGGTTCCGATTGTGCCCGGCCGGTTCGACCAGATCGCGGTCGAATCGGTGGAGCCGCTGGCCGTGGGCGAACGGGTTGTGTTCGAGGGACCGTGCGTGCTCGCCTACGACGGCGAGCGCGATCGCGTCGTGCCGGCGGATACACAGGCGGCGATCACGGTTGACCGGACAGGCCCGTACGTCGTCGATGTCGAGCGCACGCTTTGGATCGCCGCCAATCGACGGCTGTTCGACGCGACAACCGAATCAGCAGGCGAGAATGACCGCATCACTTCGGAGGCGAACCATGGCGATTGACGTACCGATGCCCAAGTTGGGGCTCACAATGGAGGAGGCCACGATTATCGAGTGGCTCGTCGATGACGGCGCGGCGGTCGAGGTCGATCAGCCGATCATGCTGATCGAGACCGACAAGACCGAGACAGAGGTTGGCGCACCAGGTGCAGGACGACTGCATCAGCTGGGCCAGCCAGGAGACGTCTTCACGTGTGGCACACGCGTCGCCGTCTTGTTGGGCGAGGGTGAGCAACCGCCGACAGCGGTTCCGGCGGCCGCGGTGCCAGCACGGGCGGCCGTAGCCGCACCGGCGCGTCCCCAGGCCATGACGATCGCACCGAACGTCGCGATCGATCTATCCGGGCGGACGTTTGCATCACCGAACGCCCGCCGCCTCGCCGGGGAGCGCGGGATCTCGCTGGCCAGCGTGTGTGGGACCGGCCCGGGTGGCCGAATCGTGTCGGAGGACATCGAGTCCGCCCCGACGGTCGCTGCCGGCGGGCAGCATGCAATTGCGACAGCCGCCGCCCGCAACCTGGCAGATCTGCTCGGCATCGACCTGGCGGCCGTTCCGGTCGACCCGATCGAACGCCGCATCACCCGCGACGGCGTAGCGCGTTACGTCCGCGACCGGTTAGCGGCCCCGCCCTCGATGGCGGCCGAGGCGCCGATGCCGCTGTTGCAGGAACCGACCAAGGTCACCCGAATGTCCGGCATGCGCGGCACGATCGCCCGCCGCATGCAGGCGTCGTTGCGCGACATGGCGCAGCTCACGCTGACGATGGACGCCGACATGACGGCCGTGCTCGCCGACCGCGCCGACCGCCGGCAGCATGCGGAAACGACACCGTCGATCACCGACTACGTAGTCGCCGCCACGGCGCGGTCACTAGTCCGTCACCCGTACGTCAACGCACAGGTGACCGCCGACGGGATCGCCCTGCTGCCCGAAGTGCATGTTGGCCTCGCTGTCGCCGTCGACGGCGGCCTGCTCGTGCCAGTAATCCGTGACACTGCCCACCGAGACCTTGCTGACCTGGCGGCGGAGACAACGCGACTCGCCGAAGCAGCCCGCGCTGGCGCACTCGTCCCGGCCAACCTCGAAGGCGGTACGTTCAGCGTCTCGGCGCTCGGGGCCTACGGGGTCGACACCTTCACTCCGGTGATCAATCCGCCGAACGCAGGCATCCTCGGCGTGGGCCGGCTCCGTGACGATGTGGTTCTCGTCGACGGTCAGGTCTCGACGGTAAAACGTCTGACACTGAGTCTGACCTGGGATCACCGCGTGTTCGACGGTGCCCCCGCCGCCGATTTCTGTCGCACGATCGTCAACCTGCTCGCTACACCGGGCGATCTCGACTGAGTCAGGTGAAGTCGCCGAACGCTTTTCGGACGGTTTTCAGGGCGGCGAAGACGCGTCGTTGCTGCTCGGGCGGAATCGGAACGATCGAGAACACCTCCGCGTTCAGGCGAGCTGTGCACTCTTCGACAAGCGATCGACCAGCGGGGGTGATCGCAGCCAGCACGCTGCGACCGTCGTTCGGATTCGTCCGCCGCTCGACGAGCGCATCCTGCTCGAGGCGTTGTACGGCGTTCGTCACACTCGCCGGGTGTACCTGCAGTCGCTCGCCGATCTTGCCGACCGGCAGTACGCCTAGTCGGCTGAACGCGAGTAGTCGCAGTACTTCGAAGCGGGCAAACGTCAGGTTCGATGGACGCAGGATCGCCTCGACGCGCGCCAGGAACACCTGCTGGACGCGCATGATCGACGTGACCACGGCCATGCCGTCGGCCGCATCGGCCCAGCCATGGCTGACCCAGTTGGCGCGGGCGAGGTCGATCGGATCATCGGACAATGGGCGATGCGTTGACACGTCGGCAATGTCCGTCAGCGCCCGGCCAACGCGGCCACGACGGGTGCAAATTCCTCGATGTGTCGCTGAGCGATCGTGACCGCGCTGATGCCGTAACGATCACGTCGGTCAAGCAACGTCTCACAGATCTGATCGACGGTGCCGAACAATCCATGGGGGTGGGTGGCGAACTCTTCCGCGGTCACGCCGAATCGCTGCGCCATTGCCTCGACTTGCAGCTCGGTACCTTCACCGACGACGACGAAGTATGCACCGATTTCGATCACCAGATCATCGAACCGGTCTGCGGCACCGGCTCTGATCCACTCGATCTTCTCGGCTGTCGCATCGGCCCCGGAACTGACGACACTCGACCCACCAAGGCGACCGGAGGAGTTGTTGAAGTTGATGCTGACGATGTCGGCGAGCCGGCCAGCCAGGCCCAGAATCTTGGGTGCCCCGCCACCGATCATGATTGGTGGACCCGGGCGCTGGGAAGGGATCGGCCGCCCTGCGAATCCACTCACGTTGACGAACTCGCCACTGACATCGATCTGCTCGCCCGACCAGTGGGCCCGCAGTACGTCGACGTACTCTGAGAGCCGGGCGATACGGGTACCTGGTGTGTTCATTTCGACACCGAGCCCGTCATACTCGGCTTTCACCCATCCGGCTCCGAGGCCTACGTCGAGGCGGCCGCCGGACAGCAGGTCGAGCGTCGCCATTTCCTTGGCGAGCACCACGGGATGATGAAAATCGCACGCGAAGACGCGGCACCCGACACGCAAGCGTGACGTGATCGCCGCCGCCATCGCGATCGACGTCAACGGAGCCATGTCGACTGGTCGGTGCCCGGTCGAATCGGAGATGACGCCGGGCCCGAAATAGTGATCCGACGAGTACAGGGTCGTGTACCCGAGTTGCTCGGTGCGGCGCACGAGCGTGAACCACTCGTCGGCCGACGTCGCCTCGAATGCCTGCAGTCCGAAGGTAAAGGCGCGCTTCGTCATGGGCTGATTATGGTCGCCTGACGGCCGATCATCGGCATTTTGCGGTGAGTACCCAAGTTCACCTAGCGTTCAGACGACTGTTTGACGTCAAACAAAATTGTAGGGGATTGAGATGCTCGGTGATCGTTGGATTTGTGACCGCCTTCCGACGGAACGTTTTCCGAATTACACGCGAGGTAATGCCGGCGAGGTGATGGCTGAGCCGGTCAGCCCGCTCGGCTGGACGTTCTGCTGCGAGCCCGGCATGGTCAAGGGTTGTGTCGACGGGTTCGAGCAAATGGGTGTCTTCGATGCTCTCGAATACGGCGACCCGCCCGAATCGTTCGGGTTGTTCGGTGGCTACTTCTACAACTCGCTCACGCAGGCACGCCTGTTCGGTGTCCGCTCCGGTGCCGGCTGGCAGGCGATCGACCAGGCCTATTTCGATGGCTCAAGCCAGGCGATCCCAGCGTACGTCGAGAAGGACTGGCACAACTCGCCCTGCAAGACCGAGAAGCTCGTCGGAACGATCGGCTGGTGCATGAGCACCGATTCGCTGCCAGAGATCGAGCTCCAAAAGTACGAAGCCAAGGCCCTTCGCGACAGCCGTCCCGACCTGTCGACGCTGACTGACGCGCAGTTGTTGGCGCGCGCACGAAGCATCCAGCGTCACCTCAGGGCAATGTTTTCTCAGGTCGTGTGGGCCGCCTTGGGAGGCTCGCTCGGGCCGAGCATTCTGCCACCGTTGATCGGCGAGCTCGATCCGACAGCGACCGCGAAGCTGATGACGGGAATCGGAGGCGTCGACTCCGCCGACATCGCCGCCCAGATCTTCACGATCTCGCGGGTCGTCCGCGACTCGACCGAACTGACTTCTGAGTTCGACGGCGTTCTCGATGGTCTGCTCGAACGCCTCGCCAACTCTGGCTCAGCCGATGCGACCCGATTGCTCGCCTCGATCGACGAGTTCATGTACATCCACGGCAGCCGGGGACCGAACGAATGGGACCCGTACTCGTGGAGCTACGAATCGCGTCCGATGTTGCTGCTGCAGGCCGTCGAGCGGGCCCGCAGTGCCGGCGCTGACTCCGACCCGCTCCGCACGGTCGCCGCCGGTGGCGCCGAGCGCCAACGCCTCATCGAACACTTCGAGGGAGTGTTCGCCGACAATCCCGAGGCGCTCGGCACGTTTGGCGCCGCCGTGCATTCGATCAGTGTGTTCATGGCGGCCCGAGAACGGTGCAAGTCGAACAACATCCGCGCCGTCGGCGAAGTCCGCGAATGCTTCCTGGAACTCGGTCGGCGTGCGGTCGCCGCAGGGCGGCTTATCCACGAGCGCCAGATCTTCATGCTCGTTGCCGACGAAGTCGACGGCTACATGGCCGACCCAGCCTCGTTCACTTCTACGTTGGCCGAGCGCGAGTTGGACTACCTGACGCTGTACGACCTCGAGCCGCCGTACATCATCGATGGCGTCGTGCCGCCGCTAGGCCAATGGGCTCGCAGGGACAGCAGCGAAGTCACGATCGTGCAGGTTGGCGATGTGCTCACAGGAGTTGCCGGTTCACCCGGCACCATCACGGGAACAGCCCGGATTCTGCTCGACCTATCAGATCCGTCGCGGCTCGAACCTGGCGACATCTTGATCGCACCCTCGACCGACCCTTCGTGGACGCCGCTGTTTCTTGCAGCCGGCGGCGTGATCACCAACATCGGTGCCGTCGGAACGCATGCCGTCATCGTGAGCCGCGAACTCGGCATCCCATGCGTGCCCTCGATCGCCGACGCCACCCGCCGAATTCCTGACGGCGCCACCATCACCCTCGATGGAAGCCTGGGCACGGTCACCATCGACGCCCTGCCCTGAGCGCTGGTCAAGGGCCGATCGGGCGGGCGGTCGAGGGCCGGTCGAAGCAGCCTTGTCGGAACTGGTCAAAGGCGATCGGCATCGTGGCGTCGATCGTTTGCGTGGTACTGCCCTCGTGCACGCAGACGCGATGGATGATGCGCCATTCGTCGCCACGCTTCTCGTAGCGATCGAGGTACCGGCCGTACCAGGTTTCGAGCGTCGGGCTATCGGCCCGGAACAGGTGCGACACGTTGTACAACTCGCCGCGGGCCGTTGTGCGGCCCGGCTCGATCTCGATCTGATGGTTCATCGTCAAGTGCATCGTTGATCTCCAACGGCCATGCGAACCCATGCAACGGTCGACGAAATCCCACGCATTGCCGTCGAAAACGCCGTGGTCGTCGGTCGCATTAGGCCAGTACGCCGACTTCATCCATTCACCGTCGAGTCGGTCGACTCCGTGGGCGTACCGGTTGGCGACTTCCCGAATCGCCTCACGATCGCTCAATTCGTGCGTGTCCGGTGTTCTCATGCGTCGCCTCCGTGACATGGGATCGTCTGCTCGAATCATCATCTACTTGGACATCAAAGTATCCTGTTGGACATGCCGACGAACCGTCAAGAATGGCAAGCCGCTTACGACGCGTCGAAGCTACGCGATGCCGATTTCCGAACGATGTCGGGGATCCCGCTCGACCCGGTGTACGGACCCGACGACGGCGAGTTTCCCGGCCAGTACCCGTACACCCGCGGGCCGTATGCATCGATGTATCGCTCGAAGTTGTGGACGATGCGGATGTTCGCTGGCTTCGGTACCGCCGACGACACGAACTGGCGGTTCAAGGAGATCATCCGTACCGGTGGTGACGGATTGTCGACGGCATTCGACATGCCGACGTTGCTCGGACTCGACTCCGACGACGAGATGGCGCTCGGCGAGGTCGGACGCTGCGGTGTGGCGGTCGACACGCTGGCCGACATGGAGGATCTGTACGCCGGGATCGATCTGGCGGTGACCACGACGTCGATGACGATCAATAGTCCGGCTGCTGTGATCTTCGCCATGTTCGTCGCTCAGGCCGAGAAGGCAGGGACGCATCGCAGCCAGCTCGGTGGCACCCTCCAGAACGACATTTTGAAGGAGTACCAGGCGCAGAAGGAGTTCGTGTTCCCGCCCCGGCAGTCGATGCGCCTGGTCCGCGACACGATCAATTTCACTGCGGCCGAGATGCCGCGTTGGCATTCGATCTCGATCTCCGGCTATCACATCCGGGAAGCCGGGTCGACCGCCGCCGAGGAGCTGGCGTTCACACTCGCCAACGGGTTCGCCTACGTCGAGCTGGCGATCGAGGCCGGTCTACCGGTCGACGCGTTTGCGCCGAGGTTGAGTTTCTTCTTCAATGCCCACATTGATTTCTTCGAAGAGATCGCCAAGTACCGCGCCGCACGTCGGATCTGGGCGCGCTGGTTGAAGGAGCGTTACGGGGCCACGAGTGAACGCTCGATGCAGCTCCGCTTCCACACCCAGACCGCCGGGGTGTCGCTGACCGCCCAGCAACCTGAGGTCAACATCGTCCGCACGGCGATCGAGGCACTCGCCGGCGTGCTCGGCGGCAGTCAGTCGCTGCACACGAACTCGATGGACGAGGCACTCGCTCTGCCGACCGAGAAGGCGGTGCGAATCGCGTTGCGAACGCAGCAGGTGATTGCCAACGAGACCAACGTCGCCCATGTCGCCGACCCGCTCGGCGGGTCGTACTTCGTCGAGGCCTTGACCGACGAGATCGAACGCCAGGCCGAAACGCTGTTCGCCTATCTCGACGAGTTGGGTGAGGGTTCGATGCTCGAAGGTGCCATCCGAGGTATCGAGGAAAACTGGTTCCAGGGCAAGATTGCCGACTCGGCGTTCGAACAGGAGCGCCTGATCAACGCCAATCGGCGCGTGATCGTCGGGGTCAACGGCTACTCCGACGGCAACGATGACGATCAGATCGACCTGCTGCGGATCACGACCGAGGACGAGACGCGACAGCGCAAGCGCCTCCACGAGGTTCGTGCTCAACGCGACCAGGTCGCCGTCGATGCGGCCCTCGCACGGGTCCGAGCCGACGCCGCCGACCCCAACGTCAACTTGATGCCGGCGCTGATCGACGCCGTATCGGTGTACGCCTCGCTCGGCGAACTGATGCGCACGATGGAATCCGAGTTCGGCCGCCACGTCGAAGTCCCGACGATCTGAGAGGTATTGCCGATGGCCGGAGAACGGATCCTCGTCGCAAAGGTTGGTCTCGACGGCCACGACCGCGGCATCAAAGTCGTCGCTCGAATCCTGCGTGATGCCGGATACGAGGTGATCTACACCGGGTTGTTCCAGACGCCACAGACCGTTGCCGCAGCGGCGGTCGACGAAGACGTCGACGCGATCGGACTCTCGATGCTGTCGGGCGCCCATATGACGCTTGCCCCCCTGGTGGTCGAAGAAGTTCGCAAGCGAGGCAGCGATATTCCCGTGATCGTTGGCGGCATTGTGCCCCTGCACGACCTCGATGAACTGCGCCAGGCCGGAATCGCGGCGATCCTCACACCCGGCGCGACAGCCGAACGGATCGTGGCCGAGGTCGCCGCCGTGCTCACCGCCGCGGCCGCGTCTGCAATGACGTGAAGGTCGGGCTGACGCTCCCGCAGCTCGGTCCGCACGTCACACGCGAGGCGGTGCGCGGCTTCTGCGAGGAGGCCGAACGGCTCGGCTTCGCGAGCCTCTGGGTGCAGGAGCATCTGTTCTTCGCGCTCAATCCGTCAGCTCCGTATGCGGCCCGCCCCGGAATGTCGGTGCCCGAGGCGTATAGGACTACGTTCGCCGCCACCGAACTTCTGATGGCCGCGGCGGCATGGACCGAACGGGTCACGATCGGCACCAGCATCCTCGTCGGCGGCTACCACCGGCCAGTCGAGTTGGCCCAGCGCCTGGCGACGATCGACGTGCTCTCGAACGGTCGGCTGATCGCCGGGCTGAGCGTCGGCTGGTCAAAGGACGAACACGACCAGATGGACGTCGACTTCCACACCCGCGGTCGACGGCTGGGCGAACTCGTCGAAGCTCTGCTCGCATGTTGGGGTCCAGATCCGGTCAACTTCGACGGTGAGTTCTTCCGTATAGCCAATGCGATCGTGAGCCCGAAGCCGCTGCAGCAGCCGCACCCGCCATTGCTGTCGGGCATGCGGTCGGCAGCAGGACTGCGCCGGACCGCAGCGCTGTTCGACATCTGGAACCCGGCCTCGGGAACGCCGGACCAGATCGCTGAAGCCGTGCGAGAGATCAACGACGCTCGGCCCGCCGGCCGCCGGCCGATCGAGGTCATTCAACGCCTGTTCACCGAGCCTCCGTTTGTCGTGCCCGGCGTCGAAAAGTTGACGATCGATGGGCTCGTTGCCGCAGTCGTTCTGGCCAGCGAGGCCGGATACAGCCAAGTCATCGTCGACACCAGCTTCACCACAGAGGTCACCTCGCCAGACGACTGGATCGCCTTTCCAGCTCGCCTCGCACCGCTCCTGGACGCACTCACGTGAGACGGATCCACCAGCGTGATCAGCACACCGCCAAAGTCAAACACGACCGTGGATAGGGGTTTCGGTGTCACCTTGGATCTCCTGAAATGGAAGAGTTACTGGATACGGTCTACAGGATCGAGGTAAACAGCGCATGAACCAAGTCGCATCTGTGTTCAGTCCGATCAGGGTTGGCACGTTGTCGCTCGACCACCGGATGGTTGTGCCTCCCCATGGTGGTGGCAATGGCAACCTGCTGGGCAGCGACACCGAGTTCGAGCAGCACTGCGCGCTGTGGCTGGCCAAGGCGACAGGCGGCATGCAATGGCTCGGTGGCGGCCCGAACTTCGTCAAGAACCCACTACCCGTCGGGTTCGAACCGACCGGCGTCGGGTCTCACGGGCCCGGCTTCTTCCGGGACTCGAAATATCCGGAACGGATTGGAGAGTTCGCCCATCGGCTGCACGATGCCGGGGCAGTCGTGTCGGTGCAGATGGTGCAACAGGGCGGCATGCCGTCAGCGCCGTCAGCCACGTTCAGCGGGTATGCCGATCACCGCATCGCACACGCCCTCGACCTCGACGAAGTGCGCTGGCTCGTGCGAGAGTACGGCGAGTCGGCGGCCATTGCGCTTGATGCCGGAGTCGACGCGATCGAGATCCACGCCAACCACGACGACGTGGTGCAGTGGTTCCTGTCGCCGGCGACGAACCTTCGCACCGACGACTACGGCGGCGGCTTCGAGCAGCGGCGACGGTTTCTCCGCGAGATTGCCGAGTCGATCCGATCACTCGCTCCGAAGCCGTTCACCTTCGGGTTGCGGCTCAACCTCGACGAGATGATCGACGGTGGATACGGCATCGAAGAATGCCAGCGGCTGGTCGAGGCGTTCACCGCCGACGGCACCGTCGACTACTTCAGCTTCGACGTCGGCGGGAACTGGGACGCCCCGAGCTACATCCAGATCCCCTGGTACGAGGACGCGCAATGGGCTGAGCTGTGCGGCCAGGCCAAGCAGGCCACCAATCTGCCGGTCGTGTATGCAGGACGCGTCACGACACCGGCAGTGGCGGCAGCCGTGATCGCCGCCGGCCACGCCGACCTGGTGGCGATGGCGCGGGCGACGATGGCCGACCCCGGCCTCGTCAACAAGGCGAAGGGGATCGACGTCACACCGATTCGGCCGTGCATCGGTCTCGGTGAGTGCATCCATCGCAAGTTGGTCGATGGCCTGAAGTACGCCTGCGGGGTCAGCACTACGTTTGCCCGTGAGCACGAGTTAGTCGGCACACCGACCGTCACGAGCAATCCACGATCGGTGCTGGTGATCGGTGGCGGACCCGGCGGGAGCGAGTTCGCAGCGCTCTGCGCCGAGCAGGGCCATTCGGTGCAACTCTGGGAGCGCGGCGATGCGATCGGCGGGGCGTTCGCCGTGGCGGCACTTGCGCGTGGCAATGCCAAGTACCGGGAATGGATCGACTGGCAGGCCGACCGACTTGCGCGGGTCGGTGTCGACCTCCATCTCGGGCGTACCGCCACGGCCGACGATGTGATGGCCGCCGGATCTGATGCCGTACTGGTTGCAACGGGCGCGACGCCTCGCATCCCGCCGATTCCGGGCGTCGGCTCAACCCACGTCTTTACCGCCCCAGCGGTGTTGCGCGGCGAGGCAGCACTTGGCAAACGTGTCGCTGTGATCGCCGAGGACGACGGCCCGGCGCCACTCTCGGTATCCGACCATCTCGCCGGTCTCGGCCACGAAGTGACCCTGATTTACCAGAGCGCAGCACCATCGCCGCTGGTCGGCAAGTACTCGAATGGCGGCATGTTCGCCCGTCTGATCGATGGCGGTGTCGAGTTCGTACCGATGGCCCGCGCCGTTGGTATCACCCGCACCGATGTCCAACTTGCCTCGTCCTATGGTCGTCGGGAGTGGTCGGTCGGCCCGATCGATTCGGTCGTGTTGGTCGCCGGATCGATCCCGAACGACTCGCTGTATCTCCAACTGAAGGGCCGACATCAAAGCGTCCACATCCTCGGCGACGCCTTCGCGCCACGCCGGATGGTGTTCGCAACCAGACAAGCCTTCGAACTTGCAAGCACCCTGCTTTGACCGCGGTCGTCAGCCGATGAACTCGACATCGACCTCGTACTGGGTGATCAGCGGATCGGCTGTGACGAGCCGGAGGCCGAGCGATTGCGCTTGCACAATCATCAAGCGATCGAAAGGATCACGGTGGAGGGCTGGCAGGTCCGATACCCCTAATGCGTGAGCGTGCTCTACGGCGAGGCCGGTAGTGCCGGACCGTTGCATTCGATCGGGCACGTAGAGTCGAGGCGGCTTCGGCAGGGGGAGCTTGCCGAGTGCGTATTTGATGCCGATCTCCCAGCTGCTGGCTGCCGAGAGCAGAATCACATTGTCTACGTCAGCAACTGATCGCGAACCCGCTCAGGCACTCTGGCGGGTTCGGCCTGTAACCGCCGAGCGGTACCGATAGAAGCGATTCTGGCCCGCCCGGCCGGCTGATGCCGGCCGAACGGGCCACGTCGTGATGCGAGCGATTCTGTTAGTCGCTCAGTTCAGTGGGTGATCAGACGCCCCAGAGCGCCTTGAAGGCATCCTGACCGCCGGCCGGGAACCAGTCACCGTCGGTGGCGATGATCTCGTTGGCGAAGTCGGCGTTGTCGACGATCACGGTCGGCAGGGCTGCAGCGGAACGCTCCTCATCGAGTGTCATGCCGAGACTCAGGCGAGCAGCGGCATCGACCATCAACCAGCCGGCATATCCCTTCGGATCGGCCGACCAAGCGCCCATCGTGCCATCGACGATTTCCTGCAGGTCGATCGTCGAGAAGTCCTGACCGAACTGCTTGACCCGGCCACCGAGACCGGCGGTGTCGAGCGCCGAGCTGATACCGCCCGGCAGGTCGCCGAACGAGTAGAAGGCGTAGTTGAGGTCGGAGTTGGCCTGCACCTTCGACACGACGGCGGCCGGAATCTTGCCACCGATCAGGTCGTCGAGCGTGACGTTGAGCTCCTCGTAGGTGCAAGCCGGGCAGTTCGTCTCGATCTGAGCGATGAATGCATCGGTTTCGACCTTGAGGATCGGGAAGTCCGGGATGCTGACGATCAGGACGTTGGCAGCGCCGTTTGAGTCGGCGATCGCCCAGTCAGCCATCAGCGGGCCGGTCGTGTTCACGAAGGCCTCGTCGCCGCACTGCATCTGGATCGAATCCGGGCCCGGATCGTCGGTACCGAAGCAGCTCAGGACAGGGATCCCGGCAGCGTTGGCGGCGTCGAGCTGGGTCTGATACTGAGCCGTGGCGAGACCGGTGCTGGCGATGTAGTCCACGCCCGCAGCGATCGCCTGATCAAACGCCGGACCCGGCTCGGTGCTCTTCATCGAAATGATCTGAAGATCCCAGCCGAGCGCATCGGTGGCGGCCTGGAAGCCAGGGGTGATGTACGCCGCGCACGTTGGCACGTCGCACTCCAACCACGCGATCGTCTTCTTCTCGGGCACGCCGGTGAGCGGGATCGTCACGCCGATGCTCGCCTCGGGCGACATGTGGGCGGCGACGTTCGCCTTGGCTGCTGCGAGGCCCGCGTCCTCGACGGGCGGCTCGGTGGTCTCGGCGGCTGGCGCGTCGGTGGCCTCGGTGGTGGCCTCGGTGGGTGGCTCGGTGGCCTCGGTGGGCGGCTCGGTGGCCTCGGTGGTGGCCTCGGTGGTGGCCTCGGCGGTGGCCGTGGGCGTCTCGTCGTCGCCACCGCACGCAGCGGCAACAAGTGAGCTGGCGGCGAGCACGACGGCGAGCTTTCGGTACTGTCTCATGTATCCCCCTTCGGATGTCGGCGCGCCAATCGCGCCGACATGAGAACAGTACTTTATTGACACCAGCAACAGTTTGCTAGTCTCATCGACAGATTAGGGGAAAAATGGCTGACGCACTTCGCATCGAGCACTTGTCAAAGACATTCGCAGGCCAGGTCGCGCTCGACGACGTCGGCATCACCGTCGCCGCCGGCGAGGTTCACGCGCTGGTCGGTCAGAACGGCTCCGGCAAGTCGACGTTGATCAAGATCCTGGCGGGCTATCACCAGCCCGACCCGGGTGACGGCCGGGCCTGGGTCAACGATCAGCCCCTCTCACTTGGCGACGGGCACGCCGCCACGGCAGCCGGCATCCGCTTCGTCCATCAGGACCTCGGCCTGGTCGGCATGCTCAGCGCGATCGAGAACCTGGCGATCACGGCCGGTTACCTAACCGGCCACGGCGGACGGATTCGGTGGCGCGCCGAGGCCCAACGCACGCGGGACGCACTGAGTGCGCTCGGCCTGCCGAACCTCGACATCATGGCCCCCGTGCAATCGTTGCCGCCGTCGCAACGTACGGCGATCGCAATCGCACGCGCCCTCGTCGGTTGGGAGGACGGAGCCAGCCTGCTGATCCTCGATGAACCGACCGCCACGCTGCCCGGCGACGACGTGCGCCGACTGTTCGAGGTGATCCACCGGCTCCGCGAGCGAGGCGTGTCCATCCTCTACGTGTCGCACCACCTCGACGAGGTGTTCGAACTCGCCGACCGTGTCACGGTGCTGCGCGACGGCGTCCGCAAGGCAACCACTGCCGTCAACGATCTCGACCACAACGGGCTCGTCGAGTTGATCGTCGGCCACGGCGTCGAGACCAGTTCGTCCACGAGTGCCGGCACCGGCGGAGCGCCGCTGCTCACCGTGCGCGATCTGCGTGGTGCCACGGTGCACGCGATCGACCTCGACATCACCCCGGGCGAGATCGTCGGGCTGGCAGGGATCACGGGTTCGGGCCGCGAGCACGTGCTCGGGCTGATCGCCGGGCAGACACCCCGCGGCGACGGCGACGTCATGCTCGACGGGACACCGATCGCGAACTACGACCCGCGCCAGGCGATCGATTCAGGCGTCGCATTCGTCCCCGCCGAGCGTGGCCTACGCGGCACGATCACACCGATGAACGTGCGCGAGAACCTCACGATTACGGGCTTGTCACGCCACGTCAAGCAGTTTCGGGTCAACCGCAGGGCCGAACTCGAAGAAGCCGTATCGTGGATCGAGCAGCTCGCCGTGAAGACGTCGTCGACAGAGGCCCCGATCGGGTCGCTCAGCGGGGGCAACCAACAGAAAGTCATGTTCGGCAAGGCGCTCCGCCTGGCACCCAAGCTGCTGCTGCTCGACGAGCCCACGCAGGGTGTCGACATCGGCGCTAAGGCCCAGATCCACGCCCTCATCGATCGTGCCGCGGCTGAAGGTGTGTCGACGCTGGTCGCCTCGACCGACACCGACGAACTCGTCCGCCTCTGTCACCGAGTCGTGGTCCTCGTCGACGGTCACGTCGTGGCGACGTTAACGGGTGCCGACATCACCCCCGAGCGAATCGAACACACGCAACTACAAACCACCGGGAGAGGTTCATGATCAATCGGCTCGGACTCGACAAGTACAGCGCCCTGTACTTGTGGGCGTTCTTCATCATCGTGTTCGGAGTCCTCAAGGGCGGTACTTTCCTCAGTTCGACGTCCGTCAAGTCGATCCTGATCGAGAACGTGATGTATGGCGTGCTGGCGATCGCGTTCATGATCCCGCTCGCCACCGGCACGTACGACCTGTCGATCGGAACGATGATGACGATGTCGTTGGTGATTACCAACTGGTGGGCGAAGAACACCGAGATGCCTCAGGTGCTGGGCATGCTGATCGGTCTCGCCGCCTGCACCTTTGTCGGATTCCTGAGCGGGTTCGTCGTCGTCAAGCTGCGGGTCAACAGCTTCATCGCCACGCTCGGCATGAGTCAGCTGATCACAGCGTTCGTGTACTTCACCTCCGAGCAGACCATCAGCGGTGAGCTCTCCAAGTCGTACCTCAGGATCGGAGTTCGGCCGTTGTTCGGGCTGCCGCTGTTCTGCTACTACCTCGGCGTGATTGCCGTCGTCGCCTGGTTCGTGCTCGAACACACCCCTGCCGGGCGATACATGTTCGCCACCGGAGGCAACCCCGAAGCTGCTCGTCTGGCCGGAGTTAGGACCGATCGGTTGGTGTGGATCTCGTTGGTGGTGTCGGGTTTGATCGCCGGTTTCTCGGGCATCGTGTATTCGTGGAAGGTCGGCACCTACGGCCCCAACATCGGCCCCGGCTATCTGTTCCCCGCCATCGCAGCGGCGTTCTTCGGCGCCTCGCAGTTGAAGGGCCGCCCCAACATCTGGGGAGCGATGATCGCGTTGTTGGCGCTGGCCACGGGCATCAAGGGCATCCAGCTCACCTTCTCGGGCAGCACGCGCTGGATCGAGCCGTTGTTCTACGGCTTGTCGTTGCTCGGCGCGGTGTCGCTCGCTACCCGCAATCAGGTGGTCAAGATCCCCCGGCGCAAGCGCTCCGCAGCCGATGCCGCCGCAGCAACTGGCCCGACAACGGCCTGATGTCCATTTCTAACTACTTCCCCCGGAAAACGTAGCTGGTTGTCGGGTGTGGGGGTCGGGGTTTGGTGGTTCGGGCGGTGTTCGGTTGGGGTGCTTGTCGGCGTCTGTGAACGTGCTGAATTTGGGGCGCGTGGATTCAGTCGGTTTCGTTTGATCGTGGGTTTGCAAGCCGAGGCGTGGGTTCATTGCCGGCGTTGGTCGATCTTGACGAGGTCGTGGGCGAACACGCCTTGATCGTACCGAACAGACGCGCCCGCCGAGAATGGATGCAAAACTCCTGCTCAACCACTATTCCGGAAAGTAGATAGTGGTCCGAACGAGTAACTTGTCAACAACTCCGCTAAGTGCGTCAAACGCGACCCCGCAAACCACCCGATAACTGTCCTCATCAACCCTCCTCACAACCGGGAGCCACCCGTGCTGATTCGCATGGACGAGTACCCATTTCATCAGGTCACCGACACGTTCGCCGCCGTAGCCGGAAGCGACCCGAGTTGGAACGACGGCCACTACGTGTGCGCCGCCAACCAGGCAGGGACGGTTGCATTCACATCCAACGTTCGCCTGTATGCCAACAACGATGTGCTCGACGGTTTCGTGTGCCTGCGTCACGAAGGCCACCAGTACAACGTTCGGTTCTCGCGACGGCTGCGACCTGACATGGATCGTCTGGGTGTCGGCCCGCTGAGTCTCGAGATCGTCGAGCCGCTCGACGTCGTACGGTTGGTGCTCAACCGCAACGACATCGGCATCCGCCTCGACGTCACCTGTCACACATCCAACGTCCCATACATGGGCCCGATCGAAGTCCGCCGGATCGATGGTCGTCTTTTGAGCGAGCGCGCTACCTACGAGATCACCGGCGAATGCGAGGGTTGGGTCGAGGTCGCCGGCAAGCGGATCGATCTGACTCGCTCCGACACCTCGTTCTTCCGGAATCACTCGTGGGGTTATCAGCCGCCGCGGGGTGGCCCGCGCCCATACGGAGCGCCGATCCCGAACAAACGCCATCCGGGTCTACGCCAATGGGTCTTGTTTCATCTACCCGATCACGGTGGGTTCTTCTTCACCGATCCGAGCGGCAGTGCGGCGGCGGGGCGCGGCGCGATCCTCGAACGCGATCGGATCGTGCCAGTGGTCGGTATCGAACACGAGCTCGACTTCTATGACGGCGGACGGCGCGTTCGGTCTGGTTCGTTCCGATTGACCGATGTCGACGGCGCCGTCCGCGACTACACATTTTCCGACCTCGGTTGGGTGTATTGCCAAGGTGGCGGCTACTTCGGCGGCTTCGATGATGGGCTCGGCCAAGGTGTGTATCGAGGCGACGACCACGCAGAGGGCGAGGTGTGGGATGTCAGCCACCCAACGACGATCGTTGAGGCCGGCGGCCGCCAGTTCGAACTCGAACACGATTGGGCCGAGAACTTCACGCTCGTCGAATCGAACGCCAAGCGCGGGCTGGCACACTATGAATGTGTGCTGATTCGGTAACTTTTAGCTCGTCAGAGGAACGGCTCGCAGGCCCGCCGCACGACGATCGCTCGCTCGACTGGGTCGGGGTAGCGTGCCGTCAGCAGCCGTGAGCGCAACTCGACCGAGATAGGTAGGTCGGGCATCGCCGCCACCACAGCACGCAGGGGTAGTGCGCCCTCTCCCGGTAGCAGGCGCCCGTGGAGCGCCTCCTCTCGGAGCGCCTCCGGTGTCGACGGATGGATGGCGGGAGCATCGGCGAGCTGAAGGTATGGCAGCAGGTCGGGATCGCATCGGGCGATGTCGGTCGGCGATCCACCCGAACGCGAGAGGTGCAACGTGTCGACGAGTACACCGAGGTTGGCAACGCCGAGCTGCTCGACGATGGCCATCGCGTTGGCGAGTGTGGCGACCGTGAAGATTGGCAGGAACTCCAGCGCCAGTGTGAGATCGGGCGCGGCGGCGGCAAGCGCCGACAACGCGCCCAGCCTGTCGATCACCTGACCCGCGGGCGCCGGGCCACTCGCGACGAGGATGTTGCGGGCACCGACGGCGATCGCTGCCTCAATGATCCGCTCGCCGTGATCGACCCCGCGACCGAGGATGATCGGCTCGATGTCGAGAGCCACGAGACCCGTCGCCGCAAGCCGAGCACTGACCTCGCGTGTCGTCGCCGACGTCCAAATCTCCGGGTCGAACCAGAGTCCAACTGATCGATACCCGGCCGCATCGGCAACATCGACGGCCCCGGCCGGGCCGACGTCGAGGATCGTCCCTGCTGCGAGGGACAGCTGGCGCTTCGGCGTCATTCCAGCACCGTAGATCGCACGACTTACTTGACAACGACTGGAGTTGCGATGATGGTTGTAGGACAACTCGAACCATCACACACTCGAACTACGACCCTCGAACTATGACAAGGAGCGAACAGCAACGTGATCGCGATCCTCGGACACATCGACGTGGAGCCTGACAAGCGCGATGCGCTGGTCACCTCTACGGTCGACCTGCAACGCGCCACCCAAACCGACGAACCGGGATGCGTGATCTACACGATCTCGGCTGACCCTGCCGATTCCGGGCGGATTCGAATCGTCGAACTCTGGGAGTCGGCCGAGGCGCTCGACGCCCACTTTGCTCACCCCAACTTTGCCGCCACCGGTGCTGCCCTGCGGGTCGAACCCCGAATCGGCGGCAGTGCAGTCAAATATCGGATCGACGCTGTCGACGGGGTCAAAGCCCCCGACGGGACCGCATCAAGTCAGTTCTGGTCAGTCGAGCCGTGAGCGCGAACCAATGAGTACCGACATGGACACCCCATACCGTCACGTCGATCACGCTCGAACGCTTGAGCCGACGGACCGCTATGCGACTCTGCGATCCGAGTGCCCGGTGCACCATGAATCGGATCACGAGCCGCCGTTCTTCGTACTCAGCCGGTTCGACGACATCGTCGATGTCGTCAAGCACCCAACGCAATGGCGTAACGGCGACGGACCCGGCGTCTTCTATCAGGACAGCGGCGCGCTGGGGACTGCTGACGACCCGGATCACGCTCGCCACCGGCGTGTGCTGCGGGCGGCCTTCGTACCGACCTCGATCGAGCGCCTCGAACCGAACATCTCAGCCATCGCCGACACCTTGTTCGACGCAATAGTGCCGCTCGGTGAGGCCGATTTCGTCGAACACATCGCGGCCCCACTCCCCGCCCTGGCAATTGCCGAGTTGCTTGGTATCTACGGTGAAGAACGCGACCAGTTTCATCGATGGAGCACGATCGCTGTCAACGCCTTGACCGGCGGAGATCTCGATCAGTACCAGATCGCCAAAACATCGTTGGAGGATTCGGTCGAACGCGGAGTCGACGAGCGCGATGCGATGCTGGCAGCCGGGACCCCACTTCCCGATGACGTGTTGACACTTTTGGCGGCAGCACGGCGCGAAGGGACGATCTCCGATTCGGAGGCCCGCTATCTCGGTTACCAACTACTCGTCGCCGGTCACGAGACGACAACCAGCTTGATCGGTCTGATGCTCTACCGCCTGATCGAGCACCCCAAGATCATGCAGCGTTTGCGTGACGAGCTTGATCTGCTCCCGATCGCAATCGAAGAGGCGCTCAGATTCGATTCGCCGGTGCACGGTCTGTTTCGCACGAACACCACCGAGTGCACCGTGCACGACACGACGATCCCCGCCGGCAGCAAGGTCCAAATGTTGTTTGCGTCCGCCAACCGTGACCCTGACCAGTTCGAAGCGCCCGACGAGTTCCGGCTCGATCGTGAACGCGCCGAACTCGGCAAACACGTGGCATTCGGGTGGGGAATCCACTATTGCATCGGCGCGCCGTTGGCTCGCCTCACGACACGGATCGTGTTCCGCACTCTGCTCGACCGAATGACCGACATCGAACTCGCCGGCCCGCCGGTTCGCAACGATTCGTTCGTACTGCGCGGGCTCGTCAGCCTGCCCATCCGGTGGAGCGCCAGGTGAGCTTGCTCGATCAGTTCCGCGTCGACGGTCGCGTCGCAGTGGTCACGGGCTCCGGGCAAGGGATGGGCAGTGCGATTGCCTGCTACCAATACCAACCGAAGTCGACCTGACAGGAGATGACGAGATGACCGACGAAAGCTATGTCGACTCGTACGAGGATGTCTCGACGTTTGCGCTCGACGACGAGCACGAACACGCCTTGCTCGACGCACAGACCGAATGCACGTTCATGTGGACGACGGCAACCGGCGATCCCGTCGGTGTGATCATGAACTTCGTGGTGCGCGACGATCGCTTCTGGGTCACCTGCACACGACGCCGCAAACGCGTGGCCGCCGTCGAGGCTCGGCCGCGGGTGGCGATCGCAATCTCGAGCCGCGGCACCGAGATCGGGGTCAGCCAGGCGGTCACGTACAAAGGCAACGCGGTCGTGCACGATTCCGATGAGGTGAAGGCGTGGTTCTACCCAGCCCTCGCCGCACGCGCACGGCCCGAGAGCACCGAACGCCAAGCCGCCTTCGTCAGCCACCTTGACACGCCGGGCCGAGTAATCATCGAGATCGTCCCGACTGCGCGGATCGGCTTCGACGCCGAAAGCATGTTCAAGAATTCCCCGGCCGGCCCGAGCCGCACCAGGGTCTAACGCGGGTCGGACATCCATCTGGAGTTCAGCTGAACTTCCGGCCAATTAGCGCCAACGGAAACTTGACGGTCGTCGACCCGTGCCGGCGGCATCTAGGATTGGATCGGCAACAAATGGAACTGCCCCAACAAATAGAAATTGCGGAGGTAACGATGAGCGCTCGAGTGGTGCATTTCGAGGTCCCGTTCGACGACGCCGATCGCGCCCGCGGCTTCTACCGCGACGTGTTCGATTGGCAGATCCAACCAATGCCGGAGATGAGCTACAACCTCGTCTCCACTGGCCCGTCAACTGACCAGGGCATGCCGAGCGAGCCCGGCTACATCGGTGGCGGATTGATGCAGCGTGAGGCGCCCGCCATCGCTCCTGTGATCACGTTGCAAGTGGACGACATCGATGCCACGTTGGTCGCCATCGAGATGCACGGCGGCTCCGCGGCCGGCGAGAAGATGGCGGTCGGCGAGATGGGGTTCGCGGCGTACTTCAATGACAGCGAGGGCAACCTCATGGGTCTGTGGCAGAACGCCGGGTAGCTGTACCCTCAGCCCGGGGTGGGAACAGGCCGGTCAGATCGGGTGGGCCTGCGTAGTATTTGGTGAGTTGACGGCTGCCGAAACGCCAGCCTTGGCTCGTGCGTCGATAGGTGTCGTCGTAGTGGCCGGCGAGCACGTGACGGGAACCGTCGGCGACGACGTTGAGTTCGAAGAACTGACAGCGGCCGGTGGCAGCATCGCCGTCGATCTCGAAGGTGCTACTCGTGTACATCTGCACCACCACCGAGTACTTGGCGATCGACGTCCGCCACATCTCGACGACCGCCTCGCGGCCGACCACATCGCGGCCGGGGCCGAGCACCCAACGCCCGTCGGCAACCCAAGTAGCAGCCCACCGGTCGGCGTCGCGGGTACGCACGGCATCGGCGTACTCGTGCGACAACGCCACCAGCGCAGACTCGTCACTGATCGTCATGGTGCGTCTCCGATCAGCGTCGCTACCCGACGCATATAGGTCTGGTGCAAGGCGGTGCCAATGATCGCCATGTTCGGTGCCGGGTTGATAGTCGTGAACGCCCGTCGGCAGGTGAGGTTGGCGCACGCACCTTTGAAGAAGTTGAAGACGCTCCAGTAGTGCAGGTCACGAGCGGTCAATTCGATACCCGCGATCTCCCTGAACAACGCCAGCCATGCGTCTGGCCGCCTCGTCTTGGCACCTCGCATGGTGACGAGATACGCCCAATCCTCCGCCGGGTCGCCGATGTGTGAGAACTCCCAGTCGGTGAATGCGATCACGCGCTCAGTGTCGTGCACCATGTTGCCTGGGCCGGGGTCGCCGTGGACAATGCCGACCTGTTTGGCGGTCGGGGCATAGTGTCGCAACCAGACTGCACCCTCCTCCAACAGCGGCAGGCTGTCGTCGGCCGCTGTGCGATAGACGTTGTGCCACCGATCGACCTGGGCGATGGTTGCGTCCGACCCGGATGGCAGCGGATCCAGCTCGGCACCCAACTGTGAAGCCCAGTCGGTGCGATGCAGCTCGTCGAGTCGACGCACGAAGTCCCTTGCCAGCGCCTCGCTCATCGATCGATCGTCGCGGCCGGTGGCAGTGCCGTCGATGAAGTCCATTACGAAGAACGGTTGGCCGATCACGTCACCTGTTGGCTCCATCCATCGCACAGGGGCGACCGGACATCCGAGCGTTGCGGCGGCTTGCATGAACCGAAACTCATCGACACTCGACGTACCGAACACCCCGCCCTGTTCGATCCGCGTCACATATCTCGAACCATCGTCGAGGGCGACATACCACATCGCCCGCGAATTGCCGGTGGCGATGCGGCGCAGTTCGACGATCGATCCGGGGTGCCCGCGCCGCTCGGTCAACCAGGTAGCAAGTGCTTCACGCATCGAGCTGCCCTCGAAAGGCGTTCACCAGATCGCCCGTAATCGCCAGCTCGTCATCGAGTTGCCTAACCACGGTTTGCCGGAGCGTGCGTCGCACTTCGTCGGCGTCCGAATTGGTCAGCCCGACTGCATCGGAAAGGACACGGCCGACGACGTCCATCACGGTCGCCGAGGCATCGTTGCCACGCCAATGCCGAGCAATCAGTTCGTTGTCGGCATGTGAATCGAGGATTGCCGCCAGTTCGTTCTGGCGGTTGTCACTCGGTTGCGGGCGACCGCTGGCGTACCGAGCAAGGCCGACCAGCTGCACGGCTGCGGCCCGAGCCCAGTCGGCGTCGTCGGCGAGCGCCGTCAACAACACATCACGCACGGTCGTCTCGACACATCGCCAGAGTTCGGCATCGCTCAGTTCAGCCACGACGGATCCGTTCTGCCAACAGCGCTTCAGCCGTGAAGTCCCACGACGCCTTCCAGACCGGATCGACCAGTGGACCATCGAGCCGATCCCAACCCTGATCCCTGAACCAATCGAACGTCTGAGCGTGGCCACTGAACGTGTCGTACCGGCAGGTGTAACCGACGAGTCGTTGCGCCTTCTCGATGCTCACGGTCGCATGATGCCGGACCTTGAACAGATGACCGAACACCGACCCTGCCTCCGGTGCCGTGATTTCAGGCAGCAGATCGTCAGGCACACGCACGACGTTGGGTTCGGCCCCGACGACATCGGCCAGCACGGCGATGTAGCGGTTGACGTCGAGCGATTCGGCGGAGATGTTGAACACCTCACCGCGAGCAGCCGGGTGGCGGGCGATCGTGATCATCGCCTGGCACAGATCGTCGACATGCCCGTACGAGCCAACCACCAGGCCGCCGTGAGGCACCAGGATCGGGCGGTGCTGAAGCAGCCGAAGGAACATCGGCGTTTCCATGTCGAAAATGTTGTTATCGGGTCCGTAGATCGCCGCCGGCCGAACGATCGACGCCGGGAAGCCGGTTCTGGCGTGACGCGCCAGCATCGAGGATTCCGCAAGTGCTTTGAACCCGCCGTAGCTGGCGGGTCCCTCACGATTGGTGGGCTGCGACTCCGTCCACGGGAACACACCGACCCATGACTGGTCGTACGCCATGATCGAACTCGTATAGACGTAGCCCCCGACGTGGCTGTCGAGCAGATCGAGCAGACTCTCGATGTCGGAGCCGCCGGCGGCCATCACGAAACCGGAAACATCGAAGACCAGATCCCACTCGCGGCCTGCCAGCGCCGAGCGCATCTGATCGAGATCAGTCCGATCGGCGAGGAGCAACTCGACCGATTCCGGGAGACTCGCTGGCGTCCTTCCTCGGTTCAACACTGCGACGTCGGCGCCGACGCCGACAAGCGCTTCGACAAGATGCTTGCCGACGAACACCGAACCCCCGAGCACCAGGCATCGCTGGCCGCACATCGGGCTCGACGCGATCAAGTCGGGGTCGGAGGGGGGCATCGATCAACCCCTCGATGGTGTTATCTGCAGGACGCGACGCATGCCGTCGGCCGCCAGCTGTGCCGCCACGCCGATCGGGGCCTCCCACAACACCGTGGAGCAGACCTCGATTGAAATCGGGGCGGTCACGCCCATCTCGATCAGCAGCGACACGAATCCGACGCAGTCAAACTCGCCGTCGCCGGGGGGCACACGATAGGCGAGGCAGTCTGGCTTGTAATCGTCGATCGTCGGGGTCATCGGACCATCGTTCATCTGCACTGCGAACACGAGTTCAGGTTCGAGTGCGCCGATCATCGAGATGTCGTTGGCGCCGCGGGTGTGATGCCAGATGTCGGCGCAGTACCCACCGTTCGGCCGGTTGGCTGCCTGCACGATTCGCTGTGCGTCGTTGGCGGTGGCGATATTCGTATACGGGAGCCATTCGATCCCGACCAGCAGCCCGTGTTCCGCCGCGCGATCGCACAGACCGGCGAAACCGTCGACCGCTTGATCGAAGCCGCAGTCGTACGAACCGATCGCCTGCAGGTAGCGCACCTCGAAGGCGTCGGCCATCTCGTACGCCAACGTTTCGATTCGCTGACATTGCTCGTGGTCCGGCCCGTCGACCGCCCACCATCCACGCGCAACCTCGGCGTCGGCTACCACGATGCCGTGCTGGTCGAGCACCGCTCGAAGCTCGGCGACCGTGCGCCCTTCCTCCTCGCGAAGCCGCTCGTACTCGTGGACATACAGCCCGATACCCGCGAAGCCGGCCACTGCGGCGGCGGCAACTCGCTCGTCGAACTGACCGAAACGGGGTCGGCTGAAGTGCGACCAAACGAGGTCGGGCCATGCCAACTGACGAGCCGAGCGATCTGACGCAGCCACGTCAGGCCTGAACGCGGTGGATGCGGTGATGAGCGACCTTCGGACCGCCGATCCACCCACACAGCTGCGGGTCGGCCTCGAAGATCTCGCCTTCGATCCATGTCCCGTCAATTCGGAACAGGCCGGTGCGGCCGTTGAGTGACACGCGTACGTGCCCGTGACCGTCTTGCTCGTAGAGCGCTCGGCTGAAGGGGTGCAGCACACCAAGCATGATCAGCCCTCTACCCAATCGCCTAGCAGTTGATGAATCCAGCGGACCTTCGACTCCTGGTAGTTCGCCAGTGTCACACCTGGTTTGATCGTCTGTTCCAGCCCTTTTTGAACCATCGGCATGTTGAAACTGTCCTGCTGGAACACCTTGGCGAGCATGCCGAGTTCGGAAGCGTCGGTCCAGTCGTCATCAAAATCGAGGTACGTGGTCGTGGCGGGCTCGGGCCGCTCGCCCCGAAACGGGGCCAGCAGGAAGACTTCCATGATCGCCGTGCGGTGGTCGTCACCGTTCGGCCGGAACCGGTACGTGATCCGGTTGTAGGCCCCCCACGGATGCATGTTCGGGAACAGCGTGTAATCGATGTTGTCGATGAACTCTGCGTCGGACCATTCGTCGACACCGTCACCGACCACCGGTCGCCAACGCTCGCGGGCCGCCGCCGCAGACGCATCGCGAGCCGACTGTCCGGACTCGACCGAGACGAAGCTTTCCTCGTCGACTCGGATGTCGAGCATGTACCGCAGCATCTCGTCGTTGGTCGGCTCCCACCCGAGCAGCGGACTGGCCGTGCCGCCCGGGGTGATCACGCGGGCGAAATTGCCGATCACGTCAACCTGGCTGTTTACGTCACCGAGATACGGAAGCGCCTGCGGATGCGTACCGCCCACGTGGTACGACTCGCTGAACGCCTCCTGGACGATCTTCCAATTGGCGCGGATCTTCTTGTGGACGTGGCCCTGGATGTAACGATCCTCTAGCTTCCAGCGCTCAAAGTGCTGTGGGAGATCCCCGAGGAAATCGGCCAACGGCTGCGCATCGGGGTCCGGATTGATGAACACGAAGCCGCCCCATGTTCCGACCTGTGCCTCTGGCAGCGAGAACGCTGCGTCATCGACGTGCTCGAAATCCCAGCGCGCCGGGATGTCGGCGAGTTGCCCGTCGAGTTGCCACGCGAATCCGTGGAACGGACAGCGGAATTCGGAGCAGCGACCACTGTGGTCCTTCAGCTGGCGGCCGCGGTGGAGGCAGGCGTTGTAGTACGCCTTGAGTTCGCCCGGCGCGGATCGGGTGACGATGAACGACAGGTTGGCGATGTCGTACACGATGTAGCTGCCGACGTGCGGGAGCTGCTCCTCGCGGCAGGCGAACTGCCACACACGCTTCCACAGCCGGTCGACCTCACGTTGATGCCAGTCGCGGGTCGTATAGCGGTCCTTCGAGATGTCGGCGCTGCCCAGATATTGCGGTGACTCGACTCGCAGCACATCGGGCACGGGGTACCGATCCGTGTCCAGCAACTGTTGATACGTGATCCCCTTGGAACGCGGACCGATCGGTTGTGCTGATCCTGGCATGTACGAAGTCCTCCGGTCGGCGATCAACTTACTTTAGACTGACTCTAGCTTGCCCGCTTTCCGTAAGTATTGTCGAACTGGGACACTGACATCATGCTTGAGGCGATCGACATCATCCGGATCCACCAACTACTCGGCCGCTACGGCCACGCCATCGACGCCCGCGATTGGGATGCGTTTGCCGAACTCTTCGATCCCGACGCAGTCCTCGACTACACAGCCGTCCGAGCGCCTGAGGTCTGTCACGGCATCGACGAAATTCTTGAGTACTTCCATGGCGCAAACCATCCGTCAGCGCACCACACCTCGAACATCGTGGTCGATGAAACAGACGACGCCTCAGGCGAAGTGCATGTCCACAGCAAATTCCTGGCACCGTTCACCCGTGATTCGCACGATCCGAAACGACTGTTCGGCGGCGATTACCACGACATCGTGGTGCAAGTCGACGGCACCTGGAAGTTCGCCAGGAAGGTTTGCACGGGACGCTGGCTGCTCACACAAGGATCGAACCAACACGTCGCGGAGCACCGCCGAACGTTCTGACCGTCAGAGCATTCGCACCGGATCGGACGCATCCCAGCCTCTCGCCGCATCGGCAACCGACGCGTAGAACGAGACGAGCCGATCGGTCGGCTGGTACAGCTCGAACATGTGACCGTGAGTTGCGCGGCCGTCGACGAAATGGAACTGCACACCACCAACCGTCGCAGCGCTCATCGCCAGCTCGTATCCCAAGCCGCCGAGTGCCGCGACCGTCGCCTCAGTGTCAGCCACGAAGAAGGCCAAGTGGTGCAAACCTGATTGGTCGGGAGCGAACATGTCGCGGACCGCGCTCGGCCCTGTGCCGTGATCCTGGACGAGCTCGACCATGATCGGCCCCCACTGGCCGTACGCCGACGTGTGGTCGAACGTCGCCGGACGGCCGCGGTACACCACATCGGCGAGGGCAATATGTGGGTTGACGAAGAACGGTCCGGCACCGAAGTCGTTCGCCCATTGTCGAGCGGCTTCGATCGCGTCCGGCACGGCGTACGCGATCTGGACCGGCGGCCCGAGCAAGGATCGAAGCGTGTTCACACGCCGATACCGAGCGACTTTGCCCGCGACCCCTTGTCGTGGTAGTCGGCTTCGTAACAGACACGTTCACCATCGAATCGGAGAAACGACATGCACCTCACCGACCAGCGCCTCCCGACATACTCCGGCCCGAACGACTCGGGCAGGATCACGTCGCCGCTCATGACGTAATGCACGGCAAGCCCGTCGTCGTTCGCCCAGAACTGATCGGGGATCAGCGTCAGATTCGTTGTGCGCTTCATGCCACCGGCAAAGAACGCCCGAATCGCTGGCCACCCTTCGAACTTCCCGCTCGCCACGTCGTCGAGCACGCCGTCGGGCGTGAAGTACGGCTCTGGCGCGTCCGGGTCCCCCGAGCTCCAACCGCCGAACAGGTTGCGAGCGATCTCGATTCGGTGCTCGAGTGATGATGTCGACACGCAACGAGTGTAGAGAAACTATGGTCGCGGAGGTGAAGCCCGAGATTGCTTCCCTGCTCTCACTCGACGGGCGGGTGGCGCTCGTGACGGGCGCCGCCACCGGCCTCGGCGAGGGCATTGCCCACCGCCTGGCTGACGCCGGTGCCCGTGTCGTGATCGGCGACATCGACGACGATGGTGCCCAGCGCGTCGTTGCCGCGATCCGTGACGTTGGCGGTAGTGCAGACGCACTCCACCTCGATGTCACCGGGCTGTGTTGTTTCTTTGTAGCGACGCAGCCTCGTACGTAACCGGCCACACGCTCGTCGTCGACGGTGGGTGGACGCTCGTGTAGCCGACGTGTCAGGCTGCTGACCATGTCAGACCGAAACGACATCATCGACCTGGCGATCGCCTACACCTGGGCGCTCGACACGAAACAACTCGACGACCTTCGGCATGTGTTCGCGCCTGATGCAACGGCGCAGCTTCGGAGCGTCGAGTGCGATAGCGTCGACGCCATCATCGCCCGCATCGGTGGCGCGATCATGAGGCTCGACACCACGCAACATCTAGTCGGGAACCATCAGGTCGAGATCGACGGTGACACGGCAACACATCGCTGTCAACTGCATAGCCAACACGTGCTGGCTGGTGCCGAAGGGGGCGACACCTACGCCGTCGGCGGTTTCTACGATGATCGACTCGTGCGGACCGCTGACGGCTGGCGCATCGCCCATCGCACGATGCAGCAAACCTGGTCGTCGGGTAATCCCAACGTGACGAAACGTTGACGCAATCGGACGCTGACTCCAATCGTTCGACTAACTTGAGAGTGACTACACTTGTTCTGATCCTCATTCATTGTGCCCGGAGCTGATTCATGCAACCCACCACGACCACCCGGCCGACCACCACGCCGACCACCACGCCGACCACCACGCCGACCACCACGCCGACCACCACGCGGCTCGTCACCCTCCTCCAGCGGCCCGGCGCCGACGGCCCCCAGCCCACCGATTTCGCAGTCGAGGAGCGCCCGATCCCCGAGCTGCAGGCCGGTCAGCTACTCCTCCGAAACATCGTGATGAGCGTCGATCCATCGATGCGCGGCCGACTCGACGTCGGCGAGATGCAATACACCACGAACTTCCAGATCGGTGAACCGCTCGACGGTTCGGCGATCGGAGTTGTGCTGGCATCCGAGGCGGCCGGAATCGTGCCTGGAACCGTGGTGCGCCACCGAATGGGTTGGCGCAATCACGCCGTGATCGATGCGGCGACAGCGACGGTTGTCGACCCCGAGGCGGCACCGGTCGGCGCTTGGCTCGGCGTGCTCGGCCAAACCGGTTTCACGGCATGGGTCGGGCTCGAGCGGATCGGCGAGATGCGCAAAGGCGACACGGTGTTCATCTCAGCCGCGGCTGGCGCTGTCGGCTCGGCCGCCGGGCGGTTCGCCAAACTGTTGGGTGCCGAACGCGTCGTGGGCAGCGCCGGCGGTGCCTCGAAAGTGGCGATGCTCGTCGACGAACTCGGTTTCGACGATGCCTTCGACTACCGCGCCGAGACGCCGAGAGCCGGCGTTCCCCGGATCGCGCCTGATGGCATCGACGTGTATTTCGACAACGTCGGCGGGCCTCAGCTAGTCGCCGCCCTCAAGAACATGCACATCGGTGGACGGGTCGCGTTGTGCGGGATGATCAGCCAGTACTCCGACGAGGGCCGCGGGCAGGACATCAACCAGTTGATCGAAGCAGTCCTTCGTCGCGTCACGATCCGCGGGTTCATCGTGCGTGACCACGAGGACATGCGACCGGCGTTCGAAGCCACGGTTGCCGGGTGGCTGCGAACTGGTCAGATCGATGCCCTCCAAACCGTCACCGACGGCATCGACCACGCGGTCGAGGCATTCCTCGGGATGCTTGGCGGCGGCAACGTCGGCAAGGCACTGGTCCGACTCGACGCGGACTGGACCGTGTGAGGTCGATCGCAGGTCCTGATCGCCGACCAGGTCCTGATCGCAGACCAGGCCGAGCCTACGACGCCCGCTTGATACCTGCGATACGGTCACCGAGATCGCTTACTTCGCCAATGAACCGACGATTACCGAGACTGCGATGCGTGGCGTCCTGATTGAGCATCGAGGCCAACGAGGTTTCCAGCAACGACACGAGGGCGACGGCGATCACACCGGCCTCGGCCGACGCCAGGCGACCTCGCGCCGAGGTCACGGCATCACGCAAGAGTGTCACGAGTTCGAGTCGCATCTCGCGCCGAAGTGCCTCGACCAACAGGTTGAGTCCGATCGAACTGACGAAGTACACGGTCGCCTGCACACGGTGACGTCCCGTCCACGTGAGCAGATGGGCGAGCAGATTTCTGACACCGTCAGTGTCTCCACGGGCGGGCATGTTGAGTCGGACTTCGGCGAGCATGGCGTCGCGGAACTGTGCCATGCCCTCGAGCAGGATCTGTTCCTTCGAAGCGAAGTGGTAATACACAGCCGCCGGTGTCATCTCGACCGCGTGGGCGATGTCTTGCACCGTGACTTCGTCGACCGGGATCGTGGCGAACAGGCCCATCGCCCCATCGATCACGAATTGTCGTCGCGACGGTCGGTGTGCAGGTCGCCGAGGGGTGGCTGAAGTGTTGATCCGACCTACAGTAGGCGACCGACCATGACCAGCCTGCCAGCGCACCGACCGTCGCGACGCGAAGACATCGTCGATGCTGCCATTCGGCTGTTTGCTCGCAAAGGTTTCGTCGATGCGGCAATCAGCGATGTCGCCGACGAAGCCGATGTTGTCGTGACCGCCGTCTACTACCACTTCACTGGCAAGGAGGAGTTGTTCGGTGCCACGGTACACAAGGTGTTCGACTCGATTAGCGAGGTCGTGGCCAACGTGCGGGGGGACGATTCCCCGGGTGATGAAGCGACTCTTGACGCAGTGATCGACGCAGTGTGGGAGTGGATCGACACGCATCCTGACGAGGCCACGCTGGTGCACCTTCAGTTGCCCGGCGCGACACGTCAGATTTCGACCCTGCGACACGAGTTCGAGGACCTGCACGTACAGCGCGCCTTCGGTTACCTGGGTTCGAACGGGTCACGCGGTCGCACGTCGGCGGCACGCAGGGCGGTCGAAACACTCTCGGCGCGGACGCTCGTCGACCTGCTGATTTCGGTACACACCATGCGGCTGGCCGACGGGCCGCTCAGCGGTGAACCGAGCGAACAGTTGCGCACCGCCGTGCGCGAGCTGACACATCGACTCGTCGCCTCGGGAACGCGAGGCGAAGCGTGAACTTGACAGGGTTCGACACCACCTCGACGGCGTAGCAATCCCTGAGGGCAGCCGGCTGATTGATCCACCCCTTACAGATCGCCGGTTTCGGTCGGGTTGGCTGCCGCCCATTCGTGTGCCGCCGGCGATGCGACCCACGTGATGGCGTTGGAAAGCAGGCGCCGGTACTGCGGGTGCGCCATCGTCTCTGGTCCGTGGCCAGGCAACAGGTACACGAGCGGGCTGCGTCCGGCCGTCTTGGCCCAGCCGATCAGCTTGCTTCCGGGCGGGTGCCCACGCGCCGCGATCTGCTCGCCGTGGCGCACCTCGTGGTAGGTGGAAATCATCGACTGAGGTGAGGTGTCGGCGGTTGTGGCGAGCAGCGGTACGACCTCGCCGTCGAAGACCGGGCAGAGATACAACTCGTCGTGCAGTTCGAACGCCTCGACTCCCGCACACACGGGGTGATCAACCGCCAGCACGTCGACGCGATAGCGATCCATCCGGTAGCCAGACGACGGCCAGTCGGTACCGCGTAATTGGCCTGGGGCGTACAGGAAACGTCCACCAAGCGACGTCGCCCAGCCGTCCCACGTCGGCCAGCCGGCGAGCGCGTGATGGGTGGCGACGATGCCTTGACCGGTGGCAAGCAGTTCGATCATGCCGGTCCGGATCTCGTCGGTCGGGTCGGTCGGCGAGGGCTCGGTGCCCCGCTTGAGTGTGAGGCCGGGTAGGTCGTGCAGCAGGATCGCGTCCCATTCGCCGGCATGCTCGGCGCGCAGCCAGCGTTGCGCCGACGGTTGGGTGGCGTGGCTCCACTCCCATCCCAACTCGTCGCAGATCGCGTCGACCATGGCACCGAACGCACCAAGATCGACGGCGTGCCCGCCGGTGATCGCCAGCAAGCGGCGCGCCCTCACACGCGCTCGACCCAATCGGCGAGCACGTCGGCGACTTGCAGCGCGTCAGGGATACGTTCGGGGCCGATCACCTTGTCGATCCAGGCGTGCACGTGCCAGATCCGTCGCTCCTGGTAGTTGATCACCTGACCGCCGTGGGCGGCGAACTCCATCGAACGCTGAATCGGTTCGAGGTTCAGGTAGTCCTCGTCCATCAGCATGTCGAACCGGTCAAGTCGCTTCTGCCAGATCTCGGCACCCGGCAACTCACCGTCACCCCAGTCGGCCGCGAACCACACGATGTCGAGCCGGGTGCGATCGATCGCCAACGGCCAGAACACGAGGAATGGGAATCCGCGGGCATCGAGCGGGCTGATGATGTTGGGGAAGATCCCATGCGCCGGTTGGATGCCCGCCGCCATGACGGCCGACAGGTGCTCGAGTGTGCCGAGTGCCTCGCGGCCGTCCGTGCGGGTGCCGGGCTTGACCGGCGAAAGCATGTTCTGGTGGCCGTGATCGAACAATGAGATCACGGTGCCGCGTGTGTCGAGCGTCGGGGCGACCGTGGTGGGGTGAACGGTGCGGGCGTGGTACACCTCGAGAAAACCCTCGGCGAGGATCTTCCAGTTGCAGCCAAGTTCTACCGTCTTCGTGTCGATCAGTCGCACCGGCGACTCAGCCACGTCGCTCAGTAGCGTCGGGAGTGGGTCGAGCCAGTCGAGCAGCGGTGCCGCCTCGGGGTCGAGGTTGACGAACCACCAGCCGCCCCATCGTTCGCAACGAATCGGCGCCAGCCCTCGCTCCTCGGTTCGCAGCCCGACGAAATCGCGTTCGTCGGGCACCCGCAAGAGGCGGCCGTCGAGGTCGTAGCTCCACGAGTGGAACTGGCACACGAGCATGCGCGCCACGCCGCACGTCCCGCGCACGACAGGAGCGCCGCGGTGTCGGCAGGCGTTGAAGAATGCCCGCACCTCGCCGTCATCGCCGCGCACCAGCAGCACGGCGGCGCCGACGATGTCGCACAGCTTGTACGAACCTGGCACTGCGAGTTCGGAGTCGTGGCCCGCGTACAACCAGACGTTCTTGAATAGGTGCTCCCGTTCGAGTTCGTAGAACGCCGGATCGGTGTATCGCCCCAACGGCAGGTCAGGCAGTGTCGGAAACCCGTCGGGAGGCCCGGTGCGATCAACCTCGTATGCCGATCGTTCGTGGAATCGATTGAGGTAGTCCTGGTCCACCGGCAGCGCCTTTCGCTGGTTCGTGCGCAATACATCACAACGGTTGCGCAACAACGCTAGTCCGTGCCAGAATCTCTGTCCATGCCAAAGATGGTTGACAGCGACGAGCGCCGCGCCGTGCTGATCGACGCCACCAGCCGACAGATCGCCGAGCGCGGGCTTGGCAACGTGACGCTGCGCTCGATCGCCCGCGTCAACGGATGGAGCACCGGCATCGTCACTCACTATTTCGCCGACAAACGCGAACTGCTGATGGCGACATTCCGAGAACGAGCCGATCGCGCCCGCCGTCATATCGAGACCGAGATCGCCGCTGGCCGCTCGCTCCTCGAGGCCTCGGTCGATGCCGCGCTCCCGCTCGACGAGGCTCGGATGCTCGACTGGCGCGTCTTCCTGGCCTATATGGGCGCGTCGATCGGCGAGCCCGAACTCGACGTGTTGTTTCGAGAACGACAGCAGAGCTTTCGGGACACGCTCGCGGAAGCGATCGCCGATGAGGTCATCGCCGGTCGGCTGCCAGCCGGTTCAAACGTCGATCACGAGGCGGCGCGCCTGCTCGTGACGCTGAACGGGGTGGCGATTCAGGCAGTGCTCGCTCCCGACCTGTGGTCGGCTGACCAACAGCGGCGCGTGATCAACGACCATCTGACCGGACTCAGGCGGACAGAACTTGAGAGGCGGACGACGTGAAGGCCAGAACGGACTGGGGCGACGAATGGGACAAGGTCGCCGACGTGATCGTGGTCGGGAGCGGCGCAGCCGGCGGTGCCGCGGCGGCCACCGCAGCCGCCGCCGGGGCGAGTGTGCTCGTGCTCGAGAAGGCCAGCTTTCTGGGTGGTACGACCGCCAAATCGGGTGGCGTGATGTGGGTGCCTGACAATCCGGTGATGCGCGCAGACGGGCTGATCGACGACCGAGCAGGTGCGCTGCGGTACATGGCGCGGTCCGGTTACCCGACGTTGTATCAGTCCGATCACGAGACACTCGGCCTTCCGGCACCGACGTTTCGGCTGCTCGAAGCGTTCTTCGATCGCGGCTGTGGGGTGCTCGACAGACTGACCGAGTTGGGAGCATGGGAGCTCGAAGCCGTGGCCTACCCCGACTACTACGCCGATCTCCCGGAGGACCTGGCACCGATTGGCCGCGTGATCCAGCCCAAGTTCCCTCCCGACTGGCGGCGGGGCGTCGATCCGACCGGCGGCCAACTGCTGACCGACGCGCTCATGCGCGTCGCCATCGAGCATGGTGCGGATACACGCGTCGACACGCAAGTGGTCCACCTCGTGCGCGACGACGGCGGCACAGTGATCGGTGTCGAGGCGCGCACCGGCCTGCGTACCGTGCTGTACGGCGCCCGTCAGGGTGTGGTCTTCGGGACGGGCGGATTCATCCACGATCGATCTCTCGCCCGCACCTATCTCCGTGGCCCCGTGCTCGGGGGTGCCGCCTCCGAGTCGGCGACGGGTGACTTCGTGAGGATCGGCATCGAGGCGGGCGCGCAGCTCGGGAACATGTCGCACGCATGGTGGGACCAGGTCGCCGTCGAGCACGCCATCACGGTGCCGGCAACGATTAAGGACGTCTATTCGCCGTTCGGTGACTCGATGCTGATGGTCAACAAGTACGGGCACCGGGCCGTCAACGAAAAGGCGGTGTACAACGAGCGCGGGCAGTCCCACTTCGCCTGGGACCCGAGCCGCTACGAATACCCGAATCTGCTGCTGTTCATGATCTTCGATCAGGCCGTGGTCGACGATCCGACACCGTCACGATTCCGCTGGCCGATCCCGATGCCAGGGGAACCGTTCCCGCCGTTCGTTATCAGCGCCGACACCCTCGGCGGGCTCGCCGACGAATTGCGTAAGCGCCTGGCCGGTTTGGCATCACACACCGGCGGTGCGTGCCTCGCCGACGACTTCGAGGCCGAACTAGCGGCGACCGTTGAGCGCTTCAACGCGATGGCCACCGCCGGGCGCGACATTGACTTCCGACGCGGGGAATCGAAGATCGAACGAACATGGGCGGGCGAACCGCGCCGTGGGTTGCCGAGCGCCTCGATGGCTCCGCTGTCCGGCATCGGCCCATACCACTGCGTGATCCTGGGTCCTGGCGCACTCGACACCAAGGGCGGCCCGGTGATCGATGAGCATGCCCGCGTACTGTCGCTCGACGGCGACCCGATCCCCGGTCTGTATGGAGCCGGCAACTGCATCGCCTCACCTGCCGGCCAGGCCTACTGGGGTCCCGGGGGCACGATCGGCCCCGCCCTCGTGTTCGGTGCGATAGCCGCCACCCACGCCACGACCGGCTGTCCTGATTAAGCCGCTGGTGCGGTCAGCGATTCAACGCACGCCGAGCGGCAAACCAGTTCTGAGGTCAGGTTGGCACGAGCGTTCGGCGTGGACAAGGATTGTGACGTGGGCACAACGAGCACGCACCTGCACACCTGCACACTCTGCGAGGCCAGTTGCGGGATTGTCGTGTCCGTCGACGATGGGCGCATCACCGACATCCGTGGCGACAAGGACGATCCGCACAGCCACGGGTTCCTGTGCCCCAAGGCGAGGGCGCTGTCGGATATTCACGAGGACCCGGACCGCCTGCGCCACCCGATGGTGCGCACGCCCGACGGCTGGCGGGAGGCGAGCTGGGAGGAGGCATTCGAGCTGGCGGCCCGCCGTCTCCGGGAGATTCGCCGCCGTCATGGCCGCCACGCCGTCGCCGTGTACCAGGGCAATCCGTCGGCTCACAACCTCGGGTTGCTCACCTCCGGGCAGCTTCTGTTCCGGGGGCTGCGCACCCACCAACTTTACTCGGCCAGCTCGCTCGACCAGCTTCCCCACATGGTGGCGGCGTTTCACATGCTCGGCCATCAGTGGCTGCTGAGCCCACCCGACATCGACCGCACCGACCTGTTCGTCTGCGTCGGCGCCAACCCGGCGGTGTCGAACGGCAGCCTCATGACCGCCCCGAACGTGAAGGGTCGCATCAAAGCGATCCGTACGCGAGGCGGGCGGGTCGTGGTCATCGACCCGCGCCGCACCGAGACGGCGGCCCTGGCCGACGAGCACCTCGCCATCCGCCCAGGTACCGATGCACTGTTCTTGCTGTCGATGGCGAACGTCATCTTCACCGAAGACCTGGTGCGCACTACCCGGCCGGTTGCCCAGCTCGACGACCTGCGCGCCGCAGCCGCAGGTTTCCCGCCCGAGGCGACCGCCGCCGCCACCGGGATCGATGCCGACACCGTCCGGCGGCTGGCCCGCGAGCTTGCGACCACGCCTCGGGCGGTGCTCTACGGACGACTGGGACTGTGCACTCAGGAGTTCGGCGGGCTGTGCGCCTGGCTGCTCGTCGCACTCAACGCCATCACCGGCCACCTCGACGAACCGGGTGGCGCCATGTTCACCACTCCGGCCGTCGACATCGTGCCCATGCTCGCCATGGTTGGCCAGTCGGGCAGCCACGACCGGCGTCGGAGCCGGGTCCGGAGCCTCCCGGAGTTCGGAGGCGAGTTCCCGGCGGCCACCCTCGCCGAGGAGATCGGCACGCCCGGACCCGGGCAGATCAAAGCGCTCATCACCTCGGCCGGCAACCCGGTGCTATCGACCCCGAACGGCAGCCGACTCGAGGCCTCCCTCCCCAAGCTCAAGTTCATGGTCGCCATCGACTTCTACCTGAACGAGACGACCCGCTTCGCCGACGTGATCTTGCCGCCCACTGCCCACCTCGAGCGATCCCACTACGACCTGTTGTTCTTGATGTTCGCAGTCCACAACAGTGCCAAGTACTGCGCCCCGGTGTTCGAGCGCGGACCCGACCAGCGCCACGACTGGGAAATCTGCATCGAGCTCGCCACCAGGATCATCGGGCCGCGGCCCGTGGGACGCCTCCTACGGTGGCCGCTGCTGCACTCCGGGCCGGAAGGCTCGCTGGCGTTCGCCCTGCGGCTCGGACCCCACGGGCTCGGCCGCGGCGGTCTGTCGCTGCGCCGGTTGCGCAAGACCCCTCACGGCGTCGACCTCGGCCCTCTCGAGCCGCGGCTGCCGCGGCGAGTCCGGTTCCGCGGTCGCGCCGTGCGACTCGCACCCCGTCCGTTCCTCGACGACCTCGACCGGCTGCGCTCCCGGTTGGCCGAGATGGTCGACGGTACCGATCGGCTGGTCCTCATCGGCCGGCGGCACCTGCGCTCGAACAACTCGTGGATGGGCAACAGCGCATCGCTATTGGAATCAAAGGGGCAGCCGCAGTGCACCCTCCTCGTTAACCCCCACGACGCCACCGCACGCCAGCTCGTCGACGGTGAGCTCGTTACGCTGTCATCGGCCGCCGGCGAGGTGGACGTGCCGGTCCAGATCACCGACGAGATGATGCCCGGCGTGGTCAGCCTGCCTCACGGCTGGGGCCACCACCGCGACGGTGCTCGCCTCCGCGTGGCCGCCCGGCACCCTGGAGCCAGCATCAACGACGTCACCGACGAACACCTCGTCGACGCACTTACCGGCACCGCGGCACTGTCCGGTGTGCCAGTGACGGTCACGGCTCACCACACCACCAACGAAACCCCGAGCCCCAACCGCAGCCGGTTGTAACCCCACCGCTGAGTTGTCGTGCCCTCGACCGCAGGCAGCGGCAGCAGGTATCGAGCCACTTACGAGGCCAGGAGGGCGGCGACGACGTCGACGAGGTGGCCACGAAGCCGCGATCGCCGGTGGGCGCTCGTCACGGCAGCGGGTCAGTTGAGGCCTGACTTGCGGGCGAGGAATTCGAGGGTTTGGTAGACGAGGTATCCAAGCAATCCGAAGGCGGCTGCAGGCAGGATCCAGAGTGCGGCGACTGCGGCGACGAGGCTTGCGCCGAACTGCCTGCCCCACAGCGGTGCTGAGACAATCGGCAGTAGGACGGCAATGACCAGAAGCAGCCAGACGTCGAAGGGGCGACTCCAGCCGAACCACGCCGATCCGGCAGCGTTCACGAACGAGCCGATACCAGTTATGGCGAGCACGATCCAGACGCACACCGAAAGTCGCCTGATTCCTCCGGCCGCCCACCGCGAGCGAATCGCAACGGCAGCCCACATGATCCATCGTTTGAGCCAGGGCACGCCTGCCGATCTCATCATTTCGCGAAAGAATCGATCCGAAAGCGTGTCGCTGCCGAGCGCTCCAGCGTTCGGCTCGTCCACGATCAGCTGATCGTGAATGATGGCGGCCAGCGTGTGAGCACCGTACGTGTTTTCGAACCAACGCATGAACAGCGGTATCGACGCCATGTCCGTCGGGTTCTCGGTGGTGGGCGTGAAGGTTCTTGCGTCCTCGACTGCTCGCTCAGCGTCGGCCGTGCTCTCGCCGTCGCTCACGAGTCGGTCGGTGAGCATCTTCGTCACAGCGATCTCGCTGAACCGGAATTCCTTCGTCACCAAGAACTGTGACTTGTTGATCTGGATCAGTCCGACCTCGCCGCCCGTGTCGCACACCTCGAATCCTGAGCTTCGAGCGACACGCCAGGGAGTCCACACCACAGTTGGGTTCGAGACATCGACCATCTCAGCCTCCTTTTCCACGAAACGCTTCCGCGCTCAAGGTAGACCCAGATGAATCACGACCACAACCGATTTTCGGGGTCGCGACCTGACAGGTCAGGGGAAAACGCGACTAGCCAGCTCGGGCGCTTTCAAAGGCTTCGACAACGCCCTTGGTGTTGGCCCCGGCGCCTACCTCGAGCTTGAACGACTGGCCCCGGACAGTGATCTCCACCACCTTGCCGAGCAGCAGACGCTTGACCTTGAGCGAGTCGACCTCACCGAGCGGCGCCTGACCGACGAGGTCCTTCACTCCGCCGCCGATCCCCATTCCCGCTTGCGCGCCCATGCTCAGCGACAGCAAGCGCTTCTGTGTGATCGCCAACGCCATCGGGCTGGCGAGCGCGAAGCCGGCCTGGTCGGCCCCGTCGAGTGCCTTGGCCTGTTGGCTCCCGCCGAGCACCATCGAGCCAGCCATCTGCTGCGTCCAGCCCCGCGGACGCGCGACGAATGCAGCAAGCACGTCTTCACCATCATCCAGAAATGGCTGGACCCCTTCGCGGATCTTGTCCTCCGAACTCATCGACGACCTCCCATGAAATACAACTTGTGGTGCCTCGAACCGTACGACTTCAGAGTCGTGTGCGCAATGGTGAAAGCCGGCTGGACAACTAGGTCAGTCGAAGATCGTATCGACGCGGCTCTGAACCGAAGCGTCGACGGTGGTGTGGCAGTCTCGTAAGCGTTCCCGATCAGTTGACGGAGCCGAGCCGTTCGATCGAACCCTTGAGGCGTTCGGTCACCTGCACGCGCGAAATGCCGAGTTCTTCGAGCGACCGCAGGTTGTCGAGCACGCGTGCCGGTTCACCCGCGAAACCGGCGTACAGACCGTCGCCGAGCGCATCGCGGATCGGAGCGGTCTCGCGATCGTCACCGACGGCCACCATCGTGAACATGCCGATCGGAACGTCGGGGGCGACTGCGCGGACGCGCTCGATCATGGCGATCACGTCGGCACGCGTCGAAACCGCCAGCGCCCTGACGTCGAGCTCGCCACCCCGTGTGCTGCTTCCGAACTTGAGCTCGACGCGATCGACGAGTGGGGCGATGTGCTCGATCGTCCAACGGCCGCCGAGTGAAGCGACCAACGGCGGAGGCGAGTCACACACCGGGCCGATCATCGGTACGTCGATCGAGTAGTGCTCGCCGTCGAACGTGCAGCTCCCCGTCGCGAGCAACTCGCGAGCGATCAGGATCGCCTCCCTGTAACGCCGCGCTCTCGCCGGCGGGGCAGGGTACTCGAGGCCCGAACCGGTCACTTCGTGTTCGAGCCAGCCGGCTCCGAGACCGGCCTCGAAGCGTCCGCCGCTCAGCCATTGCATCGTGAGGCTGGCCTGCGCGAACTCGACCGGCGAGCGGAACAGGTTGTTGGCGAACGACGAAATCAGAAACACGCGTTCCGTTGCCGCCGCCATTGCAGACAGCGTCACCCACACATGCGGGTAGGCGCTGGTACGGAACAGGTGGTCGGAGCCACCGACGCCGTCGAAGCCGGCCGCCTCGGCGGCCTGGGCGAACTGGCGCGGATCGACCGTCGCAGACGTGTAATTCGCCACCAGCTCGACACCCATGGTCACCTACTTACTAGAGTCATACAATAGTTTCACCGTACCAGTCTCAGCCGTACCATTCCCAGGGAGCACCAGATGTCGCCGATACCCACAATCAGCGGGCTCACGACAACGATCGCGGACCGTCCGCACCTGATCGCGGCGCGTTGCCCGATGTGCGCCACCTTTGCGTTTCCCGTCCAGCTCGCCTGCCCGCGGTGCGGGGCGATGACCGAACGAACTGTGCTCCCGTCGACTGGCACCGTGTGGAGCTGGACCGTTCAACGGATCCAGCCAAAACCGCCTTACCGCGGCCCCGACGCGTGGGAGCCGTTCGCGCTCGGCTACGTCGACCTCGGCGTGCTGCGGGTCGAGACCCGACTCGCTGGCCGGGTCGCCGACGCGTGGCAGATCGGCGACGCGGTACACCTCGTAGTCGGCGAAGCCGGCGGTGACGGATCGGTCGGCGAAGCCGGCGGTGACGGATCGCATTGGTCGTTCTGGTTCGAAGCAGATCCGTCATGAGCGTGTCGATCATCGGCGTCGGACTGCACCCATTCGGTCGGTTCGACATCAGCGCTCGCGAGATGGGTCTGATTGCCGCACGCCAAGCGTTGAGCGATGCAGGCGTGTCGTGGAACGATGTGCAGTTCTCCGCAGGAGGCAGCCGCGACGGCGGGCACGCCGACGCCCTCGTCAGCGAGCTCGGGCTCACCGGAGCCCCGTTCGTCAGTGTTTACAACGGATGCGGCACCGGCGCCAGTGCGCTGCTGACCGCCTCGCAGGCGATCGAATCGGGTGCCGCTGATATCGCGCTGGCGGTCGGGTTCGACAAGCATGCCCGTGGCGCATTCGGCTCGAATCCTTCGGACTACGGCCTCCCCGACTGGTACGCCGAAGCGGGGATGATGGTGACTACACAATTCTTCGCGCTCAAGTTGCAGCGTTACCTGCACGACCACGACCTCGATCCACGGTTGCTCGCCGAACTGGCCGCCAAGGCGCTCCGGAATGGGTCGATCAACCCGAACGCGTGGCGTCGAAAGCCGGTGTCGGCCGACGCGATCGCGGCCGCCCCGATGGTCAACGACCCGCTCACGACCTACATGTTCTGCAGCCCGAGCGAGGGCGGGGCGGCAATCGTGTTGGCATCACCCGAACGAGCCAAACAGCTCACCGATCGAGCGATCGAGCTTCGGGCGATCGCCTTCCGCACCCGCCGGTTCGGCACGTTCGAGGTGTTCAGCCCATCACTCTCACCAGAGATCACCGAAGGTGCGACGGTCCATGCCGCCCGGTCGGCGTTCGAAATGGCAGGGATCGGCCCTGACGACATCGACGTCGCCCAACTCCAAGACACCGAGGCAGGGGCCGAACTGATGCACCTCGCCGAATGCGGCTTCTGCGAACACGGCGATCAGGCGCGCCTGATCCTCGACGGCGAACTCGAGATCGGCGGCCGGCTGCCGGTCAACACCGATGGCGGCCTGATCGCCAACGGCGAACCGATCGGCGCAAGCGGACTGCGACAGGTGATCGAGTGCGTGCTCCAACTACAGGGCCGAGCCGGGGATCGCCAGGTGCCGAACAATCCACGCACGGCATTCACGCAGGTGTACGGCGCGCCGGGGATCAGCGCCTGCACAGTGCTGGCACGATGAATCTGGGGCTGCTCGACCGCGCCGCCACGAATCGAGACGATTGGGCGATTCGATCGGACGGCTTCGGCGAGGCATCGTGGGGTCAAGTCGGCGACGCCACACTGCGTCTCGCAGCAGCGATCGAGGCGTTCGACCTCGGGCCGACCCGGCGACTGTTGGTGATCGCCCGCAACCACCCGTCGACCGTGCTCGCCCATGCCGCCGCTGCGTTGGGCGAGGCGTCGTCGGTGCCCGTCAACTTCCACCTCATGCCGAGCGAGATCGCCTACATCGCGATCGAGTCAGGTGCCCGGCTGCTGTTCGTCGACTCGACGACCGAATCGGCAACGCGCCACGCGGTTACCGGTATGGATGTCACAGTGATTGCGCTTCCGGATTTCGGTATCACTGGCAGCGACCTCGATGCGTTCGTGGGTGACGTCGACCCAATCCAACTGTCACCGGATCAGCGCGTGATCCCGAACCTGCTCTTCACCTCGGGGACAACGGGCCGCCCGAAGGCAGTTCAGCTCCCGCCAAAAACAATCGGCGATTCGGCTGACCTCGCAGGATTCGCCCATCACATCTCCAGTCATCGGCTCGCCAAGCTCGGCCCTCATCTCGTGGTTGGGCCGCTCTACCACAATGGTCCGCTGACTGCCGTGCGGTTGTTGCTCGCAGGCGTGCCGGTCGTGGTCCACTACCGATTCGAAGCAGAGGCCACCCTGGCTGCGATCGACGAACACCGGATCGAGAGCTCGATCATGGTCCCGACCCATTTCGTTCGGTGCCTAGCGCTCAGCGCCGACGTAAAGGGCACCTACGACGTGTCATCGCTGCGCGGCGTGGCCCACACCGGCGGTGCCTGCCCGATCGACGTCAAGCGGGCGATGATCGACTGGTGGGGCCCGGTGCTGTCTGAGTCGTACGGCGGCACGGAGTCGGGGACCGTGTGCTCGATCAACTCGATCGATTGGCTCGCTCATCCTGGTTCCGTCGGTCGTTCCGCCGATCCGTTCGAAGCGCTGGTCGTCGACGAGGCGGGGAACCCGCTGCCGTCCGATGTCGAGGGTCGGCTGTACTTTCGCGACACCACCGGCCGCGGCATCGTCTACGAAGGCGACCCATACAAGACCGCCGAAGCCCACCTCGAACCGGGAGTTTTCACACTCGGCGAGATCGGCAGGATCGACGCCGACGGCTTCGTCTACATCACCGACCGGTTCTCCGACATGGTCGTGTCGGGCGGCGTCAACATCTATCCGGCCGAAGCCGAACAGGTACTCGTGACACACCCCGACGTGATCGACGCCGCCTGCGTCGGCGTCCCTGACCCGGAGATGGGCGAGCAACTCGTGGCCCTGATTCAGGCTCGCCCTGGCACGCACCCGACGGCCGATGAACTGCTGACCTGGTGCCGCCAGACCCTGGCCGGTTACAAGTGTCCGAAGCAGTTCCGGTTCGTCGACGAGGTAAACAGAAACCCGATGGGAAAGATCGACAAGAAGGCCTTGCGAGCGTCGCTATAGACGTCGGCGCTCAGAAGCCGGCCGCCGCGAGTGCCTGCTTGACCGATCCGAAATGATCGATGTGGGCGGCGGCGCTGTCGAGTCCGAGCTTCATCGACAGCACGGTCGGCGTGAACCGCACCGACACCGATCGCCCTGATCGCATGCGGATCGCCACCTAACTCGACCTGCGGGTAGACCGCCGCAATCTTCACGTCGCGCCACCAGCGTGTCGGCGCGGATTCTTGACGCCACCTTCTCGATACGGCTCGATGCCCGCTTCGAGCACGCGCCGCTCGGCGATCCGCCAGGTGTCGGTCAGGACCCACCGGTCGTGGTACTCGCCCCACAGAATCATGTCGGGCTCTGAACGTCCGACGAACCGGTGCCAGGCGCGTACGTAGCTGACCGCCGTCGCTTCGGTCTCGCTCGCGAACTCGATAGCGATATTCCCGATCATGTGCTGCGTCGCCTCGAAACGCGGAAGTACACGTTGCATCCAATTCACAACCGATTCGACGCCGTGCATGTCGCCACTGTGCGGCGAGGCGAACACACAATCGGGCGTGAACACGTCGCGATGCATGTCTGTTTCGAACCAGTCAGTCGCACGCGCGTACCGGTACATCTGGTCAGCGATTGTGGCGCGATCGTGTAGCCGGTCGAGCATGAGAATCCTCCTGAAGAGCTTCGCTACAGTCTCGCGGAATGACCGTCACATCGAACGACATCACATCGAACGACACCACATCGAACGACACCACAACACGCAACAGCAGCTGGTTCGGCGATTCGACGATCGGCGAACGGTTCCCGGCATGGACACGCGGAAACGCGGCCGACGTGTTTCCCGATCCGTTCAGTCCGCTCGGACAGTCGCTCGTGCTTCGCAAGGCGATGTGCACCGGCTTGCGTGACGCTTACATCGCTTTCGGTGCGCTCGATTGGGACGAGTTCGAGGAACCGGAACTGCCCGATCTGTTCAAGATGTTCGGCGGCTACGTTTACAACCCGTTGTCGATGACCCGCGTGCTCGGAGCACGGATGCCCGGCGCGACGCCAGAGATGATCGACAACGCATTCTTCGACGAGGGTGCCGACATTCCTGCCTACGAGCCGCAGGCCTGGCACGAATCAGACAAGCACGCCGCCCTGCTTGGTGCCTCGATGGGCTGGGCCATGTCGACAGACTTGATCCCAGAACTCAACGCTGACAGGACGTTGGCCCGCGCGCAGCGAGACAGCCGGCCCAACCTGGCGGCGCTCACCGACGCCGCCCTGATCGCTCGAGCGCGGTCGATGGTGCCGATCGTGCAGCAGTTGATGGAGAACGCGATGCGGGTCTCGTCGCTTGCGTCGCTCGGTCCGGGCGCGCTGGGGGCGATCTGCGGCGAGCTGGGCGATCCGAGTCTCGCGATTCGCCTGTTGGCGGGCATCGAAGTCGACTCGGCGGCGCCGTCACACGCAATGTGGGAGTTGGGCCGCACCGCAGGAGAGTCCGACGAGTTGATTGCCGCCTTCGTTGCCGGCCCTGACGAAGTACTCGACCGCCTTCGCGCTTCGAGCAGCGAGACGGCCACCGACTTTAGGACACAGTTCGATCGGTTCCTCCGTCAGTACGGCTCTCGCGGTCCGAACGAATACGACATGATCTCGTCCTCGTGGGAGGTCAAGCCGCGGATTGCTCTGGCGGCTATCGACCTGATGCGCAAGTCCGACGAATCGCTGGCACCGGCGATTCGTCAACAGGCATCGGTCGCCGAGCGCGACGAGATCGTCAGCCGCCTACGCGGGCAACTCGCCGGGAACGCCGAGTCAGCTGCGATGTTCGAGGCTGCGCTGAAGTCGGCTGGCTTGTTCCTGAGTGGGCGGGAGCGGGCCAAGACGAACATCGTGATGGTGATCAACGAAATGCGCGTCGCACTCCGCGAGTTCGGGCGGCGCCTCGTCGATCACGGTGTGATCGATCACATCGAGCAGGTCTTCATGGTCACCGATGGAGAACTCGATCATCTCCGTCACGACCCGCGGGCGTTCAAAACGGTCATCGCCGACCGATGGGCGCAGTACCAGTCGTTGTTCGAGTACGAACCCGTGTTCAACGTCAACCACATCGTGCCGTCGCTATCCGACATGACTCGACGTGACTCGAAGGCGTTCGGCACGGCACAACCCGGCGATGTACTCAAGGGCACCGCCGGTTCAGGTGGCATCGCTACCGGTCGAGCACGAGTGGTGCTCGACGCCGCCGACCCGGAAGGCCTCGAACCTGGCGACGTGTTGATCGCACCACAGACCGACCCGTCGTGGGTGCCGCTATTCGTGCCGGCCGTCGCCGTTGTCGTCAACGTTGGTGCGATGGGCAGCCACGCCATGATCGTCTCGCGCGAACTCGGGATCCCGTGCGTCGTGGCGGTCGCCGATGCGACCCATCGGATCCCAGACGGCGCGATCGTCACCGTCGACGGCAACGCAGGCACGGTCACCGTTCACTGAACGGTGACCGTATGTCCGCGTTACTTACCCTACTGATCAGTCGAGAAGTGTCAGAAAGTGCCTTGAACAGACGCGGGTCAGGGCGAAGAACAGGCCAGTTGTGACTAGAATGATGGTCATGGCCGAAACGCTGTCGCTCGCTCACGTGAAGTCCAAATTCTCTGAAATGGTCGACCGGGTCGAGCACAGCCACGACCGCATTACCGTCACTCGCAACGGTCGTCCTGCAGCTGTGCTGATCAGCCCCGACGAACTCGCCTCGCTAGAAGACACCCTCGAACTGCTCTCCGATCCCGAGGCTATGGCTCAACTTCGCGAGTCCCGTCAGGCACACGAAGCTGGCGACTACGTCACGGGCGACGAACTACGCTCCATCTACCTGAAACGGTGAGCGACGATCAACTAGCATACGGTCTGCGAGTAACCGGGCCAGCCCAACGCCAACTCGACCGGCTGTCAGAAGGCATCGCTGCCGCAATCGTCGAATTCATGATCGGGGCGCTGCTGGAAAACCCTTATCGAGTCGGCGGACCGCTACAACGGGAGCTTGCGGGCATGCGTTCTGCGCGGCGCGGTGCCTACCGAATTCTCTACGAGATCATCGAGCCAACGCAACTCGTCATCGTCCACCGCATCGACCATCGCGTCAACGTGTACCGCCCCCGCTGATCGGGGTGCACGGAGCGGTACACGGCCTCCACCCGATCCCGATCGCCCAGGGGATCGCCATCGGTCCGGGCATCGGACTAGCCCTCGGTCTCGCGATCGCGGGCTCGGCGTGGCGATCGGCGTAGCTCTCGATGAAGCGGCTCGACGGAACCACGGGTTGACTTGATCGTCGTCCGGCTTCAATGTCGACCAGGACGACTGGGATTCTTTGATCAGCCAATCCCGGGTTCGAGGCCGTCGCCAATCAGCGTGCGGAGCCGTTGTGCGGCCTGCTGTTGCTGATCGCGGCGGACGAGGTCGCGCAGGTATTCGCTCGTGTTGCCGTACTGGCCCGATTGGACACGTCCGTCGATGTACTCCCGGAGCGACTCCGAAAGGGCAAAGCTCATCGTGTTCCGACTCACCCCCACCATCATCCACCACCTCCTACCAACAAATGTCAACGACGGCGAGCGTCGATTCAGACCGGAAATCACGGCGGCGATGTGGACGATCTTGAATCTCGATCGGCGAGTCATATCACGTCTCGATGGTCGAACGCGAGGCTCCAATAGCCAGGGTGGGTGATGTCGCGCTGTTGGTCGCCGTTGATCAGGATCGAAGTCGGCTGTTGGTCATGGTCCCCGCCCGTGACGATGACCCAGAGCGAGTCGGTCAACAGGGCACTCACGTTCACGTTTCCAGAGTAGGACTCGAGCAGCCCCTCAGCCTCGACAACAGTGCCCCGCACGAGTGTGCGATCGGGGAGTGTGACGTGATCGACCACCAAGCTGCGGTATCCCGAGTTGTCGGCACACGAGCGGGCGAGCACCACGCCACCCGGAACAAACCTTGGCGGACCGACGATGTCTCCCGGCTCGTCGCACGAGGATGGAGGTTCGATCGGTGTGTCCGGGGATTCGAGATCGAGCAGTTGCCAGCGGTGACCCTCGATGTGAATTGGCTCGGTCAGACCGATGTAGCGGCCGTCGGCGCTGACGGTGCTGACGACGGGCGTGCCGATCGATCGATCGAGCTGCTGAGCGGTACGTTCGAGCAGGACGATGACGCCATTGTCCGGTCGTCGTACGTCGAGGCGTACGAGCTGCCAGCTGGTGCCAGGATCCCCCCACACGGCTCCCGGCGGACATGCGTCGCGTGTGGCAATAACGATTCCGTCGTCGGTGGCGACTATTGAAAGGGCAGCGGTCAGATCCGAATCAAGCGGCACCTCGGCACCGTTTGAGATGATCGATGCGGCACCGTTGCTGCAGTCAACACCGTTGCCCGAGGCGAGGCGTATGACGCGTCCGTCTCCCAGGACGTAATCGCCGATTGCGCCTGCATCGAACGGGCCGAGCGGTTCACCGGTTGGCGAAAACTGGTCGATCGCGACGTACGGCGGCCCGTCGGCGAGAAAACGCACACCGAAGTACGCGGCGGGGGCGACGAGTTCGGGATCAAGCTCGATCGGCTCAGGCGAAGGGACGAAGTCGGCGATGGCC
>JANPLQ010000022.1:0-3260 GCA_031422395.1 Ilumatobacteraceae bacterium | reverse complement strand
GACGTCAGAGTTGGCGCTTGCTTGGGCAGCGATGTGACGAGCGAGGTCACGACACCCGCGTTCGAACACCTCGACCCGCTGATTCCCGGCATCGCTCAACAAATCGGCTTCGCAGGCGACGAATTCGGCGAGCAGCTGATCATCAAGGTTGCGGGTTGCAGCAGCAAGAGCATCAACATGCGCCGTCGAGACGGCACCAGCAGCGAGGGCGTCTTCGAATGATGGCATCACCCCACAAATCGTTTCCCGCTCAGATGCAGTGTGCGCATCTTTCGACGAACAGCGACCAGCATCACTCAACAGGGAGGCGGCCGATTCGGAGTGGCCTTCGGCGGCGAGTTGACGGGTTCGGCGACTGACCCGAACCTCAGCCGCCGCGCACCAACCCCTGACCCGACCCAACTGCGATACGAACCCGGCCAGTTGATCGCGGTCCATCACATCAGGATCACCAGCCAACAACGAATCGAGTGTGTTGCGGACTCCGTTGTCATCCATCTGCACCTCCCCAAGATTGCTTCGTTGACAGCAACCATATCGAACAATTCAACAGTTCGCAACATACGTACGTTAGGAATAGGTTAAGTTTGCGGTTGAATCGACGAGCGCACAACACGCTGGCGATTCGGGACGTCGGGAATCACAGCCCACGAGCGAGACGCTCGCTCGCTACTCAAGTTCGGCGACCTCGCAGACACAGACCCGTCGAGGCCAAACCCCAGCCACTCGCACTCATCACCACCACCGGACACGGCCACATGCGACCAGCCGGCATCGCCGTCATTCCAATCGAGGTACCCGCGAGCGGAGTGGCAGCGAGCCTCGCTTGACTCAGCCGTTGAACCGCGTGCATTCCTCGCCGGAGCTCGGTCGATAGCTGACGTCGGTGCCGGTCCACCGCACAAAGACACACTTGGTGACGCCGAAAACCTCGACGGGATAGCGGGCTTCGAACGTCGGCTCCTCGTCGCTCCATCGCCAGTCGTCCGAACGGACGGAGACCTTGTCGTTGAACTCGCCGAGCTTGCCGCTCGCGCCGAAGTACTCGGCAAGATCTTGCTTGGTCGTGTGGTCGAAAGCCGCGTGTAGTTCGTCGACCAACGATTGCTGCTGCGCCGACGCACTCAAACGCACACCCACAATTCCCAAGACAGCAACGGTCGCGGCCCCGCATCCGATAGCGACCCATCGGCGCCATGTCCATCGAGCAGGCGTTGCCGATTCGCCTTGAGCGTCATCCGGACGACGTAATCGATGGCCGAGCACACCCTGCAGCAGCGCAGCGCAACCAACACCGATCGCGGCTCCCACGGTGTTCGCAAGCCAGTCCCTGGTGTCCGGGGCACCGCGTCCAAACAAGGCCTGGAAGAACTCGATCGAGAATGAGAGCGCGCACAGCCATGCGATGACGATCCACCAGCGCTGACGCGTGCACCACAACCACAGCGCTCCGGCACCGACGAACAGCACGATGTTGAGGAGGAACTCACTGTCGCGCACCGACGACCCTGCAATGTCGCCCCACCCGTGCAACCACCAGGACCAGCGAGATCCGAACCATCCCAGCTCGAGGGTGCCGAAACCTTCCCGACGGAACAGGGTCACGGCCATGACCGGCGCAATCGACGCCAGCGAGGCGAACGCCGCAAACCGAGATCCACCGAAGCGAAGCCGGAGCGGGCTGGACGCAACGACAGCGCCGACAACGAGAACGGCGGTCGTGACCACTGCGCCATCCTCAACGAGACTCGTCACCAGACTGCTCGCATCAGCGATGACCATCACAACGGCGACGCTACCCGTGCGACTGTGCCACATCTAGACCACCCGATCAGCAGCTACAGCTGAACAACCAACTACCTGCGACCTCACCGGCCCGACCGCTCCGCCACCGGCTGTGGACCCAAACTTAGGTCGAGAAACCCGACTTCACCGCCCCCCGGCCCGGCGACGAACCGAAGGGCTGTACACGAGGAGCCGCATGGTTGGGCTGCTGGGCACCGACCGCAATCACTCGACGGCGCGTCTGTGCTGTTCGTCGAGCCGACCGGCACACTGAGCACAGGCAACCAATTCAATGAGGTACCCGCCCGCGTCGACTCGACCGTCGGACACGAACTGATCCTCGAGTGCTAGTCAGAGCATTTTCTGCATCACGGCGACGCTGAGCCAGCGGTTGAACTTGCGCCCGACTTCCCGCTCGACACCGACTAGCTCGAAACCGCACGAGGCGTGGAGTGACCGCGAGCCCTCACCGGACGCTTCAATTCGGGCAATCACCGAGTGGAAACCCGAGGAGCGGGCAATCTCGACCAACTCGTTGAGCAGCAATGATCCGATTCCGCGTCGGTTGTAGTGACGGTGTACGTACACCGAGTTTTCGACGGATGTTCGATAGGCGGCGCGTTCTTTGTACGGCGACAGTGACGCAAATCCGACAACCCTCCCGGCGGGCCCGTCGACGGCCACGATTGCCGCGAACGCCCCCGATCGTTCCAACAACCACGTCTTTTGCTCGTCGAGCGTTCTTGGGATGAGGTCGAACGTGGCGGTCGTCTCGGTGACCTCGCGGTTGTAGATCTCGACGATCGCGCCAGCATCGGCCACGGTGGCGGGGCGAATTGCAACACGTGAGGGAGGTGCTGTGGCCGAACCGCTCATCGTGGCCAGCGTAACCAGCCCGGCAGGACCGTGAGCAGGATGTTTCCGTCCAGATCGGCGCGTAACGGGCGGTGTGATCCGGGATGGTGCCGCTACACTTGTCGACCGGTCCGCGGCTCTGCCGCGCACCGGAGGGCAAGCCTCGCGAGCCCACAGTCAGGTACAGAGCGCCCTCTTAGCTCAGTCGGTAGAGCACAGCCATGGTAAGGCTGGTGTCGTGGGTTCGATTCCCACAGAGGGCTCGACCATTCGGTCGGCACCCCAGACCGGGGGCAAGGCCAGGGCGCCGTAGCTCAGCTGGTCAGAGCATCCGGCTCATAATCGGAAGGTCATCGGTTCGATCCCGATCGGCGCTACAGAAGAAATCCCCACAAGCACTACAGACAAAAGGGAAGATCAAAAATGGGTAAGGCGAAGTTTGTGCGGTCGAAGCCGCATGTGAATATTGGGACGATGGGTCATATTGATCATGGTAAGACGACGTTGACTGCGGCGATTTCGCGGACGTTGGCTGATCGTGGGTTGGCTGAGTTTACGTCGTTTGACAATATTGATAAGGCGCCGGAGGAGAAGGCGCGTGGTATTACGATTTCGATTGC
>JANPLQ010000021.1:0-21926 GCA_031422395.1 Ilumatobacteraceae bacterium | reverse complement strand
CGCTGTTCCAGTCGATCGGGTGGAACAACCCGAAGTTCAACCAATGGCGAAAGGGTCTGGCGGCTGGCGTCGCCACGCTGATCGTTGTTGGCAACGTCTCGTTCCCGATCATGGTCCTCGCCGGCGTGATCGAGTGGAAGCCGCTCTGAGGGAGATCGTACGATGAACATGTCACTTGATCCCAAGATCCCTGCCGGCCCGTTGGCCGACAAGTGGGACTCGTTCAAAGACGATGCCAAGCTGGTCAACCCGGCCAACAAGCGCAAGTTCAAGATCATTGTGGTTGGCACCGGCCTGGCTGGCGCTTCGGCGGCGGCAACTTTGGCCGAACTCGGCTACGAGGTCGACGCGTTCACGTTTCACGACTCACCGCGGCGAGCGCATTCGATCGCCGCCCAAGGTGGTATCAATGCCGCCAAGAATTACAGAGGCGACGGTGACTCGATCCATCGCCTGTTCTACGACACGATCAAGGGTGGAGATTTCAGGGCCCGCGAAGCCAACGTCCATCGGCTCGCCGAGGTGTCGGTCGACATCATCGACCAGATGGTCGCCCAGGGTGTCCCGTTCGCCCGCGAGTACGGAGGTCAACTCGACACGCGGTCGTTCGGTGGCGCCCAGGTCAGCCGGACGTTTTACGCCCGCGGTCAGACCGGCCAGCAACTGCTCGTCGGGGCATACCAGCAGCTTGCCCGTCAGGTCGGTTTGGGTGGGGTCCGGCTGTTCAATCGGATGGAACTTGTCGATGTCGTCACGGTCGACGGGCGCTGCGCGGGCATCGTCACGCGTGACCTGTTGAACGGTGAGATCTCGTCGCACGCAGCTCACGCTGTGGTGATGGCAACGGGTGGCTATGGGAATGCGTTCTTCCTGTCGACCAACGCCATGCAATGCAACGTCACCGCCGCGTGGCGCGCCCACCGCAAGGGTGCCGCCTTCGCCAACCCGTGCTACACGCAGATCCACCCGACGTGCATCCCGCAAGCCGACGATTTCCAATCGAAGCTCACCTTGATGTCTGAGTCGCTGCGTAACGACGGTCGCGTGTGGGTGCCGACCAATCCCGATGAGACTCGCCCGGCATCGCAGGTGCCGGAGGATGAGCGTGACTACTACCTCGAACGGATCTACCCGAGCTTCGGCAACTTGGCCCCGCGCGATATCGCCTCCCGAGCGGCCAAGCGGGCGTGCGATTCTGGACGCGGTGTCGGCCCGCTCAAGAACGGCGTCTACCTCGACTTCGCCGACGCCACCAAGCGGCTCGGTCAGCCGGTCGTCAAGGAGCGCTACGGGAACCTGTTCGACATGTACGAACGGATTACCGGCGAGAACCCCTACGAACTCCCGATGCGGATCTATCCCGCCTCGCACTACACGATGGGCGGACTCTGGGTCGACTACGAACTGATGACCACGATCCCAGGGCTGTATTGCGCCGGCGAGGCCAACTTCTCCGACCATGGTGCCAACCGACTCGGGGCATCGGCGCTGATGCAGGGCCTCGCCGATGGCTACTTCGTGCTGCCATACACGATGTCGAACTTCCTCGCCGGGTTGCTCAACAAGCCGACGCCAGGCATCGACCACGATGAGTTCAAGAAGGCCGAAGCGGCCGCCAGCGACCGTTACAACGGTTTTCTCGCTGTGGGCGGTACCCGCTCGCCCGATTACTTCCACCGTGAACTCGGCAAGATCATCTGGGATTACTGCGGGATGGAGCGCACAGAACAGGGCCTCGAGAAGGCGTTGTCCGAGATCCCAGCGTTGTACGACGAGTTCAAGATCGACCTGCGTGTCACTGGTGACGGCGACGGGGTCAATCAGACGCTCGAGAAGGCCGGCCGAGTCGAGGACTTCTTCGAGCTCGGGATGTTGATGTGCCGTGACGCCTTGGAGCGCCGCGAGTCGTGCGGCGGTCATTTCCGGGCCGAATACCAGGAGGAGGACGGTGAGGCCAAGCGCGACGACGAGAACTTCGCCCACGTCGCAGCCTGGGAGTGGACCGGCGACCCGAACGCGCCGACTCGCCATCAGGAAGAACTCGAATACGAAGTCGTCCACTTCCAGACCCGGAGCTACAAGTGAGCCACCCTCTCCAAAACATCAAGCTCAGGATCTGGCGTCAGAGCGGCCCTGCGAATGCCGGTCGGTTCGAGACGTACCTCGTACCCGAAATCAGCGACGAAGCCTCGTTTCTCGAGCTACTCGACATACTCAACGAGCGACTGATCGGCGATGGCGAGGAAGCGATTGTCTTTGACCACGATTGCCGCGAGGGCATCTGCGGCACGTGTTCGCTGATGATCGACGGCCAAGCACATGGCCCGCAGCGCGGCACTGCGACGTGCCAATTGCACATGCGCAAGTTCGCCAGTGGCGCGGAGATCACCGTCGAGCCGTGGCGCGCTGCGGCGTTCCCGATCATCAAAGACCTGATGGTCGACCGTGGTGCGTTCGACCGGATCGTCGAGGCCGGCGGCTTCATCACCGCTGCCACCGGCGGGGCGCCTGATGGCAACCTGATCCCGATTCCCAAGCCGGTCGCCGACGCGGCGATGGATGCCGCCGAATGCATTGGCTGCGGTGCGTGTGTGGCGGCCTGCCCGAACGGTGCCGCCAACCTGTTCACAGGGGCCAAGATCGCACACCTCAACCTGCTCCCGCAGGGCCAAGCCGAGCGGTTCTCGCGGGCCGAGTCGATGGTCGAAACGATGAGTGAGCACTTCGGTTCGTGCACGAATCACGGTGAGTGCGAGGCGGCGTGCCCGAAAGAGATCTCGATCGATGTCATCGCTCTGATGAACGCCGATTACCGCAAAGCCAAGTTCAACAACCGCAAGTCACTCAGCCGCACCTAACCCCTTCCGCTCACGGGCCGGAACTCGACTGTGCTCAGCGGGTCAAGCCGAGGCGACTGTGTGTTCTTGAATCGGGGCTGATCCGACCGTGGCTTCGATCGCGTTGTCGAGGCAGGCCAGGAACGCGTGACGGTCGGCGATTGCTCCGGAGTCGGTCGTGACACCGAGATAGACAGTCGACTGATAACTGAACAGCGTGATGTTGAGGGCGGCGCCCGCCGGCGGACCGAAGGCCACAAAATCGTTGACCCGTGCACCCGCCAGGTACAGCGGGAAACCTGGGCCAGGAACATTCGACGCCAACACGTCGACACCCTTCATCATCCCGCCAATGATCCATCGTGCAGCAGGGACGCCGAGTCTCTGAATCGCCGCCGAGATGGTGTTGATATGCGGGAGACCCGGCTCGGCGCGCAGGTGTTCCAGCTGATCGCGAACGGACGCCAATCCGCCCAGCGCTCCTCGTCTCGGGATGCGTAACGCCAACCTGGCCGGTACGAACTGGTTACCGGCCAGCGTGGCGGTGCGTTCGTTGCGGATATTGACCGGCATGTGAATTCGCAGTCGCTCGCACGGCACGCCACAGACATCGTGATATCGCCCGACTGCGTCGGTGACGATCCCGACGAACACGTCGTTGAGGCTGACTCCAGAGGCTCGGCCGGCGGCTTTGACGGCGGCGATCGGGATTGCCCGACTGTGGAGGCAGAGTTCGCCGGATCGTTGCGTCATCAGCGAACTGAGTGGCGTTCGGTTCGGCATCACCACCCGCGCCGCCGATATCAACGTACGACCGGCGCCGATGATCGTTGCAGAAGGTTGCCGGATGACTACCTTGGCTGCTCGACCGAGTCGATACAAACCTCTCCGGTATGACGACCACTTCGATCGGCGAGATTCGTGGGTCGGATGGTCGAGTTCGAATCGCTCGATGGGATTCGGTTCGAGGTCGGTGAACGCAGCCAGCATCAGGACCATCCCGATCCCGTCAGCGATCGCGTGATGGACCTTGATCACGATCGCCGCTTTGCCGTCGGCGAAGCCGGTCAGCAGGCCGAGTCGCCACAACGGACGGGTGCGATCGAACGGCTCACGAACCCAGTCCTGTGCGAAGACGAGCGCATCGTCCGGCGTTGCGTGGCCACTGAACACGTGGGTCGAGTAGTGCTGATCGAGATCGATGTTGTGGACGTCGATCCAACTCGGGCGCGGGCGGCCCGGTTCGACGCGTTGGTGCAGGCGGGGTATTGCTGCCACCATCCGGTCGAGACTTTCGCGCATCCGTTCCGGTGTCGGAACCGAATCGAGTTCCCACACGCCCATGATCGTCGACCGCATCTTCGGGTCGCGTTCGATATGCCAGATGATCGCGTCAGATGAGTTCATCATCGAGCGGTACTTCACGTCAGCCACGGCTCTCTATCGGCACGCAAGCCCATATCGTTGAGCGGTGACTTCGTCGTCGTCACGCGGATGGCGGCGTGAGCGGAGCACCAGTCGGGCGTAGTCCGTCGGCCTGTTCGACATCTTTGTGGAACCGTTTGTTGATGTACAGCGGCTGACCGAGCGACTCGCACTTCCACCACAAGCCTTTGGCCGGGCCAATCTGGGTCGACCGAGGTACGGAGGCGACAATCGTTCTTGGCTTGCCCTGTGCCATCTTGCCTGAATCGGTGATGATAATTCGTTGGTCCGTGACGACGATCGGCCGATACCGATTGGCGATCAGCAGCCAGATCACGCCCACAGCGCCAAGCCATCCGCTCTTTGTCTGAGCAGGGATCACGGCTTGGATCTCCTCGCCCGGTTCCAACAGCGGTTGGGCGTTCTCTGTGATTCTTTCACGAATTGCTACTGCCATGATCCGGCCTCCGTCTTCGATGGAATAGTGCACCGTATCCGGTGTGTGCTGCCGGTGCGGAAGTTTCTGCTAATTCGCGGGTTGGCGACACATTGTCACGACCTCGGCTTCTGTCGTGCACTCGCTCACGCAATGGTCCAGACGATCGCAGGTGGGTCGACGCGGGCACAGCGAGGCATACCCCACGCGTCGGTGAGGTGTACCGAAGCAATCAGAGCGAAGTCGTTCTCGATCGCTGACCGGATCAGATTCGGATCGACTCGATTGAGCATCAACTTGGCTCGGCGGAACATCTCGAACGATCCGTTGGCATCGACTGCACCCCAGGTGAGGTATACGAATCGATCTCCCCGCTTGCCTTGGACGGCAGCGCCTCGAAAGTCGTACCCGTCGGCGGTGTGTTTGATCGTGATGTCGGTGTCCCACGTTGCTTCGTGAGTATCGCCTCGGACGAGTTCGGCGGCGTCCCGGCCAAGCTGAATTCCCACGTGCACGTTCTGATACGAATCGCAACTCGCGCCAGGAAGATCGTGCCCGTGTATCCGGAGCCCGGTCATGCACGAGCCAGAATGGTCGAGCGCGCACTCGGGGCAGGTGCAGTCGTCATGCTGCACTCATCATGCTGGAGTCTCGGCGCGTTCCTCGTCGCTACGGAGGATGCAGAACTCGTTGCCTTCAGGGTCGGCGAGGATCATCCAGCCGCGTCCGTCGGGCAGTCGGTGGTCAGCGACTTCGCTTGCACCGAGTCCCAGCACGCGCTCGATCTCGGACTCGCGGCGACGATCGGATGGTGTCAGGTCGAAATGAATTCGGTTCTTGACGGCACGTTCGTCGGGCACTTCGATGAACAGCAGTCGGTTGCCACTGACCGGGTCAACGATCATGCACTCGTCGTGGCCAGGTTCGTTGGGCTCCTCTGGTAGGTCGTTGTACTCGAGGACCCGCTTCCACCAGTCCGAAAGTTGGTAGGCGTTGCGGCAATCGATCGTGGTGTGCGAGATTCGAGAAGCCATCAGTCGGGGACAATAGTGACAACCGTGGCGTAATGATTGGTCGCGGTGATCTCTCCGGCGGTGAGCGTGAGATCAAGCGTCAACCCCCCCAACGTGTTCGGCACGTCGAACGTGATGTTGCCCACTTTCGCACATTCGTCGGCTGCGACACCCCCGCCGAATCGCCAGCGACGCTCGCCACCGGCCCAGCGGGCGACAATGTCGACAACCGCTGGGTCGACAGGTTTGCGGAGATCATTGACGACGTGTATGTCGAGCGAAACAGACTCTCCTGGAGTCACCAGCGCCGGAGGTCGATCAGCGACCACGATCACAGGTTGGCAAGCATGTTTGAGGGCGTGCCAACCGAGTTTCGGCCGACGTTCATGGTCGAGCACACTCCACGACACGACGGGCGCGGGGTCGTTGAACGAGAACAGGCAGAACCCGCCGGTCGGTCGATACTTGAGTCGACGAAACAACTCGATGTGATGTCGAATCAGCTCGGCCTGGTACACCTGCGTGGCGCGTCGCCAGTCGTCGAACGAAACAAATTCGGCCGGTGGCACGCGCTCATCGAATGCCCATTTCTGGAGACCGTGGTGGAGCGCCAGGTGTTCCCAATCCAAGTCAGGCCACGCCGCGGCGTCGATGAAGTCGGCCGCGTCGGGCACCGCTTGCGCCCCGAACTCTGAGACGAACCGGACGAGTCGCGGGATCCGCGCAGCGAGTCGTTCGATATCGCGTACGTCACCGTGGTACCAGCCAAAATACCAGTGGCTGTCGGTGCCGTCGAGTAGCGGAAGGTGGGGGAGTACACCGGAATGTGGCACGCACAACCGTGTTGGGTCGGCTCGCTCGATCGATCGTTTGACCCATCGGTCGAGCACCGTCTTGTTCCATGATGGAAGTTGATGAGCGGTCACATAGCGGAGGCGTGATCGTGTCGTATCGCCTTCGATCCCGACGGCGACGGCGACGGGGTCGTTGTGACCGTTCCACTGGATGATCGACGGATGATGGCCCAACTCATCGACCATCGCACGAGCTTGCGCGACGGCCTGTCCGCGCACGGATCTGGCGTACCCCCACTGCAACGGGAAGTCCTGAAGTAGCAGCATCCCGAGCTTGTCTGCGGCGGCGTAAATCGGGCGCGGCGCGACGTGGCCGTGCACCCGCAACACGTCGAGTCCTGCCTCGCAGGCGAGTTCAACATCCCGACGCATCTCATCAGGTGTCGCATCGGAAAGCCCTGCTCGGGTGGGTAGCAGGTTGGCACCTTTCAGGAACAGTCGCTCGCCGTTGACAGAGCACGACCAGTCGTTCCACGCGACGACTCGCAAACCGGTGGTGCGACCGCGACGATCGCTGACGTCGCCGTCAACCACGACCTCGATCGAAATCGTCGTGAGCGGTTGCCCACCGAGCGATCGCGGCCACCACAGTTGCGGATCTGCGATATCGAGGTTCCAGTTGACTTCGTTGGAACCGCCCGCGAGGCGACGGTCCTCCTCGAAGATCAACTCGCCATCGACGAGCGTGCGCAGCGTCACCGCCCGGGCTCGATCGCAGTCGAGGCGCGCCGTCAACAGAACATGGGCGCGGGCCTCATCGGCATCGCGACAGAGCACTCGGAAGCGGTCGATCCGGACGGGTCCGGTGTCGTAGACGTGGACGGCACGCCACAGACCGCCCGGGTTCCAATCGCGATCTAGCCCGTCCCAGTGCTGGAAGACGCCAGTGATGTTGCGCTTGTTGCGGTGACTCTTCTGCGGTGTGCACGCCACCTCAACGGCGAGCACGTGTTCATCACCGATACGCGAGAGGGCGGTGACGTCGAAGCTGTGGCCGAAGAAGTAACCCTCTGGGTCACCGAGGTAGGCACCGTCGAACCAGACATCAGCCTGGTAGAAGACTCCATCGAGTGTGATCCAGCGACGCTTGCCCTCGGTCGGCTCGGCCATCGTGAACGGTCGGCGGTAGAGCAGTGGGCCGTCGTGTTCGGCGAAGTCGGCGTGGCTGCGCCAGTGCCCCGGGACCGTGACCTCGGACCATGACGAATCGTCGATTGCCAGGCCGATGCCGTCGCGTCGTAGGTCGTCGTCGGCTGGCGTGACCCGCCACACCCCATTCAGGTCCACCGGGTGATCGTACCGAGGGTGACACGCCCTGGCTCTGCGTGTCTCATGTGAAACTCGCCGGGGGCCGAAGGGACACGTCGTGGTCGTGCGGGGTAGCTTCGGACGATGACGACGCGAGCGGCCACCGTGGGAGAACTGCGGAAATCAGGATGGATGTCTCGTTCCGTGAAGGACGAGATCAGGGCCAACGCCGTCGAAAAGATCCGGTCGGGTCAGCAACTGTTTGGGGGCGTCGTCGGCTATGAGCACACCGTGATGCCGCAGCTGGAGAACGCCTTGCTGGCGGGCCACGACATCATCTTCTTGGGCGAACGCGGCCAAGCGAAGACGCGCATGATTCGCTCGTTGACGGGGTTGCTCGATGAGTGGATGCCGATCATTGCCGGTAGCGAAATCAACGATGACCCGTACAAACCGGTGTCGCGCCACGCTCTCGATCTTGTCGCAGAATTCAGCGACGACGCACCGATTTCATGGGTCCATCGTGACTCGCGATACGGAGAGAAGCTGGCGACACCTGATACGTCGATCGCTGACTTGATCGGCGAGGTCGACCCGATCAAGGTTGCCGAGGGTCGCTACCTTTCGGATGAACTCACGGTGCACTACGGGCTCGTACCGCGGACGAATCGCGGAATCTTTGCGATCAACGAGTTGCCCGATCTCGCGGAACGGATTCAGGTCGGGATGCTGAATGTGCTCGAGGAACGTGACGTGCAGATTCGCGGCTACAAGATCCGACTCCCGCTCGACGTGATGTTGGTCGCTTCCGCCAACCCGGAGGACTACACCAACCGCGGGCGCATCATTACCCCACTCAAGGATCGTTTCGGCTCGCAAATCCGCACCCACTACCCGCTCGACGCCGAGTTGGAATACCAGATCATGGTGCAGGAGGCGCGCTCGTCGTCGGTCGGCGAGACCGCTGGTGTCACCGTGCCCGACTATCTCGGCGAGGTGGTCGCCACCTTCAGTCAGTTGGCGCGGGCCAGCAATCACGTCAACCAGCGCAGCGGTGTGAGCGTGCGTGTCAGCGTGTCGAACTATGAGGCGCTCGCCGCCAACGCGTTGCGGCGCGGACTCCGGGCAGGCGAACGCTCGATCGTTGCTCGTGTCGATGATCTCGAGGCGCTTGCAGCGAGCTCGATCGGCAAGATTGAGATCGAGGCGTTGGAGGATGGGCGCGAAGGTGTGATCTTCGACAGCCTCGTGAAGGGTGCCGTGTTGACGGTCTTCAAGGAGCGGATCAACCCGTCGTACACGACCCCGATCGTCGATGCGTTCGAGGAAGGTCTCGTTGTACACACCGGCGAGGACATGACTAGCGATGAGCTGGCTGCATTAGTCGACAGCGTCGATGCGCTGCGCGAACCGGTTGCATCGTTGGTCGGCTCGGACGGTTCGCCGGCGGCGTTGGCGTCGGCAGTCGAGTTCATTCTGGAGGGCCTGCACCTTTCCAAGCGATTGAACAAGGACGAATCAGGTAACCGTTCGACCTACCGTGGACGTCGGTAACCTTCAACACCGGTTCCCGCTCCCGTAGCTCAGGGGATAGAGCATCGGTTTCCTAAACCGTGTGTCGCACGTTCGAATCGTGCCGGGGGCACACATAACACCTGGTAGATGGTTGTGCTTGCAAGAGCAAGCGGCGGATTGTCCATCGTTTTGTCCATCTTTGGATGGACAACTCGGTCGCGCGGACCCTCGATTGGCGAACGCGGTGCTGCTCGGTGTGTCTCAACGTGACTCCGTGTGATCGAGGCATCGGTCTGTCGGACCGGGAGTCGGAACAGTTTCGCCTTCAACCGCCGTTTCAATGTGGAAACCATCGCGAGACAACTGGCGGCTATCAGGATTTCGTCTCCGAACGTTGGACAGCGGGCCTGGAGCGACGACGGCCAGGAGCTCCGGGGTCTGAGGTGACCAAGTTTCGACATGGTGATGCTGTGACCGCCGAGCGCCGCGATGATCGCCCCGGATACGTCATGCGGCGATACCAGAGTCGCCTGGCTGGTTGCCCGCGGTGTCTGCGCGATCGAGCCCGCTACATCGATTCGGTAGGCCACGCTCTTCCGACGCCGGTTGAACGCTGGGGTCGGTTCGGATTGTCGGCCTTTTACGCGCGGTCCGATGATGAGGTCGTCGATCTCGAACGCCGGCTTGTGTCTGCGGCAACGTTGACCCGGCGGCTCGTCCTGGAGGGCTTGGTCAAACACGACGGTGAAGTTGATTGGTCGGGCGGGTGGTGCTCCGGCCGGGTCGCAAGGTGTTGACGTTGGTGCATTGGATGATCGCGTGCTTGCTCGTCGATGTATCAGGCGACGTTCAGGGGGAACAGGGCCTTGTGCGAAATCCCCTGCTCGGTTGCCGTTGCGCAGCATTGCAGAGCATCCGGCGCGAACTGTTGACGCGGTGTGAATCTTATGCTATAAATCGATTTAGTGAATCGATTTACTGAAACGGTGCCTCGTGCGGCCCGAATCCGGGACGTAGCCCAGGAGGCCGGCGTATCGGTCACAACCGTTTCACTCGTGCTCAACGGAAAAGACGATGCCATCAGTGCGGAGACCCGCGACCGCGTGCGCCGTGCTGCCCGCACGCTCCGCTATCGGCCGAACGCGTTGGCGAAGAGCCTGCGCCGCCAGGTGACGCACACGATCGCATTCATCAGCGACGAGATCGTCACCACCCCGTACGCCGGGGCGATGATCCAGGCCGCTCAGGATGTGGCCGCTGAGAGCGGCTATGTGCTGTTGCTCGCCAACACGAGCTACCGGGCCGATCTCGAACAGCAGGCAATCGAGGCGCTGCTCGACCGCCAAATCGATGGAGCGGTGTACGCGACGATGTTCCACCGGGTCATCGAGATCCCCCAAGCGTTGCGGGCTGTGCCCCACGTGTTGCTCGATGCCCGGTCGGACGATCTTTCGGTCTCGTCGATCGTCCCGGACGAGGTTGGTGGCGCAAGAGCCGCGGTCGAACTGCTCGTCGATGCCGGGCATCGGCGGATCGGGTTGATCAACGATGTCCAGCATCCGATTGCAGCGTTCGACCGTGCTGATGCGTACCGAACCGTGCTGCGCGAACACGGGTTGGCGGGCGGACCGGAGCTGGAAGTGGAGGGCATGTCGACCACGAGCGGCGGAGTTGCGGCTGCGGAGGAATTGTTCTCCCGCCCAGACCGCCCGACAGCGCTGTTTTGCTTCAACGACCGGATGGCCGCCGGCGCCTATTCGGTCGCCCGCCGGCTCGGGCTGAACGTGCCGAACGACTTGTCGATCGTTGGATTCGACAACCTGGAATTGATCGCCGACGCGCTCGACCCCGGCCTCACCACCGTCCAGCTCCCTCACTACGAGATGGGCGCTTGGGCGTTGCGGCACCTGGTCGAGATGCTTCGTGGATCCGGCGGGGGGCCGGTTCAGGAGCGTGCGTCGTGTCCCATCGTGTTACGCGGCTCGGTAGCCGCTGCGACCACGGTGTGACAAAAGGGCCTCCACCGGATCGGCCGGTGGCGGAGAGCTAAACGAGAGGGGAAGAGATGAGATATGCAACGAGGGGTGCACCAGCGTGGTCGGCGGTGATTGCCGCGACGATGGTGATCGCCGCATGCGGTAGCGACGACGGCGGCGACGCTGGATCGCAAGCCACGACGCCGGCAACCGCGTCTGACGAAGTCACCGAGGCCGCCGAGGCCTCCGGCGCTTCGGAATCGGCCGAAGTCAGCGAAAGCATCGAAGTCAGCGAAAGCACCGAGACAGCCGCTGATTCGGAACCGGCAAGCTCGGGTGACAAGCAAGAGGTGTTGTTGTGGACCCACTCGGCGGGCAACCCGGCCGAGATGGAAAAGATCGATGCGTGGATCGACGAGTTCAACGCCACCCAGGGCGAATTCTCGATCAAGTACGAAGCGTTCCCGCAGGGCGCCTACAACGAGACGGTCGTCGCCGGGGCCTTGTCGGACAGCTTGCCGTGCATCCTCGACATCGACGGTCCGAACACGCCCAACTGGGCCTGGTCCGGATACCTGCACGCGTTGGACATCCCGACGGAAACGACCGACGCACTGCTCCCGACCCTGCTCGGCAAATGGGACGACAAGTTGTACTCGGTCGGCCAGTTCGAGGCTGCGGTCGCGATGCTGGCCCGTCAGTCCGATCTCGACGAGTTCGGCATTCGGACCCCGACTGTCGACGAGCCGTGGACTGCTGAGGAGTTCCAGGGGGTTCTCGACACGTACAAGGCCAGCGGCAAGTACGAGGCCGCGTTCGACCCCGGCATGGCCTGGACCGGTGAGTGGGTTCCCTACGGTTTCTCCCCGTTCTTGCAGAGCTTCGGCGGCGATCTCATTGATCGCACGTCGTACCTGACAGCCGAGGGTGTGCTCAATGGACCGGAGGCCGTTGCCTGGGGCGAATGGTGGCAGGGCTTGTTCACCGGCGGTTACACGTCGGGCGTCAGCCAGGATCCAGCCGACCGAGACAGTGGGTTCATCGACGGCAAGTACGGTCTGCAATGGAACGGCATCTGGGCAGCGAACGCTGCGATCGAAGCGCTCGGTGACGATGTCGTCTTCCTTCCGGCGCCAGACTTCGGCAGCGGGCCCAAGATCGGTGCCGGCTCGTGGCAGTGGGCCGTCAGCGCAGGTTGCGAACACCCCGAGGTCGCCCAGGAGTGGATCGAATTCCTGCTCCTTCCGGACAACATCGCCGCCATCGCCGATGCCCAGAACGTGATCCCAGGGAGCGACGCAGCACGACAGCTGACGACGAAATTTGTCGAAGGTGGCGCCCTGGCGCCGTTTTACGACCTCAGCGCCGCGCAGGCGCTGATCCGCCCGCCGACCCCGGCGTACACGAACATCGCGTTGGTGTTCGAGAAGGCGGCGACGGACATCGCCAACGGTGAAGACGTCCAGACGGCTCTCGACAAGGCAGTTGACGAGATCGACGCCGATATCGAGAAGAACGACGGCTACGGCTTCGGCTGATCTGCGCCCCCCGCAGAGCCGGGGTCGGGGCTGTTAGCGCAGCCCCGACCCCGAGAGGGCGCCTTCCTGACGAAAGGCGCGGTCAAAGACTATCGCAGCAACGTTTAAGGAGCGAGATGACAGCGGATGTGATCGCATCTGGAACGCCGCGACGGCGGCGGCGGGCACGCCATCGAGGCGAAACGGGACTTGGATGGTTGCTGGCCTCGCCGGCGGTCCTGCTCATCGCCGTGTTCGTCCTGACACCGTTGATCGCGGCATTCGTGGTGAGCTTCACCAATCAGCGGCTGATCTCCGGCAACGAGACCAAGTATGTCGGCGCAGAAAACTTCACGGATCTGCTCGAGGTCAGATGGCTGGTGCTCGATCCGATCGTCGACGACGTCACGGGTTCGGTGGTGCGTGACGAGGGGGGCAATGTCCAGTTCCCCGCAGTCCGCGACTTCACGAGGAACAACCCCGACCACCCCGCTCTCGACGGACTGCAGGAATGGTTCCGCTTCGACCGGGGCGACGACCAGGTCGTCATCCTGGCCGGCGATGTCGTGTTCATGAAGTCATTGATCAACACGTTCGTATTCGCGCTGGTGATCGTTCCGATCCAGAGCATGTTCGCATTGGGATTGGCGCTGCTGATCAACAAGCGGACACGAGGTGTGAACGTGTTCCGAACGATCTACTTCGTACCGGTCGTTTCGTCGATGGTCGTGATCTCGTTGCTCTGGAGATTCATTTACTCGCCGAACGATGGCCTGTTGAACAACGCACTCGGTGGGCTCACGTTCGGGTTGTTCGAGCCGATCGACTGGCTCGGATCGCCCAGCACGGCGCTCCCGGCGGTGATGTTAATGTCGATCTGGCAGGCCGTCGGCTTCCACATGATCATCTGGTTGGCAGGCCTGCAGACCATCCCCGGCGAGCTATACGAAGCTGCCGGCATGGATGGTGTTAGCCGTTGGCAGCAATTCCGGTTCGTCACTTGGCCGGGGCTGCGCCACACGGCTGTGTTCATCCTGATCACGATCACGATCGCCGCGTTCGGGATGTTCACCCAGGCCGACGTGATGACGAACGGCGGACCGCGCGACGCGACCTCGACGGTCGTGTTCCAGGCCGTCCAGCACGGATTCCGCCGCCAGAACATCGCCTACGGGTCGGCGATCTCGGTCGTGTTCTTCTTCCTGGTACTCGTCGTCGCATTGTTCCAGCGCTTTCTTACGAGGGAGAAATACTGATGAGAACCGTAGTCACAGCCGATGGCATCGAACGCGTCCTGCGCGAACCGGCCGGTGTCACGAACCGCTGGCAGCAGATAGGGCGGCTCGCGGTCATGACCGTGATCGCTGCGTTCTTTCTGTTCCCGCTGGTGTTCATGGTGATGTCGTCGCTCAAGCCCGACCAGCAACTGCTCACCGACACCGACTCGATGCGGGCGTTCGTGCCGGTCGGCGACATCTCGTTCGACAATTATCGCGGTGTCTTCGACCGTGTGCCTGCGACCCGGTTCATCCTCAACTCGCTCGGTATCTCGTTGTTGACCGTCGCGCTGGGGCTGGTCGTCAACAGTCTCGCCGGATTCGCCCTGTCGCGCATGCGCTGGCGTGGACAGAAGGTCGTAATGACGATCATCATCGCCACCTTGATTATCCCGTTCGAAACCATCGCCGTGCCACTCTTGCTCGTCGTGAGCAAGCTGCCGTGGATCGGGTTCTCCGGCGATGGTTTCGAGCTTGAGCACGGCTGGCTCAACACCTACCACGTGCAGGTCCTCCCGTTCGTCGCCAACGGCTTTTCGATCTTCCTCTTCGCGCAGTACTTCAAGTCGATCCCGCGCGAACTCGACGAGGCGGCCCGGGTCGACGGTGCCTCATGGTTCTACATCTACCGCAAGATCATCGTGCCGTTGTCGGGGCCGGCGTTCGCGACCGTTGCGATCCTGACCTTCCTCCCGATCTGGAACCAGTACCTGTGGCCGCTGATGGTTACCCAGACAGAGGACATCCGACCCGTGATGGTTGGCCTGCAGTACTTCTTCCAGCTCGATATCGCCTGGGGCGAGGTCATGGCCTACTGCACCCTGATCACGATCCCAATCCTGGTGCTGTTCCTCATGCTCCAACGGGCGTTCATCCAGAGCATCGCCCAGACCGGCGTGAAGGGGTGACGGTGGAACTCGACGACGAGGGCAGCGCTCGCGAGGAGTCGCCATCTTCGATGCGGCCGGTGGTTCACTTCACGCCGCAGGGCGGTTGGCTCAACGATCCGAACGGCCTCGTGTATGCGGACGGTGTTTACCACCTCTTCTATCAACACAATCCGTACGACGTCTGTTGGGGGCCGATGCATTGGGGGCACGCGACATCGACGAACTTGATCGAGTGGACCCACCACCCGATCGCGCTGGCCCCCGACCCGCTCGGAATGATCTTCTCCGGCTCGGCAGTTACGGACGAGCACGACACGGCCGGCTTCGGTGCGGGCGCGATCGTCGCCGCGTTCACGTATCGGCTCGGCGATCGGGAAACCCAGGCTCTGGCATCGTCGACGAACGGCGGAAGCACTTTCGCAAAGTTCGGCGGCAACCCTGTGCTCGTTGGCCCCGACGGCGAGCAGGACTTCAGGGACCCGAAGGTCATCCGCTTCGGTGGCGCGCAAGGCCATTGGGTGATGCTGCTAGCCGTCGGGCGTCAAATTTGGATCTACACATCGCACGATCTGCGGACCTGGGTCCTTACCGACACTGTCGGCAGCGCCGGTGCCGACCTCGGTGTCTGGGAGACCCCAGAGCTGTTCGAGCTCGTAGCCGACGACGGCACCGCGCATTGGGTCCTCACGATCGGTACGAGCGACGGTGCACCCGCTGGCGGCTCGGGAGTGCGAGCACTGCTCGGCCGGTTCGATGGCCGACGATTCACCCACGACGGTGGCGAGTTCTGGGTCGACCACGGTTCGGACTTCTACGCACCGCAGTCCTGGAACGGCGCGCCCGACGGCCGCCGGATCTGGATCGGATGGATGAGCAACTGGCTATTTGCCGCTGACGTCGTCGAGACGGCCTGGCGTGGGCAGATGAGCGTCCCGCGGGAGCTGAGCCTCCAGTCCGCTGGGACGGCGTACCGGCTGAAGCAGACACCCGTTCCGGAGTTGGCCGGCACCTGGTCCGAGGCGTACGTCGAATCACTAGTCGCACTCGATCCGGAACGCGCTCACGAGCCCTATCTGAATGGTGAGGCCCTCGACGTGATTGTCGAAGGAATCGACATCGGGGCCAGCATCGAGATCGCATGCAGGCGCGGTGATGCAGCGGTGACCGTTCGCGTCGATCGGCCTGCGTCCAACCTGACCGTGTCCGCCCACGGCTCCGGCGGCCCTGATCCCGGCGGCAGCATCGGTCGCGCAACATCGGCCGACATCACCGGCGCGGCGGATGAGGAGAGGTTGCGGATCATCCTCGACACCGCCTCGGTCGAGGTGTTCTCCGGTACGACAACCATCTCGAACCTGCTCGTCAACAGCGACGAGCCGTGGTCGATCGCGATTCGCACCAATCACGACGCAACGACGCTCGGTCGGCTCGAGATCCATCGACTGCGCAACATCCACCGCGGCGGCATCGCCGGCGAAGAAGGAGCATTCTCAGCATGACGCACGTGAAATTCGCCGGGGTAACCCGGATCTACCCCGGCTCGAAAACCCCTGCTGTCGACCGCCTCGACCTCGACGTCCACGACGGCGAGTTCCTGGTGCTCGTCGGACCGTCCGGATGCGGCAAGTCGACCAGTCTGCGGATGCTTGCGGGTCTCGAGGACGTCGACGAGGGAAGCATCCACATCGGCGATGTCGACGTGACCGACCTCGCTCCAAAGAAGCGCGACATCGCAATGGTGTTCCAGAACTACGCGCTCTATCCGCAGATGACCGTCGCCGACAACATGGGCTTTGCGCTCAAGATCGGCAAGGTCGCCAAGACCGAGCGCGATCGGCGCGTCCGTGAGGCCGCCAAGATGCTCGACCTCGAGGACTATCTCGAGCGCTACCCGCGTGCGCTGTCCGGTGGACAACGCCAGCGTGTTGCCATGGGGCGGGCGATCGTGCGCGAACCGCAGGTCTTCCTGATGGACGAACCGCTCTCGAACCTTGACGCGAAACTCCGGGTTTCGACCCGCGCCGAGATCGCGTCGCTCCAGCGACGCCTCGGGATCACCACGCTCTACGTCACTCATGACCAAGTCGAGGCCATGACCATGGGTGATCGAGTCGCCGTCCTCAAGGACGGCATCCTGCAACAGGTCGCTGCGCCGCTCGATCTCTATGATCGGCCGGCTAATCGATTCGTCGCCACCTTCATCGGTTCACCACAGATGAATGTCCTTCGTGCAGACGTGGTGCCCGGCGCGGTGGTCGTCGGGAGCTACCGGCTCGACACGTCCATGCTCCCAGCCGAGGCGACCGACGATCGGACCTCGCTCGACATCGGTGTGCGACCTGAGCACATCCGCATCGGCTCACCCGAAGATGACGGCCTTCCGGCGGTCGTCGACCTCGTCGAGGAGCTCGGTTCCGAGGAGTATGTCTTCCTCACCGCGGACGTCGGAGGCGAGAAGCAACGCATCGTCAGTCGCTCGATGGAGCGCCATCGCGGGCGGAGCGGCGAGGCAGTCCGCCTCTCGTTCGAGAGCCGCCATCTCCACTTGTTCGATATCGAAACGGGCCGACGAATCCCGGACAGCGTCGCAAGACTCTGACGCCGCAACTCCCGTCTCAGCGCACGGATGCCCTTCTGCCTCACTTTACTCGATGTCGTCGGTAACGAGTTCGAGCACAGACCGGCACGTCAACATGCTCAATTTACGCCGTATTGGCTTTGCCAGCGAGTGTTCTTTCATGCTGTTACCCCGAGCGAGATGACTGTTGTCGCACAGGCGGGACAGCGGATCCGTCGACCCGGGATGGGATGAATCGTACGGCCGCTGGCAGATCTGCGCTGTCGCAATCTGGCACGCGCACACCACGCTGACCAAAAGAAGTGGGGGCAGAACCCAACTGAGCGACACATCGACGGCCGCTGGCCAGGAGTGGGAACGTCGGTCGGTGTCAACACGCGCCCAATCGACCATGCCTCAACACGACCTCCTCGGTCCACTCGGTGTGACTCAACGAGACCGGTTTGATCAGATTCCTAAACAGCGTGTCGCAGGTTCGAATCCTGCCGAGGGCACACAAAAACACCTGGTAGATAGTGATGCTTGCAATCGCAAAGGTGTAGATCGGCCTGCCCTAGCTGATTTCTCCAGACGCCCCGAACCCGACCACCTGTGCGACTCCGGTTCATGCTGGACACTGTGGCTTCGGTAGGTGGGTGACAGTTTTGGGACGTCATACCCGATACCAACGCGATCGAGAGTCTCAACGCCCGGTTCCGCAAGGCCGTTCGGCATCGGGGTCACTTCCCCAACGAACAAGCCGCGCTCAAAGTGCTCTACCTTGTCGCCACCCAACAACGCCCAAACCGGGCCGACCTCATCGGCTGGATCAACGGCTGGAAACAGATCTTGAACGCACTCACCATCCACTACGGCGACCGGATCACCGGCGCCGACTGACATGACCACAACGACCACTCACACAGAAGCGTCTGACAGTCCCAGTTGAGGAGTTGGCCGGCACGTCCGCGCCGGCCGCTCAGTTGGGCTCCAATCTGGAACGAGACCTACCTCCGATCTGGAACGACGTGGCCACGCGCCAGGCAGGCCGGTCGAGAATGCGGCGCAGTCTTGTGGAAGGTTGTGCAACGACCTGCACCTTCATTGGCTGCGTCGGCTTCGCTTTCCGCGTAGCGTCCCGTGCCGTCATCCGCTGCCCAGCTGGCGCGCTGCTATGGGACGAGCAGGGCGAGCGGTACGACCGCTACCCCGTCGGCACGTCGGTAGGCCTCGGGGCCGGTGTTGAGCACGATCACGTCGATGCAGTCGTCGCCGAGCTCGTTGCGGAGCCAGTGCAGGTGCGAGACGTGGGCGTCGTTGACGGCTGCCGACAGCTTCACCTCGATGGCGACGACGCCGCCGTCTGCCTCGACGATGAGGTCGACCTCGTGGCGTCCGCCCTTGGTGCGCAGGTGTGAGACGCGGGCGTCGCAGCTCTGCGCTAGCGTGCGGACCGACAGGGCCGCAAGCGACTCGAACAGCCCTCCGAGAAATGTTCCGTCTCGAGGGATCGAGGTGGACGGGCTCGCCCCGGTGAGGAGTTGGCCCGCGCTCGCCCTGACCAATCGAGCAGCGAGCGCGGGGTCGGCGAGGTGATGCTTTGGCGCACTGGTGAGTGCGTTGAGGTGGTTGTTCGATGGGATCCAGGCGGGAATGGGGTCGAGGATTCGGAGTGCGGTGAGCAACTCGATGTAGGGCTGGGTAGTCGTCTTGGCGGGTTTGTCGTCGATGCCGCTGGTGGCTGCGTCGCGAATCTTGTCCCACGACGTGGTGGTGGCCGTGGCGGCCGCGTAGGCGCGTAGCCAGGCGAGGACGGTGGCCGGGCGGCGGACGTTGAAGCCAGCCTCGGGGAGGTCGTGGTCGACGATCCGCTCGATGTAGCTGTCGAGCTGCCGATCCCTGGGTCGGCCGCTGAGATGACGCATCGCAGGGAACCCTCCCGCAACAATCTCTTCCGTGTAGTCGGCGAGCGTGAGATCGCTGCGGCCCTCTATCGCGGCAGCGCCGGCGAGTAGTTCGCGAAATGACACGCCACGTTGGGGCGAGCGACGCTCGGTCAAGCAGAGTGGACGCATTCGTAGCGTCGTGATCCGTCCGGCCCCTGAGTGTGTCTGGGTTGTCGACGCAGAGCCGGTGAGCAGGAAGCGACCCCCGGTCGGGTCATCATCGACGAGGCGACGCACGGCGTCGAACACGGCCGGGACGCGTTGCCACTCGTCGATCAGCAACGGTGCCGGGTCTCGCCCGATGACCGCAGGATCGGCCTCGACGATCTCACGCTCGGATGCAACGTCGAGTCGGCGGACCGATCGGCACCGCTGCGTTGCGGTGGCCGTCTTGCCGACACCCTTGGGACCGTCGAGCAACAGTGCGGGCAGCTGCACGAACAGGTCGTCGATCTCGTCGTCGATGACGCGCCGCACGTAGGCACTCAGGAAGTCGACACCACTCGTCACGACCACGACACTACAGGTCGAACGACCTCGAACCCTACCATTGGTGCATCACAGACCATACCATTGGTACAGCCGCAACCCTGCTGAATGTGCACGCCCGAGGCGGCCTCCGGGAGGCCGGTGGTCGGGGTCTCGCGTTGTGCAGGCGATCGAGGCTGACCCGACCGAGAGCGCGACCACGCCGTCGGCCTTGCACCGCCTCTGCGTCGGTCTGGCGATCCCGTCGTCGTCACGGTCGGTGCTTGATTACCGTGGTGATGTGTTCGTGAGCGACCTCCGCCACTTTCTCGACATGCCCGACGATGCGCCGGGGCCGGCGAAGCGGCTTGGTCTGCAATTGGCGGCGATCGTGCGCGCCGCGACTGCTCGATCGGCGGGCAGTGGAGCGAGGTCGGCGGTTGGTTGCATTCGGCGGCCTGGTCGTCGACCGTGCGGAGGGTTCGTGATGGTTTTCAGTCGCACGAACGGCGAGATCGCTTGGAGCTGCGACGCGTGCGGTGACGAAGGGGTGATCAGCGGGTGGGAGGGATCACCTGCCGACGTGTCCGGTCTCGACGACAGCTACGCCGAAGGTGAGGAAGTGATGCTGCTCATTACGCGTGAGCTGTTCGAGGTGATCCGCGGCGTGTTGCTGCTGGACGATGCCTGCGAGCAGTTGGTCGCACGCGCCGAAGGCAGCGCCGCCGGGGTCGTCCTCACGGGCCGGACGGGTGCGTTCGAGGAGCTGGTGGGGTACGTCGCATCCGAGGCGAACGCCGAGACCAATCGCCGTCGCATGCGGCTACTCGACGAGGCATGCACCGCGCTCGACGCGGCGTTGGACGGGGAGTAGTCCGTGTACACCGTTCGGGGCACGAAGAAGTTCTTGGATCGCATCGGCCGACCGGTTGCCGATCCGCCGCCGTCGTCGTCAACTGTGCTCGGGGACTGGTACGCGAACGCGTTGCTCTGGCGGCCGCACGTTGCGCTGTTCGTCAACGCCACGACCTTCGTCCCGGTACTGATGCCGCTCGCGCCGTCGAACGGTGTGGTCGCCCGGTTCCCGACGGCGATGGCCGAGGTGCTTGCGGTGATCGGGATCGATCCCCGTTTCGTCGAGTCGGAGATGACCGAGATGAGCTCGGTCGTGTTGGCGAACACGGCGAGCCGTCAGGTGCTTGGGGTGATGAACGAGTTCACGTTCATGGCCGAGCACACGATTGGCACTGGTCGTTCCGACCCGGCGGATCTTCTCAGGCTGTCGGTGTGGCTCGCCAACACGATCGTCGGTCCGATCTCGAAAGACGACGGCTACACCCCGCTCGGTGCCCTCCAACGAGTGGTCGCGACGGTCCTGCCCGACCACTGAGGGTCGCCCGCCGGCTTGCGAGGCATCGACCATCGGACCCGCGTCCTCGGGTGACCTGCGGTGTACTAAACCGTATTTCATCAGCGAGATTCAGACATTTCGGCAGATCGGGACGGCGCGCGGCAGTACTCGGAGTCTGACACGAGTTGTCCATCCAGTTGTCCATCTACGTGACGAGACTGGGTGTGATTCAACGTGACGAGAAGCGTTGGAAAGTGAAGCTGACCTGGTCAAACGTGACTCGGTGCGACTCAACGAGACTGGTTTGATCAGATTCCTAAACCGCAGGTCGTAGGTTCGATTCCTACCGGGGGCGCTCTGAAAATCGGCTCTCTACCAGGGCACATTACCTGGTAGAGAGCCATGCGCAAGGAATTCTTGCCGTGCTCGGATTGACCTCCAGTGACCCTGACTGACCGCCATTTGCCTCTGTCATTGGGAGGAGATTGGGAGGAGATTGGTTGTGCTCATCGGCGGTCGACCGCGCCCGTGCGAGGACACGTGAAGTGGTCGGCTGTGGCTTGCCCCCCGTCGCAGCCATATCGCGGCGTCGACGGTGCCGGCCGTCGGGCACTCG
>JANPLQ010000020.1:0-5157 GCA_031422395.1 Ilumatobacteraceae bacterium | reverse complement strand
CGTGGCCCGGCGAGCGCCAGCGGCCGCTCAAGCCTGATCGAGTCCGGAACGGCTTCGTCGATCAACTGCTCGAGACTGTCGACCCCGATCACCTCGAGCATTCGCGCAAGATCATTCGGGCGGGGGCCGATGTGACGCCCGACGAACTCATCAGCTCCGAGTAAATCGATCAATGGGTGTGACACAGTGGACCTCCGATGGTGCGGCTGAGTTTGCCCCCGCTGTCATCGATGCCTGAGAGTTTCACTGTGTTGTCCGTCAGATCTGTGTCGTCCGTCAGATCCGTTGGTACGTCAGAGCTTTCCCCGTGGGCGAGCCGGAAATTTTCGACCGACTGCTTTCCAGCGTTGCCTCGCCCGGCCGGTCCTTTGGCCTGAGAGATTCCGGGGTGGTTGCTCCTTCGGCGTTTGCACCACTGGCTGTGGTGCAAACTCTCCCGGTCGGGTTCTGCGACGATCTGAAGCTACTCGCGTTCGCATCCGGAAGTGGCGACCTCGAACGTTTGGTCAGTCTCGGATCGGAACGCATCAGCCTCGCTCCACAACGCAAGTTCGGTTACCGGTGCACTGCGCCACTGGTACAACCGAAGATTATCGACCGCCAGACTGCCCCGAAATGCCGGCGCAGTATCGATGTAGATGAACACCGCATCAACAGGCGCGCCATCGACAGGCTCGAACGCGGACTGATCGATCTCGAGCGTCAGCCGATGCCACTCGTCGTCGTCGGCGATCGTGAGTGGCAAGGCGATCTCGCGGAGTTTGGTGGATTCCGGTTCGCGAGTCAGATCCTCGTCGGCGACGCGGTACATGGCCAACCGAAGTGTTGGCCGTTCCCCGCGAACTCGTCGGAGGTCGACGCTGACCGAGTATGACGGAGGTGCATCGGCCGGCCCACTTTCGTCCGGCAACCAGATCTCGTGCTTCGGTGTTGGAATCAGTGACAGGTTCCGGAGCGATGTCTTCCTGTTGGCGTTCGAGACCAGCAGGATCGCATCATCGAAGGCGTCAGGGCTTGCCCCCTGGACGACATCCCACTCATCCGAATTCTCTGGGAACTGCCAGTGCATCGGGAACCCTCGCGAGCGATCTGCGGTGCCGTCATCAATCGCGCCCCACGTCAGCAGGTCGACCCCGTACTCGACCCCCTCAGGTATGTCAGTGGCTCGGATACTCAAACACGGAGGCAATGTCGAAGGTCCCGACGGGCCAACCGTGAATCCGGTCACTCCACTCGTCGGTTGCTCGGTGATCCGCCCAGTATTTCGTTCCAACTCGATCCCGGCCGGCGTCAGCCCTTCGGCGAGCGATTTGAGTTGGATCGTTGTCACGTCGAGACCGCTCACTCTTCCACTCTCGGCACCGCGTCTCGAACGAGCCGCCAACATACGCACGACTCGCTCCGCAGGCTCGCCGGCGAGCGGGGCCGGCCGATACAGGTCGAGCATGATCGGGATAAACCGGGCCTCGACCAGCCCGGCGTCATCGACGACGACACGCAGCATCGCAGACGGATAGGTCAGCAGAAAGTTCTGGTCGAACAAGAAGTTGCCGAGGCTGTACACGATCAGCTTGCCGTTGTACCACTCCGCTCCCTGCAGCACGTGCGGGTGGTGACTGATCACCATGTCGGCGCCGGCGTCGATCGCCGCCCTTGACGTGATCCGTAGACCAGGGCTGGGCGAACCGACGAATTGGAATCCAGAATGGAACTGCACGATCACGAGATCGGCACCGTCAGCCTTGAGTCGGGCAATCTCGGTCCCCATTGCCTCGCGTTCGTACTGACCAGCACCTCCGTGACCGCGTCGGGCGACCCAATCTTGCAACTCCGGGTATGCGCTAGGGGCTGAGAGCGCCGCCCATAGTTCCGCAAGGCGTTGATCGGAGATCGTTGGCTCGATCGCCGAAAATTCCTTCCAAACCTCGCTTGCCACTCGATCAGCGGTCGCCAAATAGCCGGCAGCACCCGGCTCAGCGAACCCGAACGAACGGACCTCGTACTGCCACGCGCTCGTTGGTGATTCACCCGGGGCCGGGTCGGCGCCACGTTCCGGCAATAGGTCGTTGAACCGGTCGCCGTTCAGTGTGGTCAGCGACAGCACTCCAATCGTGCGTGTGCCAGCCTGTATCAGTGTGCCTCTACGAGCCGTGTCCTCGTCGAGCGCGGCACCGATGTGCGGCACGTCCGCCTCGTCTAGCGCGTCGAGCGTCGAGCTGACGCCGGCGTCCTGCCAATCGTTGGCGTGATTGTTGCCGAGCATGACGAGATCGACGCCCATTTCGTCGAGTGCCTCGGTCACGATCGGCGGCGATTGGACGAGAAAGATCTTGCCGGGGTAGGCGCTTTCGATTGGAAGGTTCCCGACAACGGTTTCGAGATTTACGATCGTCAGGTCGGAGGCGCTTGACAGCGGGCCGAGATCGTTCACGACGGCTCGCGCTTGAGCACTCGATGTAGCCACAACCGTACCGCCGCGAAGCGGTTGTTGATAGCGGCGTCCGAGCATGGTGTCACCACCAAAATGCAACGACGTTCGTTCGCCGTTGGGCCCAAATCGATCGAGTAACCGTACCGTCAGTTCGCCGTCGCGTGGCCCGACAGCCAGCGGCTCTGGAACCTTGCCCGTCGCCGTGACCACGCCAGCGATCGGTTCGCTCAACTCGAGTTCGATCTGCCCGCGTTCGTCTGCATCGTGGTTTCGGCCACCGACCTCGGTGAACTCGGCATCGGATACGGGAGCACCCGTTTCGTCGATCAGGCTGACAGTGACGGTGTCGCGCACCTCGAGTCGAGTCAACCGCTCGGGACCGAACGAGCAGCTCGTCAGGATCAGCATGCCGATTGCTGACAGCCGCACCAGTCGCTTCATGACTGATCCAGCGTAGAAGCCCGGCAAACAACCGGCAGGGATGGCCCGAATCGCTCAGGGCTGGGGGAGTGGGTCCGTGTTCTGGCAGCCGTCGATCGCCCTGACGATCGGGTAAGGGTTGACCGCCTGGCCACCCTTGGGATGAACCTCGAAGTGCAGATGAGCGGTACCGGAACTTCCGCTGCTGCCGACCATACCGACGATCTGGCCCGCCCTGACAGGCACGCCGAGCTGGATACCTTCGGCGAGACCTTGCATGTGGGCGTAGAAGAAATAGGTGCCGTCAGCCATCGTGATTCGGATCCCGTTGCCGGAGAGCGAGCCGGGATAGTCGGCGTAGACCTTGGTCACCTTGCCATCGGCTACGGCGTACAGCAACTTGCCTGCCGGGGCGATGATGTCGACCCCGAGATGGATCCGGCCACCACCACGTGCGTAACCCCACGAATCGCCGTAGAAGCATCGGCCCTGTACCGGGAACACCTGCAGAACGATCGGTGCCGTTACAGCGACGACCGGGGCAGGTGCCGCACCTAGTCCGAGAGCGGCGGCAGTGTCGGCGTTGACCTTGCCGGTGACCGCGAGTCCCCTGGCGCGCTGGAATTCCATCAGTGCCGAACTGGTTCCAGCGCCGAACTCGCCGTCGGCACCACCTCTGAGAGCGATTCCGGCTGCGATCAGCGCATTCTGGAGCGTTGTCACTCTGGCACCGAGCTCGCCGTACACGGCGAAGCCATCAGGGATAGTCGTCGTCCCTGCGACGGCTGGTTTCGGGTTGGCGAGCGCCGCAATCGTTGCGTCGTCGACGACTCCTGACTCGGCCAGCCCCTGCGACTTCTGGAACGCCTTGATGGCGTTCACGGTCGCCGGGCCGAAGACTCCGTCGGCACCGCCACGGACCGTGATTCCGGCCCTGATCAGCGCACTCTGAAGATCCTTCACGGCGTTGCCGAGCGAGCCTGGCTTCAACCCGACGAATCCGCTCGGCGCCGGGTTGCCGGCGACGGTTCCACCCGAGGCCAGCGCCCCGGCGGTGGCGTCGTCGACCTTGCCGGACTGGGGGAGTCCCTTGGCTGCCTGATATTGCTTGAGGGCCGCTACTGTGGCGTTCCCGAATCGACTATCAGCGCCACCACGAACGGTGACGCCTGCGGCGATCAGCGCCTGCTGTAGCTGTTTGACCGATGCGCCTGTCGCTCCATACTGCAGTCCGAGCAGGGGATTGGTTGCGGCGGGATCGTGAGGTGCTCCAGTCCCGATCGCTTCGAGCGCCGCTGCGGTTGCCTCATCGACAATCGCAGTCGCAGTCAATCCCTTCGAGTTCTGAAACGAGCTGAGGGCGTTCACGGTGCGCATTCCGAAGCTGCCATCAGCGGTGCCAACACCGGTGAAGCCAGCAACTGCCAGAATCTGTTGGAGCCGCTTGACCTGATCGCCGCGAGCTCCGATCTTCAACCCAACGAGTGATCCCGAGGACGTTGTCGTCGGAGCCGGTGCTGCCGGAGTAGCGGCTGGTGTGGCGGCCGGCGGTGCTGCCGTCGTCGAGACTGTGACACTGCCGAGCGCAGCTGCGCTGGCGATGTCGACCGTGCCGGTGGCGGCGAGACCCTTGGCCGTCTGAAACTGCTTCAGAGCAGCCGTCGTGCCAGCGCCGAAGATCCCATCGGCACCGCCTGTCACTGCGACTCCGCTATCGATCAGTTTCTGCTGAAGTTGCTTGACAGCGTCGCTTCGAGCCCCTTGCGTCAAGCCGAGCAGGGGACTCGACGCGAGTCCGAGGGCGAGCGCGGTTGCGTCGTCGACCGTGCCGGTCGCGGCGAGTCCCTTCGACGATTGAAACTGCTTGAGGGCTGACGCGGTGCCACTGCCAAAGATGCCGTCAGCGCCACCTGGCAGGGCAATCCCCTGATTGACCAGCGCCTGCTGAACAGCCTTGACCGCATCACCGCGAGCGCCCTGTGCCAGGCCTGACACGCTGGTCGCCGGTGATTCCGCCTGCAACGGCGACGAACTCGGTACGAGCGGCGAGAAGCACAGCACGATGCCGACTGCGGCAACGCGCACCACATGACGCCGAACCCGATGTGTTCTTGCGATAGCTGTATTCATAACTGCGGCCTCCTCCAACCAGGACGATTAGACATCGGTCCGCCCGCAGCGTCGCTAGAGCCCGAGATTCAGCCTGTTTGCGCCCTAAACGCCAGGAGCAGGGGAGATGCGACGATCACAGTCTTGACGAATTCCAGAAGAAAGGGGTGTCGACCTAGGTCTACTTGACATAACGG